>CAIVVT010000124.1 GCA_903909435.1 uncultured Acidobacteriia bacterium | reverse complement strand
CTCCAAGGCAGAGCGCGTGTTCGTCAATCTTCTGTCCGTTCTGCCGGATGGAACCTTCCGCGTTGCCCAACCTGTTAGTGGAAACCAAATTGACTCGTTGCGAGCGCTCGCACTTTAACTCCGGAATGCCTTCTTAGCGCGCAAGCATGGAACGTACAGAAGAGTGAGGGACGGATCAATGTCGCCTCTTCGAAAGCAGGGTCGCTCCCGTACCCGTGTGGCGGGTCATTTGCCGCTCGGACTGTGTTGGCAACCGGAGAGTGACCGGACGGTCAGGCCGGCGCAATATCCCCCAGCTGCAAACTCCACCGCGCTTTAGGCGCTTCAGTTCCAGGTCGATTGAACGAATGACGAGAATTCGTCGCCCGCCGAGAACACGACGGGACTGTCATCGCAAGAATGCGTAAATGCCCGCGGAATTGATGGAATTCCCCACACCGAATCTGAACGTTAGGCTGGCGCAAAAAATGTACTTGGAGGAAGCTGCGGTTCAGGCGTTTTGCTTGCCAACTCTAGTATCTACCCTCGCAGTGATGTGCAAAAACCTGTAGTAAGCGCATGTGGCCGATAAGCAGAAAGTGATGCCGAAGGAAACTCAAACGCGAGCCGGTAGCGGTCGGGCCGGGAACAGTCAGGCTCGCAATATCGAAGTCCCCCTTCGGAAGTCCAATACTCCAATGAACTCATGTCTGCAAAGTCATCCGATTGCCCGAATGTCCGGAGACCCCAATGTACGATAGCAACCATGATGAGGAGATAATCAGTGAGTTTCTGGTTGAGAGTTACGAGAATCTCTCCCGTTTAGACCAGGAGCTTGTCGAGCTCGAGAAGAGCCCTAAAGACGCGGCGCTGCTGGGCAGCATCTTCCGCACCATTCACACCATCAAAGGCACCTGTGGTTTCTTGGGCTTTACTACATTGGAAGGGATTACGCATCAAGCCGAGAATCTCTTAAGCCAACTGCGGGATGGCGAGCGGGAGCTTAGTTCGTCCCTGGTATCGCTGATTTTGGACACTGTCGACTCGACTCGCAGGGTATTGGCATCCATCGAAGCGGGGGGCGGAGAAGGTCCGGACCGGTTTGAAGACCTGACGGAAGGATTACGGGCGGCCGTAAAATCGACAACCAGACCTGAAAAACCGCTGCCTCCGAGCCCATCGGGCGTCGAAGTCTCGCCCGCAGCAGTCGCGGGACCGGCCGAAAATGCGCCTGCTCTCGAGCCACCCGAAATCAAAAAACTGGATGAATCCACGAAGTCTTCTGCCGCAGTGGATGCGAACATCCGGGTTGGTGTAGGGCTGCTGGACACGCTCATGGACCAGGTGGGCGAGTTAGTCTTAACCCGCAACCAAATCCTCCAATTCAACTCGGAACGCGAGGATCCGATTCTAAACGCTACATCGCAACGGTTGAATCTGATTACATCTGAACTTCAAGCAGGCGTCATGAAGACGCGCATGCAACCCATCGGGATGGTTTGGAACAACTTGCCGCGCGTCGTTCGTGACATGGCGGTGGCGCTCGGAAAGCAGATCCGGCTGGAGATGGACGGAGCCGAGACTGAGCTGGATCGGACCATCATCGAGGCCATTAAGGATCCGCTGGTCCATCTGGTTAGGAACTCCTGCGACCACGGAATTGAATCACCGGGCTTCCGCCTGCGTGCGCTTAAGCCGGCCGAGGGCAAATTAGCCCTACGGGCGTATCACGAAGGCGGCCACGTCAACATCGAAATCGCCGATGACGGCGCAGGCATCGACTTGGCCCGGGTTAAACAGAAGGCGGTTGAAAGAGGGCTCCTGCGGCCCGAACAGGCCGAGAAACTAAGCGAACGAGACACCCTTAACCTGATCTTCCAGCCTGGGTTCTCCATGGCACGAGCGGTGACCAATCTCTCTGGCCGTGGTGTTGGCATGGACGTAGTGAAATCCCACATCGAGAAGATTGGAGGCGTCGTTGACATCTTCAACCGGCCTGGAGAAGGCACTACAGTCAAATTAAAGATCCCTCTTACGTTAGCGATCATTCCCGGACTCGTGGTGACCAGCGGAGGGGAGCGCTTTGTCATTCCGCAAGTGAATCTGCTTGAGTTGATTCGGCTGGAGCGGGATTCGTCGGAAAAGCGCATCGAAATGGTGCACGGAACGCCTGTGTACCGGCGGCGCGGGAGTTTGCTGCCAATCGTGTACCTGAGTCACGTGCTGGGCTTGAAATCAAACAGCGCTGCCGAAGCTGCCAGCATCGTGATCCTGCAAGCGGAAGACCGGCAGTTCGGGCTGGTCGTAGATGGAATCAACGACACCCAGGAGATCGTCGTTAAGCCACTCGGCAAACAGCTGAAAGGGCTCACCATTTATGCCGGCGCCACCATTATGGGCGACGGCCGCGTAGCCCTGATCCTGGACGTGTTGGGCATCGGCCAACGCTCCGGCGTGTTGTCTGAATTCCGGGAGCAAACTCGTGCGGCGACGGAGTTGAAGTCGCAGTCGAGTGCGGAACTGCAACGACTGCTCTTGTTCAGTTCCGGTTCTTTTGAGCGCCTCGCAGTTCCGCTGTCCCTCGTGGCCAGGCTGGAGGAGTTCCCCCGGCACTCCGTAGAACACGCGGGCGGATGCCAGGTGGTGCAGTACAGGGACCGCATTCTACGCCTCATATCCCTTCGAACCGTCTTGGAGCCTGAGACGCCAGACCAGGACTTGGCCGATCCGTTGCAGGTGATCGTCTTCAACGACGGCGACCACAGCGTCGGTGTGGTGGTTGACACGATCCTCGATGTCGCCGAAGATGCCGTGATGGTGCGTCGGAGGTCCGATCGCGTAGGCCTGCTTGGCTCGGCCCTTGTAAGCAAGCGGGTGACGGATTTTGTCGATCTCAACCACGTGCTCGGCGCCGCCCACGAGGATTGGTTTAGGGGCAATCGTGAGCCCGCGAACGGAAAGCGGATACTTCTCGCCGCGGCATCTGGGTTCTCCCGGGGACTGATCCGGAGCGGCTTAGACATGGCTGGCTATCACGTCTTGGAGGCTTCGAACGTCGGCGAGGCGATTCGCCTGCTGGAACATCAATCCGTCGATGTCGTTGCGGCGGAATTGGCTCTGCCGCCCGATGGCACGCTGGCCTTACTCAAGGCCATGCGCGGGAGGCCGGAGTGGGAGTCAATCCCGATGTTGGGGCTGGCCGATTCGGCTGAGCAGATGCAGACACTCGCTGCGGAGACGGCGGGCCTGCAAGACTGCCAGGCAAAATTCGACCAACAGGGCATGCTCGAATCGCTGGCGAGACTGGGTTCCGCGGTGGCTGGGGCTGAACCGGAACCGGTGTGCGCAGGAGAGGTGAAATAGCCGATGGCTTCCGATACAAAGAGCCCAAAGCCTGCAGCGGGTCAGACGAGTGGACAGTTTTCCACCTTCTTCGTCGACCAGTTGTTCTTCGGTGTCGATGTTCTGCGCGTCCAGGAGGTCCTGCGCGCGCAGCAAATGACTTGCGTGCCTCAGGCGCCGGACGTTATCGAGGGACTAATCAACCTTAGAGGACAGATTGTAACCGCGTTGGACATGCGCCGCAGGCTCAGTTTACCCCCGCGAGACAACGAGAGAACCGCGATGAACGTGGTAGTCCGTACCGACGAGGGTGCGGTCAGCCTCCTGGTTGACGAGATCGGGGATGTAGTCGAGGTGGACTCGTCATCGTTTGAACGTCCGCCGGACAACCTGGAACCGGCCATTCGCGATTTGGTTCGGGGCATTCACAAACTCAAAGGCAGGCTGCTGCTGGTATTGGACATCGGCCAAACGCTGAACTTGGATGACGGCAGAACAGACACTCGCGAAGCTGCACAATCGAGGCGGTTCTGATGGCCTTCACGTTCTTCTTCCGGGACCTGCAAATGCTCGAACTGGCGGTCGACCATGTCGCGCCGGAACTGGCTGGGCGCAGTCGTCCGAAGATCTGGGACGCGGGCTGCGCCATGGGGCCGGAAGCCTACACGCTGGCCATTCTGTTGGCCGGGCGGCTTGGGCATTTCGCATTTCGAAACCTGCGAATTGCTGCAACGGACATTGACGAGACTGGGCAGTTCGGGGAAATCGTCCGGCAAGGCGTCTATCCCAGCGGAGACCTCGAACGAGTGCCCGCAGGCGTTCTCGAGCAGTACTTCGAACCGGCGGGCGCTACCGGCGCATACCGTCTCGATGACCGGATTCGTGGCAGCGTGAGGTTCCAGCAGCACAACCTGCTCTCACTGCGCGAGGTGGATTGCGGATTCAGCCTGGTGGTCTGCAAGAACGTTTTGCTGCATTTCACCCAGCCAGAGCGACTGGACGTCATTCGGATGTTCCACCGCTCACTTGGCCCAGGCGGCTATTTCGTCACGGAGCACACGCAGAAGCTCCCCCCTGAGGCGTCGCCGTGGTTTGAACAGGTGGTTCCCCATGGCCAACTGTTCCGCAAATTGGAGGTGGCGGAATGCGTGTGATACTCCTCCAGAACTCCGGGCTGACTTACTCCTCCAACGCGTACCTTGTGCTGGGCGATTGGAGCGGAATGTCGGATGTGAACACGCTCGTGGATGTTGGCCGCGATCCGGCGGTACTCGAGAGTTTGAGCCAGGCTCCTACCGGCGTTGGCAAGCGGGCCGTGGAGCAAATCGTATTGACCCACGGGCACTACGACCACGTCGAGTTGTTGAGGGCCTTGCGCGAAACGTTTCACCCTACCGTATGCGCCTATTCGGGTGCCGTGGAAGGGGCTGGTCGCGTGCTCCAGGACGGCGAAGAGTTCAAAGCCGGAGACCGGGTTTTCGAAGTAGTGCACACTCCAGGCCACTCAAGCGATTCCATCTGCTTATACTGCCACCAGGAGCAGGTGCTTTTTGCCGGGGACAGCCCGTTGCTGGTGCACTCCCCGGACAGCACCTACGAAGAGGGCTTCGCCGACGCACTGAAGAGAATCTGCGAACGCCCCGTCAGGACCATTTACTTTGGTCACGGTGCGCCGCTCACGGCGGAGTGCAACGACCGGCTGCGGCAGTCATTTGAAATCGTCAACAAGAGCGTGAAGCGCGGACGCGGAATGCTCACCAAAAAGAAGGAAGGCATGTCATGAAGTGGTTTAACAATCTGAACATCGGCACAAAGCTGCTGGCCAGCTTTGTTCTCGTGGCGGCAATTGCGGGGGTCATCGGTTATGTTGGGCTTTCCGGCGTCTCGAAACTCAGCGCGAGTTCTACATCCTTGTATGCGGATCAACTAGTACCGATCCGAGACCTGGGATACGCCAATGCGTCATTCCTGATCTCTCGGACCGATATTCGGAGCATATTTCTCACCAAGAACCAGGCTGAGCGTGAAAAGCTCGTCGAATCGGTCCTGGCGGAGACCAAAAAGCTCGATGGCTACATCGCCTCCTACGAAAAGACCGTACTCACCAAAGAAGAGCAGGAGACGCTGCCCAAATTCAAGCTGGCTTGGGAGGAATACCAGAGATTGCGCGGAGTAGTACTTTCTGCCGCCCTCAATGGACGGGACGCGGAGAGCCTCGCCCTTTTAAATGGCGAGGTTTCCAAGCGAGGGACGGAATGCCGCCAGACTCTCCGCGCTCTGATCGACATCAATGTGCGCGTAGCTGAAGGCCACGAAAAAGAAAACGAGGCTGCTGCCGCCTCCACCAGGACCCTGATCCTGATCTTCATTAGCGTGGGCGTATTGCTCGCGATCGGGATGGGACTCGTGATAGCGCGCCTGGTCGGAAATCCGGTGCGGGCGATGCAAGCCGCGGCCGAGAGGCTCGCGCTTGGGGACGTAAACGTGAGTGTTGACTTGGACAGCAAAGATGAACTGGGTGCTTTGGCAGCCTCGTTCCGTGCCATGGTTGAGGTGATCAAGGATCGCGCTAGCGTGGCGCAGAGGATCGCTGCCGGCGATGTCAACGTGGAGGTGAAGGCTAATTCCGAGCAGGACCTGCTGGGCAAGGCGTTTACCCAGGTTGTCGAATCGTTGCGAAAACTAATCGCCGAGTCTGAGATGCTCACCAAGGCGGCAGTGGAAGGCAAACTCGCCACCCGCGGAAATGCGGAGCGGTTCCAGGGCGGCTACAAGCAGATCGTAACCGGCGTCAACCAAACGCTGGACGCCGTGATCGGCCCGCTGAACGTGGCGGCTGAGTATGTGGATCGCATCTCAAAGGGCGACATCCCCCCCAAGATCACCGACAAATACAACGGCGACTTCAACGAGATCAAGAACAACCTGAACAACTGCATCGATAACATCAACGCGCTGGTAGCGGACTCCAACCTCCTGGTGAAAGCTGCGGTGGAAGGAAAGCTGGCCACGCGCGCCGATGCGACAAAGCACGAGGGCGACTATCGCAAGATCGTCGAAGGCGTCAACCAAACGCTGGACGCCGTGATCGGCCCGTTGAATGTGGCGGCTGAGTATGTGGATCGCATCTCAAAGGGCGACATTCCGCCCAAGATCACCGACAAATACAACGGCGACTTCAACGAGATCAAGAACAACTTGAACAACTGTATCGATAACATCCGCGCACTGGTAGTCGAGGCGGGATTGTTAGTGAAAGCGGCCGGGGACGGTTTGCTGTCCGCCCGTGGCGACGCCTCCAAGCACCAGGGTGAATACCGGAGGATTGTCGAGGGCGTCAATGACATGCTGGATGCCATTCTCCTACCCATCGGGGAGGGGAACCGTGTCCTGGCTCAAGTCTCGAACGGGAAGATCGACGAGTTGATCGCGCAAACCTACAAAGGCGACCACGAGAAGATGAAGCAGGCTGTGAATAACGTGGCCCTGGCATTGCAGGCGATGACGAAGGACGCCACCATCTTAGTAAATGCAGCAGTCGAAGGTAAGCTTGCTACTCGCGCCGACGCCACAAAGCATAAGGGCGAGTATCGCATCATCGTCGAGGGCGTCAACCAGACACTCGATGCAGTCATCGGGCCTTTGAATGTGGCAGCGGAGTATGTGGACCGGATCTCCAAGGGTGACATTCCGCCTAAGATCACAGATAGGTACAACGGCGATTTCAACGAAATCAAAACCAATCTGAACAATTGCATCGACAACATCAGTGCTCTCGTTGCTGACGCCGGACTTCTAGCAAAGGCAGGGGCGGCTGGCAAACTGGCCACTCGCGCCGACGCCAGCAAGCATCAGGGTGACTACCGCAAAATCGTTGAAGGCGTCAACGCAACGTTGGACGCAGTGGTAAAGCCCATCGGCGCAGCGTCTTTGGTGCTGGGTAAGATCGCGGCGAAGGACCTCAAAGCACGGGTTGAGGGCGAGCAACTAGGCGATTTCGCACAACTAAAGGAGGACATCAACAGGATGGCTGCCGATCTGCAGTCCAACATGCGTAACTTCAGCCAGAACGCACAGGCCCTCGCATCTTCTTCCGAGCAGATGTCCGCGGTAAGCCAACAGATGTCCGAAAATGCGGAGGAGACCGCGACGCAGGCCAATGTCGTCTCCGCTGCCAGCGAGCAGGTCTCGCACAATGTGTCCTCGGTCGCGTCCGCCGCCGAGCAGATGCAGGCTTCAATCCGGGAGATCGCCAAGAACGCTAACGAGTCCGCCCGGGTGGCTAAGAATGCCGTCAACGTGGCTCACTCGACCAATGAAACGGTCAGGAAACTGGGTGAGTCCAGCCAGGAGATTGGCAATGTGATCAAGGTGATCACTTCGATCGCGCAGCAAACCAACCTGCTGGCGCTGAATGCCACCATCGAGGCGGCGCGCGCAGGTGAAGCCGGCAAAGGCTTCGCCGTCGTGGCCAACGAAGTGAAGGAACTCGCCAAGCAGACCGCCAAAGCCACGGAGGACATCGGCCAGAAGATCGATGCGATCCAGGGCGACACAAAGGGCGCCGTTCAGGCCATTGAAGAGATTGGCACCATCATCAATCAGATCAACGACATTTCCAACAGCATCGCCTCCGCTGTAGAAGAGCAGACCGTAACCACCAATGAAATCGGCCGCAGCGTGTCCGAAGCGGCCAAGGGTGTCGGCGACATCGCAAAGAACATCGGAGGGGTAGCCATGGCGGCGAAGAATACAACGCAGGGCGCCAACGACACTCAGAAAGCCTCCCAAGAACTGAGCCACATGGCGTCCGGGCTCCAAGAGGTTGTATCGCAATTCAGCGTCTGACAATGACGCTGGAAGCGGCCCGGCCGGCATTCGCTTGCCGGGCCATTCCCACGATAGAAGACAGCTGGAGAAATGATGACCAAAGCGCTAGTTGTGGACGATTCGCGGGCCGTCCGTATGATCATTTCAAGGACTTTGAGAGACCTTGGCTATGAGGTTCGAGAAGCGGCGAATGGCAAAGAAGCCCTTGAGGTGATGGCAAGCGAGAAGAACGCGGTACAGCTTGTTTTGTCGGACTGGAATATGCCCGAGGTGAACGGTCTGGAACTCCTCAAGCGGTTGCGGCAGAATCCGGAACTCGCGTCTTTGGTGGTGGTAATGGTCACTACCGAAACCGAATTGGATCAAATGTCCGCGGCTTTGGAGGCCGGCGCCAACGAGTATGTCATGAAACCGTTCACCAAGGACATCCTCGTGGAGAAACTCCAGCTTGTGGGGATTCATCCATGACGGAGCAGTGATATGGCAGCCATGAACAAACGTTTACTCCAAGCGGGTGACCGGATTCGTGTGCTGGTGGTCGACGACTCGGTGGTGATCCGGCGCCTAGTCACCCACGCTCTCGAGCAGGATCCGCTCCTTGAAGTAGTGGGCGCGGCAGCGAATGGGGTGATCGCACTACAAAAGATCACGCAACTGAATCCCGATGTTCTCACCTTGGACATCGAGATGCCGGAGATGAACGGATTGGAAACGCTCCGTCGTATTCGATGCGACCATCCCCAGGTGCGGACGATCATGTTCAGCACGCTTACCGAGCGCGGGGCCGTCATAACGCTGGAGGCGTTGACCCTCGGCGCCGACGACTATGTGACCAAGGCTTCCAATGAAGGCTCGCTTGATCGCTCAATGGCACGGCTGCAGGAACAGCTAATCCCAAAAATCAAGCAGTTCTTTCATGTCGTAGCGCCAAATCGTCTAGTCCTACGATCAGAGCCGATGCACATTGCGGTGCCAGCGCTCAGGCGGGATGCAAACGCTCAGTGCAGCCAGAAATTGCGCCCCAAAGTTGTTGTGATCGGAGTGTCCACGGGTGGGCCGACCGCTCTGGGTACGATTTTGCCGCAGCTACCTGCTGGATTTCCGCTGCCCGTCTTAGTGGTGCAGCACATGCCTGCGCTGTTCACGAAGCTTCTGGCGGAACGTCTCCACTCCACCTGCAAGTTGCACGTGCGGGAGGCGAGCGAGGGTGCGCCGATAGAGGCGGGCACGATCCTGATCGCCCGGGGAGATTTCCATATGCGAGTAGCATCCGATGGCGGCGCGGTACACGTATGTCTTGACCAGTCTCCACCGCAGAATTCGTGCCGCCCCGCCGTCGATGCGCTTTTTACATCGGTCGGAGAAGTGTACGGTGGCGCCGCAATCGCCGTCGTCCTGACCGGAATGGGGCAGGACGGCCTTCGCGGCGCTGGTGTCCTTAGGGCCCAAGGAGCGACCGTGCTGGCCCAGGATGAAGCGTCGAGCGTGGTGTGGGGGATGCCGGGCGCCGTGGCGAATGCGGGTCTCGCCGACAGTATTTTACCCCTCGATAAAGTGGTCCCGGAGATCCTGCGCAGGACCGGCCGATCCTAAGTAGGAGTGCTGATGTTGAGCCAAACGCCAACCGCGGAGATCCACTCGGAGAATTACCGGTTCCTTCAGGCGCATGTCTATGCCCACGCCGGAATTGTGCTCGAGGGTGATAAGCATTACCTATTCGAAAGCCGCCTGTCGCCTATAGTCAGACGACTCGGCCTCGGCTCGATCAACGAATTGTGCGGCCTGCTCCAAGCCGCACGCGAGACGGAGGTCAGCCGCGAAGTCGTTGAGGCCATGACGACAAATGAAACCTACTTCTTTCGGGATCCGGCCCATTACGACGCCATAAGGACCGTTCTGTTGCCACGGCTGAAAGAAGAGCGAAGAGCCACAAAGAAGCTGCGCATCTGGTCTGCCGCGGCTTCAACCGGGCAGGAGGCCTACAGCACCGCCATGCTGCTGCTGGAATGTGGTCTTGGCGACTGGAATATACAGATCCTAGGCACCGACTTTTCATCGCAAGTCTTGGAACGCGCAAGGTCGGGAAAGTACCAGCAAATCGAGGTGAACCGTGGGTTGCCTACGTCCATGCTAGTGAAGCACTTTCGCCGTTCCGGCGTGGACTGGCAAATCAACGATACGCTGCGCCGCATGGTCAATTTCGAGGCGATTGATCTGCGCAAGAGTATGCGGGCGCTCGGTCCGTTCGACCTGGTGTTTTGTCGAAACGTCATGATCTATTTCGACGCTGAGACAAAGAAGGGGATCCTCAAGCAACTCCACGGCACCCTGTTCCGGGGCGGTTGGCTGCTGCTTGGCGGCACTGAAACTGCGTTCGGTGTTGACGAATGCT
The DNA here is from genome assembly GCA_903909435.1 of uncultured Acidobacteriia bacterium. Taxonomy (GTDB): domain Bacteria; phylum Acidobacteriota; class Terriglobia; order Bryobacterales; family Bryobacteraceae; genus CAIVVT01. The sequence continues at coordinate 2,018 of CAIVVT010000124.1, read as the reverse complement.
TTGATCGAATTACTATCGGAAACGCGATCGTTTACGTTGCGCGTTGAAAGGTAAGTCATGCCCACCGAATCGAGCATAGGAGTGCTGTCGGGAGATCTGGCCCAGATCGTCACGGCGGTTTTCGAAACCATGCTGAGCCTCGAGGCGAATGAGTGTTCGACGCCTTGGTTCCCCGGCCGCGAGCGTCTGACGGCGGTTGTGCACCTGGCTGGAGACTGGAACGGCGCAGTTCTGTTGGAGTGTGATCGCGACCAGGCTTGCCGATTCGCGGGACGCTACCTTTCAATGGAGACGCCGGAGACAATGGACGATGTCGTTCGCGACGTGCTGGGCGAACTTGCCAATATGATTGGCGGCAACATGAAGAGCTTGTTGGCGCCGGGGATCCGGCTTTCGATGCCTTCCGTGGTGAATGGAAGCGATTACAGCCTACGGGTCTGCCGGTCCAGCGTCGCGTCACAGCGAGCCTTTCAATGCACCGAAGGTCTATTTTGGATCACTGTCCTAACTCCGCCATCCTGAGTTGTCTTCGGGGACGAGGCACGCCCCGTGGAGCGCTCAGCCCCCCTTGCTCGTGTCGAATCTCGCTGGAATCCTCGTGCTATTGGCTGGGCAAACCACCAACATCGGGAGACTGAGATTTGACTCCCCTCACCGAACCAGCCATGGTCGGGCTTCCGACCCCGGCGATAGTATTCGAGTGTGCTCCGCTCTTCGCAGCCATGATCCGCAGTCCTGGCGGCGACGGAATCTTAACCTGAATTCCGAAATTGAAGCGTGACTCGCTAGAAACACCTGCCGTGGGTGTACTCCGTGCGCTGGATTGGTTCAGGTTTGAAGGACGGTTTCCAACTTCGGCGAAGTTGGGATTTGCCACTGCAAGAGGCTGTTGAGCAAAGGGATCCGCGTATCGAGGCCGCCCCAACTCTTGCCCATGAATAACACCAGTCGGCGGCCGGCACGGCCGAGGATGGCTCCGCAGACGAGCACCTGGGCCCGGATCGTGCCGGGCTCGCGATAACCGCTCAGGCCGGTTGCCCGCTGAAACTCCGCGAGCAGATTGAACAGCACCAGTACGGTACGAAAGGCCGCTTCGGTGGCGTGGAATTGTTGCAGGCAGAAGCGGTCCGCGCCCAGATCGTGTTTCAGTTCGGCAATGCGATTCTCCATGTCCGCACGCCGGTTGTAGTCGCGCCAGACTTGTTCTGGTGCATCGTTGCGGCTCGTGACAAAGACGCGAAACGTGTAGCCCGGCACGTCGATCAGCTTGCGTCCCGGACTGTCGCGTTTCTCGCGCAAGCGTTCGCGCACGACGACGAAGCGGCGTGTGGTCTGCCAGGGAAACAGCCGCAGGCGGAACTCGCCCACCGCGAAGTCGGCGTCCAGCGGGGTCAATGGCTCGACGCGTTGTGCCGTTCGTTTGACCCACGCGGTGAGGCGTGCGACTACAATGTAGGGCAGCGAACGCTCTTCCAAGAAGCTGAGCAGTTTGTCGTCGAAGAAGCCGGAGTCGGCGCGGACCAAGCGAATCGTCTGGCGTTGTCCCCACATCGCCAGGGCCTCTTCGAGAAACTCCTTCGCTCCCCGACTGGAACCGCAGTTGCCGCTGCGAAGCCAGCCGTGGAGCAGGAAATGCGCTTCGCTCAAAACAGCCAATAACGGGTGGTGGCTGGGACGCCCGTGTTTACGTGGGTTGTGGCCTTTCAACGAGCCCTCCTGCTGGCCGTAGCGCTCGAACACCGTGGAGTCCAGGTCCAGCGTGTAGCCCTCGCTGCGTTGAGGCAAGCGTCGCATCTGCCACTCCGCCAGTGGTGAGAAGAAGCGCTGCACGTGGCCCATCGAGAACTGTTTGAACAGATTGCGGATGGTGTCGTCGGTAGGGAACCGCTCCACGTCCAACAGCTTTCGCAATGCCTCATCGCCGCGCAGCCAATTGGCTTGGGCGAAACGCTTGGCGCCGGTCAGCACTGCCAGCAGGAAAGCGGTGAGCGTCACTGCCGGATCGATATGATTGGGCG
>CAIVVT010000123.1 GCA_903909435.1 uncultured Acidobacteriia bacterium | reverse complement strand
GCAAACACGATGAGTAACAAAGCGATTGATCTGTCTCAATTCGACGTCCCGTACCGTACGGAAGAAGCCGCCGAGCGCAGCGACCACGATAGCGTGCCCGACGGGAAGTACCAGGTGAATGTCGAAAAGGTCGAACTGGCCGAAGCGCACACCTCGGGCAACCCGATGCTGAAGTGGACGCTGCGCGTGATCGCGCCGCAATGCGTGAACCGGCTGATCTGGCGCAACAGCGTCATCACGCAGAAGACGCTCAAGTACGTGAAGAGTGACCTGCAGCTGTGCGGGCTCGTCCTGGAGCGGCTGTCCGACTTGCCCAATCAACTCCGGCGATTGTTGGACGTGAAGCTCGAAGTCACCAAGAGGACTAAGGGCGAAAACGAGAACATCTTCTTCAACCGGCGCATCGAGAACGAGCGCGCGCCCGGCAACTTCCGGAAGGAGGCCGGCGACGCCCTCACCCCGTTCTAACCTGGGGCTCCCGACCATCATTACCGACTCGAGGGAGCAGGAGGGTTACTGCTTCGATCCCCAACTGGCTGGCAGCGTGCGCCGTGCGCTGCCGGCCGGGGATTACTCGGTGGTTGGGCTCGAAGGTGTGGTGGCGGTGGAGCGCAAAAGTCTCGACGATTTCGTTTCCACCGTCATTCATTCCCGCGAGCGATTTCATCGGGAGTTGCGGAAGTTGGCCGATTACCGGGCGGCCTGTGTGGTCGTGGAGGCGGGCGTCATCGATGTCCTGCAGCGGCGCTATCGCGGCGAGGCGCATCCCGGCGCGGTGCTCGGCAGCGCGCTGTCCATCATTCTCGACTTCCGCATTCCGGTGTTCTTCTGTTCCAGCCGCCAGGCGGCCTGCCACTTCGTGCAGGCGTATTTGCTCGGCGCACACAAGAGGTGGAGCGTATGACGAAAGCAGTGGCTGCGGAGGTTCAATCGAGCCTCCGCGGCGTGGTGGAGATCGTGTTCTATTCCGGCGCGACTTTCAGCGCCGGGAAGCTGCGCACTCCGGACGGCGACCTTGCCACTTTCGCAGGCAAGATCTTCGTCCGGGAGGGCGAGTCCGTGCGGCTGGAAGGGCACTGGGCTAAACATCCGAAATACGGGCATCAGTTCGCCGCGGAAAACCTGGGCTACGACCTGACGCTGGACGCGGACGGCCTGGCCAACTACCTGGCGAACCACCCGGACATGAAGGGGATCGGCCCAGCCAAAGCCCGGCTGATTGCCGACCATTTTGGTGCGGACTTCGATGCGGCGATCCGGAGCCGACCCGGCGACGTCGCGGCCATCGCGAAGCTGCCAGCGGAGACGATCCTGGACCTGCAACGGATCTGGATTGCCAACAGCGACTTCAACACTGCGATGGCCTACCTGTCATCGTTCGGCCTGACCCATCACCAGGTGACCACGCTCGTGCAGAAGTTCGGCAGCCAAGTCGTACCGATTCTCGAGAAAGATCCCTACGTGCTCGTCCGGGAGATCCCCGGCTTCGGTTTTAAGCGGGTCGACAAGATCGCGCGCAAAATGGGCACGCCCAAGGATCTTCCTTCCCGCATCCGCTCGGGCCTGGTCTATTGCATTGCAGAGGCCCTGGACGACGGTCACTGCTGGCTCGAATACGAGGACTTGCTCGATCGGGCCAACACGCTGCTGGTCATGGACAACCTCGACAGCCGCGAGGTGATTGAGGGTCATCTCGAAGCGCTGATTGCCGAGGCGCAGCTGG
>CAIVVT010000122.1 GCA_903909435.1 uncultured Acidobacteriia bacterium | reverse complement strand
GAATGAACAACAAGATCAAATCCATCAGTCATCGCTCATTCGGCTTCCGCAGCGCCGAGAACTTCATCGCAGCGATCTATCACTGCTGCGCTCAGCTGCCGTTGCCCGTCGAGCGCTAATTACACTTTGGGGACAGGAGCCGGCCTTACGTTCACCAATAGCTATACCTGGGCCAAAAACCTGACCAACGCATTGGGAGTTGCACCCAACTCCAACATCGGACAGGGTGGTCAGGGCGACAACGGCGCGAACGTCAACAACTGGTACAACATTGCAGCAGATTACGGCAATGCGCCTTACACGCGGCGGCAGCGCTTTGTCAATACGCTCACCTACGAACTGCCGTTCGGTCGGGGCCAGAAGTTCGCGGGCAGCATCAGTCGTGCAGCCAATCTGCTGGCCGGCGGATGGCGACTGACTGGTATCACTCTGCTCCAGACGGGTCCGTACGTCACACCTTACTTCACCGGCGGTGATCCCTCGGGGACCAATCCGCAGGGCCGCAGCGTGTCCCAGCAGAGGCCCGATGTTGTCGCCGTCATTAGCCCGCAACCATCCAGCCAGACGGCTACCCAGTGGTTTAACCGGGCTGCCTTCAGTATTCCCGGCAACAATACCGGCCGCTTTGGCAATGCTGGGACAGGCATCCTCCAAGGGCCTAAAGAGGCGACATTCTCGATGTCCGTCGGGAAGAACTTCGCCCTCACCGAACGGTTCGGCCTACGTTACGAAGCGCAGTTCGCCAACTTGTTTAACATTGAGAACTACGCTACACCGAACATGCAGTTGAATAGCGCCAATTTCGGTCAGATCACCTCCACTCAGGCTGTTGAGCAAGGTGGCCCGAGGACAATTCAAATGGGGCTGCGGCTGAGTTTCTAACAGTGCGCGATTAGGCGGGTGTAGGAGCGGCTCCGCAAGTGAAGCGGATCCGCTCTCTGTATTTGTTGTTCGCGCCTAAACTCTTGACGGCCGTATGATCGCAATTAATTCATGCTTGCCCAGCCTGCTCAATGCAAAGCTCAATAATTCGCAAAGCGCGATCTAACTCCGCGTCGGTTATGTTCAATGGCGGCGTGAGCGTCAAGATGTTGCTCATCGTGACTTTGAAGCTTAGGCCTTGCTCGAGGGCGAGGTACAGAATTCGTTCGGCCTCATCAGTCGCTTTCTCGCGGCTCCGGCGGTCGCGCACCAGTTCTACGCTGAGAAGCAATCCGAGCCCACGCACTTCACCGATCAGAGGGTGCCTCTCATGCATCGAGCGCAGGCGCTCCAGTGCGTAGGCACCAGAAACACTCGCCCGTTCAAGCAGTCGCTCTTCTTCGATGACGTCGAGCAGTGCCAACCCGGCGGCGCAGGCGACCGGGTTCTTCTCGTGCGTAAAGTGGCCGAGCGACTTATCGCCGAAAACATTTAGCCTCTCTTTGGCAATTACCGCAGCCAGCGGGAAGATGCCACCACCGAGCGCCTTGCCAATGACTACGATGTCCGGGACGATTCCGAAATGTTCGAATGTAAACATCTTGCCCGTGCGGCCCAGACCGTGGGGGATTTCGTCCAGGATCAGCAAGGCGCCGTGCCGGTCGCAAGCTGCCCGGACACGCCGCCAGTATTCGGGTGGTGGGAAGATGCCCGTAGATCGAACTGTCTCGGCGATCACGGCGCCGACGTCGCCCTCTTTCGCCAGCGTGTATTCCAGGAAGTTCGCGCATTTCAGCGAGCACTCCGCCCCGCAATGGAACGGACAAGTGGATGGATCGGGTGGCGGGACATGCAGGGAGCCTGGCAGCAACGGCTCCATGCCCTGCCGGAATAGCGCCTCGCCGCCGATCGAAATGGCGTCGAGCGAAGCCCCGTGGAAGGAGTCCCACAATGAAATGGTCTTGTACCTACCTGTCGCCGCACGAGCCAGCTTCAACGCGATGCCAATTGCGCTGGTGCCACCCGGGGCGAACAGCACACGGTTAAGATCGCCCGGCGCAAGCTCCACCAAACGCCGGGCGAGTCGTATCGCAGGCTCGTTCGTGTACCGCCGCGGGCAGAACGGCAGACGCTCCATTTGTTCACGCACCGCAGCCACGATCTTTGGATGTCCAAAGCCCGCATGATGCACGTTGTTGCCGTGAAAGTCAAGGAAAGTCCTGCTTTCCAGGTCGGTCAGCGTGGCGCCTTTAGCGCCGGTCAGAACATTCAGGCAGGGCGTCGACAGCGACTGATGCAGGAAATATCGGGCATCATCAGTGAGCAACTCGCGAGTGGCCGAGTCAATCTGCGATTCGCTCCACTTGCGCCTATGTGGGGACAGATTAACGTCGCCTTCGGAGGGCTCTGCGGCACCGCCCTGGGTCAAGGCCGCTCCCCTCTCGCGAGGCGCCGGTTTATCTCATGGATTACCGGCATCAGCGCATCCACTCCTGTGATCCCAAAGTGCGCGCCAGCTTGCTTCAGCCGCTCTTGGGCATGGCTTCCCAGTGCTTCCCGCCGCGTCGCCGAAAGGGCTTCCAACTCGGCCTCGGAGTACCCGAATTCATTGCCTGTTTCAGTCACCCCGATAGTCCACATGCCTGCATTCAATCCCTCCCCTATATCAGCGATAGTATCCCCAACTTTGACGCATGCCTCGGCTGGATACACACCCAACCGCATCGCCGCGAGGAGTGCCATCCAAGGCGCTGGACGCCCCTGCGGCACTTCGTCCGCCGTAACAACCGCGTCCGGGCGGAAACCCGCAATTTGCGCCACAGGTTCCAACACGTCCATCATCGCTCGGGAGTAGCCCGTGGTGCTCCCGATCAGGATGTTCTCAGAACGCAGGTGCCCGACGGTCTTCAGACATCCGGGGATGATGTCAGCGTGCTCGGCGAGAATGGAAGATTGCAGCGGTACGAACTCCGCATAGAGCCGGTCGATGTCAACTTCTCCGGGGTCTGAACCTGTCCGGACACGCCACTGCTCGATGACGTCAGGTATGCGCAACAGCTCGGCGATGTGATTGCGCTTGTGCAATCCCATCGGCCCGCGCGCCTGGGCTTCGGTAAGCCCGACGCCGTGACGCCGCAGCAACTCGACAAAACCGCGTGCCGGAGCACGGCTGCCAAAGTCGACAACTGTGCCGGCCCAATCAAAAATCACCGCCCGAACCGGTCCCTTATAGCGGCTCATTGGATCTCCCCCCGCATTAGTGTTCCTGGCTTGAAACCCAACTCCGCGAGTACTTCGCGCGCGGCAACCGTCAACGCTTTGAAGTCCTGCGGAAACAGCCGGCCGATCGTGCCGATACGGAAACAGTTTGCGCCGCTGACTTTACCCGGATAGATTGTGAAGCCTCGCACGCCGAGCGCGGAATAGAACGCCTCGAAGTCGAACGGGCGGGCATCGGGATAGCGATATGAGGTGATGATATAGCTTTGGTGCTCGGGTGCGAGGTACTCCTGGAACCCAAGCTCGTTCATGCCGCGCCGCAGTGTCGCTCGATTGGCCGCGTAGCGAGCCGCACGGCCGGTGATGCCGCCCTCCGCGTCAAACTCCTGCAAGGCCTGATGAAACGCGAGCAGCGCATGCGTCGGCGGTGTGAAGCGAAACTGACCATCTCGCTCAAGCCCACGCCATTGCGACGGTAGGTCGAGTACGACACTGCGGGCGATGCCTTCCGAGGAAAGCAGATCAGCACGGCGCGCGAGCACGAAGCTGAAGCCTGGCACGCCCTCCAGGCATTTGTTCGCCGACGAGACGAGAAATGCAGCGTTCGCCTTCAGCAAGTCGAGGTCGATCGCGCCGAAACTGCTCATCGCATCGACAATACTCGTTGCGCCAACGCGTTGCGCCGCCGCGCCGAGAGCCTCAACGGGGTTAATAATTCCAGTGCTCGTTTCGCAGTGGATTAGTCCCACGTGAGTGATCCCACGTTCCGCAGCCAGGGCGCGTTCGAATTCGGCGACATCGATCGGCAGATGTTCCGGCCCGTCCAATTGCGTGACCGGGATGCGCAGGCGCTGGGCGATGTCTACCATGCGTCGTCCGTAAGCGCCGTTCACCGCGACCAGCAGCCGGCCAGCTTCGGGGACGCACGACGAGAGTACGGCTTCAATGCCAAAGGTGCCGCTGCCCTGCAGAGGAATCGCTTCATACGCTTCCGAACCGGCCCCGGCGACCAAGAGCAGTTTCTCGCGAATTCGCCTCACGATTGAAATGAACTCGCTATCGCGCGAACCGGCATCTCGCAGCATCGCGAGTTTGACACTTTCGCTCGTCGTCAAGGGACCCGGTGTGAATAGCAGATTGTGCATTGACTTCACCATTATGCAGTTGTCGTCCCCGCGTCGGCACGTCCTTCGTAGCCTCGCCACCAAGCCCAGGCGTTCACGGAGGCGCTGAACATGGCGATGAAGACAAATATGAGAAACAGCCGATTCCAGCCAGCCGCCTTAGTCAGTCCCGCGACTAGATAAGGCGAGAGCAATTGACCGACCGAGGCGCTCCCGCTGATGAACCCGGAAGCCGTGGCCGCCAGTTCCCGTTCGCCAACGTCTTGAGCGGCCGCGCCTTGCATCAAAGTATCGGGGCCGTAAGTGAATATGCCGGCAAGCGCAACGCCGAGCGCATTCCACCACCCTCCTGCTGCAGCCATGCCCGTGTATAAGAAGCACACACACGCGAGACCGGCTTGCATCAGACATGCGACAGGCAGTCGCTTGCCATGTGCGGCGCGATCGGAAAGATAGCCGGCGGCAAGGGCTCCGCCGAACCCGACCAACTCGTACAGAGAGGAAAGATAGCCTGCATCGCTCATTCGGTAACGCAGTTGGTCGGTCATGTAGAGCGGCAGCCAGAAAAGGAAGGAGTAGCGCACGATCTTCAGCAGTGCGGCCGTCAGCGCAAAGACCCACACGATGGGGCGCTTCAGCAGCCGGATGTAGTTGCCGCGCCGATCGGACGCGGTGAGTTGCCGTGCCTCCTGCTCTGCCTGAGCCTGTTCCTCCTTCGGGCCGTCCCGGTCAAAGGCAAAGAATATCAGCGCGATAGCGCTCAGTAGGGTGCTGGGCAGCCAGAATGCACGCTGCCATTTCCAGACTGACAACAGCGTCGGATGCACGATCACCCAAGTGGCGAAAACTGTCGCGAGGAATCCACCCAGGACATAGTTGGTCGACCACCAGGCCATCACCGTGCCTCGCCGCGTCGCGTCGAACCACGAGGCCATGTTCTTGACGAGTCCCGGCCAGCCCATCGATTGGCCGGCGCCGTTGATGACTGCGAGCGCGATGAAGGGCGAATACAAGCCGGAGAATCCCATCGCAAAAGTGGCAGCTGCGGAGAGCAGCATGCCGGTGGTAACCAGCCGTCGGGGACTGAAACGGTCGCTGAGCGAACCGCCGAAGAGTTGCCCCGCGGTGTACGCCAGACTGTAGGCAAAAAGAATGTCCGCCAACTGGTAGCGCGTGAAGACACCGCTAGCCTCTAGCGCTGGAATTGCCACACTCAGATTCTTACGGCACAGATAGAACGCCGCATAGGCGAGCCACGTGACTGCGAAAATTCGGGCGCGTTGAGTTCTCACTAGTTCGCAGAGCGGGCCTTGGATCACGAGGGCGTCCTGCCCGCGCTTCCCGCATCGCGCCCATAGTGAGAGTGTCCCGTCTTCATGTTTCAGTGTCATGACTCTTCCGCGCGATGTGTCGATGGAATATGCTGTGGCGAGCGAGATGCTACTCACGCAGCGCACGGCGAGTAGGATCCCTATCTTTGACCTGCGGCGAGTCGCACCGGCCTTCCGGTACGCTTGAAGAATGGAATGGTACGAGTCGGAAGTGCGCGCTCTGGAGCGATCCTGCGTCGGCAGCGTCAACGGTAGTCGCCCGCCGGTGTTTTACGGTAGTTCCTCCTTGCGTTTGTGGGAGACGCTCGCCGAAGATTTTGATCCTCGCGTGCTGAATCTCGGATTCGGGGGATCCACGCTGGAAGCTTGCGATCACTTCTTTGCTCGCCTCGTGCTCCCCCTGCATCCGCGCTCGCTGCTGGTATACGCCGGCGACAACGACCTCGGAGACGGACGCAGCGTCGAAGAAGTGCTCCGTTGGTTCCTTGCGCTGGCGGACAAAGTCGAGGCATCTCTCGGCGCGATCCCGTTCGGTTTCGTCTCTATCAAACCGAGCCCGGCGCGCTATCCGATCATTGACAGAATCCGCCGCCTGAATGATCTCGTCCGGGATGAAATCGAAACCCGCCCGTCGGGCTATTTCATCGACATATTCCCGGCCATGCTGAATGAATCGGGCTTCCCGCACGCCGAACTCTTCCTAGAGGACGGCTTGCACCTGAGCCGGGCGGGCTATCGACTCTGGAGTCGCTTCCTGGAACCGCATCGACATCAAATCTTCACTGAGTGATTGTTATTCCGGAATACTTGGCTCCTACCCTGTAAGAAGGTGAAACGCCAGTATCACAGGTGGCATAGCCCGAGTCTCAGCCGCGACATGGAAATCCTCGTCTTTGGGCACGCGGGCGCCAAGGTTCTGGTATTCCCAACGCGGGAAGGACGCTTCTACGACTACGAGAACTGGGGACTGGTGAATGCACTCCGCCAATCTATCGACGGTGGCTACATCCGTCTCTTCTGTGTCGATGGCGTGGACTCCGAAAGCCTCTACTGCCGCTCCGTTCCACCCATTGCCCGCGTCGAGCGCCACCGTCAGTACGAGCGCTACATTCTTGAAGAGTTGATCCCGTTCATGCGCGCGGAAAATGGTGTACCGTCGCTTGTGGTGCACGGCTGCAGCATTGGAGCCTACCACGCCATGAACCTGGCGCTCAGGCATCCATGGCTTTTCTGCAAAGTGGTGGCGCTTAGCGGACGTTACGATCTGACCCGCAATTTCGGCCCGTTCCAGGACCTTTTCGGCGGCCACTACGACCAAGACGTTTACTTCATAACGCCTAACCACTTCGTGCCCAACCTCAACGATCCCAACTTCGTCGAGCCTATTCGGCGGATGGAGATCACGCTTGCGGTCGGCGAACAGGATCCCTTTCACGAGAGTAACCGCGTCCTGAGCCAGGCCCTCGCGGACAAAGACGTCCCACACCGCTTCGCAGTATGGCCTGGAGAGGCCCATCGTGCCCGCTACTGGCGCGAGATGGTGCCTCACTACCTCTAGTGGCACTGTGGTATGGACGCTTCGCGCCCCAAGAAGGACAGCAAAGGCGCTGTTGAATCAAGAAGGCTGCAATAGTCCGGCGGCATGTCGCGATGGAGCGCGGATTACGCCGGTCGCTAAAGGATATTTTGACCGCGCGGGCGGAAGCCACGGCGAGGAAGACGCAAGATGCCCTGGCGCACGCGTAGCTGGGTGCAGCCACCGGGCCTCTCCCCCTGAGTCTTGTCGTGGCTACGGGATTCCCCCACGTCTCTCCAGCCGCTTCGCTTCCGCGGAGCCATTCCGATAACGTAAGAAGATGCTTGGAGTGTCATCCATATGGAGCGTGCCCGGGTATTGGCGGTACTCCCTGCTCCTTTCGATCTCCGTCTGCCTGCCCGCCGCAGGAGCGCCGCCGGCCCCATTCGCCTGGAAGAACGTCAACGTCCAGGGCATGGGCTATGTAACGGGACTGGTGATTCACCCGCTGGCGCCCCATGACGTATACATCCGCACCGACGTCGGAGGCGCCTATCGCTATGACCGAGATGCAGGCCGCTGGCTGCCGTTGCTCGACCGGTTCGGCTCGCTGCAGAGCGAGGTCAACGGCGTCGAGAGCATAGCCGTCGATCCCACCGATCCAAACACCGTCTATCTGGCCGCGAACTATGGACCGGCCGTCAATAGCGCGACAGTATCCGGAGAGGTACTTGTATCGCACAATCGCGGTTTAAGCTGGTCTCCACTCGGACTCGCCGCTCAGAACGTCTACATGGGGGCCAACGACCCTTATCGCGGCACCACCGGAGAACGACTGGCTGTCGATCCGTTGCAGCCGTCGACCGTCTACTTCGCCTCTCGGAAGGACGGCCTCTGGCGCGGCTCGCTGACCAACCCGGCCACCGCCCAATGGACCAAGGTCGGTGGTGGGCTGCCTCCCACCGTCGCGCAGTATCAGAGCACCAGCGTCGGCATGACCTTCCTGGTTTTCGACAAGAGCCCCGGCGGACAGTGGTTCAACAAGGAGACGCTCTACCTGGGTCTGTACGGCACCGGCGTCATGGTGAGCACGGACGGCGGCGCGACCTGGAACGACACCAAAAGCAACGGCACAGTGAACAGCTATGGCGACCAGCCACTGCGCGCTGCCGTTGATTCGGACGGTACGTTGTACGTGACTTTTGGGGGCGGCGAGGGTTCCTCCTACGGCAATGTCGGACGCTATCAGGCCGGAACGTGGAAAGACGTCTCGCCTACCAATCCGCAGAACTTAGACCGCTGGCATCCCGGATACGCGGGCATCAGCGTCGATCCCACGACGACCGGTGTAATTGCGGTGACCACGGCCACGAGCGGCGCTACCTTTCGCTCCAACGACCGCGGTGCGACCTGGAAGCAGGTGTTGGCGGCCAATCCCACGCTGGCGAACCAGCCTGCCTACTACGCCCAGGGGCCGCTGAATTGGGGTGCTGCGCTTGCCATCGATCCGCAGGACCCGCGGCGCGTCTGGGAAACCAACGGCTACGGTGTGATCGCATCCGACGACGTGACGGCGCAATCGCCGGTCTGGGCGTGGCGCATGAACAACCTGGAAGAGTTGTGCGTGCAGGCTGTGAAAGTGCCGCCCTACGTCGCCACGACTGGGGCTCCTGCGGCCGACCTGTTCAGCACGTCGATGGATATGGTGGGCTTCCGCCATGCCAGCCGTGACGGCGTACCGACTTCGACCATCGACCAGTTTCCGTGGGTGGCGCAGGGAGACGGCATCGCCTACTGCGCTACCCAGCCGCAGTACGTGGCCTTCGTGGGCTGGGACGAGACCGACTCCAGCAAGCCCATGTCGGGCATCAGTTCGGACAATGGCCTGACCTGGAAGCATCTCCCCAACACCAGCCCCGGCGTGGCTGGCAGCATCGCCATGTCCGCCACTGATCCCAATAACATGGTCTGGAGCCCCACCGGGGCAGGTCCGCAATACACCCTTGATGGCGGCAACACCTGGCAGAAATGCACGATTTCCGGCAAGCCGATGACGGGGTCATGGCAGCTCAGTGTGTCACCCTACTGGGCCTCTGAGGTGCTGGCGTCCGACTCTAAGAACGGCGGCACCTACTATTACTTCGACAACGGCAGTTTCTACGTCAGCACCGACAGAGGCGCCACCTGGACGCTCACCAATTCGACACTGACGCCGTGGGCCTTGAAGTCGAGCATCGTGCCCAACCCGGCACAGGCCGGCGACGTCTGGATGAGCTTCAAACCGAACGGCAACCAGTCCACACCTTTCAAGCTGGTTCGTTCGATAGATTTCGGGAAGACGTTCACCGCCGTCTCCGCCGTGGACCAATGCAATTTCGTGGCGTTCGGCAAAGGCAATTCGGACGCGACGCCATTTGTCTACATTCATGGGCGTGCGAACGGCGATAGCGACGACGCCATCTACAAGTCCGAGGATCTTGGTCAAAGCTGGATTCGCGTGAGCGAACCCAGGATGAATCAGTTCGGCACAATCACCTCGCTGGCCGCCGACATGCGGACGCAGGACCTGGTCTACGCGGGTCTCGGCTGCCGTGGCATCCAGTACGGCTATGGGCCGAAGTCCGGGATTGCGGGCAGCGACCGGCAAGCCTCGAACGTCGTAAACATCGCCAGCCAGCAGGGCGGAGCCATCGCTCCGGGCGAGATGATCACGCTCACCACGAGCCTGCCAGCGATCTCGCCGTCGCGAGTGAATGCGGCTGACTCCAATGGGATCACCGGCACCACGTTGAGCTCAATGCAGGTTCTGTTCGACGGCCAACCCTCTCCCATGTTCGGGACGACGGCGGGAGAGTCGATTGTTACGGTGCCGCACGGGGTTGCCGGACACGATAGCGTGGCGATTCAGGTTTACGACTGGATCGATTCCCTGCGGGCCGGCGACTTTTCCAGTCCCCAGTCCGGCACGGGATTGTCGATTACCCGGTTGTCGCTGCCAATCTCCGTGCCCGTTGCCGCTGCCGCCCCCGGCGTTTTTGCGGGACCCAACGGCTCCGGCTCCGTGGTAGCCGTCAACGCTGACGGCCGCCTGAACTCGCCACACCATCCGGCAGCAAAAGGCTCTGCGGTCACACTGTATCTGACCGGCTCGGGGGCGGAGAACCAGTCCATCATCGACGGTCGAATCGCCAAAGCGCCGCTCTGGGCTCCCCTGCAGGCCATCCAGGTGCAGTTCGGGGGCGTCGCCGCCGATTCAGTTGCCGCATCCGCCATCTCGGGCGTGATAGCGGGGTTGACCCAAGTCACGGCCACCGTACCCGCCTCCGCGCCATCGGGTGCGGCGGTCCCGTTCACGATCTCGGTCGGAGGTGTGGCGAGTCAGGCTGGCGTGACCATCTCCATTCAGTAGTCCGATCCCCCCTCTCAACTCGTCCCCTGGAACCTCGGACGATGGTGCACGAAGAGCCACCCCGCGCAATCACGGCAATACAATCTGGCTCAGTCCGCGCATTGAATTCCTTTCCTTTCAATAGCTGAGCCGGAAGGCCGTCGGTATCGTCCGGTGCGATTCATCAGTCTGTATTCAGACCTTAATCCCCTATTGATCTCAACCATCAATCATGACAAGTGAGGGTAGTCGCGGAATCCTCGTCTTCGGTTGAAAAACGTGCTTATTCTCTTCATCCTCTGTTCGACGCTTGCGGGGTCAATCGACCGCATGCTTCAGTCCCGTGCAGTCACTGATGCACGCCGATCGGTGCCCCCAGAACCTATCGGCGAGGCGGTTCTCTAGTCGATGGAGACCTTAATTCCGCAACTCGGCGTCAGGACGCAGAGGTTCGTCCTCAAATTCAAAACGCATGCTCTAAACGCGGCCGAGTCTATAGCCGTGGAAACTTGCGGCAACCGCAGGGGCGTAAAACCGAACACCTGCGGTCTGCTATTCGGTGGAAGGTATCTTCTTCAGGGGTCTATATGAAATCAACGCTTCTACGTTTCTCATTCTTCTTGGCGGCGATGTTATTGGCATCCTTGTCATACGCTCAGGACCGCGCCACCATTCGTGGCACTATCACCGATGCGACCGACGCGGTCGTGACGGGCTCGCATGTGGAACTGAATTCTCCTACCACGGGATTGCACCGCGAGACGATCAGCGGTGCGACGGGCATCTACGAATTCGCTTCGTTGCCGGTGGGTAACTACCAGGTGGTCATCAGCAAGGAAGGCTTTCACCAGGTGACGGTGACCGACATCACCTTGCAGTTCGCCGAAATTCGAACCGTCGATGCACAATTGGCCGTCGGCTCCGCTTCGGAGAAAGTCGAAGTGGTCGCTTCTCTGGAAGGCTTGAACCGCGCCAACGCCGAGGTCAGTTCGGTGATTGATGCCGATCAGATGCGGGAGTTGCCGATCAACGGCAGGAACTGGGCTGAACTCTCGTTGCTGGCCAACGGCGCCATCAACTACGGAGACGGGTCGCAGCGCAGTATCCGCTTCAATGGGCACTCGCTGGATGACGGCAACGTCACCCTCGACGGCATCGATGCGACGGGCGTGCAGGAACAGACAATGAAGTCCGATACGCGCCTGGCGGTAGCCATCGACGCGATCTCGGAGTTCCGCGTCACCACGGGCGTTTACACCGCTGAAAGCGGCTCGGCGGCCGGAGCACAGGTGAACATCGTTTCCAAGACCGGGACCAACAGTATGCACGGCAGTGCGTTCTACGCCTTGCGCAACGATGCGCTGGATGCCCGTTCGCCCTTCGATGGAGACACTCTCCCGCCGTTCACGCTCAATCAGTACGGCGCCAGCCTTGGTGGTCCGGTGGTGAAGAACAAGGCTTTCTTCTTCGCGAACTTCGAAGCGCTGGACCAGCACCTGGGTCACAGTTTCATCAACTTCGTTCCCAACGCGGCGTTGCGGGCCAGCGTTCTCGCCAAGTCGCCCGCGATGGCGCCGCTGGTCAGTCCTTATCCGGCCGGCCAGGTTCCGGTGGACGCTGTGTCCGATCAAATCACTCTGGTCAAGAATGATCAGATTCGGGAAGACTCCGGGCTGATCCGCTTCGATTACCGCTTCACGGACAAGGACTCGATGTACGTGCGCTACAACATCGATAACGCCTACGCCGACACGCCGCAGGATGCGCTAGGCACGCGCAATGTCGTGCCCGTTATTCCGCAGAATCTTGCCGTGCAATACCAGAAGCTGGTTTCGCCCACGCTCATCAACGAAGTCAAGTTTGGCTGGAATCACGTTGATTACCACAACTGGACTTATGGCACTGCGCCCGTGAATGTCGGCCCGGCGAGCTTTGACGGCTTGAGCGGCAACACGTTGGACACCGAAGTCGGCACAACGCTTTCCTTCATCGACAACATCACCAAGATCGTCGGACGCCACACTTTCAAGGCCGGTGTCGATGTGCGCCGGGTCATGCTCGACAACTCCGGCAACACGATCACCAGCCAATCGATCAACTACGCCAGCGACGAGGATTTCATCAATAACGTAGCCTCCTCCGCCAGCTATCTGAAGGGTGAAGGCATCGCGCAGAGTCGCCACAACATGTATATGGGCTATGCCCAGGACGAGTTGAAGCTGACTCCAAACCTAACCCTGAACCTCGGCTTGCGCTACGAGTTCTACTCGGTGGTGCACGAAATCAACAACCACTCGGCAGTCGTCGATATCGCCGGTTGCGGCGGTTATTGCCCGCCCGGCACTCCCTACTACTCTCCCAACACGACGGACTTCGGACCGCGCGTGGGCCTCGCCTGGGCGCCTGCGTTCCTGCATGGCAGGACGACTGTTCGCACCGGCTTTGGCATCTATTACGGCCAGAACCAGAACGACGACTTCAGCGACCCGGCCGAGAGCTTCGTGCCGCGCTACTCGTGGACCAGTTCCGATACTCCTGCCCTCAGCTTCCCGCTCGATCAGTTCGTGAATCCCAAGAACGCGCTGTTTTCGCCCAAGGCCGTTGACCGCCACCGCAAGGACGGCTCCTACAACAACTACGACTTCATGCTCCAGCACGAATTGCCCAGCGGCTTCGTAGCGCAAATCGGCTACCTGGGCTCGGAAGGGCACCACCTGTTCAGCAAGTACACGGTCAATCTGCTGGACCCCGTCACCCGCCTTCGTCCGCTGTCGCAGTTCAGTTCCTTCGGATTGAAGGGCAACCAGGGCAACAACAACTTCAACGCATTGCAGGCGCAAATTCAGCGCCGCTTCAAGAACGGCTTCCTGCTGCAAAGCAACTACATGTATTCGCACGGGATCGCGGACGCATCCATCGGCGCCGGCGAGTCCGTAGGCTTCCAGAACATGTCCTGCCGCGCTTGCGACCGCAGCAGCACCAACATCGACGTGCGGCACTACTACACCGCCAACGCCGTGTGGGATCTGCCCTTCGGCAAGGGCAAGTCCTTCGCCCGCAGCGGCGCAGCCGCCGCCCTGCTCGGCGGATGGGCAGTCTCAGGGATCGCCAGCGCCCGCACTGGACTGCCAGTCAACATCACCGTTTCGCGCAAAGCGGCTGTGATGCCCGACGGCAACACCTCCGGCCAGCGCCCCAATTACGTCCTGGGACAGAGCCTCTACGCCGCCAACCAGACAATCGATAACTGGTTCAACCCGGCAGCCTTCTCGACACCCGCGAAATATACCTGGGGCAACCTGGGACGCTACATGGGCAACGGACCGGGTGCTCTGGAGTTTGATACGACCCTCCAACGTAAGTTCCAAATCACCGAGAAGATCGCATTCAACTTGCGCGCCACCGCGTACAATCTGGCCAATCACCCGATCTTCTCCAACCCCTCCGGCAACTCGTCTTCGTCCAGCTTTGGGCGCATCACGAGCATCGTCAACGACGGTGCAACGGGCTCGGGCGCTCCCCGGCGCGTCGAGTTCATGTTGAGGACGGATTTCTAAGGAGAACCCGCCGGCCCACGGCACGCCCGTCGCGTCGTGGGCCGGCGGCTCGCATTTGGGTTAGGAGACGGCACTTTGCCGCTTTAACCTCACCCTTCGAGCCTGGAACCACACAAAAACTATGACTCCCCCACTTCTTACACGCCGGGTTGCGCTTGGCCTGGCCGCTTTCGGCGCATCCCCCGCAGCCAACCTCCTCGGTGCGCCCGCGATTCCCGCACCGGCTGGCCACGCTCCCGAGCGCATGGTGCTCACCATGCCAGGCAACCCTGCCACCACTCAATCGATGACTTGGGAGACCGCCGCCGCGCTGACCTCTCCACAAGGACAAGTGGCCAAGATATCGGCACATCCTAACTTCGAGGCCTCCGCCACGACAGTGCAAGGGAAGGTGAACGCCACTGATGCGGGCCAGCCAGGCAGCTACCTGGTCACTTTCACCGCACTCGAACCCGGCACGCGCTACTTGTGCCGCGTGGGCGACGGCAAAGCTTGGAGCGAGTGGACGGCGTTTCGCACCGCTGACGCTGGCCCCGCGCCGTTCCGGTTCCTGTATGTCGGCGACGCGCAGAACAGCATCAAGTCGCTCTGGTCCCGGACCATCCGCGCAGCGTACGCCGCGGCTCCCGACGCCCGCTTCATCGCCAGCGCCGGCGACCTGGTCGCGGAGGGTCATGACGTCAGGCTGTGGAACGAATGGCGCGACGGCCTCGGATTCATCAGCGCCACGGTCCCCAGCTTGCCCGTGGTCGGCAATCACGACCTGCACCGTCCACCGGGCACGGCGGATGCCAAGAACGTGCTCAGCGTTTCGCCGTTATGGCATAGGCTGTTTGACTTGCCGGACAATGGACCGGATGCTGCCGAGATGAAGGGCCAAAGCTACTTCATGGACTACCAGGGCGCACGCTTTGTCGTCGTGGACGTGAACGTCTACGCCAACGAGGAATTCGACCCGGCGGCGAAACAACGCGTTTGGGATGCTCAGATCGTCTGGCTGAACAAGGTCCTCTCCAATAACCCGAATCAGTGGACCATCGTGCTGCAGCACCAGCCTCTGTACGCCATGGCCAAAGGGCGGGACTACCAGGATATGCGTGCCGTGCTCGGGCCGTTGTACGAAAAACACGGCGTGGACATGGTCCTGCTCGGGCACGATCATCTTTACAGCCGCAGCCACAAGGTTGCGCAGGGCCGGGTTGTAGACCCCGCCGCGGCAGGTATCATCTACGCGATCTCTGTGAGCGGCCCCAAGATGTACAAGGTGGACGAACCGAATCGTAAGCTCATGGCCCAGGTGGTCGATCAGACGCAATGCTTCCAGGTGATTGAAGTAGCACCGGATGTGATCAAGTACCTTGCGCAAGACGCCGACGGGGTCGTCGTCGATCGCTTCGAATTGCGCAAGAGCGGCAAGTCTTCAACCTACGTCAACCAGGCGCCCAGAGCATAGTCGCAGGCAGTCAACAATCATAAGCAGGAGAATACAGACATGAACCACATCAGAACGGCCCTTGTGGGTCTATTCGCCGCGGCGCTCCTGGCGCAGGGCGCGACGGACTACAAGATTCAGTCGCGCTATCCGGTCCCCGGAACCGGCGGTTGGGATTACATAACGATCGACGATTCAGCCCGCCGCCTTTACGTGTCACATGCCACTCAGGTGGAAGTTCTGAACGCCGATACCGGGCAGCTTATCGGCACGATTGCAGATACTCCCGGCGTGCACGGAATTGCCATCGCATCAGCCTTTAAGCACGGTTTCACCAGCAACGGGAAAGAGAACAAGGTCTCGGTGTTCGATCCTTCCGACCTGCACCTGATCAAGAAAATAGATGTCGGCAAGGGTCCTGACGGCATCTACTACGACGCCGCCTCGAAGCGCGTGTTCACCAACAACCACGGCTCGGACGACATCACTGCGATCGATGCAGAAACATTGGAAGTCGTCGGTACGCTCAAGGTGGAAGGCGCCGGCGAACAGATGGTGACCGGACGCGACGGCATACTGTACGTCAATCTGGAAGACAAAGCAGAGGTCGTGGCGTTCGACCCCAAGACGCTCACCGTCAAGCAGCGCTTCCCCATCGGTGTGGCCAAGACGCCGACCGGGCTGGCGTTCGATGCAAAGTACAATCGCCTGTTCATCGGCTGCCGCGAGGAACCGATGATGGTCGTGATGGATGCCGCAAACGGAAAGGTGCTCGCGCGTTTCCCGATCGGGAAGGGCGTGGACGCGGCCGCATTCGACTCGCAGTCGCAGTTGGTGTTCACCTCCAACGGAGAGGGCTCGATCGGCGTGTTCCACCAGAAATCGGCGGACGAATACGAAGATGCCGGGGCGATCAAAACGCAGCAGAGCGCCAAGACCCTGGCGCTCGATCCTAAGACGCAGAAGCTCTTCCTGCCTGCAGCGGAATTCGATGTCGTGCCTCCGGCCGAGCCGGGCGGACGCCCCAAGCGCACCATGAAGCCGGGTTCCTTTGTCGTGTTGGTAGTCGGGAAGTAATCCAGGACTCAATCTCGCGGCAAGCGCGGCGTGGAAGTAGACTCGCGCCGCGCTTTGTGTTTTCGATCGAGCGTCCCTCCAGGGAGCCGCTCTCCCTGTCATCTGAGAACCTCCAGTTTCGGGCCTGATTCATGACATAATTGGGGCCAAAATGGGCAGAGTCAGGCAATTGGCCAAGATCGTCATGCTCGCTGGAATGGCCCACGCGGCGGCACTCGCCGATTGCCGTCTGATACTGGCCGACCAGTCGGATTGGGGCAACAACCGCGGGTTTTATCTGGACCTGGAAGCGACAACCGCAGCCGATGGACATTGCCATTTGGATGCGCTGAAGATGTTCACCAGCGTTGCTGACGGTAGTTCCTGGCGCTATTCGCCCTATCAGCCCGCCTGGCAATACGGCCACCTCTACCACGTGAAACTCACCTTCGTGCCGGCGGGCACCACGCCGTCGCACGTCGAACTCATGGTTGACGGCCAGTCGATTTCGCTCGCTTACCCCTCCGGTGGGTTCATGCCATTCGACACGCCGCTCAGCGCTGGTGTAGTGCCCTCGTGGGCCGCCTCGCCCTCCGACTTCATGGCGGTACAAGGCGACTTGGCGGCCACGAATCCCGACGGCAGTGTGACCATCCCAATCCCTGGTACCGGCCTGCCGGTGGAAGTGTTACGCCTGGCCGGTCACCCCGTTGGTTCCGCCGCCTCATTCCACGCCAGCACGGCGGGCGTGATGGTGTTCGAGACGTCGTTCACCTTGAAATCGCTCGCGACCTCGTCCGTCGCGCTGATCGACAAGTACGGTCAGAGCATCCAATCTCCGTGGATCGGCAAAGTCGCCAGCGACACCAATCTGAAGTCCGACGACATCAACGAACAAGCGTGGCTGGCTGCCCATCCGCCGCCTACGGGACTGGACGCGTGGGGCGGCGTGCGCGACGCGGGATGGAGTTTGACCGGGACTGGCTTCTACACGACGACGCAGCGCAACGGGTATTGGTGGCTGATCTCCCCCGATGGAAACCCGCTGTTTTACACCGGCGTGTGTACCGCGCCAAACCTGGGCGGAGACAGCACGCCGGTTACCTCTCGGCCCGGTTTATTCGAAGGCCTGGAAGCAAACTCCGGATCGACCTCCGTGCTGTGGGGTGGCAGCCCTTGGGGCGAGTCCGGAAACCCGTCCTACTACAGCCATCCGACCGCGAATCTGCAGCGCAAGTACGGTACCGCCTGGGCCCAACTCGAGACCGAGCGCACGGCCCAGAGGGTGCAAAGCTGGGGCTTCACGGGGCTGGGCAAGTGGAGCAGTCCGGTCGCACCTCTGCCGATTCTGCCAGTGCTCGGCACAAGCGCCCCGACTCTGGCGGGCCACATGGATCCGTTCAACGCCAACACGCAGTCGCAATTCGCAAACGACATCTCCAGTCAGATCAGGGGCCGGCTGACCGACCCCAGCATCCTCGGCTGGAGTTTTCAGAACGAGATCCAAGGCATCGTCCTGCTCGACGAACTCAAGCAGATACTGACCCTGGTAAATGCTCCCGCACGACTCGCGCTGCTGCAGTATTCGTTGAACACCATCCACGCCGGGAAACTCGCTGAGTTCAACGCCTCCTGGGGCACGACCATCGGCAGTGCCTCCGATCTTGCGGGCATTTCCTCGGGCAAACAGCCCGCAGCGAGCGAGTTGGAACCGCTGCGGCGCTACTACGAGAATGCGCTGCACCACATGATCTATCAGACCTTCAAGCAGATCGATAAGAACCATCTGTATTTTAGCTATTGGATCGTTCCCGGCTGGTGGGCCGATCCCGAAGACTGGCAGATTGCGGCGGCTAATTGCGATGTGCTGGGTTTCGACCGCTATGCTTTCTCGCTCCTGACGCCCGACCTGCTGGCCCTGCTGAACGATCTGGACAAGCCTGCCCTGATCGGGGAGTTCGCATTCCCGCCGCATTACAATCTGGAGCGTGGCTTCGCCGTCTATAACTCGGCCAATGCCGTGGATGACGCCTCCGCGGGTGACGCGTATGCGAAGTTCATCCTCGGTGCCGCCACCGAACCGCACCTGATCGGGACATTGTGGTTTGAATACCGCGACGAACCGCTCACCGGGCGCGGCCCCGGCTTCGGCTCGCTCGATGTTTACGGCGAAGACTACGCCTTCGGCTTGATCGACGTCACGGACCGTCCGAAATACGAGTTGGTGAAGCGAATGCGTGACGCCAACCTGATCGTGGCGCCGAAGCGGCTTAGTCTGACCGATCCGCTCCCCGCGCGGCTCGGTCACACGGGTTCATACACTCCTCCGCGTTCTCCGGTGCGGCGTACTCCGTAGGCCGGCTTTCCCGTCAGGTTCACGCCATAAGGCGTGCTTATCCGAGCGGGTTTACGAGTTTTGGACTCTAAAGTGCAGTAAATGGCACTCGTCAGGAGACCCATGAAAGACGCGGCGCACTTGATTCGTCTGGCGGCGGTATTCGCCGCCGGGTTCATCGCCTTCCTACTCATCAGGCAGGCGCTTGTTCCGGCAGGATTCGGAAAATACGGGCATTTCCGCGCCGGGGCGCTGGATGACATCCGGGCGCGGAAGGTGTCGTTTGCGGGCAGGGAACAGTGCGCCATATGCCACGACGACAGGGTGAAAGAACTCCACGCCGGCAAGCACGCGGGCGTCGGGTGTGAAGCTTGCCACGAAGCGCAGGCCAAGCATGCCCAACTCGACGACCCGTCCACCGGCAAGCCGGTCCTGCCGGACACGAAGGTGCTGTGTGCGCGCTGCCACGAGAAAAACAATGCCAAGCCGCGCGGGTTCCCGCAGGTGGCCACAGCCGAGCATTCGGGCGGCGAGCCTTGCAAGAGTTGCCATAACCCGCATTCGCCGAAGTTGTAGAGGAGCGCAGTCATGAGCATCACACGAAGAGACCTGGTCACGAATGCCAGCAAACTGCTTGTACTGACGCCTGCTGCCGCTGCATTTCTTGCTTGTTTGAAGGGCGAGACGGCCGAGATGGAGCCGAAGTACAAGATGGCCGACCACTACTGGGCGATGACCATCGACATTGGAAAGTGCATCGGTTGCGGCAATTGCGTGCGCGCCTGCGCAACGGAAAACAGTGTACCGGACGGCTACTTCCGGACCTGGGTGGAACGCTATGTAGTGCCGGCGTGGCCCGACGAGCATCCCGACGTCGATTCACCCGACGGCGGCAAGCATGGGTTTCCGCCAAAAGAGAAAGCCGGAGCCAAGAGTTTCTTTGTGCCCAAATTGTGCAACCACTGCGCACATAGCCCTTGCGTCCAGGTGTGCCCGGTCGGTGCAACATTCGAATCGCCGGACGGTTTGGTGCTTGTGGACAAGACCTATTGCCTGGGCTGCCGCTATTGTGTCCAGGCGTGCCCGTATGGTTGCCGATATATCGACCCGGACAAGCAGGTGGTGGACAAATGCACTCTGTGCTACCACCGCATCAGCAAGGGGCTGACTACGGCCTGCTGCGAGACATGCCCGACCAGCGCCAGGACGCTCGCCGATCTGAAGAACCCGAACGACCCGATTCACGAGTTCTTGAGAACCAACAGTGTTCAGGTGCTGAAGCCGCACATGGCCACAGGCGCGAAGCTGTACTACAAGGGACTGGACGAGTCGGTGCGCTAGGAGAAAAGCTGCGATGAATGAACTGGTCCAAAGCGTACAGGGGTTCATGTACCCCGATGAAGTCGAGTTGCAGTGGAGCGTGCTGATCGTGCTGTACCCGTTCATCACGGGCTTGGTCGCGGGCGCGTTCATTCTCGCGTCGCTCGAGCGCGTCTTCAATGTCGAAGAGGTGAAGCCGACTTACCGGTTGGCGCTGTTGACCGCGCTGGCATTCCTGATCGTCGCGCCCATGCCGTTGCAGTTGCACCTGGGACACCCCGAGCGCTCTTTCGAGATGTTCCTGACACCCCACAAAACCTCGGCCATGGCCATGTTCGGATTCGTCTACATGTGGTACCTGATGGTCGTGCTGGTGGTCGAGATCTGGTTGGAGTTCCGGCGGGACATCGTGATGGCCGCGCGGACAACCAGGGGACTGTTGGGATTCGTCTACCGGTTGATGACGCTGGGTTCGATGAACATCAGTGAGCGTGCGCTCGCCATCGACGACAAGACGGGTTGGATCATCACCATCATCGGTATCCCGTCCGCATTCCTGCTGCACGGTTACGTGGGCTTCATTTTCGGTTCGATCAAGGCAAATCCGTGGTGGTCAACGCCGCTCATGCCCGTGGTGTTTCTGTTCTCGGCGATGGTCAGCGGCATTGCGCTTGTGATGCTGATGTACATGGCGACGACGTGGCTGCGGAAGCGTACCATCGACATGCGCTGCCTGGATACGATCGCCCGCTACATGTTCTACACCTTCGTGATCGACTTCTCCTTGGAAATGCTGGATTTGATCCACCGCATCTACCAATCCGACGAGTCCTTCCAAAGCCTCGATTTCATGGTCCACACCCGCCTGTGGATGTCGCACGTGGTGCTGCAGATCGTGATCGGCACGGTGGTGCCGCTGCTGATGCTGGCCGCCACCCAGGTACTGCCGCTACGCGACGCTGTGCGGCGCGCTATCTATGCCTCCTCAGGCGGACTGACGTTGATCGGCATCTTTGCAATGCGCTGGAACGTCGTGATCGGAGGGCAGCTATTCTCGAAGAGCTTCCTCGGCTACACAACCTACAAGATGGCTCTGACGACGAGGGAAGGCCTGCTGACTTCGATCGTGCTGATGATTCTCCCGTTCTTCATTCTCTGGGCGCTGGTGAAACTGCTTCCGCCCTGGTGGGAGACATCCGGGACGAAGACCGCCGGCGGGGCGCACGGCAGCGCTGTTTAGGTACGGTCGCCCTGGCCTGCCAGCTTGTAGTTGAATTTGAAAACCGCCGAATCTCGAAGGGGCATTTCTGCCATGCACCCTTCGGCGTCGGCAGTCCCGTCCAATCCGCAGTTCTCTCCTCCCTGTCGCTTCACGCGTTTGATGCGCGCCCTCGCATAAGAGCGTGCGCCCGCCCTCGTGGAGAAACTGTTCCTGGGGATTGATCGAGCTTTAATTCTTTACTGATAAATACTCGTTTAAGGCAATTAATCTCCCTTGCGACCTTCAGTCGTTCATGCATCCTACGGGCGCTTCAGTAAGAACGCCGGGCTTTCTGAACTCACTCGCACCGATTCTGCGAGAGCTATGATCAACTGAAGACAATAGCTCAAATTGCTGAAAAGATTACCCAAAGTGGGGTAAACTTGTAGGGGTTATCGGAATTTAATCTGTGCGGTTGTAATGGTTCTTGGTAGTTTCGCAATATAGTTAACTGAAGGGGAGTGGTGCCGGGTCATTGTTCCGTTGAGCAGCCACCGATATTGTTGGTGGGAGTTCTCCGATCGCAAGCGGCTCAAGCCAGTGACTCCTTGATTGAAAATAAGTGATCCCGCTGCCGATACTCTGGCTCGTCGCGGAGGGCGGGGCGGACATGGGGTGGTAGGTGGTTCATAAGTTGCCGTCAAGTATTGGGGCAATCAAGGCGATTTGCCGGGCCTATTTGGGAATGTTGGGACGGGCGGGAAAGCCAAATGGAACTGCACGTGGGTCCCAGTCTGGGCCGGATTCCGTTGCTGCGGGAGTCTGGCGACGATTGGGAGAAGAGGCGGGCCAGCCGGGCTGGTACTCGCGCCGACGCAAGACCTAGTGACTTTCAACCAGCGTAACTCAACTTACCGGGCGTTAAACGCGGCGAACATCGCCAGCTTAGCCGCGGCGGCACCGCTATCGATGCACTCGCGGGCTATGCTGGCACACTCCCGTAGACGTTCAGCCAAAGACCTGCCCTGAGCGCCGGCCCCCGTGGGATGTGCCGCGTAGATCGCCAACGCTGAGTTCGCCACGACGACGTCCCGCTGCGGTCCGCGCTCACCCTTTAAAATCGCGTGCGCCCGCTCCGCGTTATGCATGGGATCTCCCCCGCGCAGGGCGTCGAGGCTGCACCGTTCAACCCCAAAGTCCTCCGGCTGGAACACGTGCCCCGTCACCGTGCCGGCGGCCACCTCAAAGGCTACCGTCGAGGTGGTGATGGTCACCTCGTCCAAGCCGTCTTCGCCGTGAACCACAAAGCCGTAGACCAGTCCCAGGCGCGCCAGCGCTTCCGCCAGCCGGCGGGCGTACTGGGCAGACGGAGCGCCAATCACCTGGACCGTGGCACGTGCGGGATTCGCCAGTGGACCCAACAAGTTGAAGACGGTCCGGGTCTTCAACTCCCGGCGGGCGGCCGTCGCGTGCTTCATGGCCGGATGCAGCGCTGGAGCGAACAGGAATCCGATCCCGATCTCACGGATGGCTGCGGCCACCCGTTCCGCATCCACATCGATCCGCACGCCCAGGGCTTCCAGCACGTCGGCCGAGCCGGACCTTGACGAGAACGCCCGGTTGCCGTGCTTGGCCACTCGTACGCCCGCCGCCGCCACGACAAACGCCGAGACGGTGGAGATGTTGATGGTACCGAGCGCGTCGCCACCTGTGCCGCAGGTATCGAGTACCGGTTCGTCAGTAATCCCGTGGTCGATGAACACGCAGCCCTCGCGCATGGCACGCGCGAAGCCTTCGAGTTCCTCAGCCGTTTCGCCCTTCACGCGCAGCGCAGCCAGGAACGCGGCAAGCTGCGGCGTGGTGGCCTCGCCGCGAAACACTTCTTCCATCGCCGCTTGCGCTTCCGCAGCGGACAAGTTGTCGCGATTCATCACCTTGTGCAGGGGGTCGAGAAAGGGCATGCTATCCTGAATCTGGTTTAACTCGAAGCCTAACACAGGCTCCCCGATCGATTGGAATTCCTATGAAAATCCACGAGTATCAGGCCAAGACCATCCTGGCCAAGTACGGCGTCCCCGTGCCCAGGGGCCGGATGGCGACCACCGTCGAAGAGGCGGTGCAGATCGCCGCTGAATTGGGCGGACGGGTGGTCGTTAAGGCGCAGATCCACGCCGGCGGACGCGGCAAAGGCGGCGGCGTCAAGCTCGCCGAAGGACCCGCTGAAGTGCGCGAGACCGCGTCCAAGATCCTGGGTATGACGCTGGTCACGCACCAGACCGGCCCCGAAGGCAAATTGGTCCAGCGGTTGCTGATCGAAGAGACGCTGCCCATCGCGCGGGAACTCTATCTCGGTATCGTGCTCGACCGGACTCAGGGCAAGCCGGTGGTGATGGCCTCGGCCGCCGGCGGTATGGACATTGAAGAAGTCGCCTCCAAGACGCCGGAGTTGATCCTCAAGGAAGCCTTCGACCCCAACGCAGGATTGCTCGGGTTCCAGGGACGCAAACTTGCCTTCGGGCTCGGCCTGGAAGGTACGGCCGTCACCGAGGCTGTACGCGCAATGCAGGCGCTCGCCCGGGCCTATGTCAAAAACGACATGACTCTGGCCGAGATCAACCCCCTGATTCTCACCACCGACGGCCACATCGTCGCGCTCGACGCCAAGATCAACTTCGATGACAACGCGCTATTCCGCAACAAGGACATCGTCGAACTGCGCGACATCAGTGAAGAGGACCCGCTCGAAGTGGAAGCCTCGAAGTACGGATTGAACTACATCAAGCTCGACGGAAACGTGGCTTGCATGGTGAACGGCGCCGGGTTGGCCATGGCCACCATGGACATCATCAAATACGCCGGCGGCAACCCGGCCAACTTTCTGGACGTTGGCGGCGGCGCCAGCAAAGAGCAGATCAAAAGCGCTTTCGGAATTCTGCTCGCCGACCCGTCCGTCAAGGCCGTCCTGATCAACATCTTTGGCGGCATCCTGCGCTGCGACATGCTGGCGGCGGGCGTGGTGGACGCCACGCTCGAACTCAACGTGAAGGTACCCATCGTGATTCGCATGGAGGGCACCAACGTCGAGGAAGGCCGCCGGATTCTGAAGGACTCCGGCCTGAACTTCACCGTGGCGGAAGACATGAAGGACGCGGCCGAAAAGGTCGTCGCGCTTGCGCGCTAAGGGAAGCAGGAATCAACCATGAGCATTCTGGTGAATAAAGAAACGCGCCTGCTGGTGCAGGGTTTCACCGGCAAGGAAGCCACGTTCCACTCGCAGCAGTCTATCGCCTACGGCACCAACGTGGTGGGAGGAGTCGTACCCGGCAGGGGCGGTCAAACGCACCTCGACCGGCCGGTTTTCAACACCGTGGCCGAAGCGGTGAAGGCGACCGGAGCCAACGCCAGCGTGGTGTTCGTCCCGCCCGCCTTTGCGGCGGAAGCCATCATGGAAGCCGCCGACGCGGGGCTCCCGCTGGTGGTGTGCATCACGGAAGGCATCCCGGCGATCGACATGGTAAAGGTCTGGAGCTATTTGCAGGCCCACCCGGCAACGCGCCTGATCGGTCCGAACTGTCCTGGCATCATCACGCCCGGCGAGTGCAAGATCGGCATTATGCCGGGCCACATCCACATGCGCGGGCCCGTCGGCGTCGTTTCCCGCTCTGGAACGTTGACCTACGAAGCGGTGGGCCAATTGACCGCGCTCGGTATCGGCCAGACCAGTTGCATCGGTATCGGCGGCGATCCCATTATCGGCACCACCCACATCGACGCCGTCCGGCTGTTCAATGAGGATCCCGCGACCGAAGCGATCGTGATGATCGGCGAAATTGGCGGCAACAACGAAGAACTGGCAGCCGCCTACGTCAAGGAGTTCGTGCGGAAACCGGTGGTCGGATTCATCGCCGGGCAGACCGCTCCACCCGGACGCCGCATGGGCCATGCGGGGGCCATCATCTCGGGAGGCTCCGGCAAAGCCTCGGACAAGATGGCGGCCATGGAAGCTGCGGGCATCATCGTGTGCGCTTCGCCCGCCGAGATGGGCGTCAAGATCAAGGCTGCCCTGAAGCTTTAGGCTGTGACCCGTTGAACGGGCGTGTTAATCCGCGGCCGTCGCCTGTTATCACGCGAGGATTTTAAGTTATGTCTATCGGAAACAAAACATTCGCAATCATCAAGCCCGACGCCGTGGCGGCGGGCAACGCCGGCGCCATTCTCTCGCTGATCGAGCAGAACGGCTTCAAGGTGAAGGGACTGCGCCTGCAGCACCTGACGCTGAAAGAGGCCGAGGGCTTCTATGCCGTGCACAAAGGCAAAGGGTTCTTCGACGAACTGGTCGCCTTCATGACCGAAGCGCCGGTCGTGCTGCTGGCGTTGGAGAAGGAGAATGCGGTCCAAGCCTGGCGCGACCTGATGGGCGCGACCAACCCCGAGAAGGCGGCCGATGGTACCGTTCGTAAACTCTACGGCACGAATATCGGCAGGAACGCCTCGCACGGTTCCGACTCGGACGAGAATGCGGCCATCGAATTGGCCTGGTTCTTCCGGGGCAGCGAGATCGCGTAGCCCATTCCAATCACCCGGCAACGCACGCAAGCTCTGGCCCTATCCCGGGTCGGATTCTACGCCCGCAACGGGCTGCACTAACGCCTTCGCCGCCTAGTGTCAGCGTGGCAGAATCCGGCGTACCAAGGTCACATGCCGCGCCGGAGCGACTCCGCGCACGGGTGGCATACTTCGCGCCGGACGCGGGCCCATCACGGGCGGCCCGTTCGCGCTCGACGCCGCCCTCGACTGAGGGGTAGTCGGTGCATTCGAGGGGGATCCGGAAGGGCGCCGCGGCGTAAAGGATGGCGGAATCTGCCGCGGCGACCCTTCTGTGCTCCTCCTCATACGAGCCCCTCTCCGGGGGGTGGACCAAAGTGGCGGCTTAAACGGGCACTCTCAGCGGCAACCTCGTCTTCAACGATCTCGCCATCCTCTGTGATCCTAAAGCCTAGGGGTTCATCGCGGTGGGTACCGGTCTTCCAGAGCCGGCCTGAACTGTCCAGGCTGAAGCCTGGCGGCGCTGTGCTGAGGGAGCCAAAACCTTCGATGGCGCCGTCGCAGATGGACATCTGCAAAGCGGCGGAAAAACGGGAGTCGCGCGAGTTGGGCATGAGAACCTCCCGACCCTTCCGGTTTAGATCCGCCAGGATTGGAAGTCAAGCAGAATCGGTGCGCCGCGCGGGCTGGCCCCTCCGGGCAACGCTCAGGTCCGAATGATCCTTTATACTGAAGTCTCGGACCCTTGAATTCCTATGTTCTTCAAGCGCGAAAAGCCAGTCGTCGTCGTCTACTCCGGCCAACTCGATCAGCTGCGAGCCGCAGGGTTCACCGTTTCGGACGCGTCTCGCGGCATGGCCCTGGTCGTGCGGAATCGCTATGCCGCGCTACTCAAGACGGACGAGAACGGAATAGCGGCCATTCAGGCCAGCGGCCTGGAATTACAGGGAGAGGTCGCGGAATTGACTGATCTTGGATTCCAGAAGATCTTCCTCACGGCCAGCGGAAAACAAGTTCCGGCGGTCGCCGAGCACCTGCGCGGGCTCCACGATTTCACCGAGGATTTGCGCGAGTCTCTCGGATTGACCAGCCTTTACAACGAAGGGCTCGGCACGACAAACGAAAAACACCTCTACGACCGCATCACCGCACGGGATTCGGGCCGCCAGCCCAAACCCTGGCAGCGCGGCTGAGCCTCTCGCTTCTCCCGCAACCAGTGCGCCGAGCGACGTGATGGAACCCCTCTCAGCCGGCTGAACGGCGTTATGGTCCGAGTCTCGCCGGATCCTGCTTTCACCCCCCGAGCGAAAGCGCCGGCGAGTCATGCCCTCCGGGTGCCTCGCAACTCATTGCGCTCAAGTAGGCTACATACTGCTGATCCGTTCCCAGAATGTGTTCGCTCCACCACTTCTTAAGCGCGACTAACAAATCCATCGATACGGTGCGCTTGCCCGCTATCTGTTCGTCGTACAGCCGTCGGCCTTGGTCCACAAACTCCATATGCTGCAGGTGATGCGCTATCAGGCGCGGGTAGCAGGCTTGGCGCAGCAGTCCCTCTTCACATTTGAAATGGGATTCAGTGTAGAGCATCAGCTCCTGGAAGATCCGATGTAACTCCTCTTCCGTGCTCTTTTGCAGCATGGTCGCGTGAAGTTCGTTGATCAGCGCGATCAGAAGCTTGTGCTGATCATCCAGAACGGGAGTTCCAACGCTGAATGCGGATGTCCAATTGATGAATGCCATAGCTGCACCACACTGCTCTCCGGGCCAAGTGGCGCCTTTCGACAGCGGAGTCGAAGCCGGTTGTCAGCCCACGGGTCCCACGGATTCTCTCAGGCCCGGCTGGCGATTGGACTGTTCTGTTCGGCCAGGAAAGGAGCGTATTGCTGGTCGGTTCCCATGATATGGTCGCTCAGCCAGGTCCTCAGGAAGCGCAGCAGGTCGATGGAGACCGTGAACTTTCCGGCCATTAATTGAGCTTGGAGATCCCGTGCTTTCTGCACGAACTCCACGTGCTGCAAGTGGTGCGACCCCAGTCGCGCATAACCGATCTTCCGCAGCATCGCCTCTTCGGCGTTGAAATGCGATTCCGTGTACGAGATGAGCTCGGTGAAGATTCGCTGCATGTCGTCTTTTACCCCGCCCTTCTGCATTGCGGTGTGCAGCTTGTTGATGATCGCAATCAGAGTCTTGTGCTGTTGATCCAGAACCGGGGAGCCAACGCTGAATCTGGGGGTCCAATCGATGAATGCCATACGTGATCCTATTCGAGTCTCCTGAGGTGTGTGCGTCTGCCCCGCGACTGAGGCTCTGTCCTGCTTATCGGCCCATTGAAGGCGATGGTGAGCGATTTGTTGCGGGGGGGGCGGCGGAGGGATCGGCGGCCGGAGTAGCGCGCCGGAGGGATCCCGTCTACCCTGAAAAGTAAGGAGCGTTCCTGCTAAGCAGGTATGCGGCCTCCATAATCGATCCGATGCACTTAGTGCAGGGTCCCGACTCGTAAGAACGCGCTGGTGTGCATGCTTGTCTCGCCGCAAGGCGAGGGGAGAAGCCTAAAGGCGCTCGGCGGGATCCCCCCATATTCCATTGGGGTCGAATACGAGGTCGTTACGGCGCATGTGGTGCGCTCCGCGTTTCAGCCGCTCGTCCGTGAGGACTGGGCGCTCCCAATCACAATGAACATACTTTTTATTGGCGACATCTTCGCCTCGCCCGGCCGCCGCATCGTCGAGCACCATCTGCAGCGCATTATCAGCGACGAGAAGATCAGCCTCGCCATCGCCAACGCCGAGAACTCGGCCGGCGGGTTCGGCATCACCCCCAGCGTGGCCCAGGAACTTTTCGGCATGGGGTTGGAGGTATTGACCACCGGCAATCACGTCTGGGACAAACGCGAGGTCTACGATTTTCTCCCACGCGAGCCCCGTTTGCTGCGGCCAGCCAACTACCCCGACCCGCTGCCCGGGACCGGGTTGTGGGTCGGCAAAGCCCGCAATGGCGTGCAGTGTGCCGTCCTGAACCTTCAAGGGCGGGTCCACATGTCCTCGATCGACGACCCTTTCAAGAAGGCCGACGAACTGCTGAAACAGATCCCAGACGAGGTCAAGGTGCGCTTTGTGGATTTCCATGCCGAAGCGACCAGCGAGAAGGTCGCTTTGGGCTGGTACCTGGACGGGCGCGTCTCCGCCCTCGTCGGCACGCACACCCACATCCCGACCGCCGACTCGCGGGTGCTCAGCGGCGGCACGGCTTACCAGACCGACTGCGGCATGACCGGCCCGTACGAGAGCGTGATCGGCGTGGAGCGCCAGGCCGTTCTGCACCGCTTCCTGACACAACTGCCGGTGCGCTTCGAGGCTGCCAAAGGCTGGGTCGAACTGCGCGCCGTGGTGATCGACGTCGATGAGGAGACTGGCCGCGCCCGCTCGATCAAACGGCTCACGGAAGTCTGATCGCGCGGCGGCGAAGGCTTTGCTTATACCTACGCCGGCGAAGCGTCGTCCAGATCGTCTCCCTTCCTTACTTGTCGGCCGGAACTGCTCCGCCAATGCCCAACCGCGGAGTGGGAGCGTGGGCTGGGTTTGAACCGCCAGTCAGGCCGCTGGGCCGCCATTCACGCATTGAAAAAACCGAATCATGACGATTTCGCAATGTTAATGTAGTGAGAGTCTGTAAAGCTGCACCAAGGAGATCGCACATGACAACCCAGGAAGTTGCGGACAAGCTCGTCGGACTTTGCTCCACGGGCCAACTTGAAGAGGCCGTGAAGACCCTCTATTCGCCGGATATCGTGAGCATGGAGGCAGGCGCGCCTCCCGGGCAGTCGCGCGAGACGAAGGGCGTTGAAGCCTGTTTGGCCAAGGGCCAGTGGTGGGTAGCCAACCACGAAGTCCACTCCGCCGTCGTCCAAGGACCGCTCGTAGCAGGAGCCTTTTTCTCTGTTGCTTTCAAGTTCGACGTGACCTTTAAGCCGCAAAGCAAGCGGTTCGTCATGGAGGAAGTCGCCGTCTACAAAGTTGCCGAAGGCAAAATCGTGTACGAAGAGTTCTTTTACCCGATGTAAGGTCGGCGCATCAATCGCCCGGTTTCGTTTCCGCAGGCAATCCCGGCACTCTGACCGGCGCTGGGATTGCCCCCCGTGTTGCCTCTCAGACTCCTGCAAATCCTTCGATTTTGACGATTGCCCGCAACCGGCGCCGGTCGGCGTCCGCTGATCTGCCTCGAAGGTCTGCTCGGGGAGCCGGTTGCACGATCTTCCGCTGTGGATTGCGCGCTCCGTCAGTCGCACTAGCCGAGGCTGTTAATGTAGCCAAACACTGAGCTATCCTTGCCTCATGTCTCCGACCATGAAGCGGGTGCTTGAAGCGGTTTTCTGGTTCGTTCTCGGGCATATCAGTTGCGCGATCATGCACCACATCCACCACTGAACCGTGCGTGCCGGAATCGAACTGCACCGAGTCCATTGCAACCGCGTGGCGATGCTCTTCGCCAGCCTCAAGCGCCTGCTCGAAACCGGCGATCACTCCAACGGAGCCTCCATCGGCCGACGGGCGCTTGAAGCTGCGCTGGGGGTTGCAACTTGCGCTCACGGCCGGCTATCTGTTTTTTCGCCCACCCAGAAGCCGAGCCGTGCACGCACTTTCAATCCGCTCCGCCCCTTCACCTGCACCGCCAACTCGTGGTACCCAGGAGTTGCATCCTGAGCGGGGAAGCTCAATAGATACTGGCCATGGAGTTCCTCACCCAGCCGGGTGAGGTCATTCTCCAGACCCTTCAGCGTGGCGAAGCCGAGCTTCTCCCCGCCCGTCTCGTGGACGAATTCCTTGACAGAATCGATCTTCGCCAGCCGGGCGATCTCCCCAATTCCCCCGCGCAGATCGACGTTTCCACCGGCACTGGACGGTCCGCCGACGGTGGAGGCACCGGCGGGATTGAGCGGATTTGGCGGGCTCGGGAGGGAAGGGGGGCCGTTTGCACCGGCCGAATTCGGCTGGTCGTCCCCCTTCGTGGTGAACGCGGTCTGATAGGGCGACCAGGTGGCCGCGAAGACGGTGATGGCTTCCCTCTGGATGATCTTCAACGCGTCACCGAGCCGCATACGGCTCCCCCGGTCCTTGCTTTCACCCAGCAGAATCAAGATCTTGCGTTCCCCCTGGGGCCGGGCGGCGAGAAGTTGCGCGGCGTAAGCCACGGCGTCGATCTGGCGCGCCAGGTTGCCCCCCTGGGAGGCCGCCGTCTGCTCGAACGCCGCTTGGATCACCGTCGGATCACGGGTGAAATCGGCCAAAAGCACGGGCGATTCACCGTAGCCCACCACGGCGGCGCGGCCGCGGTCACCGGTGATCAGCGGCTGGATCAGGCTGCCGACCTTGCGCACTTTCTGATTCGTGGCCAGGGAAAGATCGTTGGTTTGGACGGCGATCACGATCGCCAGGGGTGCCGAGACGCTTTCTGCCGCGTCCATGTGAAACTGCTTCAGCGCCCCGTCAGAAGTCAGCGCGAAGTCCTCCGGCGCAAGACCTTCGACGAACTTGCCCTTGCGGTCCGTTACGGTCACCGGCACCAGCACGACCGGCGCGCTGGTGCGAAAGGTCGGCTCCTGCGCCCGGCCCTCAGTCGAAATTGACAGCAACGCGATCAGCCAGGCTGCCAGGAAAGCCGGGCCTGTCGGGCTTCGTGGCGCACGCTTCAGCGTGCGCCACAAAAGATGTCCGGACATGCCGCAAATGGTGTGCTTCATCGTGCTCCGTTACTGCAATTTGCCGCGTCCTGCGACGGTCCAGGCTTCGAGCACTTCGTCGCCGCGTACGGCCCAAACCCGCTCATGCAGGTTTACGGCGGTGCAGACGTGATTCATCAGCACTCTGACGCGGTCGCCCGTCCGGTACGTCCGCGCGGCCTGCGACAGGTCCACGTAGCCGTGCTCTTCGTTCATCTTGTGGAAACGGGCGCCGGTGTCGCCCTCGATCTCGCCGTAGAGGGCATCCTCAGTGGCGCTCGAACGGTCTGAGGAAAACGTCTTCGACCCGCCGTCGATCATCATGCGGCCGCCCTGCACCGAGACTACGGTACACAGCATGGTCGCCGCGCAATCCGCCCGCCCGCAGGCGCCGCCCAACAGAGTATTGCGGTCGTTGAAGATGTAGGTACCGGGCCGGATCTCGTTCACGCCCGGAATGGTGTGCGAGTCCCACAGCAAGGGCGTGGACCCGCCGCTGACGATTTCGGGCTCGGCACCCGCCCGGGCGAGTGCGGCGACCATCTCGGGAACCTGCCCGCGCAGTCGCTCCAGCGCCGGTTGACTTTCGACGGCGTGGTCCTTGATATGGCCCGGATAAAACGTCACGCCGCGCCAACGGAGGCCCGGCAGGGCGCGCACCGCCTCGATCAAGGCCAGCAGTTGCGGCCCTGGCCCCACGCCCATACGGTGCAGTCCAAGGTCCACCTCAGCCAGAATCCCGATTTCGACGCCTGCCGCCGTGGCGGCAGCGCTGATGGCCTCGGCCACGCCGGCATCGTCCAGCGCGACGGTCACCGGAGCCTGGCTCGCGAGCCGGACCAGGCGTGCGAGTTTGGCCTCGCCCAGGACCGGGTAGGCGATCAGCAGATCGGGTGTGCCGGATGCCAGCATCACTTCCGCTTCGGTTGTCTTGGCTACGGATAAACCCGCTGCGCCGAGTTCGATCTGGCGCCGGCCTAGCGCCGGAATTTTGTGGGTCTTAGTGTGCGGACGCAACCGCAGACCGTGCTCGTGCGCGTAGCGCGCCGCGCGCTGCAGATTGCGCTCCATCGCATCGACGTCGATGACGAGAGCGGGTGTGTCGAGGCTATTGAGATGTGTCACTTCTTTTTCGCGTTGGGATCGATGAATCGCAGGCTGATCCGGGGCGGCGCTTTGCGGTACACCAGTTCCAGTTGCTTCGGTTTCACTTTGCCGTCAATCTGGAAATACAGCAGCCCCGTGGCCGAATGTTCGAACTCGCCGTCCTTTAGCACCTTGGCTTTCAGAGCGTCGAGCAGCGGGTTGGGCTTGCCTTTGCCCTTTTCTTCTATGCTCGCCGAAGCGCCGGACGTGTCGGCCGTAGCCGATCCGGCCGTCGGGGCGCCTGAATTGGGATACCCACCGGGGTATCCACCGCCTGGATACCCGCCGCCGGGATAGCCCCCACCGGGGTAGCCGCCTCCAGGGTAGCCGTACGGCCCGCGGTTCTCCTGGCCCATCCCGCGCCCCTGCGAGCCGCCGACCGACTTGACGACCATCACGGAGTTACCCGCCACCTGGGAAGGGCTCAGCGGGCGGGAGTGTTGCCCGTCCTTGTCACTGCGCAGCAGGAAATCGTCGAGGTCGAGGGTGACTTTCTCGTCGCCTTTTTGTGTTACGGTGACCTCCACCACAATGTAGCCGGGACCCGGGTCCAGGCCGACTACTTGCTTCATGGAGTCACGATCCAGAAAGGCCTTGGCCGAGATGCCCACCTTTTCATCGGAGGCGTCGCCTACTGCCACCAGCCGTTCCGTCGGGCCTGCCTTCTCGACCTTGTCTTTCTTGCCAGCGCTGGCTAGCGGCACGAGCACCAGCACCGCAGCCACCAGAATCCAGCACTTTCGCATAGTCAGCACTCCTTGGGGGCCTGCATATACCTGCACGCGCATTTCACAAAGCCATCGCCGCCGCGTAGGCCGACGACCACGCCCATTGGAAATTGTAGCCGCCCAGGTGGCCTGTGACGTCTACTACTTCTCCGACGAAGAATAAGCCAGGTACGTTGCGCGCTTCCATTGTGCGCGAATCGAGTTCCGCCGTCGAGACGCCTCCGCCGGTCACTTCGGCTTTGTCGAAGCCTTCGGTTCCCGTCGGGGTCAACGCCCAGCCGTGCAAGCGCTGCTCCAGTCGGCGCAGGGACGGGTTCGATTGGGTGAACCCCTCCACTTCCAGCCAGCGCTCGGCCAGACGCCGCATCACCCGCTCCGCCAGGATGGTCTTCACCGCGGAGCGATCGCCCGCCGCCCGGCGCTGCTCCACCAACTGCGAGAAGTCGAGATCCGGCAGCAGGTCGAGACGAATCTCCCGCAATGCCGCTTTACCGGTGACGGGGCGCGCCCAATACGAAGACAGTTGCAGGATTGCCGGGCCGCTCAGTCCACGGTGGGTCACCAGTGCCTGCTCACGGAAGGAGCGTTTCCCGAACGTCGCGACGACCTCGGCGGAGACGCCCGCCAGGTCGCACCAGCGGCGGCGATCCTGCTCGTCAAAAGTGAGCGGGACCAGGGCTGGGTACGGCGGTTCGACCCTCAGCCCGAACTCCCCGGCAAGGCGATACCCCAGGCCCGTAGCACCCATTTTGGGGATCGATAGGCCGCCCGTGGCGACCACCAGAGCTGCCGATTCGTAGGTCGCCTGGCCTGTCCTGACGCGAAAACAGGTGTCTTTGGTCACCTGCTCTATGCTGCACCCGAACTGAAGGTCCACCTTTCCGGCCTTGCACTCCTCTTCCAGCACGTTCAAAATCGCCTTGGCCTGACCGTCGCAGAACAATTGCCCGAGCGTCTTCTCGTGATAGGGGATACGGTACTTTTCCACCAGTGCGATGAAGTCGCGAGGCGTAAACCGAGCCAACGCCGATTTCGCGAAATGTGGATTGGCTGAGAGGAAATCCGCCGCTGACACGCTGCGGTTGGTGAAGTTGCAGCGGCCTCCCCCCGAGATCAGAAGCTTCTTGCCCGGTTGTGCGGCCGACTCCAACACCAGCGCGCGCCGGCCGCGCTGTCCGGCCAGACCGGCGCAGAACAGTCCGGCAGCACCGGCACCGAGGATGATGACATCGTACACGGGCGTCAATTGGGCGCTGCCACGAACTTGTAGCCAACTCCGCGCACGGTTAGCAGGTGGCAGGGCTTGGTCGGGTTGTCTTCGATGTAACGGCGCAGCCGCACGATGAAGTTGTCGATGGCGCGCGTGTCGGTGTCCTCGTGCAGCCCCCAAACGTCTTCCAGCATGGCCTTCCGGGAAACCGGCTTGCCCTCGTGCTGGATCAGGTACCGGAGCAGGTTGGCCTCCATCAAAGTGAGCGGGAACGCAGCGCCCCGCACGCGCAGTTCCAGGAGATCGAACTCGACCGATTTCTCGCCGAACTCGAAGCGGTCCGCCGCCTGGGTAGCCGGCTTAGCGGCCTTCGTCTGGGCCCGCAGCCAATCGGTGCGGCGGAGCAAACTGCGGATGCGCGCGATTAAGATTGGTAGTTCGAAGGGTTTTGTGAGATAGTCGTCGGCGCCTGCTTCAAATCCACGCAGGACGTCGTCTGGATGACTGCGCGCGGTGAGCATAAGAGTCGGCGTGAACTGCCCGCCCTGCCGCATTTGGGCGATCACGCTGAACCCGTCGATACCGGGCAGCATAACATCCAGCACCACGACGTCGAATCCCGGGGCATCGGCCGACAGCATAGCGAGCGCGCCTTCGCCAGTCTCGGCGACTTCGACCTGATACCCCTCGGCCTCCAGGTTGAAGCGCAACCCTTCGGCCAGGTGGTGTTCGTCCTCTACAACCAGAACCCGGCTCATTTCGCAATGGGGAGCTGCAGCACAAACGTGCTTCCGCGCCCCGCTCCTTCACTCTCCGCCCACGCGCGGCCGCCATGCCGCTTGGCCACCGACCGGACGATGAACAGCCCGAGACCGGTGCCCTTTACGCGCGAGGCCAGTTGACCGGGCACGCGGTAGAAGCGTCCGAAGATGCGGGTCAATTCCGTTTTCTCGATGCCTGGCCCCTGGTCGCGCACACGCACGCATACGTTGCGTTCGTCGGCTAGTTGCGTATGGACCGAAATCCTGGGCGTCTTGCCCGAGTATTTCACGGCGTTGTCGATCAGATTCGAGATGGCCGCACCGATTTCCTCGCGGTCGCCGAAAATGGTGTACGCCGGACCTGGCGTGAAGTGCAGAGCGTCCGCCGGCAACTGGTGCAATTGTGCGGAACTGAGCAAGCACTCCTCGATCAGCGCATTCAGGTCGAGGCGCGTCCGGTTCGGTTTCGCGCCGGAGAGCCCCATGCGGCCGGTCCGCAGCACCTGTTCGATGGTGTTCAACAGGCGGTCGCTGTCCTGCAGCATGATGGCGTAAAACTCGTTGCGTTTGGCCTCATCGACGACATGCGTCTGCAGCGTCTGGAGGTACAGCCGGATGGAGGCGACGGGCGTCTTGAGTTCGTGCGTGACGGCGTTGATGAAGGCGTCGTGTTGCGCGTTTCGGCGGATTTCGCGGACCAGGAAGATGGTATTGAGCACGACTCCGGCCACGATGAACATGACCATCAGGATTCCCAGGAAAAGCAGGATCCCTTTGCGCCAGTCGAGCAGCACCCAGCCGATGTAAAGCGTCAGGATGACCAGGATCAGGCCGGCGCCGAGCGCGATGAAGAACGCGATCGACTTTTTCCGGCCAGCAATCACCATACCTTCAGCGTACCCCGGTGCGTGATGAGGCGGCTCTCCGTGGGGGGCGGCCCTGGAGAGCTGCCCCACCACGGCGCCGCCCCACCCCGCTCACTCCTTGCTCAGCTCAACCCGGGCGCCGACGCCCAGGTCCAGCAGCCGCGCAGCCGAATCCTGGTTGACGGCGATCTCAAGAAATCCGCTCGACCCGGCCACGACCGCCGGCGTGTGCGGCGCCAGCGCGGAGTAGCTTGCGGCCATTCCGCGGAATTCGCGGGAAGCGATCCCCACAATGAAGCCGCCACATTCCAGGGCGAATTCCACGGGGATATTCGTGATCAGGTTCCCGAAGCGATCGACATGCACGACCTCGCCAATCCAACGGCCGGCGGACGAACGGACCCACTGGCCGGGAGTCGCTATCGCGTCCTGGATCGGGGGGCCGACGTGCGACGCGGCCACTCCGAGGGCCAGCCAGGCCGCAACCGGCGCGAATACGTCGCGGCCGTGGAACGTGCCGCTGACTTCCGCCAGCATCAGCTTACGATTGGAGATCAGACGAGCTTTCGCGCGCGGTGTTCCCAGCAGGTCGCTGAACAGTCCGTTATCCGGGCCAACGAACAGTTGCCCGTGGGCCTGCACCAAAATTGGGCGGCGTGAACTGCCCACGCCCGGATCGACGATGGCGACATGAATGGTCTTCTTCGGAAAATAGGGCCAGCTCTGCGAGAGCAGGAAGCGCGCCCCTGCAATGGCGTAAGGTTCCACCTCGTGCGTGATGTCGATGACGCGCGCGGCGGGCGCGATGGAAGCGATGACGCCCTTCATCACCCCGGCGAAGTGGTCCTTCCCCCCGAAGTCAGTGAGCAGCGTAATGATGGGCGGTCCAGGCTTGCCGGGCATGACGATCTGCTCTCAGCATAGTCGCCCGGGGCCGGGTCGCGCTTTGCATCGACGGCCGTCTGGATGTAGGCTCGATAACGCCGGTTTGGAGCAGCGGCAACAGCCAGCGCGGGAGTGGGACATGGAGAACGTCATGAAGTCGAAAGCAGTCAATTCGAATTCGAAGCAGGTAGCCGGAAGCGGTCGCCGGGAATTCGGCAAACTCGCACTGGGCGGGGTCTTTGGAGGAGCCGCGCTGTTGGCCTCCACGCGGGCTGCCGCGGGGGCGAATGCATCGACCACCCCAGCGGGCATCAAGCTCTGCGCGCAGGCCGCGGCGAAGCCAACCGAAGAGGAGTTGCTGTTCCTGCAGCAGTTGGGAGCCAAGTACGTGAGCGTCGGCTCCACGCCCGATCTGCGTACCGCCGACGGTTTCAAGAGCATCAAGCAGCGCTATGCTAGCGCAGGCATCACGGTGTGGAACATCGGGAACATGAGCGTCCACAATATGCCTGAGGTGACGCTGAACCTGCCGGGGCGCGACGCCAAGATCGACGAGTATAAACAGTATTTGCGCAACTTGGGCGCAGCTGGCATTTCGTACACCACCTATGCCCACATGGGCAATGGAATCTGGTCCAGCGGGCGCACGACGGTGCGCGGAGCCTCGGCACGCGAATTCGATATGGCGAGCCCCGACAAGTACGGGCAATGGGGTGACCAGAAATGGCGCGAGCCGCTCTCGCACGGACGTGAGTACTCAAAAGACGAGATCTGGGAAAATTTCACCTACTTCATCCGGCAGGTCGCGCCCGTCGCCGAACAAGTGGGAGTGAAGATCGGGATTCACCCCGACGACCCGCCCGTGCCCGTCCTGGCGGGTGTGCCGCGCTGCATCTTCTCGAACTTCGAAGGCTACAAACGCGCGCTCGAGATCGCCAATAGCCCGAATGTGGGCCTGTGCCTGTGCTGCGGTACGTGGCTGGAGGGCGGACGCAAGCTGACTGGAAAAGACCCCGAGGAAATGATCCGGTACTTCGGCGCCAGCAGGATCTGGAAGATTCACTTCCGCAACGTCGATGCCCCGCTGCCGCACTTCGTGGAGACCTTTATGGATAACGGCTACTACGACATGTACAAGATCATGAAGGCGCTGCACGACGTGAAGTTCGACGGCATCACGATCCTCGACCACAGTCCGTCCATGGTGGGCGGGGGCTACGCGCAGACAGCGTACGGCTTTGCCTACATGCGCGCGTTGCTCGACCGCGCGAACGCCGAATCCGGCTCATAGCGCCGGTTCAGGTCACGGCCGGCCGGGTGAAACGGAGCACTCCATACTTGCAGCCGCAATCAGGCGAAAGCATGATAAGACAAGATAGTAGAGTTTAGACCGGTAGGTCTATGCCAACCTGATTCACCGGGTGCCTTCTGTGCCCACAATGGGGGATTCATGAGCGACGAAGATCCGTTGCGCGGCGCGGAACTGGTTAGAATCCTCAATTCGAAGGTGATTGGCCAGGCGTCGGCGTTTCGTCATA
Organism: uncultured Acidobacteriia bacterium; assembly: GCA_903909435.1. GTDB lineage: Bacteria > Acidobacteriota > Terriglobia > Bryobacterales > Bryobacteraceae > CAIVVT01. The sequence goes on along the minus strand of CAIVVT010000122.1, from coordinate 35,963 downwards.
TCGTGCCTTTCCTGGAGATGTATCGGGCTGGCCTCGCGCCAGAGGGCCGTCCGATCGGCGTGTTCCTGCTGCTGGGCCCGACGGGTACCGGCAAAACCCATACCGTGGAAGCGCTCGCCGAAGTGCTGCACGGGAGCCGCAAGAAGTACTTACGCGTGGATTGCGGCGAGTTCCAACTGGATCATGAAGTGGCGCGCCTGATTGGGGCGCCTCCCGGATACCTCGGGCACCGGGAGACCAAGCCTGTTTTGTCCCAGGAGGCGTTGCGGGCCGCGACCACCCCCAAGTGCGACGTCTCGCTGGTGCTGTTCGACGAAATCGAGAAGGCCGCGCCATCGCTGACACGCCTTCTGCTGGGCGTACTGGACAAAGCTACGCTGCAGATGGGCGACAACACCGCGGTCGATTTCGAACGCTGCCTCATCTTCCTGACGAGCAACCTGGGAGCGCGGGAGATGCAGCGCGAGATGCATCCCACTTTTGGCTTCGACAAGGGCGCGCGCGGACCGGAGACCGAACTGGCGGGGAAACTGGAGAGCATCGCCATGGGTGCGGTCCGGAAGCGGTTTTCGCCGGAGTTCATCAACCGCATCGATTCGATAGTCACCTATCAGCCGCTGGGCGCCGACTCGCTGGCGAAGATCCTGGACCTACAAATCGAGGAGTTACGGTCGCACGTGAGGACCAAACTGGGGCCGCGCAGCTTCGATGTTGCAGTGCAACCGGAAGCCGCCGCCTTTTTGCTTAAGCAGGGTACCAGCGAGGAGTACGGCGCGCGGGAATTGAAGCGGACGGTCTATAGGGAATTGACCCAGCCGCTGGCCACATTGGTGGCCCAGAACCGCATCCAGCCTGGCAGTCGCGTCGCGGTCGGGGTGGATGGGAGCGGAGCGAAACTCGGCATGGCCATCACGGCGGGAGCGGCACCGGCCGAGCCTTCCACCAACCCCCACGTGCTGATCGTGGATGACAACCGGGACCTGCTCAATTTCCTGGCGACGATCATGGCTGGCTCAGGCTGGGAGATCATCACCGCCGAGTCGTCTTTTGAGGCGTTGCAGAAGACGCGGGACACGCCCGTCGACGTGGCGCTGCTCGACTATATGTTGCCCGATCAGACCGGCTTGGACCTGGGGCTGCTGCTAAAGTCGAAACTGCCGAACATCGAGATTCTCATCATGACCGGCTTGAATGTGGGTGCCAAGGAAGAAGAAACCTGCCGGCTCAATAACTTCCCCTTGATCATGAAGCCATTCCTGATCGAGGAAATCCTGGAACCGGTGCGCCGCCGTTTGCGAGGCCCGCGGCCTAACGTGAAGAAGGCGACTTGAGCGGTTTGATTGCCTTACTTGTCGGTCGAAGACGAGGCCGGAGCGGGCTTGCTGGGTGTCGTTGACGCGCTCGCCGGAGCGGGCGTGGCGGGCTTGGACGCCTCTTTCCCGGACGTATCTTTCCCGTTGGATCCTTCGGAACCGTTTGAGGCCTTGGAGTCGTTCGGAGCTTTGGAATCGTGCGACGAATTGGCCTCGGCCTTATTCGGGTAGTCGGTGATGTAGAAACCAGTGCCCTTGAATTTGAAATTTGGCGCTGTGAGCAGGCGGTCCACCTTGCCGCCGCAACCCTCGTGAAGCTTGATCGGCGCGTCGGAGAACCTCTGTAGAACTTCGAAGACCCGGTCGCATTTACTGCATTTGTACTCGTAAAGAGGCATCGTTAACTTTCCTTGCCTGAATCAGACCCTAATTCCATTATGGGCCTCCCGGATGCCCAGCGGATCTGCGCCTGGGCTCCAGGCCCATTTGTTGCGAACTGAAACCGGCCCGCAGTGACTGCGGACCGGCGAGAGATTCGACTTTGCGCGAGCGAGTTGGCGCTACTTTTGATGCGGCGGAGTCACTGGCACCGTCGGCGCCGTCGAGTCCGTTTTCGGCGCAACCGGGATCGGCGCATTCCTGGCCGCATCTCTGACCGCGTCCGGAACGGCGGTCCCGTTCAAAACTTCGAGACCCTTCTTCAGTACGGGGTCTTCACCGGGCTTCTTGGCCGCGGGCTCGGCCGGAGTTTCAGCCGGGGTTTCCTCCGCATCATCATCAATCGATTCACCGTCAATGTCGTTCACCATGAACGCCGGGACCACCGGGTTATCCTGAATAGCCTTGCCTGCCGGTGAGTAGTATTTCGCGACTGCCAGCAACACTGCGCCGCCGTCTTCCGTCGGCACGGCCCGTCGAACGGCCGCGTCCCCAAAGGTCCGCTCGCCAACCACCTGGGCCCGCTTGTTGTCCGTCAACGCGGCGGCGACGACTTCCGCCGCGCCCAGCGTCCCGCGATTGGTCAAAACCACCAGAGGTCCGGCGTAGATCGCCTTGGAGGGGTCCGCTTCAAAACTCTTCTTGGGGACCTTCTGGCCCTGCACGGTGGCGATCGTTCCTTTGTCAAGGAACAGGTTCGCGACGGCAACGCCTTCTTCCACCGAACTGACGGCGTCGTGCCTGAGGTCGAGCACCAGACGTTTCGCTCCCTGGTTCGTCAAGCTCCGGACGGCTGCGGCAACTTCTGCCGCCTTGCCCTCATTCAGATTGTGGACCTGAATCAGCCCCGTTTGCGCATCCAGCATCTTCGAGGTGACCGGTGCCGGCTTGATCTCAGCGCGAGTGAGTTTGATGGTGGTCGGCTCCGGCTTGCGCAGGCGGAGCACCGTCACATCGACGGTCGTGCCTGGATCGCCCTCCAGCAGCAGTTCGGCGAAGGCCAGCGGCATGTCGCGGGTCTGGATGCCATTCAGCGACTCCAGAATGTCGCCCGTCGAGAGCCCGGCCTTGTCGGCAGGCGTACCCGGAATTGCGTCTACGATGTTGATCTCATAGCCGTATTTCCTGCTCAGCACCAAGCCCACACCGGCGCGCTTCAGTTCCTTGTCCTTGACGTACTGCTTGTACTGCTCAGCGTTCAGATAGCTGGCGAAAGGGTCGATGGAAACCAGCAGACCATTGATGGCACCCAGCGTGACATTCTTCATGTCCGGCTCTTCCACGTAGTCTGACTTGATCTTTCCGAGTACCTCGGCGTAGACACTCAGGTGATGGTATGGCGTTCCCGTTTCCGCTGTCGTGCTGCGACTTTGGCCCACCAGAGAGCCGCCTAAAATCAGGGCCACCAGCATGGTGGAAACGCTCACGACGATGTACTTGAATGGTCGGTTCATGGATACACGGCTCCTCGCCCAGATTGACTTTGGGGAGCCGGGACTACTCCTGATGTGCAGTATAACAGGCGGTGTCCAGCGATCCGCCCTCTAACCTATAGACGCAGCACGGGGAAATCCGATGTCAAAACCTTTCACCGGGACGTAATTAAACCCGCATCCCCGCTTGCGCAGGACCGCGGATCAGCAGAGCCGGGTCCGTCGTGCACCACCAGGCAACCGATGGGTGTCCTGAGGTTGTTCAAACCAGCGACGAGTTACCGGCTCTTCTCCAGCGACCAGAACTCCACGCCGTAGGGTTCCAGTTGGATCTTCACCGGGCCCGTCCCCGGCTTGAGCGTCAGGTCATCCAGCGGGCGCAGTCGCGCGTTCTCGTCGCTTGATGGCGAGGCCGCATCCAGCGTCCGCCGCTTGGCGACCAGGGGCGCTGGCACGTCGCGCGGGTCTACTTCCAGGCTGACCGGGTCGGCGGAGAAGTTCCACACCAGCAGGCTGTGGATGTCGTACGACTTGTCGTAGGTGAGGAAGGCGTGCACCGCCGTGTCGCTCGACTCCGCGGCGAGCCGGTCGCCGGTCAGCCGCGACATCAATTGGAAGGTAAAGTACGCCGGCCGCATGACGTTCTGGTAGTCGAACAGGCCGTCGTATTGCGGCATCCGGTTCCACCACGCCGCCATGAACGATGCTCCTTTGAGCGAGAAGAACTTGGCGAAGCGGTCGCGGTCCACGTGGTACTCGCGGATATGGTAATAGCACGAGTAATCGAGTCCGCTGGCCTTCATGCGCCAGGCGGTTTCGGCGACGAAACAGGGCTGGATCTGAGGGTTTTTGGGCGGCACGGTCAGGGCCATGTTCCACTCGTCGAGAATGGTCTCCGGCTTGAGCGTTGGATAAGACGCGAGCAGGGCTTTCACCCCTTGAATCGTGGCTTCAATGTCCGCCGGATTGCTGTCGTAGATGTGCCAGGAGACGAAGTGCAGTGGGACTTTCTGCCGCGCGCAGAAGGCGAGCAGCGCGGGCAGAATGGGCGACTTCCAGCCCGCCAGCGCAGGGCCTCCGACCTTGGCGGTGGGGTCCGCCCGCAAGATTGCCGCGACCGTGTGCTGGTAGTAGCGGGGGTAGTTCTCGGCTTTGAAGCGGTACGGGCAGCCACCGTCTTCGCCGATGTCCGGCTCGTTCGCCACCTCCCAATAAATGCCCTTCAAGCCGCGCTGTTTGTAGTGTGTCACCAGGGCGGAGATCAGTGCCTCCCACTGCGCGTAATCCTGCGGCTCGACCATGTCCTGATCGACCACGGGGAACAGCAGCCTCGGCTTGAAGGCGATGCTCAACAGCGGCTTGGCGCCCGCCTTTGTAATCAGATCCACGGACTGGTCGAGCGTGTCGAAATGATAGACGCCCGGCTTCGGCAGCAAATCGAAATACTCCTGCACGAACAGGCGGATCAGGCGGGGATGCAGTGCGCGAATCTCGGCCACGCGGTCGTCCCACATCGGGTACTCCGACAGGCCGCCTTGCCCAAGCGCGATGTGGTCGATATTCAGCGGGCCCAGATTGCTCGCGAACGAGAGCTTCAGCGTGGCCTCGCGAGGTTGCGCGGGCGCCGGATTCAGGCCCCCGCAACTGAGCGCGGCCAGTAACAAGTAGAACGGTTTCATTGCATCTGCCCCTTCCGTGACTCAGCCTCGATGGAGTTTGGGTGAAAAACAAAAACCGTAACCTCCTTACGGTTTTTCACCTGCAATCAACGACTTACAGACAAAAAACCGTAAATCGTTACGGTTTTGATTTTGACGTCGGCGCCTCGTCAACCTCGTTTGCGAGCCGAACTCGAGGTCCAGCCGCCGTCCACCGGCAGCGTGACGCCGTTGACATACGACGCCTCGTCCGATGCGAGAAAGAGCGCCGCCCAGGCGACTTCGCGCGCCTCTCCGACGCGTCCCAAAGTCGTCTGGTCGCATTGCCACTGGTAGTGCGGGTCTGCCGGGTCCGCGCCCTGGCGCGTCTGAATCGGCCCCGGACACAGCGAGTTGATGCGGACGTTGTGCAGGCCGTAATCGTAGGACACGCTCATCGTGTACCCCAGCAGGGCGCTCTTCGTGGCCGTGTAGGCGACCGAGGTCATCATGCCCTCCATGCCCTGAATGGAGACCACGTTCACGATCGATCCGTGCCGCTGCGCGATCATGTATGGCAGCGCGGCTTTCGTGAAGTAGTGCGTGCCCAGCAGCGCGACGTCGATGCACCCGCGCCACTCCCGGTCCGTCGATTCCAGCACGCCGTGGAAGTCGGGGTCGAGATAGGCCGCATTGTTGACCAGGATGTCGATGCGCCCATTGTGCGCTGCGGCGAGGGCAACGGCGTGCTGCACGTCGTCCTGTTTCGAAACGTCGGCGTGGCAGTATTCGGCTTGTCCGCCCTGCGCCCGAATCGCGGCCACGGTTGCCTCTCCCGGCGCGTCCTCGATATCGGCGGCCAGCACCCACGCGCCTTCCTCGGCGAGCAACTCGGCGATCGCCTTGCCGATACCGTTGGCGGCGCCCGTCACAATCGCGACCTTGCCTTTGACTCTGTCCACGTCTTACTCCACCCTGTACTTCTCGATCGCCGCCTCGTCCACTTCCACGCCCAGCCCCGGGCCTTGCGGGACTCGCAGAAACCCGTCTTCCAGCTGGATCGGGTTCTTGCACAACTCGCGGCTCAGGGGGCCGCTGGTCACATTGAACTCCTGGAACACCGACCGCCGCATGAAGGCGTTCAGGTGCAGGGACGCCGCGGTGAGCAGGTCGGAAAGCCAGGCGTGCGGGATGCACAGCCGGTTGTGCCGCTCCGCCATGTGGACGATCTTGCGCGCCACCGTGAAGCCGCCGCAGCGCGAGAGATCAGGCTGGACCACATCCACTTTGCCGCGCTCGATCAACGTCTGAAAGCCCCACTCGGTGGCTTCCTGTTCGCCGCAGGCGATCAGCGTGTCCACCGCGCCCGCGAGCTGCGCGTAGCCATCGTAGTCCTCCGGCGAGAGCGGCTCTTCGACGAAGAACGGACGGAACGGCTCGATGCTCCGTACCATCTGGATGGCCTCTTTCGCGGTCCGGTGCACGTACCAGCCGGTATCGACCAGCAGCTCGACCTTGCCGCCGAGAGCGCGCCGCGCGGCTGCGACCAATTCAACGTCCAGCTCGCGATCCTGGCCGAAGACGCCCCAGCCGAATTTCACCGCGGCGAAACCCTGCTCCAGGTAGCCGTGGCAGGCGTCTTCCATCCCGGACGGTGTGGGCCGGAACAAGGTGCTGGCGTACGCGCGGACAGTATCTCTATAACCGGCGCCCAGCAACTTGTAGACCGGCTGCCCCACGCTTTTGCCGATGATGTCCCACAGCGCGATGTCGATCCCGGAGATCACCTGAATCGCCGCGCCGCGCCGGCCATAGTACACCGACGCCATGTACATCTTGTGCCACAGTCGCTCCACTTCGAACGGGTCCTCGCCCAGCAGCACGCTGCGCAAACCGTGGAACCCGCTGACCGAACCTTCCGATGGGGCGTTGACGATCGCGCGCGCGACGTGCGGCTGCGTCTCCAGGTCCGAGTAGCCCGTGAGACCCGCGTCGGTGGTCACTTTGACGATGCCGAGGTATTTGATGCCGTAAGCCTCTTCGCTGCCCTTCGGCGTATCGTAGCTGCCCGGCGATTCGAGCACGATCACCTCGACGTCGGTGATCTTCATGCGTCCTCCAACCCCAGGCAGGCCAGCGTCGGGCTGTAGATCAGTCGCTCGATTTCGTCGGATGTCAGGCGCGGCAGATTCGTCCCTTCGGCAATGTGGTTGATGTTGCGCAGGCCGTCGATGGACGCCTCGGGCGTCGTGAACGGAAAGTCCGAACCGAACAGGATCTTGTCGAGCACGCCGTATTCTTTGGCCGTGATCAGGGCGTTGTAGAACTGCCAGGGCCGGTAGTGCAGCGCCGAGATGTCGGAGTACAGGTGCGGGTGTTTGCGGATCAAAACCAGCGTTTCCGCGATCCAGGGGTGGCCGAGGTGCGCGATCACCATGCGCAACTCGGGGAACTCCACGGCCACATCCTCCAATAGAATCGGGAGCGCGTATTTCAGCGGTCCCGTTCGCACGAACGTCGTGCCCTGGTGGATCATGATGGGCAGTTTGTGCGACTGGCAGAAGGCGTAGACCCGCAGCATGCGCGGGTCGGTGGGATGGATGTTCTGGTAAATCGGCCCCAACTTCACGCCGCGCAGGCCCAGGCGGACGATGTCTTCGAGCGTTTCGTCGATAGGGTCGGTGGTGGGATCGACCGCGCCAAACCCGATCACCTTGCCGGGGTGTGCGGCCACATAACCGGCGATGAACTCGTTGGGCACGTACAGCCCGGAATGGAACGCCCGCAGACCGAACACAATCACCTTGTCGACACCCTGCATGGCCTGCCAGTGTTTTTCCGGTGGGATGTCCAGATCCAAAGCGTGTCCGCGCGATCTGGCATTGGCCTCGGCCACAAACTCGTCGGAGAGGTGGCCCGGATAGGACCAGAGATGGGAGTGGCAGTCTACCAGCAAGATTCGCACCTCCGTCCGCGGACGTTTCCCATACACTCTAGCATCCGTCCGCCGGACCGATGGCCGCGCGGAAGGAGGCGCAACCAGGATTGTCCGGCTAATCGGACGTGGCTCATTTGCCAGCTGCCTGGGCGCACTCCGGCAGTGCGGAAGTGAGCCGCGAATCGTTCGAGTGATCGACAGCGGTACCGCCCGGAACAAGGTAGGTTAGAGAATATGCTGCCGCTTCGACGCGGCCGCTGCTCGAGTAGCAATTTGAAACGCAGAGACTTCCTTCAACTCGCACTGCCTGCGGCGGCTCTGGCAATGCGCTCGCCAACTGCCTCGGCCGTCGGGCTGCCGAACATCGTACTGCTGTACGCCGACGATCTCGGCTACGGCGATATCAGCTGCTACGGTGCGCGGCGGGTGAGCACCCCCAACATCGACCGCCTGGCGCGGGGCGGCGTCCGCTTTACGGACGCGCACTGTACCGCGGCGACCTGCACTCCCTCGCGCTATTCGTTATTGACGGGTGCCTACGCCTTCCGCAATGAGGGCGCGCAGGTACTGCCAGGAGACGCTCCGGCGCTGATTCAGCCTGGGCGCGAGACACTTCCCTCGACGCTGCGGCAACGGGGTTACCGTACCTGCGCGGTCGGGAAATGGCACCTGGGCCTTGGCGACGGCCACCTGGATTGGAACGCGGAGATCCGTCCGGGTCCGCTCGAAGTGGGGTTCGATGAGTGCTTCATCCTGCCGGCCACGGGCGATCGCGTCCCGTGCGTCTATGTCGAGAATCATCGCGTGGCGAACCTCGATCCGCGCGACCCGCTCAAGGTGGACTATCGCGGTCCGCTGGACGATCAGCCCACCGGCAGGACCCATCCGGAGTTGCTCCGGATGAAGCCGAGCCATGGTCACGACATGACCATCGTCAATGGCATCAGCCGGATCGGTTATATGAGCGGGGGCAAGTCCGCGCTGTGGAACGACGAGACCATGGCGGACACGCTAACCGGCCGCGCAGTGTCGTTCATCGACCGCAACGCCAGTCATCCGTTCTTCCTGTACTTCGCGACGCACGACATCCACGTGCCTCGCATGCCGCACAAGCGCTTCAGCGACTCCAGTGTGATGGGCCCGCGCGGCAACTCTATCGCCGAGTTGGATTGGTGCATCGGGGAGATCACCGGCGCATTGGAGAAACGCAACCTCCTGAAGAACACTCTGATCGTCTTCTCAAGTGACAACGGTGCGGTGGTGGACGACGGCTACCAGGATGGGGCTGTCCAGAAGTTGGGCTCGCACCGGCCTAACGGGCCGTTCCGGGGCGGCAAGTACTCCAACTTCGAGGGTGGTACGCGGATTCCGTTCGTTACCCACTGGCCGGCACGCGTGCAGCCGGGCGTCTCGGACGCGCTGGTGTCACAAGTGGACTTGCTGCGTTCGTTCGCCGCGCTGACGGGCGGCGACGTGCCGCCGGGGGCCGGACCGGATAGCGAGAACGTGCTGCCCTCGCTGCTCGGCGAGTCGTCCCAGGGCCGCACGCTGCTGGTGGAACAGGCGGGTTCGCTGGCGCTGCGGGACGGCAATTGGAAGTACATTGCGCCCAGCAACGGCGGGAAATACAACGAGTCCACCGCGACCGAACTCGGCAACGACCGGGAGCCGCAGCTCTACAATCTGTCGAACGATATCGCGGAAACGAAGAATGTGGCGGCACTGGAGCCCGAGCGGGTCCGGAGGATGGCTGAGGTACTGAGCAAGATCCGCGGCACGCCGTAGCCCGCCTCCCGGGGTGCACTAAACTGGTCGCTGTGAACTCATACCCTGAATTCGATTTGTCGGGCAAAGTCGCTCTGGTGACCGCATCCGGGCGGGGACTCGGCCGCGCCATTGCGCTGGCCCTGGCCCACGCCGGCGCTGACGTCGCCCTCGGTTTGCGAGACCGCAACGCACACGGCGGTCTCCCTGCCGAAATCGAAGCACTGGGCCGCCGCGCGCTTGCACTGCAAATGGACGTGACCAGCCTGGACCAGATCTTCCGCGCCGTTGACGACACGGTGGCCCGGTTTGGCCGGCTCGATATCCTGGTCAACAACGCAGGCATCGCGCCGGGCAACCTCGCCGAAAACGTACGCGAAGAAGATTACGACCTCACCATGGCGGTCAATCTCAAAGGGACGTTCTTTGCCAGTCAGGCTGCGGGCCGGGTCATGCTCGGCCAGAAGAGCGGCCGGATCGTTAACGTCAGCTCACAGGCTGGCTTCGCCGCTTTGCCGACCGAATCCATTTACTGCGCGACCAAGGCCGCCATTGTCCATCTCACCAAGTGCCTGGCCGTCGAATGGGGCAAGTACGGCATCAACGTGAACGCCGTTGCGCCCACCTTCATTGAAACTCCGGGTACGGAGGAATGCCTCGCCGATCCCGAGTTCCGCGCCGATGTGGTCGAGCGCATCGCGGCCTTGCACCGCATAGGACAGCCTATGGACGTGGCAGGTTCGGTCGTGTTCCTGGCCTCCCCGGCGGCCTCGCTGATCACCGGGCACACGCTGGTGATCGATGGCGGCTGGACGGCCCGTTGAAGGGAGCGGCTTCCCGCGAATCAACCCTTTAGCGGATGCGATGCTTCAGGGTGCCGGTGGCGGGTCTTGCGGCGGTTTCGGCTCGCTGCGGATGACCACGATGGTGAACTTCGCGACCATCGCGGAGATTGCGCCAATCGCGGCCAGCAGCGGTGCGAGAATGGCGCCTACGGCGGCAACCGTAACCGGAATCTCGACGAACGTATTTCCGTGCTCGTCTTTGACGACGATGCGCTGGACGTTACCTTCGTGAATCAGCTCACGCACCTTGCTGACCAGGTCATGGCCCAGGACTTGAACTTCTTCAACGAACTGATTGAATCCCATACCCATTGAGTTTCGCACACGGTAGCGGTCAATCCGGCCCTGCGGAACCATGGACTCCCAAGCATGCGCGGGAAATCCCATTTGGCCAGCTAAAGAAGCATCCACACAAAAAGAAGAGCCGCGCTCGCCCATGAGCACGGCTCTCGATTCGGTCACTTTCAGACTCAAGGGTCAGGCGACTACTGCCTCTTCCAGGAGACGCTCCGCCAGCGCGGGAATCGTCTCGCGGAACACTTCGTCGATTCGCTCTGCGTAAAAGAACTGCATCTCCTTGCGCACGTGCTCGGGCAGGTCGCGCAGGTCCTTGGCGTTGGCTTTGGGCATGACGATCCGGGTGATGCCGGCCCGCCGCGCGGCCAGCACCTTCTCTTTCAAACCGCCGATGGGCAGCACACGCCCGGTCAGCGTGATCTCGCCAGTCATCGCGGTATCGCTGCGTACGGGTTGCTTGGTGTAAAGCGACGCCAACGAGACGGCGGCCGTGATGCCGGCCGACGGTCCATCCTTGGGGATGCCGCCCGCGGGCACGTGGATGTGAACGCCGCACTCGGTGAAAAGTTGCGGGTCGATGCCGTAGGCCTCGGCGTGCGCCCACAGATAGCTCTGCGCGGCTTTGGCCGATTCCTGCATCACCTCGCCCAGTTGCCCGGTGAGCGTGAGGCCCTTGCCCTTCGGCAATAGCGTGGCTTCGATGTACAGCACGTCGCCGCCGGTCGGAGTCCAGGCCAGACCCGTCGCGACCCCGGGAGGCAGTTGCTTGCGCGCCGCCTCAGGCAGGAAGTACTCGGGTCCTAGTTGGTCGACGATGGAGTCGGGCGTTAGCGAGATCGGCTCGGTCCGCCCCTCGGCGAATTTCAGCGCGGACTTGCGCAGCAGCCGGCCGATGGCGCGTTCCAGGTTGCGCAGTCCCGCCTCCCGCGTGTAGCCGGAGATGATCTTCAATAACCCGTCGTCGGGGAAACTGACCAGGTCGAGCGAAAGGCCCGTCTCCTTGAGTTGACGCGGGATCAGGAAGCGGTTCGCGATGACGACCTTCTCCTCCTCGCTGTAGCCCGCCAGCCGGATCACTTCCATACGGTCGAGCAGCGGCTGCGGCAGCGAGTCGAGCGTGTTGGCGGTGGTGATGAACAGTACCTTTGAAAGGTCGAAAGGCATGTCCAGGTAGTTGTCTCGGAACGTGCTGTTCTGCTCGGGGTCGAGCACTTCGAGCAGCGCGGCGGCCGGATCGCCGCGGAAGTCGCGCCCGAGTTTGTCGATCTCGTCCAGCATCAGCACCGGGTTGTTGGCCCCGGCGCGCCGCATAGCTTGGATCAGGCGGCCGGCCATCGCGCCGATGTAAGTCCGGCGGTGGCCGCGCAACTCGGCTTCGTCATGCAGGCCGCCGACGCTCATACGCTCGAACTTGCGGCCGAGCGAGCGGGCGATGGATTGGCCCAGCGAAGTTTTGCCGACGCCGGGAGGTCCGACGAAGCACAGGATCGGCGCCTTCGCGCTCGGGTTGCGGTGGAGCACGCCGAGGTGTTCGAGGATGCGCTCCTTTACGTCGTCCAACCCGTAGTGGTCGTCGTTGAGGATCTTGCGAGCCCGCGCGATTTCCAGATTGTCTTCGGTGCGAACGCGCCACAGCAGTTCGATGACCAATTCGACCCAGGTGCGCAGAACCTGGCGCTCCGGGGACTGTCCTGGCAGTCGTTCGAAGCGGTTCAGTTCGCGCTCGGCCTCTTTGCGGACATCGTCCGGCAGGTCGGCTTTGGCAAAGCGCGCGCGCAATTCGGCGGCTTCGGCCTTCTCGGGATCGTCCTCGCCGAGTTCGTTCTGGATGGCCTTCATCTGCCGGCGCAGCACATACTCGCGCTGTTCCTTGCTGATCTCTTCCTGCGCCTCGCGCACGATCTTGTGACGCATTTCCAGGATCTGGATCTCGTGCGAGATGTGCTTGACGGCGAGCCGCAAACCCTCGACCAGCGTCGGCGCCTCAAGCAGGCTTTGCAGCTTCTCGACGTCTAGATTGAAAGCGGTGGCGAGCAGGTACATGATCTGCTCGGGGTCGTCGGCGTTGGCCAGCAGGTCGCTCACCTGTTCGGCCGACTGCGGGTTGATCTTCTCGACGGCTTGTGCGGCGAGCTCGAACAATGCGGTACGCAGCGCACGTTCCTCGTCGGTATGCTCCGGGATCAGATCGCGCGGCGAGAAACTCGCGGTCAGGAATGTGCCGCTCTCAAACCCCTCGATCGTGACGCGCTCCAGACCCGAGACGATCAGTTCCATCGCGTTCGGCGCAGTGCGCAGGATCTTGCGGATCTTGGCCCGGGTCGCGATGGTGTGCAGATCGCCGGGCGCCGGGTTTTCCGTACCCGGGTCCTTCTGCGCGACCAGAATCATCTCGCCTTCGTGGTCCTTGATAGCCGCGTCGACAGCGGCGCGGGAGGCCTCCCTACCCACCGACAGCGGCAGGACAAGCTTCGGGAACAGGACGACGTTCTTCAGCGGAAGTACTGGCAATGCGCGGGGTGCTTGTGGCTGTTCTGGCATCGAAACTCCTCGTGTCTTCTTTCTAACTCTTATGCCGTTCGATCTCTATGCCTATTTGATGAAGCGCGCTTAAGCTACGGCTCATCAGGGCGGTAAACAATGCGGCGTTTAGGCCGCCCCGACCGGACTGTTCACCCGGCCGTGACCGAAAACGGCGCCTTTCGGCCCAAGGCTGGCGACGATGTGCTGACCGTCTCGGACGCTGCCCTCGAGCAGCGCCTTCGCGAGCGGCGTTTCCAGTTCTTTCTGAATGGCCCGCTTCAACGGGCGTGCGCCGTAGTCGGGCTCGTAGCCGATGCGGGCAATATGCTCGATCAGTTCCGGCTCCAGTTCCAGCGTGATGTGGCGGGCGTCCAGGCGACGTCGCAGGATCTCGAGTTGGATATCGACGATGCGGCGGAGCTGGTCGCTCTTTAGCACGTGGAAGACGACCGTCTCGTCCACGCGATTCAGGAACTCGGGGCGGAACGCCTTGCGCAGTTCCTCCATCACGGCCAGCTTCATCAGTTCGTACTGCGCGCCGCTGGTCTCGCCCGTGAAACTGCGGATGCGGTCGCTGCCGAGGTTGGAGGTCATGATCAGGATCGTGTTGCGGAAGTCCACAGTGCGGCCCTGGCCATCGGTCAACCGCCCGTCGTCGAGCACCTGCAGCAGGACGTTGAAAACGTCGGGATGTGCCTTTTCGATCTCGTCGAACAGGATCACCGCGTAGGGCCGGCGGCGGATCGCTTCCGTCAGTTGGCCGCCTTCTTCGAAACCGACGTAGCCGGGAGGCGCGCCGATCAGACGGGCGACCGTATGCTTCTCCTGGTATTCGCTCATGTCGAGCCGGATCAGTGCCCGCTCGTCGTCGAACAGCGTCTCGGCCAAGGCACGCGCCAGTTCGGTCTTGCCGACACCCGTGGGGCCAAGAAACAGGAAACTGCCGATGGGGCGCTTGGGGTCGCTGAGGCCCGCACGCGAGCGGCGGACCGCTTCGGAGACCACCTCCACGGCTTCGTCCTGCCCGATCACCCGGCGGTGCAGTTGCGTCTCCAGGTGCAGCAGCTTGTGCAACTCGCCTTCGAGCATGCGTGACACCGGGATGCCGGTCCAGCGCGCGACGATCTGCGCGATGTCTTCTTCGTCCACCTCTTCTTTCAAGAGGCGGTTCTGCTTGTTCTCGGCGGCCAGCCGCGCTTCTTCCTCTTTCAGCGCTTTTTCGAGACCGATCAGAGTGCCCCACTTCAGTTCGGCGGCTTTGTTCAGATCGTAGGCGCGTTCGGCGAGTTCGATATCGCGCTTCACTGTCTCGATCTGCTCGCGCAGCGAACGCAGCCGCTGCACGCTGTCCTTCTCGCCCTGCCAGCGGCTCTTCAGCGAGTCGGTCTCCTTGTGGAGTGTGAACAACTCCTCTTCGATCTTCGTGAGCCGTTCCTTCGAGGCGTCGTCCTTCTCTTTCTTCAGCGCCTCGCGCTCGATCTCGAGTTGCAGGATGCGCCTCATCGCCTCGTCGAGGGCCGCGGGCATGGAGTCGATTTCGGTGCGCAGCCGAGCGGCCGACTCGTCGACCAGATCGATGGCTTTGTCGGGCAGGAAGCGGTCGGTAATGTAGCGGTTCGACAACACGGCGGCGGCCACCAGGGCGGTGTCTTTGATCCGCACGCCATGGTGGACTTCATAGCGCTCTTTCAGCCCGCGCAGAATTGAGATCGTGTCTTCCACCGAGGGTTGATCGACCACCACCGGCTGGAAGCGCCGCTCCAGCGCGGCGTCTTTCTCGATGTATTTACGGTATTCGTCCAGCGTGGTGGCGCCGATGCAGTGCAACTCGCCCCGGGCGAGCATGGGCTTCAGCAGGTTGCCGGCATCCATTGCGCCCTCGGCCTTGCCTGCGCCGACCACCGTGTGCAACTCGTCGATGAACAGAATAATCTGCCCTTCGCTCGACGCAACTTCCTTGAGCACCGCCTTCAGCCGCTCCTCGAACTCGCCGCGGAACTTGGCGCCTGCGATCAGGGCGCCCATGTCGAGCGAGACCACCTTCTTTTCTTTCAGCCCCTCCGGAACGTCGCCGCGCACGATGCGCTGCGCCAGCCCCTCGGCGATGGCCGTCTTGCCGACGCCCGGTTCGCCGATCAGCACGGGGTTGTTCTTGGTGCGGCGCGAGAGCACCTGGATGATGCGGCGAATCTCCTCGTCGCGCCCGATCACCGGATCGAGTTTGCCCTCGGCGGCCATGGCCGTCAGGTCGCGGCCATATTTCTCCAGGGCCTGGTAGGTGGCCTCCGGATTCTGCGTGGTCACGCGCTGGCTGCCCCGGATATCTTTGACCGCCTGGTCGAGCTTCTCCTGCGTCGCCCCTGATTCGCGCAGCAGTTCCGTGGCTTTTCCGTCCTGTCGGAACAGCGCCAGTAAAAGGTGCTCGACGCTCACGAAATCGTCGCGGCGCTTCTTAGCCTCAATCTCGGCCTCCGCAAACGTGCGCTCCAGCCGCTGAGTGACGTACATGCCGCCCCCCGCGCCCGGCGAGACGGCCACCTTCGGCAGCTTCTCCAACTCGGCCAGCAGTCGCTGGTGCAGGTTCGGCAACTTGACGCCCGCCCGCAGCAGGACATCCGGCACAACGCCGTTCTCCTGCTCCAGCAGGGCCGTAAGCAGGTGTTCGTTGTCGATCTGCTGATGGCTGAGCCGGGCGGCCAGCGCCTGCGCGGCGCGAAGCGCGTCCTGGGATTGTTCGGTCAGACGATTAGGGTCCATATGATTACCGGGGGCCTTACCCCTGGAACGAGTTTACCACCTACCATCAATGATGCGCATATTAGTTGAGCGGATTCATATCATATTTTTACACCAATTCTTGAGGGTCGCCCACCCGTCCCACCCTCCAGCCAACCCCCCGCCCCCGGGTCGCACTCCGGACGAAGCCAAAAAGCCGCTCCGTTCATCCATTTGAGATGGGTGCGCTTGGTACCCTGTAACCAATACCCAGACGAGGCAAAGAGGGCTGCCCGCCAAGTTCAGCGCCGGCCGTCGCTAAGTCCCCCAAAAAACCTATGGGAGCAAGAGTGATTTCGCAAAGCCAATCCACCGCCCTCGACAATTCGCATCGGGAAGAGCTGATCCGGTACCTGAACCTCAAGCTGGTCTCGCTAGGGCAACCTACCAGCAAGAGCACTGCCGACGCCTATTCGCTGGAAGTCGCCGGGCCGCTGCTCCGAAACCACTATCAGAAGGACCTGCTGCTGGGCGACATGCTCTGTCCGGCCGACACCCGCATCCAGGACTTCCTGGACGGTTACCTGTCGGATGTCTGCCCGTCCGGCGCCGCCCGGCTACCCAGCCGGACGTTCGTCCTGGATCGCCCCGGTCTGGCGCGGGTGATGTCCCTGCCCGCCACCGGCGATTCGCTCGCGTCGCCGTACCTCAACTCCTATCGCATCGCGCAGGGAGTGCTGCACAATCCCAAGAGCGACAAGCGCACCACCCAGGGCATCTTCCACATCGTCGAAGGTGGCCTGCCCGTCCCGGCCGACAAGATCACTGTCCCCAAGCAAGCCTTCGCCACCCTGCTCGAAAAAGCCTGGCGGCCCCCGGAAGAGGCCCTGGCTCTGCCGTTCACAGCCGACCAGGACGAGCAGGCGCGCATTTTCGCGTCCCTGCTGCTGCGCCCTTGCGTGTGTCCCGCGACCGGCGACGAACCGGCCAAATCGCTGGAGATCCGCTTTTTCGCGCCCGCCAGCCTGGTGAGCAACCTCGATTTCGTGGAGAGCATCTTCGGAAATGGCGGCGACCCGTATCTGCCGGAGAACGACTCCGCGCTCGACGTGCTGCACTGGACCGGCCACACCGGCTGCGTGATTCTGGCGCCGCACCTGCAAGGCATCCGCAAGAAGGCGCTCGGACTGCCGCACGTGAGCGCCGCGACGGCCCGCCAGAAGCGGGACGGCATGTGCTGGGAAAGGGAAGACGAACCCTACAACGGCGGCAAGGCGTTCAAGGCTACCTGCCGCGACCACCACGGCGTGATCGTCACCATCATCGCCGACAACTACTACGGCTATTGCAAGAAGGAAGTCAAAACCCAGATCAGCTTCTCGGCCAATCTTTTCGGCTTGGCCGAGGAGGAACATGCCGGCGGAGCGATCGCCTATCCGGCCTACATTCTGGGCCAGGATTTCTTCTCCGACCGCACGGTGCCTCTTAAGAAGACCACCTTTGACGAGGCCATGGCCATCCTGGGCGATCGGGCCGAAATCAAACCCGAAGGCTACGCGGTGGACCGCCGTTTTCCCGAGATCCTCTACGTCCCGCAGAGTACCGAGTTCAACGTGCGGGAGGGCTTCGTGAGCTGGCAGCAGAACGGCCAGCGGCAGAAGCTGACCCTGCGCGTGGGCGAAACTTACGTCTTGCCCATGGGCTACTGGCTGCGCATCGAAAAGCAGCTCAACGGCACGGCCTGGAGGCTGGTGGGCGCGCGCGCCGACGGGACGCTGTGCCACAAACCTTCCACGGTCTCGGGCGGAGGCAAGAGCGAGATTTCGAAGTCGATTTCGAGCGTGTTATTGAACGGGCCGGTCTTCCTGCGCGACTACCACAAGGACATGGCCGAGGTAGCCGAGATCCTGAAACGCGATTTCTCCGATATCTACAAGCAGCCGCAGGAGGAGCGCCGCGCGCACCGTCCCATCCTGAGCCTGGATCGTTCGCTGGGTTCGGTCATCAAGCTGCTCACCCCCTCGGCCGATTATCTGGATGAGTACAACACGTGGCTGCGCGACCTGCACCAGACCATCCGGCAACTCGTGTTCACGGTCAAGCGCTACTACCGGCCCGAATGGGGCGACAACTGGATGGAGCACTTCACGGTGGACCGCATGAACGGATTCCTGGGTCACGAGCTGAAATACGACGACCAGAAACTGGTCGGCAACTACCTCCGCGTCGGGTTCGACCCGGACGGCAGTTGGCGCATTTACAAGCTGCGTCCCGACTTCCACCCGGCCTGGAAAGTGCAGGTGGAGGATGACATCACGGCTACGGTCGTCGTGCCGCGCGCGCGCCTTGGCAATCTGGATTCGCGCTATTCGAACCCCAGCGTGAAGCTGGTTTCCAATTGCGAAGCGCTGCTGTTCCAGCGGCCCGACGATGCCGTGAACCGCGGCTTCGACGCGCAGGCGGAAGCGGACCTGGCCTCCCCGGGAACCTTCATTTCGAACTTCGAGGCGCTGACCGTCGAACAGGTCCGCAAGCTGGTCGACCACGTCGCCGAGTTCGACAAATACACTGAGCCGATGAAGCAATTGCTCAGCCGCTTCGCGCAGGGAGACGACGGCACCTACGTGGTCAGTTCGGCCCACGCGCGGCTGGTGGACGGGGTGCCGACCAAGAACCCGCGCTATCTGCAGAAACGTCCCGACGTGGTGAATGCGGCGGAGACCTACCTTGCCGAGGTCAGCGCCCGGCTCGACCGCAAAGTGCCGCCGGACCAGCCGGTGTTCTTCCCGGTGGGTGCGGTGTTGGCCGGCCGTCGGGGCAATCCCGCGGACCCCAAAATCGGGCTGCCGCCACTGGCTGTTTACAACCCCATCCACTACCAGGACCTGCCCGAACTATTCATGGACTTCGTGTGCAGCCTGACCGGCAAGTCGCCTTCGACCACCGGCTTCGGCAGCGAGGGAGCGTTGACCAAAGGGCCGTTCAACGCGCTGTGGCCGATCGTCGATTTGAACAACGCGCTGGTGAGTTTCATCCTCACCGAGTACGCCGGCTTCACCACGGCCGCGGGCTCGGTTGGGCCGGCTTTCCGTGTTGATCACGACATCAGCATGCTGGTGCCGGAGGTCTGGTGCCGGATGCGCGTGCAGGAGCGCGAGCCCGCTTTTCTCATCGAAAACGGCTACCTCGAGAAGCTCGAGGACTTCGAGTCCAACGGCCGCACGGTGCTCGCCAGCCGTCTGGGCTACCGCATCACGGCGCTCTTCGCAGACCGTTTTCTGGGACGCATTTTCGAAACGCCCGACGCGGTGTTTTCGGAGGAGTTGCTGCGGCCCGAGAGGCAGAATCCTGAGGCCTTTGCCACGGGCGTCGAGAGCATCGTGGAGGCCCAGAAGCGCGTGGCTTCCAACTACTTTGAAGACGGCAGCGTGGAGGCGGCTTGCCCTCCTTTGAAAGCGTTGCTGCACATTATGGTGCACGGCCAATACGAGGGGAAGGGCGTGGAGCATCCCGCCATCCGCAGCCTGTTCACGCGCGACGCGCTGCTCACCAGCGACTGGTATCGGGAGCGCCTGCGCACCAAACAGGACCGGGACATCGCGTTGTGGCGGCGGCATTTGTCGTCACTGGAAGTTTTCCGATCCACCTCGCGTTCCATCGCGGCTTCCCGGACGCTGGACGTGGACAGCCTGCTGAAGACCGCGCGGGAGCAACTCACCCGGGTCAGTTCCCCGGCCTACCTCGGCGAACTGGCGGGCACTATCGGCGCGGACCCGTTCCACTGTCAGATCCCCGAGCACGACTGAGCGGCGCGGACCCGATACTTCACCATCACGCCCGGCGCAGCTGCAACCGGAGCTTAGCCCCGCCGTGCTTTGCCGCCCGGTCTGATATGTTCGTAAAGCGTGAACCGCCCGGCCTGCGCTCCGCCATTATTAATGCCGAATGAAGATCGATTCCGGATTGCGATCGCCGACGATTCCGCCGACGTCCTGATCGCGCTGAAGCTATTGCTGAAGCCGGCGGGCTTCAGCGTGGCCGAGGCCCGCTCACCCAGGCAATTTCTGGGACTGCTCAGCAACGACGAGTTCGACGTTGCGCTGATCGATCTCAACTACACGCGTGACACGACTTCGGGCGGCGAAGGGCTGGACCTGCTCGCGGAGATCCCGCGGCTGGATAGCCTGCTGCCGGTGGTCGTGATGACGGGATGGGGCAGCATCGAAATCGCCGTTGAGGCTGTGCGGCGCGGTGCGCGCGAGTTCGTTCAGAAGCCCTGGGACAACCGCACGCTGTTGACGATTCTGAGGACGCAGGCGCAATTGAGCCGGTCGCTCCGGGTGAACCAGCGGTTGCAGAGGCGCAACGAATTATTGGAGTCGCCACTGCCGGTGAACCTGATCGCTGAGTCTCCCGCGATGCGCCCGGTGCTCGACTTGATCCGGCGAATAGGACCTTCCACGGCCAACGTCCTGATCACGGGGGAACACGGGACCGGCAAGGAAGTGGCTGCGCGGGCGCTGCACGCCCTGTCTCCGCGCACGGCCCGCCCGATGATCTGCGTGAACGCGGGTTCGATCCCGGAAACGCTGTTCGAAAGCGAGTTGTTCGGCAATGTGCGCGGAGCGTTTACGGGCGCTTCGACCGACCGTCCGGGCCGCTTCGAGTTGGCCGACCAGGGCACACTGTTCCTCGACGAAATCGGCAATTTGCCCATCTCCCAGCAGGCCAAGGTGCTGCGGGCGCTGGAGACAGGCGAGTTTGAGCGGCTTGGGAGCCCCAAGTTGAGGCACGCCGACGTGCGCCTGATTTCGGCGACGAACGCGGACCTGACCGCAGCCGTCGCAACCGGCAACTTCCGCGAGGATTTGCTGTTCCGCATCAACACCGTGACGATCCAACTGCCTCCGCTGCGCGACCGGGGCGAGGATATTCTGCTGTTGGCCCACAGTTTCCTGCAGCGCTACGCCGCCAAGTATGCGCGCTCGATCGAAGGCTTTGACACGAGCGCGGTGGAAGCGATGCAGGCACACCGCTGGCCGGGCAACGTCCGCGAGTTGGAGCACGTGCTGGAGCGCGGGGTGCTGCTCGCGCAGGGCACGCAGATCACGGGCGCCGACCTGGGGCTGACCCCGGCCGCAGCGCCCCAGAGCCACGCAGCACCTGCCTCCTTTAACCTCGAAGACAACGAACGAGACCTGATCCGGCGCGCGTTGGACGCCTGCCAGAACAATGTCGTCGAGGCGGCACGCGTGCTCGGTTTGAGCCGCAGCGGCCTCTACCGCAGGCTGCAGAAATTCGGGATGGTCTAGGGGAATGACGTCACGGCGACAGCTCCCGGCTCACGAGGACGCGCTCGCGCTGCTGGCGTTGGCGGGAGGTTCGCCCGCCCTCGTGCTGGCGGTATGGTTCGTCTGGACCCGCCATCTACCGCCGGTCTTGAACGTTGCGGCGATCTCGGCGCTACTTGCGGCATGGCTGTCCGCGGCCTGGATGGTCCGGCGGAACGCGGCGCATCCCTGGCGCACAATGTCGGCGATGCTCGAGTCGGTGCGGCTGGGCGATTACTCCGTGCGCGCGCGGGCACTGGCGGGCAGCGACTCCAAGTCGGAGGCGCTGGCCGAGTTGAACCGGCTGGGCGATGCGCTGCGCGACCGCCGGTTGGAGGCACTCGAGGTCAACGCCCTGCTCTCCAAGGTGCTGGAAGAAATCGATGTCGCGATCTTTGCGTTCGACGAGCACAGCCGCCTGCGTCTGGTGAACCCGGCTGGAGCGCGACTGCTGGCCGGAACGGTAGGTTCGCTGCGCGACCGGAGCGCGGAGGAACTCGGCCTTTCGTCCCTACTGGACTCGGCTCCCTCGGCCGTGATCGAGCGGGCGTTTCCCGGCGCCACGGGGCGCTGGGCCGTGCGGCACACCACGTTTCGCGAATCCGGGCATCCCAACCGGCTGCTCGTGCTATCCGACCTGACGCGTGAACTGCGAGAAGAGGAACTACTCGCCTGGCAGCGACTGGTGCGCGTGCTGGGACACGAGTTGAACAACTCGCTCACCCCGATCCAATCCATTGCCGAGAGCCTCGATGCGCTTCTCCGTCAGCCCGCGCCCCCTGTAGATTGGCGCGACGACATGCTGGAGGGGCTGGCGGTGATCGCCTCGCGCTCGGACTCGTTGGCGCGGTTCGTCTCGTCTTATGCCCGGCTGGCGCGGCTGCCCGCCCCGGCCCGGAGTGCCTTCGACCTCGCCCCGCTGGCCGAGCGCATCGTGCGCATGTTCCCGTCAGAGCGCGTGACCCTGATCGCTGGCTCGACCGTCCACCTCAACGCCGATCCCGATCAGATCGAGCAGGCCCTGATCAACCTGTTGCAAAACGCGCTGGACTCCGTAGCGGCGACCGGCGGCAACGTCCGGATGACGTGGCGGACCGCGGCGAAAGTCCTGGAGATTCAGGTTGATGATGAAGGGACCGGGCTGGCGAGTTCCGCTAATCTGTTCGTTCCATTCTTTACCACCCGGCCCGGCGGTTCCGGGGTGGGCCTAGTACTGTGCCGCAAGATCGCCGAGGCGCACGGCGGCTCCGTCACGCTCGAAAACCGCGTGTCGGGCAATGGCTGCATCGCCACCCTGCGTCTGCCGCTCGCTTGATGCCGCGCAGGCCGTGGGAGTCTCCCGACCCGGCATGCGGCAATTCCAATAATCCTCTCGCGTTTCAATTGGCAGGCAGGTTGGCGGGCAACGTGCTGTTACAAAACCGGCATGGCACTCAATCATGAAAAGGAACCAGACCGTGAAAACTAAACTGTTGGCACTAATGTTGCTGGCGACAGGCGCTGTCTTCGCCCAAGTCTCCCTCGGGATCAGAATTGGCCGACCGCCACAGGCGCGTGTGATGCGGATTCAGCCTCAAAGTCCGGGTCCGGACTACTTGTGGATTGGGGGCTACTGGTACCCCAATGGGAATCACTACCGATGGCACGACGGCTATTGGAGCCGGCCTGCGTATCCGGGCGCACACTGGGTGGAGTCCCGCCATGACGGGGAACGCTACTACCAGGGCTATTGGGAAGGCGACCGGGGGCGCTTCGACCACGATCATCGCTGGGACCGCCAGCGTGGCCACAACCGGGATTACAACCGCAAGCATGACGGCGACGACCACGACCGCCGCTAGCCTCCCGGTATCGCCTCGACCGGCCTGATCGGGAGTCGCACTCAGAAACGCCGCCTTCCGGAATAGGGGTCTCCTTGAGCCCAGCCTATTCCGGTGAAAGGCGGCGTTTCAATTAGTGTGGCAGTCACCTGGCAGGCAATTCCTGCACTTCCCCGGACCAGGCCTGCACCTGAAGCAGACGAAACTCAACTCCTCTTCCTTCTGTTCGCTGTGTTCCCCCTAAACGCCGCGCACAAATCTCTTTGGTAACAGCATGTTGGCATTCCTCTTGTTTGTATCACCCGCGATGGAGGAAGCCGTGCAATAGCAAGGACGTCGTACCAATAAGTTCAATAGAAAAGGGCAATAGAAATGAAATCAGTAATCTTGGTTGGTCTCGCTCTCGCAACGTCAGTGATGGCAATGGACCGGGAACCCGCCAAACGCATGAATGAAGCTGCTGCGGTGTTCTCGGAGATCATGGCGACTCCTGACAAGGGCATTCCACAGGAAATGCTTGAAAACGCCCACTGCATCGTCATCGTGCCAGGGCTCAAAACCGCGGGCTTCATCCTTGGCGGCAAGTACGGAAAGGGATACCTTTCATGCCGCAGGAATGGCAACAACGGCTGGTCGGCGCCGGCCACTGTTCGTATCGAGGGTGGCAGCGTGGGTTTCCAGATCGGTGGATCCGAGACCGATTTGATCATGCTCGTGATGAATGAGCGCGGAGCCGAGAAGCTGCTCTCCAGCAAGTTCACGCTCGGCGCCGAGGGCTCCGTTGCCGCCGGCCCGGTAGGACGCACGGCGACAGCCCAGACCGACGCTCAAATGCATGCCGAGATTCTCTCCTGGTCGCGTTCGCAGGGACTGTTCGCTGGGCTCGCTCTTGAAGGGGCCACCCTGCGGCAGGATCTCGATGACAACGCCGCGCTCTACGGCCGCAAACTGGGAAACCGCGACATCGTCACCAGCGGGCGTGCCGCTCCCAGGTCGGCTGCGCGGCTCATGGCTCTGCTTAACAAGTACTCGCGCCACGAGCGCTAGACAGGTGAAAAGGCAGCAAAAGGACAACCGATGAAGTTCATTAGTGCGTTCATGATAATGTGCGGCCTGCTTTCGGCGCACACCCCACAAGCCCCGAATCAGGCTCAGCCTACGACCGAAAACGCAGACCGGATGGCCGCGGGTTCCGCGCCCATCTATCGGGTCACTGTGACCGCCCGCACCACGAAGGCAATCAGCTACCGGCACCGCAGCGGCGCCACGAAGGTCGACTTCCAAGGAACCGAATTCCTGCCCGGTTCTCGCGGTGAAGCCAAGGTTGAGAGCAAGCAGGGCCGCGTGGAGATCGAGGTCGAGTTCGACGGCCTGCAGCCGGCGACGAAGAACGGCGCAGAATATCTTACTTATGTTCTGTGGGCCATCACTCCCGAAGGCCGCACCTCGAACCTGGGTGAGATATTGCTGAACGGAACCAAGAGCAAGCTCGACGTAACGACCGACCTGCAGGTGTTCGGGCTGGTGGTCACTGCTGAGCCGTACTTCTCGGTCACGCAGCCCAGTGACCTGATCGTGATGGAGAACGTCGTCCGTCCGGACACGATGGGCAAGGTCGAGGAGATCGACGCCAAGTACGAGTTGCTGCAGCGCGGCCAGTATGCGCACTTGGCTAACCCGCTGGCGCTCAAGGTCGATAAGAAACTGCCGCTGGAGATCTACGAAGCGCGCAATGCGGTGCAGATCGCGCGCTCCATGGGAGCGGATCGATTTGCTACCGAGACTTTCAATAAAGCGGAGAAGAGCCTGGCGGAAGCCGAGGCCTACCAGGCTCGCAAAGCCGGCAGGAAACCCGTCGCCATGACCGCCCGGGCAGCTGTACAGACGGCGGAAGACGCGCGGGTCATCGCTGTGAAGCGCCAGGAAGAAGATGCCCTAACCGCGGAACGCCAGCAGTCCGCCGATCGGGAAGCGCGTGCGGAGAACGCGAAAGCCAAAGCTCAGTCCGAGACCGACCGGGTTTCTCGCGAAGCAGAGGCGGCGCGGATTAGAGCCCAGGCGGATTCTGAACGGCTGACGAGGGAGAAGGACGCGCAGTCTGCGGCGGCTGTAGCCGCTGCGGATCGTGCGAGGCGCGAAAGCGACGCCAATTCGGCTGCCGCGCTCGCGGAAGCCGATCGGGTGAAACAGGCGAACGACGCGCGCACTGCAGCGGCGTCCGCCGAAGCCGAGCGTTTGAAACTGGCTAACGACGCGCAACGTGCCGCCAGTCAGGCAGAACTCGACAACGCCGCCAAGCAGAAGGCGCAGTTGGAGGCGGAGAAGACCGAGTTGAGAACCATGCTGCTCAAGCAATTCAACGCCGTTCTGCAGACACGTGACACGGCACGCGGACTAATCGTCAACATGTCGGATGTCCTCTTTGACACTGCCAAGTTCACGCTGCGTCCTTTGGCGCGCGAGAAGCTGGCCAAGGTTGCAGGCATTGTTTCCGGTCATCCGGGGCTCAGGCTTGACGTAGAAGGTCACACCGACAGTGTCGGCGGCGACGACTATAACCAGCAGCTCTCCGAACAGCGCGGTGGCGCGGTTAAGGACTATTTGACTGAGCAAGGCATGGCGCCGACTTCAGTCTCTTCCAGAGGATTCGGAAAGACCCAGCCGGTGGCGTCCAATGACACCGCCCAGGGCAGGCAGCAGAACCGGCGCGTGGAACTGGTGATCTCGGGCGAAGTAATCGGCACTGAGATTGGAATTCCGGTCGCGGCGCGTTAGTTGGACGAGGACGGGGCCGGCGGCTCTACCGTACGACCCCGTCCTTTGAGCTTGGACATCCTGGCAGCGCAGGCTGAGTCGGAGATCATGTGAAGGTCAATCAGGTTGAGGATCGGAAATCCCGGGCAACGGTTGTTCTGGCGCTGGCGATTGCGCTGCCCATGGCGGTGTCTGGGCAGAGTACCGATCCGCTGAATGTTATGGATAAGTTGCGCTTGCACGCTGAAGGAGTCTATTCGCCCACTGCAATTGCAGGCATTGCCCTGTATGCCGGCATCCTGCAGGAAGCGAACATCCCTAGAGAGTGGGGGCAGGGCGCAGGCGCTTATGGCGAGCGGTTTGGCTCCACGCTGGCCTGGTCGGGAATCCACAGCGCTTTGGCTTTTGGATTGGATTCGACGCTGCATCAGGACCCGCGGTACTTTCGATCGACGGAAACAGGGGGGTGGCGACGGGCCGGACACGCCTTCTGCGGCACCATGCTGACCCGCACCGATAGTGGTCGCGAAACGATTTCGACATGGCGAATAGGAAGCGCCTTCGGCGCGGCATTCCTCTCGAACCAGTGGTACCCGGACCGGCTAAACACGGCACGACTTGGACTTCTCGAGGGTGCGATGACGCTGGGGTTGGATTTCTGTGGCAATCTGGGCGTTGAGTTTTGGCCCGACATCAAGCGGAAGGTGCTGCGGAGACGTTGACGGCTCAGTAGTCGCATGATTGCCGCTAGCGTCGTTATACAAGTCGGTTGCGGAGCCTGCCAGTGTGCAATCATCTGCCTGGGGACCCTGATCGCCGCGGATGGACGGGGCTTCACTGAGACTGTCAGGAACGCTCCTGTGCACTGAGCGAGACTGCTGACAAATGACAGACAACGCAAATCCCTTCTCGTCCCTCGCTCACTGGTGGATGCTCGCCGTTGCTTTGATGGCGGTTCCGGCAGCAATAGCACAGGAAAAGCAGCCAGCCTCTGACCGATCACCCTTTACGGACAAGCCGCAGGTACCCACGGGCACGGCGAGGGACTTCGTGAGAGATATCGCGGCCGATCAGAAGCAGATCTGGGTTAGTCCCCTCCAAATGTCCAGGCAGAGCGCGAAATGGTGGCTGGTGTTCGGTGCCGCCACAGGAACGCTCCTCGCAACAGACCGCCGGAGTGCCCATCAATTGCCTAACACCCCCGACCAGCTATCCGTCAGCAGGCACGTCTCGCAATTGGGCGCCGTGTATTCGTTGGTGCCGATCGCCGGTGGTCTCTATTTGGGCGGCGCTCTGACAGGCAATCAGAAATTGCGAGCTACCGGGTATCTGGGTGCTGAGGCGCTAGTGGACTGTTTGATCGTGTCTGAAGTTCTCAAGACGGCAACCGGGCGGCAGCGTCCTCTGCAAGGTGATGAGGGGGGCCACTTCTTCCACCGCGGCAATGGGTTTCCATCCGGGCACACCATCGAGAGCTTCGCCCTAGCCTCAGTAATCGCACATCGGTACCACGAGAAGAAAGCAGTGGCACTCCTGGCGTATGGTCTCGCCGCCACGATTGGGGTTTCTCGATTCACGTCCCGTGAGCACTTCGCTTCCGACGTCTTGGCAGGAGGGGCGATGGGCTGGTTCATCGGACGGTATGTATCCGAAAGGCACCGTGAGCGTGACAACTTGCCCGCGAAAGTGGGGTTGACGTCCGAGGCGAATCCGCCAGTCCGGCTCGCTGAACGGCGCAACGGTTCGTTGGCAGTCTGGCAGCGTTGATGGCCCGCGCAAGTTAAGGAGATCACTCGTGTCATTCGGACTTTACGTAGTTGGGTACCTCATTGTGATTGGCGGAATGGTGTATGGCGCCGTGCTAATCCACTTGCCGATGCACTGGATAGTCGCCGGAGGAATCGTACTCACCGGACTCGCTGTTGTGACTGGCGTCAAGGCAACACGGCAAAAGGACTCGCAGGGGTAACCCTGAACGACTCGCCGTGGGACAGGCTGAACCCGACGCTCCACCGGAAGGTGGAGAATCCGCGGAGGGGCGATCAGACTATCGCTTTCCCCTCGACCTTCTGCTACCATCTTCCCGTTGCGGAGCAGTGTTTTTGCGGGGCCGCCCCGTCGGCCCTGGCCACTGAAGCTGCAAGCGCATCGAAAGGTAGGTCGGCAAATGAAGCAGCCTCTGAGTCGAACTCGTCCCACTCCCCATCTTCTCGCTCGCCTGTTGCTGTTTGTCTGCTGCATCGCGGCATTGGCCGCCCAGCCGTCAGGCGTCCCGTCGCCGCTGCTGAAGAAGGGGCAGCCGGTTGACTGGTGGTTCGTGTTCAAGTTCAACACCGGCGCACTGCCTGGATGCGCCGACAGCGCCCAACGTGCCTGCCCCTTTGGTGGGACGCTACAAACGGGCAAGCCTTTCAGCCAGCAGTTCGCTTTCGCCAGCAGCGACGACGCCAAACTCCAGGCGGGCGGCGGCTGCGTCGGAGACACGACTGCGGACCCGCTGGGCGCGACCTTTGAGGAAGTCTACGATGGCAATCTGTTTTACGCGCTTTGGAACGACCAGTTCGGTGGCGATCCCATCGCCAGCAAGTCAGGTTCCGCGGGACATTCAAAGGGTCTGCTGGCCTGGGATAAAGAGGGCAACGGTCTGGTACTGCAAGTCTCCACGCCATCCTGGCCCGCGGCGGGCAATGCGAAGAACCCTCGCAAGACGGATGGGAATACGCTGGGATGCACGACGGACAACAACATCCTCGTCAGTCAGCATTTCTTCTCGTTGAAGCTAAACAAGGATGACGTGGTTGCCGTATTGAAGGCGCTTATCAACGCAAGCGTCGTGTCAGACCCGACGAAGCTGCAGCTCGTCAACAACGGTGGACCGGATGACATCAAGGCGCTGGTAGCAAGCCTGGGTAAGTCATCGAAAAGCAAGACGGCGATGACCGTGCAGCTCTCGAGCGGCGTGGAGTTGATCTCCAAGCCATCGGGGATGCACGTGCCACCGTGGCAGATGGTTTCCGCGCTGCTGAACGGAGAACCGTTGCGCGCCGCTACGTGGTGGACCACACCCGCGATCCCTAGCACGACGGACAGCAATCCTCCGGGGTGCTGGGACCCGTCGCTGGGCAAGCCGGGCCCGGTCGAGATCGCTACAACAGGGACTTGGGAAGGCAAGTCCATCGGACTCGAAGGCGGACCGCATCCCGCCGGCAACCACGCAAAAATCGGTGTCTCCACGGGGAAGCACGCCTACTCTATTTTCGGCGACATGAACCAGCAGGGGTCGCTTGATGCCAATTGCGCCAGCAGCCAGAACGGCCGCGGCGGCACGTTTTACGTCGTTGATAATCAGCAGCTATTCGATGGCGTGCGCGATTTGATCAAAGGCGACTCGGCGCCGGCCAAGTAGGCGTTGACCGCCGCGCCGGAATCTGAAGGACCCAGCGACCAATAGTGCGTTTGCCAAACCGCCAGCAAGTACGTCGGGACTGGCCACATCCGTTGTCGTAAAGCTGATAGAACCTTTCCCGGGCACCACGTGTGATCGCTTGTCAACGAGCGGTTCCCCCTTGCTCTGTCCTGGTGGATACATACTTGTTGAAGGCAGGACTCACGATCGTGAAACGCAATCCACTCGCAATTCTATCGGCTGTCGTTTTGACGACGGCTCTGACTTTCGGTGCCGACTCCGCACAGGCTGGCGCCAAGTCGTTGCCGCGACTGAAAGTGAGTGAGAATAGGCGCTTCCTGGTCACTGAAAGTGGGAAGCCCTTTTTCTATCTGGCGGACACGGGCTGGGAACTGTTTCACCGGCTGAACCGCAAAGACGCCGTCGACTACCTCGACACGCGCGCCGCGCAGAAATTCACTGTGATTCAGGCGGTGGCGCTCGGTGAATTCGACGGCATTATCGCGGCGAACGCCTACGGCAAACTCCCGTTCATCGACTTCGACCCGGCCAGGCTCGCAGTGACTCCAGGCGCGAATCCTGCAGATACCAGACAGTACGATTACTGGGACCACGTGGAGTACATCGTGGACCAGGCAAATGCGCGCGGGCTCTACATCGCCATGCTGCCTTCATGGGGCAGTTGGGTGAACGGTGGCGACAACGGCAAGCGTTACCTGACGCCGGCCAACGCGCAAGATTACGGCGAATTCCTGGGGCGGCGCTTCGGAAAGAAGGGCGTCATCTGGATTCTCGGAGGCGACCGGCCGGCATCGGGCCTCGAAGAGACATGGCGCACCCTGGCGCGGGGGATCGCCATTGGCGTTAGCGGCAAAGAGGACTACTCCGCGGTGCTGATGAGCTTCCATCCGGCTGGCGGTGAGACCTCGTCCACGTGGTTCCACAACGACAAGTGGCTCGATTTCAACATGCAGCAGGACGGGCACAATCCGCCCGCTCGCGCGAGATCCTGGGAGAGGATCAAGCTCGATTACGACCGCACCCCGACTAAGCCTGTCCTCGACGGCGAACCGCTGTACGAAGATCATCCGCTGGCATTTAACTCGAAGGAATTTGGGTATTCCTTCGACGCGCATGTACGGCAGTACGCCTATGCCGACACGTTTAGCGGAGCCTGCGGGCACACCTACGGCAACCACGCCGTGTGGCAGTTTTACGCTCCGGAACGGAAGCCGATTAACGGACCGCTGATGTACTGGAGATACGCGATCAAGCGGCCCGGAGCGACCCAGATGCAATACGTCCGTGCACTGCTCGAATCGAGGCCGTATCTGTCGCGCGTTCCCGACCAATCGATCGTCGCCGATTCGCTGGATGGGGCCGACCATATCAGCGCCACGCGCGGCGATGGCTACCTGTTCGTGTACAGCGCGCAGGGCCGGAAATTCAAGGTTCTGCCGGGCAAGATTCCGGCCGAACGCCTGAAGGGCTGGTGGTACAACCCGCGCTCGGGAGCGGCCGAGCCTTGCGGCGAATTCGACAACCGCGAGATTCGCGAGTTTACGCCTCCATCCGAGGGTTTTGGCAGCGATTGGGTGCTGGTCCTGGACGATGCTTCGAGAGCATTCGCCGCACCCGGTACGCCCATGCTGCAGTGAGACAATAGCGTCTACGTTCGCCGTGAGGTCGCAGTCGTCTGCTCGTGCGGGGTTCAAGACTGCTGTTCATATTCGACCGACACCAGCCTTAGGCCACAGGCTCGCATGGCCGGCCCCGACTTGCCGGGGTAGCCGGGCCGCAGGCGTTCAAGCAGGGCCCCTCGATCCAGGTTGCCTTTACCCACCTCGATCAGCGTGCCAACCATCATCCGAACCATGTGTTTGAGGAATCCGCTGCCACGCGCCTGATAGATCAACTCGTCCCCCTCGCGCCAAAGCGACGAAGCGAAAACCCGCCTCACCTTCGTCGCGCCCAAGGCGTCTTTTTCGTCGGATGCCGCGAAGGCCGAGAAGTCGTGCTCGCCTTCGAACAGCGGCGCATAGTCCGTCATGCGCGCCTCGTCCAGCGGATAGGGATGATGGCAGACGTAGAAGCGCTGTAGCGGGGGGCAGATCTCGGCCCGCCAAATTCGGTACTGATACGTCTTCGCCTTGGCGGCGAAGCGGGGGTGGAATTCCGAGTCAACTTCCGCGACGCTCGTGACCCGGATGGAGCGAGGCAGCAGTCGGTTCATGGCCTGTCTCAGATTGTCTACCGGGATTGGGTTCTCGATGGAAAAGGCGGCTACCTGTGCCAAGGCGTGCACGCCTGCGTCGGTTCTGCCAGAGCCTGCCACCTCGGTGGCCCGGCCTTCTATTTTGCCGATGACCCCCTGCAACTCGCCCTGAATGGTATCGAGCCCGGGCTGAATCTGCCAGCCATGGAATCCGGTACCGTCGTAGGCGACCGTAATGCGGATGCGGCGCATGCCGCAAACCTCAGGTGGGCCGAGAGCCCGGCTTCACCACGGGCTGCCCTGCGGCGCAGAGCGGGCAAGCGGCGGGCTCCCAGGAGACTACGTTCAATGTGACGAGCGCGGTGCGCGGGACGCCCAAGTCGGCACGCCCGCCGCTGCGGTCGATAATCGAACCGGCGGCCACCACCTCCGCACCCGCGGCCTGCAACAACTCCACCACCTCCGCCGAACTACCACCCGTCGTGATCACATCTTCGATCACCACGATCGTCTCGCCCGGCTGGACCTGAAAACCTCGCCGCAGGGTCATCTTTCGCTCGTCATCGCGCTCTGTGAAAATGTGCCTGGCTCCAATGGCGCGCGCGAGCTCGTGTCCAATGATCAGTCCGCCCATCGCTGGCGAAACTACGGTGTCGATCTTGCGCTCGCCGTAGAGGCCTTTGAGTCCCTCACCCAGCGCCTTGCCGAGCGTCTCCGCGTGCCTGGGATGCTGTAGCACGAGGGCGCACTGCAGGTACTCCGGGCTGTGCAATCCGCTGGTCAGACGGAAATGGCCTTTGAGGTATGCGCCGGTTTCCTGAAACAATTCGAGTACGGGTATCACGGAAGTCGTCACCATGCGACAGGATAGCATCGGCAGGCCCGCTATGATGGCAAGTGCTTTCCGGGAACTTCCTGTCCGAATCCGGCGTTACCTGGATAGGTGTGTCGCGGGCTAGCCGCGCGAACTGAGAGACTGAGCAGGACTGATACAACGATGAGACGATACCACCCCTTGATTGCCGTCGCCCTTGTGGCATTGATGATGTGCCCGGCCGGTCTGGCGCAGGCTCCGGCCGCCCATTCGAGCACAGGCGTTAAGACCTCCTATTCCGACGATCCGCAGGTTCCGGTCGCTCCGGGGAGCTTTTTTACACGGCACTACCAGCGGCCCGCGATTGCGCCCATCAACATGCAGAACTCGTCGCGTTTGGACGCCATGATCCGCGCCGGGAAGATCTATCTGTCGCTGGAAGACGCCATCGCGCTGGCGCTGGAAAACAACATCGACATCGAAGTCGCACGCTACGGGCCGCAGATCGCTCAGTCTGACTTCCTCCGCGCTAAGGCCGGTGGATTGCTGCGAGGCGTGCCATCGGCGGTGACTGCCACGGCCAGCTCAGCTTCGTCGCAATCGGGCAGCGGCAGCGGCCAGACGGGCACTGGCAGCAGCAGCGCTTCGGCGGGCGTTGGCAGTTCTACCGGCGGCACAGTGATCACGCAGACCGGTACGGCCATCCCGAACCTAGACCCAGGCTTCTTCTTCGCGGGCGGGTTTGGCCACAACTCCTCACCACAATCGAATACTGTCACCACCGGACTATCGTCCATCTCCTACGACTACCGGGCTTGGCAGGGCGGCATACAACAGTCGTTCCTAACCGGGTCGACGGTGAGCCTCGGATACAACCAGACGCGCGTGGCGACCAACAATCCGTTGAACGATTTGAACCCGAATACCAGCGCCGCGGCGACTCTGCAATTCACTCAACATTTGCTGCAAGGCTGGGGACTGGCGGTGAACAACCGCAACATTCGTGTCGCGAAGAACAACCTGAGATTTTCCGACCTGAGCTTCGAGCAGCAGGTGACTACGACGGTCGCCGGCGTGGCTAGCTTGTACTGGGACCTGGTGAGTTTCGTAGAGGATGTGAAGGTGAAGCAGACCGCGCTGGATGTGGCCAAACGGTTCTACGAGGACAACAAGAAGCAGGTCGAGATTGGCACGCTCGCGCCGATCGAAGTGGTGCGCGCCGAGGCCAACGTGGCCCTGGCCGAGCAAGACGTGACCAACTCCGAGACCGTACTGCAGCAGCAGGAGACTATCGTCAAAGATGCGCTCAGCCGCAATGGCGTGGCGAGTCCGAGCGTGGCCTCGGCGCGGGTGATTCCAACCGACCGGCTGACCGTGCCGGAGGGCGAGTACACCGCCAAACTCGAGGAACTGGTGGAACTCGCGCTCGCCTCAAGGCCGGATCTGGCGCAGGCAAAAATCAACGTGGAGAACGCGAAGATCGGGCTCTCTGGTAGTCGTAGCGCACTTCTGCCCACGCTCGACGTGCAGGGTACGCTGACCAACAACGGCCTGACCGGCGACACGAATACGCAGACCCTAAACGGACAGGTGATTCCGCACACGCCCGACGCCTACTTCCTGGGCGGACCGGGCAACCTGCTGGGGCAGATCTTCCGCCGCAACTTCCCGAATTACAGCATCGGTTTCCAACTCAGCATGCCGATCCGCAACCGGAGCGCGCAAGCCGACTACATCCGCGATTCACTAACCGTGCGCCAGACTGAATTGGGCGAGCAGCAAGCCATCAAGAGCGTTCGAGTGAACGTGCAAAACGCGTGGATCGCTGTGATTCAGGCCCGTGCGCGATACCAGTCCGTGTTAAAGGCGCGGTTGCTCCAGGAACGGACGCTCGATGCCGAGAACAAGAAGTATGCGCTCGGCGCTTCGACCGCCTTCCTGGTGGTGCAGACACAGCGCGATCTCGCTACGGCTCGCGCCAACGAGGTGGCCGCGCTGGCTGCCTACAGCCGGTCCCTGGTGAATCTGGACCTGCAAACGGCTCAGGTCCTGCCCCGCTACCATGTCGAACTGGCGGAGGCGAAATCGGGCAAGTCCTCGCGCGCGATCCCAGCGTCACAAAACTGAGTTCCCAGCACCGGTTTCATCCTGCGCAAGGACACTCGGCGGCTCGGGCCGCAACGAGGAGGAGAACGTGCCAGTTCCGCTGAAAGCGCTTTGGATGAGCCTCGTCACGGGTACATTGCTCTGCGTTCAAGTCCCCGGCAAGCCGCCGCAACGAGCAAATAGCGTGAACTTGCGAGTCGAATGTTCCTCGGCCGATGCCGGGAGGAGAATTGAAGCTCCTCTCACCAATGTTGGGAGGAAAGATCTGTATTTTTATTGGAGCGGTTCATCCGTCAGCTACAGCGTCAGCCTCACGGACATGCGAGACGAGTTGATCTCGCTAACTGACCTCGGGCGCAACACCCAGTTACCGCTGCGGCAAGATGGTAGCTTCCGCGCGTGGACAGGGTCATACCAGACCATCACGCTGCAACCGAACGAAGAGAGGATCGAAGAGATCCCATTGTCCTATCTCTACCGCCTTCCCACTCTGGGCGGTACATTCAAGCTTCGGGTGGGCCGAAGGCTGGAATATTCGGGCGAAGAGAAGCACTCCCCGGCGACCACAGTACTGTGGTGCGAACCGATGACGATTCAGATTGGCCCAGTAAAAGACTGAACAACCATCGACCTCAATCAGGGGCTCTGCAGTGCCTACGCGCAACAACTCGAATCGGGAAGAGCTGGCGTGGGGGGATTCGGGAAGAACGCAGAGGACATAAAAAGCGAGGCCGCTGTTGGGGTGTTGTAACAGCGGCCCCGAACCGGGCTTGAGGGCCCCCGGAAAACCTTCAAAACTCAATTGCCCCGGCGTTGCAAAGCTTCGCCAAAGGGCGGCAGGAAAACTGGGTCACGCAGCCGGAAGGTAAGCAGCGTTTCCGCTGGAATGCTCACCTGCTTTCGGCCCGTTACCAGGGCTCCCGCCAGTCCCGCGGCCGCGCCAGAAGTTGCGCCGACGAACATACCCACGGGACCACCCGCGAGTCCTCCGATCAACGCTCCTGTTCCGCCACCGCCGCCAATCCAAAGCGCGTTATGCTTTCGATGCCGTTGCCCACTCCGAGTCTTCACCGACGTCGAGAGGGCAACTTGGCGTCCGTTCACCTGGATCGATTCGAGAGCGAGCATCAGATGCGCTCTACCCTTGAACCGGCCGGATGCCGCAGACTCTTCCACCAAACCCGTCAACTGCGCGCCCTTGCGAAACACCGTCATGCCATCCACTCGAACGGGTTCGGCAAGAGTTGCCGTGAAACGGTCTCCCGGACGATTCCGCACCGTACTCAACGACCGATTCAAACGGACCTGCAGGGCGGTACCCGACTCAACCTGCAGACTGCTATGCGAAATGAGGGCCGCTGAATTCGGGCTTTCGCTTGCATCCGACTTTACCCACGGCCCCCGCTTCGCTTCGGCGACAGGACCCTGTGCTGCCCAGGCAACACAGGTGAGGAGGAGTCCCGCCGTGAACACGTTTGCTGTCAACTGCAATCTCATATCTATGTCTTCCCTCACGGAAAACGACAAACTGAATTACCCTGAGGCGCGGGGAACTCTACCCCCGCCCCCCAGGGATGCGTCAGTTGCGGGCGGTGGTAACTTTTGGCGTGGCGAG
>CAIVVT010000121.1 GCA_903909435.1 uncultured Acidobacteriia bacterium | reverse complement strand
TCGGGGGGGGATCTGCGGGCGGCGCTCCAGAGCAGCACGGGCTTTTCAGCCCCGCGTTTCCGGGCCGCCTGCTCGCGTCGCTAAACGTTGAACCGAGTGGGCGCGGAAGCGAGGGCCAGTTTTGAACGTTCGAAGCCAATCGAAGCGTGACCGGATCGGTCAACACCGATCGTGAGGGCGGCGCTACGCGCTGCTGCGGCGTCAGCTTCGAGCCGAACACGGTCGGGATTCGGGTGCATACGCTCGTCGGGGTTGAGTAAAATGCCCCACTCTACGCAGGCGTATGCGTGAGATCAGCCTGTCCGCGTCTGCGTGCACGGGCGTTTCAGCATTGCTTGTGGAAATCCTCCACAGAAGCTGGCTGGTTAGTGAATTGCTCTGTCGCCGCAAGCATTTGCGCTTCAAACAAGCGCATCGGTGGTGTCAGCGCAAGGAGGTCCGGTGACGTCCCAGAGGCCGCAGACAACTTACGATCTACTCCGCAAACACGGAGTAGACCGCCGCTCCTTTCTCAAGTACTGTACCGGCCTTGCGGCCGCCATGGGGCTCGACGCCGCCTTGGTGCCGCAAGTGGTGCGGGCCATGGAAACCAAACCTAGAATCCCGGTGATCTGGCTGCACGGTCTGGAATGCACGTGCTGCAGCGAGAGTTTCATCCGGAGTTCGCATCCGCTCGCGCAGGACGTGATCCTGAACATGATCTCGCTGGACTACGACGACACGCTGCAGGCGGCCGCCGGCGACCAGGCCGAAGAGGTCCGCCGCAGGATCATGAAGGATTACAAGGGCGGCTATCTGCTGGCGGTGGAGGGCAACGCCCCGACCAAGGACGGCGGCGTATACTGCACAATCGGCGGCGAGGCGTTTGTTGACATCCTGAAGGAGACCGCCGCCGACGCCAAGGCAGTGGTCGCCTGGGGCTCCTGTGCATCGCACGGCTGCGTGCAGAATGCGCACCCCAACCCGACCGGCGCCAAGCCAGTCAAGGAGATTCTCACCGGCAAGCCGATCATCAACGTACCCGGCTGCCCGCCCATCGCCGAGGTGATGACGGGCGTGCTGACCTATATCCTGACTTTCGGCCAGTTGCCGGATCTCGATCGCCAGGGTCGGCCGAAGATGTTCTACGGCCAGCGCATCCACGACAAATGCTACCGCCGGTCCTACTTCGACGCCGGGCAATTTGTTGAGAGTTGGGACGACGACGGCGCGCGCAAGGGCTGGTGTCTATATAAGATGGGCTGCCGCGGCCCTTCGACCTACAACTCCTGCTCGACCATTAAGTGGAACAACGGCGTCTCCTACCCGATCGGCTCGGGCCACGGCTGCATCGGCTGCAGCGAGGCAGGCTTCTGGGACAACGGCCCATTTTATGAGCGCCTCTCCAGCGTCCCGGTGCCGGGCATCCAGTCCACGCCCGACACGGTTGGCAAGACCTTGACCGTCCTGACCGGCGTCGGCGTCGGAGCGCATCTCGTGTCGCACCTGGTCCAGCGGGCCGGGGTCCCGCTGACCGGCACGCGCACGCCCGAGGCGCCCGCGCCCGAAGCCAGCGAAAAGAAGGATTGAGGAGCTGAGCCATGTCGAAACGAATCGTGGTCGATCCGATTACGCGCATTGAGGGCCACCTCCGCGTGGAGGCAATGCTCGACGACAACAACCGCATCCAGGACGCGATGAGTTCGGGCACCATGTGGCGCGGCCTCGAGGTCATTCTGCAGGGGCGCGATCCGCGCGATGCCTGGGCGTTCTGCGAGCGCATCTGCGGCGTTTGCACCACCGTGCACGCCCTGGCCAGCGTTCGCTCGGTCGAGAACTCGCTCGGCATCCAGGTGCCGCGCAACGCCGACATCATCCGCAACATCATGTTCCTGACACAGATGGTGCAGGACCATGTGGTCCACTTCTACCATCTGCACGCGCTCGATTGGGTCGATGTTGTCTCGGCGCTCAAGGCCGATCCGGCCAAGACCGCCGCGCTGGCCCAGTCCGTTTCGCCCTCCTGGCCCACCTCGACGCCGGGTTACTTCTCCGACGTCGCCGCGACGCTTAAGAAATTCGTCGAGTCCGGCCAGCTCGGCATCTTCCAGAACGCATACTGGGGCCATCCCGCCTACAAACTGCCGCCCGAAGCGAACCTGATGGCGGTGGCGCACTACCTCGAAGCCCTGAAGTGGCAGAAGGAACTGGTCAAGATCCACACCGTGTTCGGCGGCAAGAACCCGCACCCGAACTACCTGGTCGGCGGCATGGCCTGCGCCTTCAACCTGCAGGGCGACAACGCCATCAACATGGAGCGGCTCAACCTGGTGCGCGACAAGATCGTCGAGGCAATCGATGTCGTCGAGCACCTCTACATCCCCGACCTGCTCGCCGTCGCGTCGTTCTATCCCGAGTGGACCAAGATCGGCGGCGGCCTCGGCAACTACATGGTCTATGGCGACCTGCCGCAGAACGGCATCGCCGACGTGTCCAAGTTCCGCTTCCCGCGCGGCGTGATTCTCAACAAGAATCTCGCCGAAGTGCTGCCGCTCGACCCGGCCGATCCCGGCCAGATTCAGGAGAGCATCGCACACTCCTGGTATCAATACCCCAACAACCAGACCGCGCTCCATCCCTGGGATGGCGTCACCGAACCGCACTACACCGGGCCCAAGCCGCCCTACAAGCAACTGGACGAGAAGGGCGCCTACTCGTGGCTCAAGTCGCCGCGCTGGAAGGGCCATGCCGTCGAGGTCGGCCCGCTCTCGCGCATGCTGGTCGGCTTCGCCAGCGGCCGGGCGGATTTCAAGGAAGTCGTCACCGAAGCACTCGGCAAACTCAAGGTGGGTCCGGAGGCCCTCTTCTCCACGCTTGGCCGCACTGCGGCGCGCGGTCTCGAAACCCGCCTCTGTGTGCACTGGCTGCTCGAAGAGTACGAGCACCTGGTCGCCAACCTGAAGAACGGCGACTCATCGGTCGCCGACACCCGCCACTGGGAACCCTCCACCTGGCCCGTCGAGAGCAAGGGCTACGGCTTCACCGAGGCCCCGCGCGGCGCGCTAGGGCACTGGGTCCACATCAAGGACGCCAAGATCGCCAACTATCAGATCGTGGTACCGAGCACCTGGAACGCCTCACCGCGAGATGCCCAAGGCCAACACGGCGCCTACGAATCGGCTCTGATCGGCACGCCCATGGCCGACGCGAAACGGCCCATCGAGTTGTTGCGCACCATCCACTCCTTCGATCCGTGCCTCGCCTGCGCGTCGCACGTCTTCGG
The DNA here is from genome assembly GCA_903909435.1 of uncultured Acidobacteriia bacterium. Classification (GTDB taxonomy): domain Bacteria; phylum Acidobacteriota; class Terriglobia; order Bryobacterales; family Bryobacteraceae; genus CAIVVT01. The sequence goes on along the minus strand of CAIVVT010000121.1, from coordinate 55,307 downwards.
GCCGGACGGCGAGCAACTCTCCGAGGTTGTGGTGAGCTAAGGAGGATGCCATGGCAGCGACCTCCTATCGCCCTTTAGGCATCCACTCCGGCGAGCCCACGTTCGGCCGGAAGTACGTCTGGCAATGGCCGGTGCGCCTGGCGCATTGGATCAACGCCGCCAGCGTGCTGACGCTCTTTCTCAGCGGACTCTACATTTCAAATCCGGTGCTCGCGCCCAATGGCGAACCCTTCAACCACTTTGTGATGGGGCGCATTCGCGAGATCCATTTCGTGGCTGGTTACGCCCTGTTGTTCGGCTTCCTGATCCGCGTCTACTGGTTCTACGCCGGCAACAACTACTCCCGTTCGGGCTTCCCCTTCGTCTGGAAAGCGGCCTGGTGGAACGACCTGCGGGCGCAGGCCTGGCAGTACCTCAAACTGGAGCGCGGTCACGTTCACCTGGGACACAACGCGCTTGCCGGGCTGGCCTATACGGTCTTCGTAGTGGGCCTCGGATGGATTCAGATCTTCACCGGATTGGCGCTCTATTCGGAGAGCAATCCCGGCGGATTCTGGGATACCGCCGTTGGCTGGATCATCCCGCTGCTGGGCGGCTCGTGGCGTGTCCATATGTGGCATCACACCTGCGCCTGGGGCTTCGTGGTCTTCGCTATCCTGCACTTGTATATCGTGATGTTCGACTCGCATCAGTTCAAGAATGGGCTGATCGGCTCGATCATTTCGGGCTACAAGTTCTATGAGGAAGGCGATCTCGACCATGACCGATGGCTCAGCTAGCGCCTCCGCAGCCAACCAAAGCCCGGTCCGCGCGTCCGTTCTGGCGCTCGGACTGGGCAATCTCCTATTGACCGACGATGGTGTCGGGTTGCGCATGGTCGCAACCCTGGCCGCCGAAAGCGGCTGGACCGGCGTGGAGTTCGCCGATGGCGGAACGCAAGGCATCGCGCTGCTCCCGCTGCTGGAAGATCGGCGCACCCTGTTGCTGCTCGACGCCGTGGGGCTTGGGGCGGCTCCAGGCACGGTGCATGTACTGCAGGGAAACGAACTTCCCCTCTCGCAAGCGCGACGCTCGACCACCGCGCACGAAGGCAATGCCGTCGAGTTGCTCCTGCTCGCCAGCCTGCTCGGACAACTGCCGGAACAGGTAATCGTGGTTGGCGTGGAGCCGCGCGAAGTCAAAACCGGCATCGGGCTGACTCCCGAAGTGGATGCGGCGCTCCCTGCCGCGCTGGAGCAGGCACGAATCCTGCTTCGGGCGGTCTTATCTGGATTGGAAGCGCACTGAAGCAGACTGCTCCGCTCCACGTCTCCCGGTCCATGCCGCCCTTATCGCAAGCTGCCGTCAAGCCTTCAGGCCGTCACGTTTGGGAGTTCCCTCGCAGACCGGCTGAGTTTTGCAATCTGCACTCAGGCTCTCCGCCATGTGGGGCAGGTTGGTAACCCAGGCAGACCAGTTTGTTCGAGCCGCATCAGCCGCACGGGATGCGATGTAGAATACCATCAGGCCGGATAGTGTTAAATTGCGGAGTCCGCCTGACGTCTGCGAACAGCAGAATCCGGCGGCTGACGCACCGCCATAGACCAGGAGTGTCACGATGAGCACAGTCAATAACCTGAATGAAGCATTCGCAGGGGAGAGCCAGGCGAACCAGAAGTATCGCGCCTTCGCGAAGAAAGCAGACCAGGAAGGCTTCCCCAACGTCGCTCGCCTGTTTCGAACCACCGCGGAGGCGGAGCGCATCCACGCCGAAGGGCACTTGAGGGCAAACGACGGAATCGCCTCGACACGCGCGAACCTCCAAGCTGCGATCGACGGTGAGACCTTCGAGTACACCACGATGTACCCGCCTATGCTGGCGGAGGCCCAGGCGGAAGGGCATCGCGCAAAGCTCATGTTCGGCTACGCTGTCAAGGCGGAAGCCGTCCATGCGGCCTTGTACAAATGCGCGTTGGAAGCGATTGAACAAGGCAAAGACTTGCAGGAAGGGCATTTCTACCTGTGCCCGGTCTGCGGCCACATCGAATTTGGCGCCGCGCCGGGAGCCTGCCCGATCTGTAATACCGCCGGTGCGAGATTCGTCCAGGTTGACTGACTCCCGCTGCCCGCTGTGGCTCGCGTGAGTTCCTTGGCTGCAGTCCGGAATCTTGACTTGTTCGGTAGGTACGAGTGGAGGAATGGGCGCAATGAAGAAGTTTGAATGCGCCGTGTGCGGGTTCGTGTACGACCCGGAGAAGGGATTGCCAGACCAGGGCATTCCGCCTGGCACACCGTTTGACGACCTTCCTCCCGACTTCTGCTGCCCGCTATGCGGCGCCGCCAAGAGCAATTTCTCGCCCCTCGCGGGGTCGGGTTCGAGCGAATCGGATCAGCCGGCGCAGGTCGAAGCCGTCGTCCAGCAGGTCATCGCTCGCACGCCGAGTATAAAAAGCTTCCGGTTGACGACGGCCCATCAGGTCGGGTTCAAACCCGGCCAGTACCTCTCGCTCAGCCTGAATCCGGAAGCCGGCCTGACGCGGTGTCTGACCATCTCGAGTTCCCCCAGCGAGGCGGGCTATCTGGAGGTGACCAAGCGGATTACCCAGAGCCGGTTTTCCCGGTTGTTGAATTGGATTGAGCCCGGCCAGCGGGTTTCGATTGCCTATCCGATGGGGAAATTCACTTTTGAGGGCGAGTTCCCGAAGATCGCGTTGCTGTCCGGCGGAATCGGCATCACGCCGCTGCGCAGCATTTGCAGGTACGCCGTCGACAAGAAATTGAATACGGACATCTGTTTGCTCTACGGGAATCGGAGTTTGGAAGAAGTCGCTTTTAAATCCGAGTTTGACGCGTTGTCGCAGATGAATACACACCTTAAGGTAGTGTATTGCCTGAGCCGGGCGGACGAGCACTGGACTGGAAGGCGAGGGCACCTCGACGCCGCATTGATTAGGGAGGAAGTGCCCGACTACCGCGAACGCCAATTCTACCTGTGCGGGCCGCCTCAGATGGTCTCGGCGTTGACGGAGGTACTGCGCAACGAACTGCAATGCAGCGAGAGTCAGGTGACCACCGAAGGGTTCACTGGCTATTAGACGAATCGAGCCGGCGAGACGGCCCGGTGTAGATGATGCGCGCCAGGGAGGCAACTCCGGGCGAGGCCGAGGGTTAAGGAGAGTTGTTTTATGTCGGAACCGACCGTTGCCGCGAAGAATCCGGTCTGCGTGAGCGTTGAGGCTGGCAAAACCTACCATTGGTGCCGTTGCGGGCTATCCGCTGGACAACCGTTCTGTGACGGTGCCCACAGGGGCTCGGAATTCGTGCCTTTAGCGTGGAAGGCCGAGGAATCCAAGGACGTCTGGCTGTGCCAGTGCAAGCATACGAAGAATCCACCCTTCTGCGACGGTGCCCATAAGAGCCTCGCGTAGGAATTGCATTCCTGCTCGAGCCAAGCCGCTTGAACGGTGGACCTGGAAGCGCTATTCGCGCAGCCACGCTTTCAGGTGCGACTGTTGCGCGTGCGTGGCATCCGGGCGCACTTCGAGTTGCCACGACGCCGGGTTATCCGCGGTAACGACGAAGGGCACTTCCTGCAGCAGGTCGCGATGCGCGATCAGCAGTTTCACCGTCTCGCCCGGCTTGTAGGAGTCGAGCCGGGCAGGCCACTGTTCTGCCCGCAGCCGGTAGCTGTTGATGGCCAGGATCTCGTCGCCGGCGTTCAGCCCGGCAGCCTCGCCGGGAGTGTCCCGGACCACGCCTTCGATTAAGAGGCGTCCCGCGTCTACCCGCGTGCGCAGTCCCGTCTTGATGCGCGGCGGAGCGCCCGGCCGCTCGACAGGCTTCTTGAAACGCAGGCCCAACCAATCGAGTAACTCGGAGTAGTCGAGTTCCCTGGTAGATTCCAGCGCGGCACCGAACCACTCGCTCAAGTCCGAGCCGGCGACTTCACTGACCGTCGCGCGAAACTGTTCCGGCGTGTAGCCCTGCTCGCCGCTGTAGCGTTGGTAGGCCAGCGTCATCGCGTCGTCTAGCGACTTGGCGCCGTGCGTCAACTTCCGGATCTTGGCGTCGAGTAGCAGGCCGACCACCTCACCTTTGGTGTAGTAGCTGATGGCCGTGTTCGGCGTGTTTTCGTCCGAGTGGTAGAGCTTGATCCAGGCGTCGAAGGAGTTCTGTTCGAGCGGCGTCACCAGCCTCCCGGGCGTGTTCTGCAGCGCAGCGATCGCACCACCGAAGGACTGCAGCAATTGGTCCCGCGTCGCCTGCTTCGTGCGGCCCAGTGCGAGTTCGCCGTAGTAGGACGTGACCCCCTCGGCTAGCCACAAGCTGCGGGTGTAGTTCTCGTTTTCGTAATCGAACGGCCCCAGTTCGACCGGGCGCAACCGCTTCACGTTCCACAGGTGGAAGTACTCGTGACTCACCAGGCCGAGCCAGCCCAGGCGGTTCGGTCGCGACGGAGCGCGTGGCGCGGCATCGTCAGCCGGGGGCGGGACAACGGTATTCCCGTAGGCCCATTTGCTGCCGCCCATCCAGGTCGAGTTCTTGTGCTCCAGGCCGCCGCCGTGTTCGATCAGCATGTTGAAGAACACGTACTGGTCGTAAGGCAGCCCGCCCCACATGCGGCTGTATTCGGCGACGATTTTCTGGACGTCCTTCGCCGAGGCGGGACCATCCCACATCGGACCTTCACCTTCGTTCACCAGGTAGTGTTTCTTCCCGTCTACTTCAAACTCGTGGATCGGTGCATTGCCGGCGTAAATCGGGGAGTCGAGCAACTGGTCGAAATCCGGCGCGGCGTAGGTGTGTTGGCCGGTTCGCTTCAGTCCGCTGATACTCTCCTGCCATCCGGCGGCCAATTCGAGTTTCACTTCGTAGGGTCGTTTGCCGTCGCCAACAACGCTGACGAAGTTCGCCGCTCCGTTCAGCATGGCGAAGCCCGCATCCACGTAGTTGCCCTGGACGCTCGGCTCGTTGGCGTAGACTTTGTAGCCGACGGTGAGCGCCTTGGCGCTGCCCGCTGCGACCAGCCAGCGATTCTTGCGGGTCTTCGTCACGGCCAGAGGGCGTCCGGTTTCGTCGGCGGCCGTGAAGGCTTCGACGTTGCGCGAGTATTCCCGCACCATGTAGGAACCGGGCGTCCACACCGCCATGTAAAGCTCGATTTGCGGCTTGCCGGCGGGGATCTGAGCGGTGACTTCCACGTAGTGCGTTTGAGGCCGGGGGAACCGGAGAGTGTAGCGCAGCGGCTCGGGTCCTTCGGCGGAAGATGCAAAAAACCCGCAAAAACAGGTCAAAAAGACGGTAATAGTAACACTTTTCTTAGGTTTTCGCATGGGGAACTTACAATGGTAATGGATTGCATAACGACAAAGAAATCCACATTCTCGGCGCGGGCCTGGCGGGCAGCGAAGCAGCGTGGCAGATCGCGCGCTCGGGCCTGGCGTGCGTCCTCCACGAGATGCGCCCGAACCGGCAGACCAAGGCGCACAAGACGGGCGATTGCGCCGAATTGGTTTGCTCCAATTCACTGAAAAGCGACAGTCCGAACACGGCCTCCTGGCTGCTGAAAGTGGAGTTGCGGCGCATGGGCTCGCTGGCTCTGCGTGCGGCGGAGCAGACGCGCGTGCCGGGTGGCCACGCCTTAACGGTCGATCGCGAGCTATTCTCGAAAGCAATCACGGCGGCGCTCGAAGCTGAGCCGCTAGTCGAGATCCGGCGCGAGGAAGTGCGCGAAGTCCCCGCGAACGGGATCGTAGTGGTGGCTACGGGTCCCCTGACCTCCGGCACTTTGGCCGCTGACATCGCGCGCCGCACGGGCAGCGAGCGGCTTTATTTCTACGACTCGATCAGTCCGATTGTCGATGCGTCCACGATCGATCATTCGAAGGTCTTCGCGGCATCGCGTTACGGCAAGTCGCTTGACGGCGGCGAGGACTACCTCAATTGCCCCATGACGAAGCCAGAGTACGAAACCTTCCTCGACGCCCTGCTCGCGGCGGAGAGCGCGGACGCTCATATCGAGGACGACATGGCGATCCGCGCGGGCAAAGTCCCGTTCTTCGAGGCCTGTCTGCCGGTGGAGGAGATCGCCCGGCGCGGGCGCGACACGCTGCGCTTTGGTCCGATGAAGCCGGTGGGTCTCGACGACCCGCGCACCGGACGCTGGGCGTACGCCATCGTGCAACTCAGGCAGGAGACCCAGCGGGCCGATAGCTACAACCTGGTCGGCTTTCAAAACCACATGAAGTTTGGCGAGCAGCAGCGCGTGCTGCGCCTGATCCCCGGGCTTGAGAACGCCGAGTTCCTGCGCTTCGGCCAGATGCACCGCAACACCTACATCAACGCGCCTGAACTGTTGACGGCGGAACTGCAGCTGAAGGCCGACGAGCGGGTCTTCTTCGCGGGCCAGATCTCCGGGGTGGAGGGCTACGTGGAGTCGATTGCGACCGGCCTGCTCGCCGGGCGCTTCGCGGCGGCTTATGCGCGTGGCGAGAGGTTGGCAGACCTGCCGCGCGAGACCGCCTGCGGCTCCCTGATTCACTACCTGACGCACGCCGACCCTAAGCGCTATCAGCCGGCCAACATCGCCTTCGACCTTTTGCCCCAACTCGAACCTGAGTTGAAACGAAAACTCCGGCACGACCGGAAGGCGCGCCACGTCGAGGTGTGCCGCCGCGCCGTAGCCGCGATGGACGAGTACCTGGGCGCCCATGCCGCTGCAGTCTGAGACGGAACTCGCGAGGCTGATCCGCGCCTACCTCGACACCCTGCGGCGCGAGAGTGCGAGCGTGCACACGGTGCGCAACTATGCCTCCGACCTGGAGCAGTTTCACGACTACCTGGCGCGAGCGGGAGAACCGCCGGGTCCGGCCGCCATCGACCTGCTGCTGATACGCGAGTGGATGGCGTCGCTGTATGCGGCGGATCTGGCGCGCGTGACCATCCGGCGCAAGCTCTCGGCCTTGCGCGGCTTCTTCGAATACTGCGTGCGTGAAGCCCTGATCGCGGTGAACCCGGCGACGCTGGTCCAGACACCGAAGATCCCCAAGAAACTGCCCGATGTGCCCAGCGAAGACCAGGCCATGGCTCTGCTGGACGGCGCGGAATCGGGGCAGTTTCCGCGGCCTTACCCGGAGCGCGACCGGGCGCTGCTTGAGATGCTGTACGGCTGCGGAGTGCGCATCAGCGAGCTTGTAGGAATGAACGTTGGCGACGTGGATTTCAGCGCAGGCTGGGTGCGAGTCCGGGGGAAACGCAAAAAGGAACGGCAGGTACCCATCCCCGAGCAGGCGCTGTCGGTTTTGAAGTCCTGGATTGAGGCACGCGGCGAGCTGCCGGAAGAACCGGCGATCTTCCTGAATCACCGCGGCAAACGGCTGACGGACCGCGGCGCAAGCCTGATCGTGAAGATGTACTCTGTGGCTCTGCTGGGCGACTCCGCAATGCACCCGCACAGCCTGCGCCACGCCTATGCGACGCACCTGCTGCGCGCTGGAGCGGACCTGCGTGCGATTCAGGAATTGTTGGGCCACGCCAGCCTTTCGACCACGCAGAAGTACACCCAACTCACGCTGCTCGACCTGATGAGGGTTTACGACGCCGCGCATCCGCGCGCCAAATAGTCGCCCTGGCTGGAGCGGCGTTCCAGCGCCGTGCGGCTTCCCAAGTTCGAGCTATTTCAGTAACGGCAGCAGATAGCGCAGGACCGTCGCAGCCACCCGCCGCGCGCCCTCGGCAGTGGGGTGCAGCGAGTCTTCCTGCATCAGTGATGGATTCGTCGCCACGCCCTCCAGAAGGAAGGGAATCAGAGCCAGACGCTTCTCGCGCGCCAGATCGCGATAGATCTTGTCGAAGCCCTGAATATAGTCCGGCCCGTAGTTGCGCGGGAGCGTGATTCCCGCCAGCAGGACCTGTGCCCCGTTTTTGCGGAACTGATCGATCATGCCGGCGAGATTCGCGCGCGTCGCGGTCAACGGCAACCCGCGCAAGCCGTCGTTGGCGCCCAATTCCAGGATTACGACTGCGGGCTTTAACTCGATTACCTGTCTCACGCGGGCCGCGCCGCCGCTGGTGGTGTCCCCGCTGATCCCCTGGTTCACAACCCGATAATGCAGCCCGCGCCGGTCGAGCAGTTTCTGCAGGGCGTCGGGAAAGCTCTCCCCGTTGGCGAGACCGTATCCAGCTGTCAAGCTGTCCCCAAAGGCGACGATCACAGGCCGCGCATCGGCTGCCTGAAGCCGTGCGGGCCAGAGAACGCAACAAAACATTACAAACAAAGTTGGCGCGATGAAACGTCGCATGGGCCTCCACTGCCATCATAAGAGGCGAGGGCCTCCCGGGTATGAACGGAAATGACACGCACGATCGTCCAATCCTCGAATTGAAGGGTGTGACAAAGTGGATCGACACCGGCACGCACCGTGTTGACATCCTGCGAGGCATCGATCTAGCGGTCCAGCGCGGGGAATACGTGGCGATTATGGGTGCTTCGGGTAGTGGCAAGAGCACGCTGCTGGGCTTGCTGGCGGGGCTCGACAGCCCCAGCGCGGGCAGCATTCAACTGGATGGAGAGGAGATCTCAGGTCTCGGCGAAGACCGTCTCTCCGAGGTTCGCGGACGCAAGATCGGGTTCGTTTTTCAAAGTTACCAACTGATCCCGACGCTCACGGCGGAGGAGAATGTGCTTTTGCCCGCGGAACTGGCGGGCGAACTCGGAGGTGACGCGTACGAGCGGGCGCGCAGTCTGCTGGACACCGTCGGGCTAAGCGACCGCCGCGACCATTACCCCGTGCAACTCTCTGGCGGCGAGCAGCAGCGGGTCGCTCTGGCACGTGCCTTCATGCGCCGTCCCCCGCTGCTGCTGGCGGACGAACCGACCGGCAACCTGGATTCGAAGAACGGTCAGCAGGTGCTGGAACTGCTCCTGAGTTTGAACAGGCAGGAGGGCGCAACGCTGGTGCTGGTGACCCACGACCACGACCTGGCGCGCTGCGCCACGCGTATCCTGACCATGCGCGACGGGCTGATCGAGAGCGACCAGAAGCAGGCAGTATGAGATTCGTCGCGAGCTGGAAACTTGCCTGGCGCGTGGCACGGCGAGAAGCGCGCGCCTCTGCGCCGAAATTCCTTTTTGCGGTGCTCGGCGTAGCCACGGGCGTGGGCGCGCTGACCGGTGTGCGTGGTTTTGCGGATGCGTTCCAAGAAGAGCTGCGGCGTCAGGCGCGCACGCTGATGGCGGCCGACGTGAGCATACGCCAGTTCACCGATCTATCGCCCGATCAGCAAAAGTGCATCGACGGCTACGTCAGGCGCGGCGCGCAGGTCACGCGCATCTCCGAGACGGTTTCCATGCTGGGCAGCGGACAGCCGGACGGCGTCCCCACGCTGGTCTCGGTGAAGGCGGTGGACCCGGCCGCCTACCCCTTCTACGGCCGCGTCACGCTCGATCCCGATCGCAGGTTGAAAGACGCGTTGGACGCCCGGAGCGTGGCCGTCTCGGACGATCTCCCGATCCGGCTCAACGTGCAGACAGGCTCCATGGTGAAGTTGGGCGTGGCCGAGTTTCGAATCGTTGGCACGGTGGCGAGCGAGCCCGATCGCATGACGGGCAGCTTGAACCTGGGCCCGCGCCTGTTGATCAGCCGCGAAGGGTTGGAACGCACCGGGCTGATGACTTTCGGCAGCCGGGCGTCGCACCGTATCCTCTTCAAGCTCCCGCCCGCTGGCACTCCACGGGTCATCGACCTGGACACGATGCGAAGCGAGTTGAAGCGCGTATTCCCGGAAGCGATGGTCGCCGATTACCGCGAGTCGCATCCCATCATCCGGCGCGCTTTGGAGCGCTCGACAACGTTCCTGAGCCTGGTAAGCCTGATCGCGCTGGTGGTCGGCGCTTTGGGCGTCGCGACGGCGATCCACGCGCACATGCAGCAGCGGCTAGACTCCATCGCCATCATGAAGTGCCTGGGTGCGCGCAGCTCGCAGATCGTGACCATCTACTCGCTGCAGGCCGCATTGCTCGGGCTGACCGGCGGCGTTGCGGGCATGGGAGTAGGCTTCGCGGTGCAGCGCGCGATGCCGCGGCTGCTCGCCAAGTTCTTCCTGTTCGATCACGCCTTGTCGTGGAGCCCGGCGTTTGCGGTTCAGGGCGTCGGCGTGGGTTTGCTCGTGTCGCTGTTGTTCACGATTCCGCCGCTGCTCTCGATTCGCCAGATCAAACCGGCCGCGATCTTCCGGCGCGAGATGGCGGAGGTGCGCGCTCCGCTGCGGGTCCGCATCCAACGGTCATTGCCGGCACTCGCAGCGGGGTTGGTGATTCTGGGATGCGTCGGGCTGATCGCAGGCTGGTTGGCCGAGTCGTTGAAGATGGGCGCGTATTTCGTGGGCGGCATTGCGGTGAGCCTGCTGCTGCTGGCCGCCGTGGCCTGGGCTCTGCTGCGAGGCTTGCGCTGGCTGGTGCAGAAGACGCCGGTGCGCTGGAGCGTGGAGTGGCGGCAGGGCATGGCGAACCTGTATCGGCCTGGCAACCACGCGCCTTCCGTGCTGGTAGCGCTCGGCATTGGCGTGACGTTCACCCTGAGCGTTTACCTGCTTCAGAAATCACTATTGCAGGAGGTGGCCAGCGCGGCGCCGCCCGGTGCGCCGAACGTCATTCTAATCAACATCACGGATCGCGAGCGCGATGGCGTGCAAAAGCTGCTCGAAGGCTTGCACGGGTTGAAAACCAAACCAGTGGTTGAGCCGCTGGTCGCTGTGCGTTTGGAGACCATCAACGGGCGCCCGGTGAAGGACCTCGACTTGAAGGGCTTTGAGCGCCGCTACCAGTCCACGCGGCAGGTGACGTGGGCGGAGAAGCCGCCGGAGGACCTGCTGGCACGGCAGGGCGGGTGGTGGAAGCCGGGCGCCGCGGAGCCGCAAGTCGCGGTGGCGGAAGACATGGCCGCCACTCTGAAGTTGAAGCCGGGAATGAAGCTCAAGTGGAGCGCGATCGGACGCGAGTTCGAAACGCCGCTGTCGGCCGTCTTCCGCCAGCGCGCGGTGCGCACGGGTCCGCAGATGGACGTGCTTTTCAATCAGGTAGCACTCGCAGGACTGCCGGTGCAGTATCTCGGTCTGATCCGTCTGAGCGGCAAGCAGATCGGCCAGTTCCAACGCCAGGTGTACCAGGCTTACCCGACTGTCACGGTGATCAACACGGCCGACGTCATGCTGTTGGTGCAGCAGGTGGTGGATCAGGTGTCGTTGGTCGTGCGCTTCATCGCGGGCTTCGCAATTCTAGCCGGGGCCGTGATCCTGGCCTCGACGGTGGCCGGCACGCGCTTCCGGCGCATTCGGGAGACGGCCGTGCTGAAGACACTGGGAGCGAAGCGATTTACCCTGGCCGGCATCTTCTCCGTGGAGTTTCTCATACTGGGGCTCGTCGCGGGCGCGATGGGCAGCGCGCTGGCAACGGCATTCACCCGCGTCCTGATGACAAGGCTACTCGACGCCGAGTTCCACGTGGAGTGGGCCCCGCTGCTCCTCACCACCGCCATGACGGCTTTGCTGGCGGTCGCGGCGGGCTGGATCGCGAGCCTCAGAATCCTCTCGCAGAAGCCCCTTGAGGTGCTGCGGGACGAGTAACCGGGCGCGGAGCCCTGCAGGGTTCTCAAGCGCGATTTGACGGAATCGGCGACCATTGAGTTAAGAGGGGCCGATTCATGCTCAAACAGACGGCGAAAAAAGCGGTTCATCCTGGGGCGGTCCTGCGCGAACGCTACATGGTGGAGTTTGGGCTCAACATCAATCGCATCGCCCGTGACTTGCGGGTGCCCGTTACGCGGGTGGCCGAAATCGTCAACGAATGCCGTGCGGTTACGCCCGATATGGCCCTGCGCCTGGCCCGCTACCTGGGAACGACGGCCGAGTATTGGATGAATCTGCAGACCGATCACGCCTTGGAACTGGCGCGTGTGGACCTGGCCGACATCGAGCGTGACGTGCGTCCCCTGCGAGTGGCTTAGCGCTGAGACCCGCGAGTTGTATCCTGCAGAGCATGGCGCATGAAGGCAAGCACGAGGGTAAGAAGTCGGCCGGCCGCATCCCTGCGGATCTTCCGCTCGACCTGGAATATCTGACCCGTATCGACGCAAACGACTTCCTGACGGCGTTGCCCCTCGAAGACGCCCGCGTTGAATCCGCCGATGCCTCCGGAACTGAAATCGCCGCGCTGTCGCTGGTTGGCTGCGTCCTGGAGCGGGTGACCCTGGCCCAGTCCAAGGTTCAGTCGGCTCTGGTGCGGGACGTACGGCTGGTGAAATGCGATCTGTCGAATGCCGTCCTGAGCGGATTCGAGGCACGTCGCGTCGAGTTCATCGACTGCCGGCTGCTCGGCATGAAGCTGATCGCTTGCCGCTGGCAGGACGTGCTGGTGGAGAACTGCGACGCGCGCTACGCGCAATTCAATGGTGTGGTGAAGTCCTGCGAGTTCAAAGGCACGCGTCTGGACGAGGCTGACCTGCGCGGCGTGAACCTCGAAGGCACTACTTTCAACGACGCCTCTTTGCGCCGCGCGGACTTGAGCGGCGCGAGGCTGAACACCACAAACCTCCGGGGCGCGGAAATCGACGGCCTGGTAGTGCGCGCGGAAGACCTGCGGGGCGCACTGGTGACGCCACCGCAGGCCATGGATCTGGCACGCCTGCTCGGACTGGTGATCGGCTGAGCGGAACGCCCGTCAGATAAAAGCGATACAGTCGATCTCGACCAGCGAGTTGCCGGGTACGCCGCCCGCCGGAGCGATGGTCGTGCGCACCGGCGGCTCCGCGCCGAAGCGGCCCAGGAAGACTTCGTTCATGCCAGCGTAGTCCTTCAGGTCGTTCAGGTAGACGTTCACCTTCAGGACTTTCTCCATGGATGATCCGGCATTGACGAGTTCCTTCTCCACCTCATCCAGAACGTGCTTTGTGTGGCTCTTGATGTCGCCCGCGAAATGCGCGCCCTTGCCGGCGATGAAGAGCAGGTTGCCGTACGAGACCGCGCCCGAGAACAACGGAGTCTTCTCCGGTTTCGGACCTTGGTAATGGACCTTCTTTGCGGGTTTGGCGGCCTCCGCGGGTTTTGCGGCTGCGGCCACGGGAATGGCGGCGACGGCCGCCGCGCCCTTGATGAATCGTCTGCGGTTGTTATCTGCCATGGCTGGACGATTCTACCGCGGATTGAGGCGCCGCGGGAGACCCGTCCCTAGGGCCCGCGCTGTCCGGCAGTCGGGCTTATTGGCTCGGCGCTTCCCCGAATCCAGGCCAGCGTGCGGTCAGCAGCTTCGATTGATGCGTCAGTTCCCTGCTGATTTCCGACTCGCTGCGTCCTTCGCGCACGATCCCGCGATAGAGCCCCTCGATGACGTAAAACTTCTCGAACCACCACCGGGAGCGCTCCTCAAACCGGAACTGCCGGTTGACCAGGTAAATCGCGCCGGGCAGAGCCGCCAGAACCGCGTTCACAGCCTTCGGCCAGATCTCGGCGGCAACCGACAGCGCTGCCAGCCCGCTGCTGGCGACAGCCAGCACGAGAACGAAGTAAGCCGCGCAGTAATTCGCTCTACCGCGCACGCGGCAAGCCATGTACCTGCGTTTGAGATCGTCGGCGAAACTCTCGGTCATTGGGTCTTTCCTCAGAGCCAGATTGTCCCACACGCCGATGCGGGCGAGGGCGGGCGAAATGGCCGGCCGCCGGTCTTGATAATCTGGGACTGCGCGGGCAGCGCGAGTCGAAGAGCGGAAAAGGGAAGAGGAGCCCTCTCAGCTATGACCATCTTCTTCGGTGTTGTCGTAGGTTTTCTAGTCTGGTTCGTTCTGCGCGTCATCGTCCTGGGGATCTACACGGTAGACCAGAACGAGCGCGCGGTAAAAACAACCTTCGGGCGGGCCGAGCGCCTGCCCGGCAACAAGACCACGCTCGACGATCCCAGCGCCGAGTTCCTGAAGCCTGAGGAGCGCGCCCGCTATTCCTATCCGCAGGTGCGGGTGATCCAACCGGGCGGCCCTTACCTGAAGATGCCGTGGCAGGACATCCGCAAAATCTCCATCGCCACGATGACCGTCAACATGGCCAAAGATCTGGAGGATTCGTCCGCCAACAGTGGCGGCACCAAGCTCGACGCCGTCACCAAGGACCAGCTGAACACCGGGATGACCGGACAGATCCGCTACCGCGTCAGCGAGTCCAACCTGTACGCCTTTCTCTTCGGCATCAAACGCCCGTTCGTGCACGTGACCGCCTACTTCGTTTCGGTGTTGCGGCAGAAGATTGCCAATTTTGAAGCCAAGCGCACCCAACCGTCCGGTGCCGTGGCGGCAGTGCCCGCCGATCTCGGCTCGGCGCCCGTCAGCGAGATGATCGGCGTTTCCATCAACGACCTGCGCAAGAACCTGCGCGACTTGAACGAGTACATGGACCTGGAATGCCGCTCGACGCTGGCCCGCTACGGCGTCCTGCTGGAAGCCTCGCTGATCACCGGCATCGACCCGCCGCCCGACGTGGAATCGGCGCTGGCGGCCATCAACACGGCGCACAACCAGGTCTCGAGCGACATCAGCCTGGCGCAGGCCTCCGCCGACCAGAAGATCGAACAGTCGAAGCGCGCGGTCGAGATCGAATCGCTTAAGGCGCAGGCCGAGGTGGAGCCGATCAAACTGCTCGCCGCTGAGTTGTCGCAGCTCCACGCGGCCGGAGCCGGCGCGCTCCAGGCCTACCTGCGGAACGTGCGCTTGAAGCTCTTCGAGAAGGTCCAGGACATTTACCTTTCCAGCCAGACGGAGGTGCAGCGATGAATGCGTTACTGACTCTCAGCGGCTTCATGTTTTCCGCCCTGGTCACCTTTCTGCTGCTCATGTTCGGCCTGCCCGCCCTGCTGATCGCCGCGCGCGTCTTCGGCATCTACACCACCGTGGAAGAGCGCACCTGCCGTGTGTACGTGCTGTTCGGCAAAGTCCTGGCCACCATCGACGAGCCGGGCTTCCATTTCCTCCCCTCTAAACTGGGAGCCGCGGCGTTCATCGTCAACATCTTCGGGACGTGCTACGTGCTCGACCTGAGGCTCGACCAGGAGTACCGGCGGAGTGAGCAGGTGAACTCCGAAGAGGGCGCCCCGATGGGCATCGGCATCTGGTACGAGATGTGGATCAGCGATCCCTATGCCTATCTGTTCAAGAACACCGACCCGCGCGGCTCGCTGCGGGCGAACGTGAGCAACGCGACGGTCCGCTGCCTCAGCAACATGCCCCTCGCGGACATGCTGGAGACGCGCCACACCATGAGCCAGACCGTGCGTGCGGAGGTCTCCGGCCAGTCGCAGGCGTGGGGCTATCAGCTCGGTTCGGTGTACATTCGCAAGGTGCACTTCCGCGACGACGGAATGATCCGCCAGATCGAGGCCAAGGTCGTCAACCGGCTGCGCCAGGTGACCTCCGCCATCAAGCAGGCGGGCGCCAACCAGGTGAACGTGATCACCAGCTCGGCGGAGCGCACAGCGTCGATCGAGTTCGGCAAGGCGGCCGCGATCCGGCCCAACCTGCTGGGGCAAGCCCTGCGGGAGATCGCCAGGGAGCCCGCGGTATCGGACGCGCTGTTCAACATCCTGGAAACGCAGCGTCTGCTCAATACCAATGCGCGCGTGACGCTGTTATCCACGGGCGCAGGCAACCACCTGCTGCCGGACTTGCTGGCCGCCCGGGGGGCGGCGACTCGAAGCGCATAAGCCCGTGTGGCGCGGCGCTCCCGCGCCGCGCGGGGTCCCCAGACCCTGCTCCGAAACTAATCGGCCGGCGAGCTCGGGAGAGCCGTGACTCGCCTGCTCACCGCCCGGCTCGAAACAGCAGCAGGTCCAGACTGAAGGTCACCCGCATGGCTTCGGCCGGCTTCGCTTGCATCGGCCGGTAAATCGACACCAGCACGTCGTGCACGCTGTCGGCGTCGAGTTCGGCGGTGGTGGTGACGCGCCGCCGTTCCGCGAGGCTGAAGCCGGGCGCAAACGTCTCGACGGTCCGGTCCACCCGGTCGCGGCCCGCGCCCCGCAATTCAATGAAATCCTCCGGCGCGGGCAGAGCGACCAGCAACCGGCCGTCGTCCCGCAGAATTCGCCGGAATTCACCGGGGTTCATGCGGGCCGTGATGGACATTACCACGGTGAACGCACGGTCGGCGTACGGTACGAAGCGGTCGGCGTTGGCCACGATCCAGCGGCACTGCGGGTAGCGCCGCGCGGCGGCGTCGATGGCCGGAATCGAGATATCGACACCGTGCGCGGCGAAACCGGTTTCACCCGCCAGCGTGCCGAGATAGTAACCGTCGCCGCAGCCCGCATCGAGCACGGTGTCGCCCGGCGCAGGCGCGAGGAGCTCCGCGATAGCGTGCAGCAGCGGCGCGGTCGCCCCGCGATCGTGCAAGCGCCGCCGGGCACCGACGGCGGCCAGAGTGTCGCCGGGCTGCTTCGAACGGCGCTCCTGCGGTTGCAGCAGGTTGACGTACCCGCTGCGGGCGACGTCGAACGAGTGTCCGCGCGGGCAGAATAGTCGCCGCTGCTCGCGCCCAAGCGCCATGTGGCAGTCGCGGACTGGGCAGAGCAGCATGGGGAGTTTTGGGGCGGCCGGCGCACCGGACCCCCGTCTCTCCATTGTGCACTGCGCGTCGCAGGAGGCGGGTCAACTCGCGGTGGAGACCTTGGCCTTCGCGTCTTCCGGTTCGCGCCGTTTGCGGCCGCTCAGCAAGTAGATCGCGGCGCGCAATTCCAGCAGCGGATCGGCGGACGCTTCGATGCCGTCCACGCGCGGAATCGGGTCGAATATGAGGTGCTGCTGCAGCGCCTCGTTATCCGCAGCCAAAGCGTTGAGCACCACCGTGCCAAAGCGGACCAGCGGCCGGGAGTCGGGCCAGTGCACGGTCACGTCGTCCACGATATCGCCCTCGCTGGCCACTTGCACCAGGATGTCATAACGGATCGAACCTGCAGCTACGCGCTTCCTGAGTTCGTCGAACAGGTAGTCCGCATCCTTGTCCTGAGCGGCCGTCTCGTCCAGATGTTCGATGCCCGCGTGCGGCGAAATTCGATAGCGGCCATACCGGGCCACCCCATCTCTGTTGATGAAGCGGAACGCGTGCATGGCAAAGAACGCTTCCTTGGCAAAGCTGGCCGGGCTGGGCTTGGGAGTCTGCACGTAGGCCAGGGCCGCCGGGTGCGTGCCGAGGAATGCCTCAATCGGCGACGGCTTCGCCGGACCGGTCGCCGCAGCGGCCCGCAGGAATTCCAGGAATTCCTGGCCGGTGTGCACGGGGAAGACGTTCGCCGACTGCCCGATGATGTCGGTGTGAACGCGCTCGGCGAGGTGGAAGCGGAGCGCCATGCCGCGCGGATTCGCGTTCGGGAAGTTGTCCGGAATCGTGGGCAGCCCGGTACCATTTGAATAGCGCACGGTCACGGGGGTGGATTGGCGCGCGATATGCGGCGCTCGCGTCAGCGCCGCGGCATCGGGCGAAGGGCTGAAAGTGCCCGTCAGCAGAAGTCCTTTCGCATGAGCTGGACGGTAGCCGGGATGCACGCCGAACATGGCCTGCAATTGCTCGATTAAGTCGTTAGCCAGTTGGATGATGTGCTCGTCCGATGGAAGTGGCATTGGGCCTCCTTACGACTGCATCTGCGGACACCCTAAGAGATGCGGGACTCCGGAAATGGGTGCCGCCGAGTGGGGTGGTGCGCGATCACCCAGCCTCGTGCGGCTACCTGCCTAGCCGAAGAAGCCGAGCGACTTCTGCGGGAAGTTCGCGAGATTCGGGAAGATTGAGGCGAGTTTCGAGGAATCCACTCCGAACCAGGTGGCGAGAGTGGCCCCGTACTGGTCGATGGAAGTGGTCGGGATCCAGCGTCCCTCCGTGCCCGCATCATCGTTGCCGCCGACAGCGATCGCGGGGAAAGTACCGTAGATCGCCTGGCCGGACTTCAACGCGCCGCTCACGATGAAGTGGTGGCCGCCCCAGGCGTGGTCGGTGCCGCCGTTCGAGTTTGGCAGCAGCGTGCGCGTGAAATCGGATTCCGTAAACAGCGCCACCCGATCCGCGATACCCCAATCCTTCAGTTGGTCGTAGAACGCTTTAATGGCGAGCGACAGGTCCTTGAACAGCGTGTCCTGCGTGGAGAGTTGGGCGGTGTGGGTGTCGTAGCCGCCTTGGGACGCGAAGAAGACCTGACGGTTCATGGCGAGGCTGCCGCGCACTTGGATGATCCTGGCCACTTCCGCCAGCTGCTGCCCCAGATTGCTGGTGGGGAAAGTGACGGTCAGAGCGGGAGCGCCCGTCGTCGCCTTGCCGAGAGCGTCGGCATTGGCGATCCCGCTTTCCATCATCTGCTGGGCGTCCTGGACCAGCGTGGCTCCCGAGTCCAGCTGAAGGAGTGCCTGGAGCGCGCCGTACCGGGCCTCGGAGGCCGTGTCGTTGCCGAAACCCCGTAACCCGAGAGCGCGGTTCGGGATCACCGTCGCCGGCAGCGTGGAAGCGCCCACGCCGAAGACGGCATTGCCCGCCACCGACACCACGGTGGGAAACGTGGAGGGCTGGTTCATAAGCTCCACGGCGTCCGCCAGCCGCCCGGCCCAGCCCGTGGAAGCCTGCCCGGCGACGTTGGAAGTCTGCCACTCGGTCTGTTGATCCAGGTGCGAAAACAGGTTGTTCGGCGTCGGCGCGGAACGCGCTATGTACTGTGCGCGGGTCGTGGGTTGCACCAGGCTGCCCACGTTCGCGAGTATGGCGAGGCTCTTTTCCTGGTTCATCAGCGCGGCCAGTTCGGCGAGCGAAGGGTGAAGCGCGTATTGTTCCGTGGACGATACCTGGAACACGTTCGCCGTCAGAGCGTCGTTCATGGGCAGGGCAAGGTTCTTGCGCAAGCCGGTGTACTCGTCGAAGCGGGCCGCGTCATACGGAATGACGGCGTTGTTGCTGTCGTTGCCACCGAAAAGGAAAACGCACACCAGCGCCTTGTAGCCGGTGGCGACCGGTGCGGCATAGGCGTTCACCAGGCCCAGCCGGGCGAAGCATCCGGCGGAGCCTAACGCCCCGAAACCGGGAAGAGCGCGCAGAAGTTGTCGTCTGGAAAGCATGGTCAAGTCCTCCTGGTCCTAGCGCGTCACCTGATACTGCTGCGAACTGCCGACGAGATACAGCGCCGTTTGCGCGGCGCTTTTCGCGTTGGGTTGCGCGCTCATTGCCGTAGCCAGCGCATCGCGCATCCGGGTGTCCATCGAGCCGTGCAGAAACAATTGGTTTACATGGCCGAGCAGCGCGCCCGGTGCGGCTGCGAGTGAGGCAAAGGGGGCAAGATTCACGGTTACGCCCGCGATT
This sequence comes from uncultured Acidobacteriia bacterium, assembly GCA_903909435.1. GTDB lineage: Bacteria > Acidobacteriota > Terriglobia > Bryobacterales > Bryobacteraceae > CAIVVT01. Next base: position 35,963 of record CAIVVT010000121.1, on the reverse strand, counting down.
TTGCCATATACCAGGCTATTTACGAAGTCGGCGCGCGCCATCGCCAGCGAGCCGCTATCGATCTGGAACTCAGGCGCGTTGAGTGGCGTCTTCGGAATCTCGTAGGAAGGGGCGTAGTAGTTGAACACGGTCGGCGGGAAAAAGATGTTCTGGCTCAACGTGTTCGACCAGCCCGGGAGCCCGTTGACCTCGGCTACCGTTGCGCCCAGCGCCCGAACCAGCCCGGTGATGAACAGCGCCGGCTCGCGCAATTGCCCATCAAAGGCGGCGGGCGTCGCGGAGTCGTCGCCGGCGCGAGCCTCCGGATTCAGCAGGATCGCCCGCAGCACCTGCTTCAGGTCGCCGTTGCTGGAAACGAAGGTTGCCGCAACGTCCTGTACATACTGTGGCGATGGCTCGCCTGTCACAAAGTGCTGGATCAGGTTGCGGCTGATGAACGGGGCCACGTTCGGATGATGAGAGATGGCGTCCAGAGCCTGGTCGAGGTCGGCTTTCGCACTTTGACCGGCCGGGATCGCAATGCCGTTGAAGAGGTTCTTCGCCAATTGATCGTGGTGCGCGTCGAAGGCGACCAGCGGGGCATTCCAATTCCCCGGATTCGTCCATTTGGAGGTCGCGCCGGAAAGCGGAGCGTAGGTCCAGCCGGTAAAGACGCGGGCCAGTTCCTCGATCGCCTCCTGGTCGTAAGTCGCAACCGGCTTGCCGCTGGCATCGAGTTGCGGCGACCCGTCGGCGTTCAGTTTCTGCAGGCCGATGCTGAACAACTGGAGCAACTCCCGCGCGTAGTTCTCGTTCGCCCCCTTCCCGGCCGTAGGTTTGTTGTTGTTCACCATGTCGAGGTAGTGGCCCATGGCCGGGCTTAGCGTGATGTCTTCCATCAGCGTGCGGAAATGGCCGAAAGCGTCGTTCTGCAGCATCCGGACGTACGGCAGCATCTGCTCCGGACGTGTCAACTTCACACCGGAGACGACCCAGATCTGCAGCAGCGCCCAGGCCATCCGCTGGCGCACCTGATCCGGGCCGGTGATGGCGTTCACAAAGAAACGTTGCTGGGTGGGCAGCCAATGCGTCTTGCCGTTGCTGTCCGGAACCGGGTCCGGGTAGGTTGAGGCGGCAAGCGCGAACTGCTCATCCAGGAAGCCTTCAAACCCAAGCTGTTGCACGCGCTGGATGAGGTCGGGCGTCGGGCCAAAGGTGCACTGTTGAAGGAACCGAACAGAGGCGCGTTCGGAGGGGAGCTGAGCAGTCGCGGCCTCTGCGACTGCACCGAAAACCGGACTGAGCAGTGGGATCGCCAGCAAGGCGACGAACCGGGATGAAATTGTGCGCACGCGAAGATCCTCCCAAACCAGCATTGGGACGCCGGTTCTGTCTCGTATGGACGCTACACCCGCTGATGAATTTTAGAGACCGGATCCCGGCCTGTGACAGGTTCCCGCTCGGCGGCGGGCGTTCGGCGGTATTTCAATCGTCAATTGGTGATTCTGGAAGTTATGACGCGGTTTTGGGAATTTGGTTTAGCTTGAGATACAGTATTACATGGCTTGGATTTCCGGGCAGCGCCGCAGCAGTACGATGCCTTGATCCGCGCTACGTACGCTTCTGTCAGAGACTTCGAGGTAACTACAATGCCGAAATTCGTGATCGAACGGGACATTCCGCAAGCCGGCAATCTGTCGCCTGAGCAATTGCAGGCGATATCCCAGACCTCGTGCGGCGTCCTCAGCCGGATGGGACCTCAGATTCAATGGGTCCACAGCTACGTCACGGACGACAGGATCTACTGCGTTTACATCGCCCCGGATGAAGCTTCGGTTCGCCAACATGCCGAGCAAGGCGGGTTCCCGGCCAACCGCATTTCGCAAGTCCGATCGATCATCGATCCGACGACTGCGGATTGAGGCCTGCTCCCGGGGCATCGACCGAAGCGTTGCCACGCCGCGGCGACGCTGTAGTTTTTCCTGCGCCTTTTGGGCAGTCTGCCCGCTGCACTGGAATGCCAAACCGCTCAAATTAGCGGTTTTCGAAAACGCACCCTGTGTTTTCAGTAACTTGAAAAGCCGAACCGCTAAAATTAGCGGTTCGGCCTTTCGGACAGTGGTCCCCCGGTCTCCACGTGCGACTGAATCGCGCCGATTCCAGCCCGCCCGAACCCTGGTGCAACCCCTCGTCACGCCTCGGCCGAACGCCGGTTGCGACGGCTCGCCTGGTCTTCCAATTCCAGCCCCGCAGTTACGGCATTTTAAAGGAGTCGTCGAAAGCCAACTCGATGCTTGCCGTCGCTCCCGGTTCAATCTTCACTGGCTCGGCGGCGGGCGGAGTCTTACAATACATGCCCATCGAAGACCCCGACGGCGGGGGGCCGGACTGGCCGTCGTAGTTGCCAGCGGGATCGTAAGTCGCGACAACGTAAACGGGAGATTGCGACAGGCCCGGGAACACGACTGTCGCGTCCTTAGCCGTGCCGGACATGGATGCGATCGGCATAACGTTTCCCTGGACGAAGTCGGGCGTATCGAACAGGAACAGGATGATGGGGTGCTTGCTGTCCACTGTGCCGGTCCCGGTGTAATTCAACTTCACTTTCAGCGTTCGCGGCTCGGCCTTCTTTTCCGCGGGCTTTTCGGCGGGCTTATCCTGGGGCGCGGCGGGCGCGACCTGCGCCAGCGTCAACAGCGCCAGCGCGACACATGTCGGGAGTTGCATGAAATCCTTCCTTTAATTACCGGTCCGCGCCTCAGCGACGGACCGCACGGGCGAGCTTATCCGTCTGAATTACGTCTCTGCGCTCGAAGATGTTCCGCCTGAAGCTGAGAACTGCACGCGGTGGTGGTGGCCAACGACCGAGTTCATGACGACCTTCGCAGCATCGCTTCTTTCCCGGCTCAAGTTGGACGGCGGGAGGCCAATGCCAGTCGAGTTCACCGATCATTAACAAACTTGTCATGATTGAGGTCATCAACAACTTGAATGGAGCGGAGCCTCGGTTTCGTAGTAACCTCAAGACTCCAGCGAAAGCGGGGAAACTGTCCCGAACCACCCGCTTTGCTCTGAGTGCCTGTCCCGGTTGACCTACCGCAGTACCCTCCCGGTTTGAGTCGCAGAGAGTCCGGCAGCTAGCGCCGCGATTCAACCACTCGTCAGCTCTCCGTCCCCCCTCGTTTGCCGGGGTCATTCCAACGCGCCGATTGCGTCTGTTCATTCAAAGTCCTGGGGAGGAGTGTGTTTCGATGAGGTACAGATTCCTGTTACTGCTGCTTGTCGCGTGTGTTCGCGCGGACTTGTCGGCCCAGATGCGGAACTTCTCCGCGAGCCCGTTCGATCGTCCTTCGACGCCGAGCGTCCTGCGCGGGCAGGTGATTGCAAAAGGGGTGGACGTTTCTCGTTCGTTCATTGTGGAACTTGTGAGTTGCCAGCAGTCGGGCCGGGGGCTGCAGAGCGCGCTCGGCTCCGACGGTGAATTTGTGTTTGAAGGCGTTGAGGCGGGATGCCACCAGCTTCGCGTCCTCACGCTGGAGCACCACGAGTTGGTCCACCGCGAGGTGTTGAACGTGGATCGAAACTCGGGCGAAATCGTCATCGACGTGCAAACCGAGGCAGTCGAGCGGCCAAACTCCGGGTTCGTGTCGCTGCGTCAGTTGCTCAAACCACCGCCGGGGAAGGCGCGCAAGGCATATGAGCAGGCTGGGCGAAGTGACTCCAGGGGGCAGGTGGAAGCGGCCGCAAGCGGCTACTCGCGCGCCATCGAACTCTTTCCGGAATATGCCGACGCCCACCAGGGCCTGGCCCGCGCAATGGAGAAATTGAACCGCCCGGCCGAGGCGGCCGCCGAGTGGGAGACGGCACACCGCCTGGGCGTTGAGTCGCCTGACCTCTACGCGGGGCTCGCCCTGAGCCTGCTGCAACTCAACCGGCGGGCGGAAGCGGAAGCGGCGGCCCGCCAGGCGCTCTCGAAAGACCCGTCCAACGCCCCGGCGCACTACCTGCTGGCGTGCTCGCTGGTGCTGCAGGCGAAGGCGCGCGTCGAGGCGTTGTCGCATTTCGCGAAAGCCGCTGGCCGGGTTCCGAAGGCGTGGCTGATGTCCGCACGCTTGCGCGCCCAGGACGGCGACGTCGACGGCGCGCGCCGGGAGCTGGGCGAGTACATCAAAGTCTGTACGGCCGGTGAGCGGCCCTCCGCGCAGCGCTGGCTGAACGAGCTACCGCCGCACCGCAGCTTCGCAGCGGACTCCCACTGAGGCGGGCCAGCCGCTAGCTGGCGCTCAAGGCGAGGCGCGAGGCTGACGCAGTGTCGAGATAAACGTGTGCGTTCGGGTGTATGCGCACGAGCGAGGCAGGGCAGGCCGTTGCAATGGGCCCCTCCAGGGCGCCGCGAACGGCCTCGGCCTTGCGCAGATCGGGCACGCAACAGATCCACGCACCGGCTCTGAACAGGCCGGGGCAGGTGATGGTGAAAGCGTCCCTGGGAACGGACTCGGGCCGGTCGAAGTGGCCCTCGCCGGCTTGCTGGCGCTGCGATGCGTCGTCGATTAGAACGCGCTTGACTGTCTTCGGATCGCTGAAATCCGCGACGTGCGGATCGTTGAAGGCGACATGGCCGTTCTCGCCAAAGCCCACGAACGCCAGGTCGATGGGAGCGGCGTTCAGCAGAGCGGAGTAGCGCTCCATTTCCGCTTCAGGATCGGGGGCATCCCCGGCGAGATACTGCACCATTCCCGGGTGCACGCGTTCCTCGACCCGCGTTCTGATCCAGTACCGAAAACTCGACAAGTGCGTCGCGGGCATGCCGGCGTACTCGTCCATATGAAACACCTCGACGGAGGCCCAAGGCACGTCGGGGAGCTGGACGAGCGCGCCGATCATATCGAGCTGCGAGTTGCCGGTGGCCAGGATGAGGCGCGCCCGCCCGCGAGCGGCGACGGCGTCCCGAATGATGTCTGCAGTATCCGCCGCTGCAGCCGCCCCCAGGTCAGCCGCCGACGCAAAGATTCGCACGCGCGCCTTGCCGTAGTGCAGTTCAGGAATGGCCGGCATGGCTACACTTTCTCCGGAACCACGAAGGGCTCGCGATACTGCCGCCGGAACATCGCGTTGGCCTCCGGGTCGCCCACGCAGGAATACGATTCGGCGTCGAAGTTCAAGGTCCGGCCCACGCGGTAGGAGATGTTCGCGAGATGAACCAGGGTCGTTGAGATCGCCCCTTCTTCAATCGGCGCGTTCAGGTCGGAATGCTTGCCACTGCGGACGGCGCTGATGAAGTTGGCCCAGTTGTCGCCCATGTTGGTGCCTGAGGGGCCGGGCTCCTGCGCCTTGCCAAGAAACGAACGGTACTTGCCAAAATCCTCGGAGTCGATCGACACATAGCCCTTCGATCCGTAAAAGGTCGCGCCCACGCAGCCGGAATCTCCCGCACCCAGCCCAGCCTCTTTATTCGAGATCCAATGGCGCACTTCGAACTCCATCATCACCTTCTTGCCGTTCTTATCGAACTCGTATGAGGCAAGTAGCGTGTTGGGTGTTTCCTGGTCGTCGTCGAACATGAAGTGGCCGCCGATGGCGCTCACCTTGGTCGGGTACTTCACTCCAAGGCCCCAGCGGCAGACATCCACCTGGTGGATGCCCTGATTGCCAAAATCCCCGTTGCCGTATTCCCAGAACCAATGCCAGTTGTAATGGAACCGATTTTGAGTGAATTCGTGCAGCGGTGCGGGGCCGAGCCACAAATCGTAGTGCACGCCGGCGGGCACCGGCTCCACCGGTTTGTGCCCGATGGTATCGCGCCACTTGAAGCACAGGCCGCGCGCCATGTACACGTCGCCGATCAGCCCCTCTTTCATCTGCCGGACCGCATCCTGAGCAGCGCCCGAGGAACGGCTGTTCGTACCGTGCTGCACCAACCGGTCGTACTTCTTCGCCGCCGCCACGATCTGGCGCGCCTCAAACATGTCGTGCGAGCAGGGCTTCTCGACGTACACGTGCTTGCCGGCCTGGCAGGCCCAGACGGTCTGGAGGGTGTGATTGTGATTGGGCGTGGCAATCGAGATGGCGTCAATCGATTTATCTTCGAGCAGCTTGCGGATATCGGTGTAGGCGGCGGGCCGTTTGCGCCCCATCTTCTCGACGTCGCTGAGACGCGTATTGAGAACGGACTCATCGATGTCGCAGATCGCGGCGATCTCGACGTTCGGGTTCTTGCCGTAGTGTCTGAGATGTTCGCGGCCCTGGTTGCGCACACCGACGCAGGCAACTCGAACGGTGTCGCTGGGGCTAGCCAGGGTGGTGCGGGCCGGCAGCGCGGCAGCGGCAGTGGATAACAGGAAATGTCTACGTTCCATATGAGTTTCTTCCTCGGAGCATATATGAGCGGATGAGGCCTGCGCCCTATTTCACGGACGCGTATTGGCGGTACATGTCCGCCAGTTGCCCGGCGGAGAGTTCACCGTCATAAATCACGACCCGATAGCGGAACGCCAGCGACTGCCCTTCCGGGATGGTCCAGCTTCCGTCCTGTTTTGGGTCCTTTGAGAATTCACGCTGGGCGAAAGGGTTGGCAGCCAGCAGGCCATAGGCGCGCGCATGCCAGGGGGTTGGATGGCGGAAGCTCGACGGCGAGTCGAAGACGGCGATTCCCACGGGTTTGCCGGAGACGAGTCCGGAGTAATTGACCCACTCGGCGGGCTTTCCCCAGATCGCTTTCTCACCGCGGCTGCCAAGCGAATTAAGCATGTGGTCGTGCGGAGCGCTTAATTCCGCGTTCAGCCGAATGCCGAAGGTGCCCTCTTTCGTGTCGCCGGCAACCAGCGGGCCGGCCGTGGCATGCAGCACGAATTCGCAGTCGATGATGCGCGTGCGCTCGTCCCCGGAGAACGTGTAGGACTGTGTCTCCTCGGCGATCTCCCGCTCGTTGGGATCGAGCAGTTGGTAGCGGGCCTGAACCGTGGCCCGATCGGCGCTCTCCGCTTGTTCGTCAACAGCCTTGAGGCGCGCGTGTCCGTAGGCCTGGTGGGCGTGGTCGTCGTAGAAGCGGTCGAAGGCCTGTTCGCCCCAGTAGTCCAATCCGTCCAGGTTCCCGTGGGCGAAATACAGGGGACGCTGGTGGGGTTCAAAGGAAGGGTTGCGCGGATTAGCCCCAAGCACGTCGTTCCCGGCCGGAAAGCTCCGGCTGACGACGACTCCGGAGGCTGTCTGCAAGGGCATCAAATAGGGCTTGGCCGTCTCGGCGGCGAGGTAATACGTGGTAAATAGACGGCCGTCGATCAAGACGGCGATCTGGTCCTGATGGCGCTCCAACTTCACGGATCCCGCGGAGAGCACCGCGCTCGCGAAACAGAATGACAGGACGGCCCTCAACCCTGTGTGATTTTGCGTCATGCCTTAGTTTGTCCTGGTTTGTGCGGGACAGGTGCGGAACCCGTCCCGCCTGAGCCTTGATCGGGACTCCTAGAACAACAGCTTTAGCGCGAACTGCAATTGCCGGTTCGCAGCGGCGGTGTTGCTGATCGTGTTGAAGGAGCCGATTTGATCGATGGTCGCAGGGCCTGCCGGATGGCCTGCCGCATCGTATTGCGGATACGAATCCTCATACTGGTTGGGCATGGAGAACATCGGGTGATTGAGCAGGTTGAAGGCCTCAAAGCGGAACTGCAGTTTCATTCGCTCCGTGATGTTGGCCGTCTTCTGCACTGTGAAGTCGAGGCTGACTTGTTTAGGTCCGCGGAGGATTCCCCTCCCGCCGTTCCCAAACACTTCCGAAGCGGTCGGAGTGCCGAAGGCGCTCAGGTTCCACCAGTTCAGGAGACTCTTCGGGCCGCTGTTCGGGTTGCCGATGATGTCGCAGTTGTCCTGCTCGAAGTTGGCGTTATTCACCCCGGCGTCGCTGCCGTTGAGGCAGGATGCGGAGAAGCCAGTACGGACCATGCTGATGCCGCCAATCTGCCATCCGCCCAGCAGTTTGTCCACGGGACCAGCCCAGTTGCTGCCCCAGCGGCGGCCTTTGCCGAAGGGCAGTTCATAGATCGCGCTGTTGACCCAGTTCAAGCGCACGTCGAATGCCGATGGCCCATAGTCCAGGCGAGCATTCCAAACGTGTGGCGTGGACGGGCCATTCCCACCATCGCGCGTGGCCGATGCCGTATCGAGGGCCTTACCCCAGGTAAGCGAACTCAAGAAAGCGACGCCGTGGGAAAATCGCTTCTCGATTTTCGTTTGAAGTGAATTGTAGTTCGCCGAAGTCACGCTCTGAATCTGGTTGTAGTAAGACGAGAGCGAGAGGTACTGCTGTGTGTTGTAAACCACGGGCTGGGCAACATTCAAACCATTGAAAACCGGCAGCGTCTGGTTCTGGTCGGTCAGGTGAGGGAGGTGCGTTGAGGCGGATGCCACGTACGAGAGCTCCAGGACCAGGGAAGGCGTAAGTTGCTGCTGCAGGCCGAGGCTCCACTGCTGAATGCGCGGTGTCTTCAAATGCGGATCAACGGTGAATTGAGAGGGAGCCTTGATGGTCTGCGCGGTATCGTTGAACACCTGATTCACGACGGTGTACGCGCCCTTGCGAATCAGCTTGGCCGAGACCGGCGCGCTGCGCGCGAAGTCGAACCAGGGGTCGGCGTTCATGGGCGAATAGAAGATACCGGCTCCGCCGCGGATTACCGTGTTGCCGTGGCCCCAGGTTGGCGACCAGGCGAATCCCAGGCGGGGCGACCAATTGCTGAAGTCCGTGAGTACGAGGCTGCGCCCCAGCGCGTTGCTGCGGATGAACGGCAGGTAGTACGGCGAGTTCTGGTCGGAAACAAAGCGTGCCGGCGAGAAGCCGGCATAGGGATCGCCGCTGCCGGCGCGAATGATGGTGGGGACGCCATTGATGATGTCGAGATTCGTGATCTGATTCCGGTTGTCATACCAGTAAGGAGATATCTCGTAGCGCAAGCCGAGGTTCAGCGTGAAGTTCCGGGACACCTTGTAGTCGTCCTGGATGAAGTAGGCCTGCGTCCAGCGGAACAAGTGATCGTGCGCGTCGCCGGTGGCTACTTCGGCGTCGTTTGAAACGCCGAGGAGGAACGATGCCAGCGAGAGCCCGCCGGTTCCGTCCAATGCGGCCGTGGCGGCTACCGGGAAAGAGAACGAGCCGCGCGACAGGTTGTGGGACAGGATGTTCAGGTACTCGTGGCGGAAGTCCACGCCGACCTTCATCACGTGATGGCCTTTGATCAGCGTCCAGTCGTCGCCAACCTCGAAGGTGTTCTGGATCTTCTGCAGCGGGTGGCCAAACGCTCCTTCGCCCAAGCTCAGGAAGTTGTCACCGGCCCCACCGAACGAGGGCTGACCGAAGTCGATCGCCGCACCCGACACGCCGGGGATTCCCAGTACGCTGCCGGCGAAATTCTGCTTACCCTGCAGGTCACCCAGACTGCTGGCATTGGCGCTGATAAAGCTCGCACGCGCTTCGTTCACCATGCGCGGGCCAATCGTCCAGGCGTAATGCAGCATTCCGGTATCGGTCTTCACGGAATTCGTGACGCCCGTGGACGGCCGCAACCCGGGGATGATTTCGTCTTCGCGCGATCTGGAGTAACGCCCGAACAGGTTCATGTTGGGAGTCAGGATATAGTCCATTCGTCCCGCGCCCTGGTCCCAATCCGTCGGGTGTCCCAGCACCCCGACGTAGTTGTTTCGCAGTCCCGGCCGGTTGGGCGCGGGAACATACTCGGAGGCCAGGAACTTGGCAATCGAGGAATTCCAACAGGTCTGAGGAATGGCCATGTTGGGCCACGGCACGTTCGTGGTTGGATCCGGGTTGAAACAGCCGCCGGAAAGCGTATTCCCCGCGCGGAACTTCGACGAACCATCCGCGTTCGTCACGTGCGGCATGTAGATGGGAATTCCGTAATCGGCGAAGTTGCCCGACTTCGCGTTCGCGAGCGGCACGGTTGTGGTTTGGGCAGCATTCGTTCGGTCTCTCAGGCCTTCGTAGCTGGAGAAGAAGAACAGCTTGTCTTTGACGATTCGTCCGCCGCCGGTCGCACCGAACTGGTTGCGGCGGAACGGCGGTTTAGGTGCGCCGGGATAACTGTTGATGTCGTTGAAGTAGTCTTTGGCGTCCAACGCATCATTGCGCAAGAAATCGTAGGCGGATCCGTGGAACGAGTTTGTGCCACCCTTGGTGACCGCATTCACCTGTGCGGCGCCGCGGCCGAATTCTGCGGTGTAGGAGTTGGATTGAACCTTGAATTCCTGGATCTCGTCGATCGAAGGAATCGCAGCGATCGTGTTCGAATCCGGCGAGGTATTGGTCGCTCCGTCAAGCAGGTAATTGGTGTCCTGCGAGCGAGCGCCCCCCATGGAGAATTGCTCGTTGGAACGGCGGCCGATATTGCGCGCATCCTGAAAGGCCGTGTTGCCGTCTTTCGTCGCGGCGACGCCAGGTCCCAGGGACGCCAGGTCCAGGAAGTTGCGCCCGTTCAAGGGCAAATCGATGATTCGCCGGTTGTCGATTACTTGCCCGACCGTGCTCGATTCGGTTTCAAGTACAGGAGTCTGGTTCGACACTGTCATGGACTCGGTCAGGGTTCCCAGTTCCAGCGAGACGTCCACGCGCGCCTTCTGGTCCACCTCAAGCCGAAATGCCGCCACGCTGGCGGTACGGAAACTGGCGCGCTTCACTGTGACCGAGTAGCGGCCCGGGTCCAATGCCGTCACCGTGTAGTCGCCGGTGTTGGCGGTACGCGTCAGGTGGTGGGTGTTTCGATCAACGTTGGTGATACTGACCTCAGCGTCCGGCACCACCGCCCCAGTCGAGTCCGTTACAACTCCGGTTATGCTGCCCGTTCCAATCTGGGCGAAGGAGGTAGTGGCGAATAGCGCGAAAAGGGCCGGGACGAACAGAAGCCCATGAAGTTTGAAGTAGTTTCGTTGGGACATGCTGTGCACACTTCCCCGGAGCCATGCTCCGGACTAATCGAGAGGTCTGAGGCATACCTCTAGCTTCGGCAAGGAGAGCATCGAGGAGCCAATTGAGAGGTAGTATGCGAAAGTTGGCAGGGGTGGTCAAGAAAAAACTTGTGAAACTTTTCTTAGAGAATCAACTGTCCAGATTAAAGCGCTTGATTCCAGTGGCACATGGGCACGAAACGGCTTGATGCATGAAAATTTTCAGATACTTCTGAAATCTTCCCGAATTCCGCTGATAACGGTTAGTCTGTTAGACGACGGTTCTCAGACATGCCGAAAAAAGTCACTTTGCGGCAAATCGCGCGCGTCGCCAACGTGAGCATTCCCACTGTGTCGCGCGTGCTCAGGCGTTCGGCCCGCGTGAATCCGGAGATTGAAAAACGAGTTCGCGACGCGGCCAAGCGATTGGGCTGGGACGTAAGCGGCCGTGAACAGCGGCGGGTGATTGCTTTTCTGCTCAGCAACCGGCCGATCACGCACCCGTTTCATTCCGAAGTGATGTCGGGCGCCGAGGCTTACTGCGGCGAGCACGATTACCAGATGCTGTTCTCGACACTGCGCTATCCCTTGCACCTCAGGCTTTCGCACCTGCCGATCCCCAGCATTCTGGAACGGCCCGGAATCGTGGATGGCTTCATCGTCGCCGGCGTGAATTCAACCAGTTTCCTCGACTTGCTGGCGCAGACTCGCCGCCCGTTTGTGGTCTATGGCGACACAGTGATGGAGGACGTCGTGGACGGGTACGCCACCGTTCGGGCGGATGAAGCCGGCGGGGTGAGCGATGTCACGCGCTACTTGCAGGGCCTGGGCCATTCGGCGATTTCATTCGTCGCGAATACTCGCCTGCCTTGGTTCAGGCGGCGCTTCGAGGCCTATAGCGCCGCGATGGAAGCCGCCGGTCTGCAACCGCTGCTAGGCGAGTTCGACTCGGATGACGAGCGGCAGGTTGGATATCTCGCCGCGAAGTCGATTTTGGACAAGGGCGACCCGGTGACGGCGATCTTCGCAGGCAACGATCACATAGCCCAAGGCGTCTACGACGCGTTGCGCGACCGCGGTGTGAAGGTGGGAGAACAGATCAGCGTCGCGGGCTTCAACGACACGCTGGAAGCCGTGGTCCTGCATCCGACGCTTACTACCGTCAGAGTCCACTCAGAGCAGATCGGCCGGCAACTCGCTGAACTGGTACTGAGGCAGGTGGAAGGCAAGTTGCCAGCGCTTCAGTCGGTGATGATTCCAGCCCGCCTGATCAAGCGTGATTCGTGCCTCGCTTTGGCGGCGGGATCAGAGACCGTTGTCCAAGGCACCTGACCAGGTCAGGCCCGCATGCCCGCCAGCACGCCCCGCATATAAGCGAAACTCTTCGACATCCCGGGAAGCGGATCGTTCTCCTCGGCCTCATACTCCAGCATCACGCCGCCGGTGTATTTCATCCGCGCGAGTTCGCGGAAGATCGCCGTAACCGGCATCTCCCCGTCTCCAACGGGAACTTGCGTCTCGGCATCGGACATGTCCCGCAAGTCCTTGATGTGGAGGTCGTGCAGCCTCGCCTTGGATTCGCGGATCGACTCCACCACGTCCACGCCGTATTCGGCGGTATGCCCGACATCGATACAAAGTCCGCAGCGCATGTCCATTCCATCCACGGCTTTCAGCACGCTCTGCGGCGATGGGAAATGCTGGTCCGTCTTGCCGTGGTTGTGGACTGCGATTTTGATGTTGTATTCCTTGACGTACTTCTCGAGCTTCGGCAGGGTTCGGGCCGTGGGCGCACACACGATCACCGGCATCCCGGCCAGTTTCGCGTATTCAAACTTGCGGCGGAAGTCGTCCTCGTCGTCTTTCTGGAAGGAGATATTGCCCCCGCCCAGGATCTTCAGGCCCGCGGCTTCAAACTCCCTCCGGCCGGCAGTCACTTCGTCCGGCGTGCTCCGGATGGGAAGGTGGAACTCCTTGACGTTGACGTAAGTCGTGCGCAACTGCCTGATCATCGCGATGGCGGCAGTCCGGCTGAATTTCCGCAGCGAGTAACTCGCAACCCCGAGTTTGAAGCCATCCGGTGCAGGCTCCGGGCTGGATATTGCGGGAATGGCGCTGATTCCGCCCGCGGCCAGGGACGCCAGGAAGCTTCGTCTTCGTACGTTCTGCATGGGCCCTCTTAATCGACCGATTAGCGCTCTCTCAGCCGGATGTTCCTGAACATGATCACGTCGCGGCTGTCGTGCAATTGCAGACCGATCGGTCCAGCCTTGGGCCGCTCCGGCAAGCCAGGGTGTTCGGCCACAACCTGGCCATTCACCAGGACGCGAATCGAGTCTTTGCGCGCCTGGATCTCCAGCGTATTCCAATCCGTTCTGTTCTGGACCCCAGCCACCGCCTTGGCCAGCAGGTAGACGCTGCCGGTGATGTCGTAATCCACCGGTTGTCCATTGTCCATGTTGATCTCGTAGGCGATGCGGGCCGGGGTGCGATGTCCATCCGACTCCGGCCCCGCCACTGCGTAGCGCGCTCGTGACTTGTCGCCGATCGAGACGCCGCTGTTCGAGCCGAGCCGCATCCAGTATTCGAGACGCAAATCGAACTCGTTGAATTCGGCTTTCGTGTAGAGCCACGACTGCTGCGCGAAGGGTGCCTGGGGATCTGCCTGCCCAACCAGCGTGCCGTCCTTCAACACGGACCAGACGCCCGTCCCGATGACTTCCCAGCCATCGAGATTCCGTCCATTCATGAGTTGCTTCCAATCGTCCGCGCGCACGCCTCCGCAAAAACAGAGGAGCAAGACAAGCACAGATCTCGGCATGGGTACCATCCTTCAGCGCGCAGCATCGGCCACGGGAGGGGTCAACTCCGGCAAACCCCGCATGAACTCAACAAACCGGCGAGCGTAGGCGTCGAGATTCTCGATGCCTCCACCGCCTTGCAGCGGCGAGCACATTTCGTATGCCACCGGTCCCGAAAAGCCGCCCTGCACGAGGGCCGCCAGGAACGCGCGGTAGTCGATGAAGCCCGCGTCGATCGGAACCGCCTGCAGCTCCGGGAGCAACTTCTCGTAGTTCACCTGGGCGGGATGGTAGCGGTACCGGGGCAGCAGTTCATAGTTCGCTGTCGTGGTGTAGACCGTCCTGCTTGCCATCACGCCAGCAGCGGCTGCAATATCATCGCCGTGCAGGGCCGGAGCCCACGCATCGAACATTGCTCTGCAATTAGGTTCGTTGATCTGTCGAATCAGCTCGAGCTGGCTTCTATAACCGCAGGCAAGGTCGTGATGGTTTTGCACACCGACGGTAACGCCGAACTCGGCCGCACGCTGAGCGCACTCGCGCAGAGCGTCCACTACGATCTTCATTTGTGCCGAGGGCGCCGGGGACGCCTGTTCGTATCCCGTGAAAACCCTGACCAGGCTGCTGCCCAGGTCCCGCGCCATCTCGGCAAGCTCGACAACGTGCCGGATTTGAAACTCCCTATGCGGGATGTCGCCATGCTCCAGGTCGGCGGTGAAGTTTGTGTATCCGGCTATACACGAGGCGTGTAGTCCGAGTTTCTCCAGTTGCGAGCGAAGTCGCATGCGCGCTGGTTGGGGCCAATCGAGCACCGAGAAGTGCGGCCGCTTCGCCATCAGCATCACGCCGTCAAACCCCAGCTCAGCGGCTTTGTCCGCGAACTGCTCTACTGACAGCGCGTGTTGTCCCCACGAACCTGAATAGCTGACTGAGTGCAGAACGAGTGGTTGAGACATGACTTGGCGCCTCACACCTCGGAGGGGACTCTAAACGGCGCTCTGTACTCTCTGGAGAGATACCGGTTCGCCTCAGAATCGGCGCCGAATGTCTCACCTTTCGCGTCGAATGCGAGGGTTCTTCCAACGCGGTAGGACGTGTTCGCCATATGGCACAGAGTGGCCGAGATGTGCCCCTCCAGGATGTCGCAATTCAGGTCGCCGCGATTCCGGCTGCGCACGGCTTTCAAGAAGTTTTCGGCGTGCGGGCGCGTGCTCCAGATCTCCTCCTCGACGTGCTGAACTTGCTGGGTACGCTCGCGTTTCTCGCCCATGAATACCTGGAAGCCGTTGCAATCGACAGTGAGGTAGCCTTCGCTGCCGAGGAAAATCACGCCGATGTAGTGCTTCTCCTCTTCGAGCACCATGTTGCCTTCGCTGCCGGTGATCAGGCCGCGAACTTCGAACACTTGTTCGGCGTCGCCGTAGTTGAATGCCGCGAGTTGGGTGTTGGGCGTCTCCTGGTCGTCGTCGTAGACAAACTTGCCACCCATTGAAGTCACCTTCGCGGGGGCGGTGCTCTTGTTCAGCCCCCAACGCGCGATGTCCATCTCGTGCACACCCTGATTCGCGATGTCGCCATTGCCGGTGTTCCAAAACCAATGCCAGTTGTAATGGAAGCGATTGGGGTTGAAAGGTAGCTTGGCGGCTGGTCCCGTCCACAGGTCGTAGTCCACGCCGGCAGGAACCGGGCCATCCGGTTTCCGGCCGATCGAGAGACGCCGCTTGAAGCAGAGACCCTTCGCCATGTAGACCTTGCCGATGCCGCCATTGCGCACAAGTTCGATAGCACGGCGGTAATGCTCAAGGCTGCGCGCCTGCATCCCGCATTGCACAATGCGGCTGTACTTGCGCGCGGCTTCAACGGCTCGACGCCCTTCCCAGATGCTGTGACTTGCCGGCTTTTCGACGTAGACGTCCTTGCCTGCCTGGCACGCCCAGATTGTGGCGAGCGCATGCCAGTGATTGGGCGTAGCGATCGTCACCGCATCGATGTCCTTGCTTTCAAACACGCGGCGCAGATCACGGTAGACCACGGGCGGCGGGTTGTGCAACTCATCCAACAGCTTCTGAGCAGGACCAATCTGCCCGGCGTCGATATCGCAGATTGCCGCCACACGGCAACCGGGAATTTTCGAAAAGGTCGCCATATGGTCGCGGCCGCGGCCGCGAAGGCCAATCACCGCCAGATTGATGCGATCGTTGGCGCCAAGTATGGATACACCGGCGGATGCTGCCGCCACCGTGCTTTTCAGGAAAACGCGCCGGACTAGGTCTGTCATGATTCCCCGCAAACTACGAAGCGAAGTTTTAGCGATAGTATCAGCCCGCAGATAGGGGCGGTCAAGGAATTCGTATGCCGCCAGGAGGTTGGTGCCTGGCGCTCTCCGCGCCATCTCGCTGAGCCTTAAGGGCTGGTCGCGAGCCAGAACCAATCGCACGAAAGTTTTCACGGAAGCGGCGGCCACCCCATTGCGCGGCCGCATTCGAATCGGGCCAGCTATCAGGCTGCATATCACATGACGCAGCGCGGCAGCTTCAGGAATTGAGTCCCTTCCGGTATCCTGGTAGCTAAGCTCGCTGGCTTGTTGTTTTTTGAACGAGCCCAATAGTAGATGAACTCATTCCCCACAACCGGGCTGTTCGTCGGTGGACTCGCTGCCTACGCACTCGGATCGATATCCGGGTTCCTTTTCAGAATCAGCCCGGCAACTGCCCGGCGTGCCGGTTGCGGCTTTGGACTGCTGGGTGCCGTGCTCCAGGGAATCTCCGGACTGGCGGCGCTGCTTGGCTCCAGCGTCGAGTGGTCGATCCCGTGTGCGGTCCCACTTTTCGCCTACAGCTTTTCCCTGGGTGCGGTGTCGGCCTACTTCACGGTCGCGCTTTCCCTGCTTGCAGCCTCGGTCTCGATCTACTCCTTCGGGTATTTGGCCGGCATGGAGAAAGGCGTGGAATCGGGCAGGAAGCTCGGCTTGCTCACGTTCTTCTACAACGCACTCCTGCTGAGCCTTTCCGTAGTGTTCACCGCGTCGAACGCGTTCCTTTTTCTGATCGCCTGGGAGATGACTTCCCTGGCCGGATACGCGCTCGTCACGTTCGATCACAAGTCGGAGGAAAGCAGAAGCGCCGGGTTACTGTACCTGATCATGTCGCATGTCGAGGCGGGCTGCCTGCTGCTGGGATTCGCCTTGATCGGTCAACACGCGGGGAGCCTCGACTTCCATGCGCTCCGCCAGGCCGGTGGCCTACTCTCGCCACCCCAGCAGGCTTGCGCCTTCCTGCTCTTCTTCCTTGGGTTCGGAATCAAGGCGGGCGTAATCCCTGTTCACATTTGGCTCCCGGCGGCTCATCCCGTTGCACCGTCGAACGTGTCCGCGTTGCTTTCCGGAATCGTGATCAAGGCCGGCATCTACGGGATGGTCCGCGTGTTCCTCGAGTTCCTGGGCGTGGTGCCGAACTGGATGGGTATCGCGGTGATCGTTGTGGCGGTGACCTCAGCGATCCTGGGCGTGCTTTACGCGCTGATGGAGCACGACCTGAAGCGCTTGCTGGCCTATCACAGCATCGAGAACATCGGCATTATTCTGCTGGGCCTCGGCGCTGCCATGATGTTTCAGACCGCCGGATATCCGCGGCTTGCGGCCTTCGCGGTTATCGCCTGCCTGTTCCACACTCTCAATCACGCGGTGTTTAAATGCCTGCTCTTCCTGGGCGCGGGATCGGTGCTGCACTCCACGCACACGAAGAACATGGAGGAGCTCGGAGGCCTGAACCGCAGGATGCCGTGGACCTCGCTGTTCTTCCTGGTAGGGGCAATCGCAATTTCCGGGTTGCCCCCGCTCAATGGCTTCGTCAGCGAATGGCTCACATACCAGAGCCTCCTGGCCGGTTTCGGCGCGGAGAAGGGTCTCGTCGGATTGATGTTCCCGATAGCAGGCTCTCTGCTGGCATTAACCGGCGCACTGGCCGCGGCGTGTTTCGTGAAGGCTTTCGGCATCACTTTCCTGGCACTGCCCCGGAGTCCCGAGGCTGAGAATGCTCAAGAAGCTCCGACCACGATGCTCGCGGGAATGGGAATTCTCGCTTTCGCTTGTTTTGCTCTGGGTATCGGCGCCTCCTGGTTTCTGCCGGTGTTTGAAGGGATCACCCGCGAACTCGTAGGAGTGAGTGCCAGAGGCGATCTGACACTGGCGCACGGCTTCGTGATTTCATCCGGGACTCCGCACGGCGGGAGCGTTTCAACCGCCGTTATCGCCCTGATGTTGCTCGCACTGGGCGCCATTCCGGCCTGGTTCTTAGCCAGGCGTTTCGCAGTGCGCCGGGTGGGCCCCACCTGGGACTGCGGTCTGCCAGGCCTGGGACCGGAGAATGAATACACGGCGACGGCGTTCTCGAAGCCGCTGCGGATGGTGTTCGCCGCCCTCTACAAGCCGCGGCGCGAAATCCAAACCGTGTTCGACGTGTCACCCTATTTCCCCAAGTCCATTCATTTTGAGAGCGAGATCGAACCGACTTTCGAGAACAGGATCTACAAGCCTGTGCAAGCGATGGTCTACTGGATCTCGCTTCGAATGCGCGCCATTCAGGCCGGTAGCATCCACGCTTACCTGGCTTACATCTTTGTCACGCTCGTCATCCTGCTCTTGTTCGGGGTGCGGCCGTGATAGCAACCGTCGTGTCGATCGCGCTCCAATTGAGCCTGGTTCTGCTGCTCTCGCCACTCGTCAGCGGCATCATCAAGACACTCAAGGCACGGCTCCAAACTCGTCGTGGCCCCGGGATTCTGCAGCCTTATCGTGAACTCCACAAGCTGCTTCGGAAAGGGATGGTCATCCCTGAAAGTGCATCTTGGATCTTCAGTGCCGCACCCATCGTCGTCTTCTCGACGGCCGCGCTGGTCAGCCTGATGATCCCGATGATCTCCGCCGCGGCGCCGCTCAGTCTGTTCGGCGGAGTGCTGGCAGTGGTCTACCTGCTGGGGCTCGGCCGCTTCTTCCTGGCGCTCGGTGGGCTTGATACCGGCACTCCATTCGGAGGCCTCGGCAGTAGTCGCGAGATGACCATCTCCGCGCTCGCTGAACCGGCGATGATGCTCGCCATTTTTACTGTCGCACTCAGCGCCAACTCCACCAATCTCAGCGAAGTGGCACACTCGGCCATCGGCCAGAGTTGGCGCTTCCTGGCCCCATCGCAAGTGCTCGCCTTCGCCGCATTGTTCATCGTATTGATCGCGGAGACCGGACGGATCCCGGTAGACAACCCCGCTACCCACCTGGAACTCACGATGATTCACGAGGCGATGATTCTGGAGTACTCCGGCCCTTACCTGGCATTGATCGAATGGGGGGCCTGGATCAAGCAATTGATTTTGATGACGCTCCTGATCAACACGTTCTACCCCTTCGGACTGAGCACGGATATGGGCCTGCTCAACTTGGCCACGGGCTGCGCCTCATACCTGCTGAAGCTGCTATTCCTGTCTGCCCTCGTGGTCCTGGTCGAGACCACGAATGCCAAAATCCGCCTCTTCAGGGTGCCGGAACTACTCGCGGTCGCGTTCGTTCTCGGTGCTCTCGCCTTGATTTCGACATTCCTGTTTTGAGCAATCTCATGCACTTCTATCAGGACCCACAATTCGGCGAGAGGATGATTACTCTGATGGCGGCGCTGGTGCTGGTGCTGCAGATCGCGATGGTCGCTCAGCGTTGGCTGGTAACAAACATTAGAGTCTTTGCCGCCCAGTCGTTTCTCCTCGCGGGGATTGCCACGACAATTGCCTACTTTAATAACGCTCCACACATTTACTTTGTCGCGGTGTTGACCATTGTAGTGAAGGTGATCTTTCTGCCGGTGCTCATGGAACGACTGGTAGTGAAGATCGAACTGCGCCAGGAGATCAAACCGCTGATTAATGTCCCGCTGTCGGTCCTGATCTCCGGAGCACTAACAATCCTGGGCTACGTGGTAGCCGAGTCTTTTTACCACCCTGAGGCCGGCACGACCCCAGCCACGCTTGGTCACAACACGCTCGCGGTTGCAATCGCCCTGTTTCTAATTGGCTTCTTCATGATGCTCAACCGGCGCAAAGCGCTGACACAAGTCATCGCCCTACTGTCGCTTGAGAATGGGCTGTTCCTGGCTGCCATCTCGCTCACTTACGGTATGCCGCTCGTGGTTGAACTCGGAGTCTTCTTCGACCTTCTGGTTGCCAGCATGGTGCTGGGCATCCTGGTCTACCGCATCCGTGAGACTTTCGACTCGGTGGATGTAAGCAAGTTGCGGAGGTTGAGAGGCTGACCATGGTGCTCTTCCTTCTGCTGATCGTCCCGCTGATCGCCGCAGCCATTGCGTTCGCCGCGCGCCGCCGCAGCGTTATGGAGGCGGTCAACATTTGCGCGGCGGCGCTGACTTTCCTGCTGGCTCTAACATTGGCCGGCTCGATTCTCAGTTCAGGAACTGTCTCGGCGATGAGCGACCTGCTTTACGCCGATGCCCTCAGTTCGCTGGTTGTTCTGCTTGTTGCTTTCGTCTACCTGGCCTGCGCGGTCTACGCGGTGGGCTATTTCCGGGATGACGAAAAGAGCGGCATTTTCGAGGACGGCATCGTGGGGACCGTCTCAATAGGCAAACTGCGGGAGTATTACGCTTTGACCCCGCTGTTTGTCTCTTCAATGCTGCTTGTGGCTCTCTCCAACAACCTGGGCATTATGTGGGTCGCCATTGAGGGCACCACGTTGGCCTCGGTGTTTCTCGTCACTTATTACGGGCGGCCTAACTCACTTGAAGCAGCTTGGAAGTACGCGATCATCGGCGGTGTCGGACTGTCGATGGCGCTATTCGGAACGATTCTGACTTATTACTCCGCGCATACGGTTCTAGGAACTGAGACGCTGGCCGGCTTGAACTGGTCCGTGCTTGTGACAAAGGCATCTCAATTCGATCGAACCACGATGCGCCTGGCGTTCATTCTGATTCTTTTGGGCTATGGAACTAAGGCTGGAATCGCTCCGATGCACACCTGGAAGCCTGACGCCTACAGCGAGGCTCCGGTACCAGTAGCCGCCATGCTTGCCGCGGCGATGCTCAATTGCGCATTGTACGGACTGCTGCGCTTTCTGATCCTGACTTCACGCTGCCTCGGACCCGAATTCGCCTCTCACTTGCTCATCATCTTCGGCCTCTTGTCGATGGGCATTGCCACGCCGTTCGTGCTCGTCCAGCACAGTTTCCGCCGCATTCTGGCCTATTCGAGCATCGACCACTGCGGCATCATGGTACTCGGACTGGGCTTCGGCGGCCCACTGGGCGTGCTCGGCATGCTACTGCATATGACCTTCCACTCAGTCACGAAGCCGCTGCTGTTTTTCTGCGTCGGCAACATCCAGCAGCACCTGAAGACAGATCAGTTTCGCAAGGCCAAGGATGGTTTGATTCACGCCATGCCCGTCAGTTCGGCGGTGCTCCTAATGACTACATTGGCCGTGACCGGATCGCCGCCGTTCAGCTTGTTTCAAAGCGAATTCACGATTCTGCGCGCGGCCTTCGATGGGAGTCACTTCGTGCCAGCCGTCCTGTTCGTTACATTCCTGGTGGCGATTTTTGCGGGCTTCCTGATCCACATCGCGCGGTTGGTTCTGGGGCCGGACCCAGGCGTTCCAGATTCAGAGACCTGCGTGTGGAAGAAGTACTCGCTGGTTGGTCTGGCTTGCTTCGTCGTGCTAATGGGATTCTGGCTGCCAGCGCCTTTGTATGCGTTGATCCAGGGCGCAGCCCACATCGTGAACGATGTCAGATAGGGGCCTCTATGCTTTCCTTCATTGAGAGTCTCGCCCATCGCCTCGGAGGCCAGGTAGAGCGGGTGGCAGCGCGCAATGAGCACGAGGTCTATCTCCAGTTGCGCGATGCAGACAGTCGTCCGGCCATCTCGATTCTGCGTTCCGAGTATCAAGGGCGCGTGGCTTCCGTATTCGCGGAGGACCGCCGCTCCGCGGACGCCTGCTTCTTCGTCTACCACGTCATTGAGTTTCCGGGCGATCCGGCCTACCTCCTGCTTTCGACGCGCATAGATCATACTGATCCCCACTTTCCCTCGCACTCGGTCGATATACCGGCGTTGAACTGGCAGGAACGGGAAATCCAGGACATGTTTGGGATCCAGTCGGACGACCATCCCAACCCGCGCCGGGTCGCATTGCACGACAACTGGCCCGATGTTCATCCGTTGAGGAAGGAATTCAGCCTCACCACAGTGCTTCCCGAGTTCGAGGGTGAACGGCACATCTACCGGCCCGCGTTAGGCGAAGGCGTCTTTCAGATTCCCGTCGGACCTGTTCACGCTGGCATCATCGAGCCCGGCCATTTCAGCTTTGCGGTGGCCGGCGAACCGATTCTCTACCTTCAATTGCGCATGTTCTACACGCACAAGGGAACGGAGAAGCTCTTCGAAGGAATGCCCGTCGAGCGCGCCGTATTCCTGGCCGAGAGCATTTCGGGGGACTCGAGTTTCTCCCACGGCACAGCTTTTTGCCAGGCTGTTGAACGGGCTGGAGCAATCGAACTTCCGCTCCTCGCGGCAAGAATGCGCACCATCCTGCTGGAGTTGGAGCGTGTCTACAATCACGTGGCGGACATCGGTGCAATCGCCACGGATGTCGGCTTCGGAATCGCCAATGCGCATGCCAGCCGTTTGCGGGAGATGATATTCGGCCTGAATGAGGTGCTGACCGGCAACCGCCTGCTGCGCGGCATGGTGCGCGTCGGAGGGGTGCGCCGTGCGTGGAACGAATCTCAGCTCTCCGCACTCAGACTGACGGTGCATGGATTCGAATCGGAGTTCCGGCATCTGGTGGACCTGATCGTCTCCTCCGATTCAACCCGCGACAGACTCGAACGGACGGGGGTTCTGCGGCTGGAGAAAGCGCGGGATCTGGGCATCGTTGGCGTGGCCGGGCGTGCTTCGGGCATCGATCTGGATGTTCGCCGGGACCACCCCTACGCCGCCTACGGCGATTTCGAGATTCATCCTCCCGTCTACGACGGAGGCGATGTCTGGCATCGCATGCAGGTTCGAATCGACGAAGTGCCCGCCTCACTGAATATCATCTCGGCACTGCTGGACTCGGACCTGCACGGTGAGCCTTGCACGCCTTTCGATCGGATCGCGCCAGACAGTTGCGCATTGAGTTCAGTCGAAGGCTGGCGAGGCGAGATCATGCACTGGATTCGGGTGGGCGCTGACAACCGGCTGGAGCGCTGCAAGATCAAAGACCCGTCGCTCAACAACTGGCCGGCGCTTGTCGAGGCGGTGCAGGGCAACATCATCCCCGATTTTCCGGTCATCAACAAAAGCTTCAACCTCTCGTATTCAGGAACGGACCGCTGACATGTTCAAGATCCTCAATGAGACATTCAGGACTGGGATCGTAACCACCGGGTATCCGGCGGCCGCGGCCGACATCGCAGCGGGATTCCGCGGGTTGCCAAGAATCGATTTCCCCGCCTGGCGCGACGCACGGCCCGCCGCCGAAGTCTGCCCTACGGACGCGATCTCAGCGGTGGATCTTGGCGGCGTGCGCGATGTGACCGTCGATTATGGCCTGTGCGTATTCTGCGGCCTGTGCGCGGAGGCCACGCCTGAGGGAGCCATTCAGATCACACCGGAGTTTGAACTTGCCGTGGAGCACCGGCAGGAGTTGATCCTGTCTGCCCATTACGGCCTCAACGAAGACGGCTCGCACCGCGATCTGATTTCGGTCAGGCCGGGTGCCGCCGCCGTCGAGCCTGCGGCTGAGCGCGCAGGGCGGAAGTTGAAGGAGCAAATCTCGGCGACTCTCGGACGTTCCCTTGCGATCCGCGAAGTCGACGCCGGAAGCTGCAATGGTTGTGAACTCGAGATTCACGCACTCAACAACCCGATCTACGATATCGAGAGATTCGGCGTGCACTTCGTGGCTTCCCCACGTCACGCCGACATGCTGCTGGTGACTGGACCGGTAACCCGCAACATGGAAGTCGCATTGAAGAAGACATACCTTGCGACACCGGAGCCGCGGCTTGTCGTGGCCGTCGGCGCGTGCGGCATCAGCGGCGGGATTTTTGGCCGCAACTACGCATCGCTCGGCGGTGCGGATCAAGTCGTCCCGGTGGACGTGTACATCCCCGGATGCCCTCCTCGGCCGCAAGCGCTGCTGCAGGGCATACTGATGGCGATCGGCCGTATGAAGCAAGCGCTCCATCTGAGTACTTGACGCTGGCGCACCATGGAATTGGGCATCCCCGATTCCATGGCAGTAAATCCTGGAAATGCTGTGCCGCCGCCTCGCGCATAGAATGGGTACGCCATGCTCCGCACACCGATTCTGCTCGTGTTCGTCTTAGCGGCTGCGACCGCGTTGGCCCAGCCTTCGCAAGTGAAGCTCGTTCAACAGCGAGACGGCTACACGCTGCTTCGGAATGGCGAGCCGTATTTCGCGAAAGGCGCCGTCGGCGACGTGCATTTGAGCGAGTTGGCCGCAGCCGGCGGAAACTCGATTCGAGCGGGTGTCGATGCGCTCGACCGGGCGCAGGCCGTGGGCTTAAGCGTACTAGCCGACCTGCCGTTCGGTAAACAACGCTGGGGCTTCAACTACTCCGATCTGGCCGCGGTGAAACGGCAGCGCGAGCAGTTGCGGGCGCTGGTCGAACGGCACAAGGACCATCCCGCACTCCTGGCGTGGGCGCTCGGGAACGAACTGGAGATCTCCGCCACCTCGGAACAGCGGGCCGTCTTGTGGAAGGAGATCGACGAAGTTGCCCTTATGATCCACACGTTAGACCCGAACCACCCCGTAATCACGGTCGTGGGCGGTCAATACAAGGACATGTTGCATGAGCTGAATCAGTACTGTCCGCATCTGGACGCGGTCGGCCTGAACTCGTATGCCGACATGCTCACCCTGCCGGAGGACATCCGGCGGGAAGGCTGGACGCGACCGTATTGGGTTACTGAATTCGGCCCGCGTGGCCACTGGCAGTCGCCGCGCACGCCTTGGAAGTTACCCATCGAAAACACGAGCACGGAGAAGGCTGACTTCTACCGTACGGCGTATGAACATGCGGTTCAGGGCCGCCCCCAGTGTCTGGGTTCGTACGTTTTCCACTGGGCGCAGCACCACGAGAAGACCCATACCTGGTACGGGATGTTTCTTGAAGATGGCAGTCGCACCGAAACGGTTGATGTCATGGCGTATCTATGGAGTGGACGATGGCCGTCCAACCGCAGCCCGCGGCTGGGCCAGTCCCCGCTTCACGTCGATACAGAGAATGGTGCCGCGCAAGGCCCTGTGGTGCTGCCGCCTGGAGCCGTACTGCACTGCCGGCTGGACGCCTCCGATCCGGACGGCGATGCGCTTCAATACGGTTGGGACTTGCGGCTGGACGTGAGCGGCGACCCCAAGGTGGGCGGCGATAGCGAGGAGCCCACTCCGCCCATCGAAGGCCTGGTGCTGGCCGCCAGAGGCGATCACGCGACGTTCCGCCTGCCGGAACAAGAGGGATTCTACCGGTTGTTCGCCTACGTGCGCGACGGCCATGGCAACGCGGCCACGGTCAACTTTCCGCTGCGCGTTGCTAAGTCCGCCTATCCCGCTCCGCAGGTCCATCCAAACGCCTCGACGTTCGGGGCGGGTGTACAGCGCACAATGACACTGCTGGCCACGAGCACCCCGGAGCGGCGCAACGCCGTCCGCATCATGTTTTACGGCCAATCCCTCACAAAACAGGAATGGACGCGCACCGTGGCCGACGACTTACGCGCGCGTTTCCCGAATGCTGACATCGCCTTCGCGAACCGCGCCATCGGGGGGTACGCCTCCAGCTTCCTCAAGCGCACGCTGCCGCACGACGTCTTTGCGTTCTACCCCGACCTGATCGTCTTTCACGATTTCGGAGGGGAGCCTGACTACGAGCAAATTGTCAGGGAGATCCTCGAGCACACCACCGCCGAGATTCTGATCCAAAACGACCGCCCTGACGCCCTGACGGTCGAACCACCGCCTACCGACGCGAAGAAGCTGCGGGGCTACGACTGGATGAACCGGCACAACGCCGAGTGGCTGCCCGATCTCGCTGCCCGCTACGGCTGCGAAATTGCCGACTTGCGCGGTCCGTTCGTCGAGTACTTGAGTAGACACGGCTTGAAGCCGGCGGACGTCCTCAGTGATGGAACTCACTTTAACTATCTGGGAGATTACGTTGTCGCCGAATTGACACGGCGTCACTTACGCTACGACCCCGCGCTGCCTCGAAAGGGCCGGCAGGACCTGGCTCGCACTTACGAAATAGGGCGCGACGTCAAATGGGTCAACGGGAAGCTGGAATTGGAATTCGAGGGTAACCGCGTCGATGCGATCGCGGGTTGGGCAGATCCGTATTATGGCGCGGAGGCGGAAGTCCGGATCGACGGCCGGCGCCCCTCGGAACGGCCCGAGCTTCATCGCATCACACGGGTCAGCGATACGTTCAGCGTTGACTGGCCGGGCGTGAACCGGATCGAGGCAGAAAAGCCGCTGCTCGTTGAAGACTGGACGTTGCGGATACAGGACGTGAACGCGGACGAGTCGCGCCTGCGCTTCGAAGTAACCGGCTCACGCACGGGACCGGACGGCGGAGGCGTCAGCACGGAGCGCTTTGTGTCCAATTCCGGCCGGGTCGTGATCGAGCCGCAGGATTGGACCTTCGCGCGCTCCTTCGACCTGCGCCATGTGGCCACGCCCCCCGGTTTCGAGCTGACGTGGAGTGTGCTGCCCATGTTCGTCGATGTCTATCGCGAGCCGCGAGTCGAAGACCGTACGCGGGAGCAGGCCACTTCACTGGCGCTCGGGCTCGCCAATACGAAGCACAAACTGGAATTGACCGCCCGCGGTTTGAATCCGCCAACGATCCGTGCGATCCGGGTTTTCCGGCCCCCGATTGCGGCCCAGGGGCCGGTCGAATAGAGGGCTGCTCCTCAACCGCCACGATTGCTCGGGCTGCAATTGATCGCTTACGATCCGCCGCTCTAGTGGCCGGCGGCTTCGACCAGCTTCTTCACACCTGGCACGATTTGGATCAGCATCTCCGCCTTCGGCTTGGCGGCTTCGTCGAGTTCTGCGAACTTAGCCTTTGCCCATTCGGCGCCCGGCTTCCCGCCCGTGCGCAACATAGCCAGCGCCAAAAGGCCCGTCTGGCAGGTCTGGTCCACGCTCTGCGCCACCGGGATCGTCTCCCGAAGGATTCCATTGCCCGGCAGCGCTGGAAGTAGTTGCGACACTCCGGCGGCCCAATGTTGGAGTTGCGCCTGGAGTGCAGCGCCGGCCTCCTGCGCCCTCCCGGTGTAGAGGTAGCGATCCACGGCATTATTGAACTCACGCGCAGCGTCGCTCTCGGGCGCAATGGAATCGACCAGTCGATTGAGCGGGGTATTGATGCCGTAGGAGTGCGTCTTGTCTTCGTGGCGCGTGTACTCCTTCACGGGTTCGAGCACGGACGCGAAGGCCTCGAGCGGCGCGGGGGATGCGCTCCCGACCAGGCGTTGGCGCATTCGCAACAGGATGGAGCGGTGCCGCAGATCGAGGGACTCCAGCCACCGGCTGGCGATCTCCATGCGGGCGTACATGGAATCGACGTCGGTGACGCTCTCCGGAGACCACAGCCGTTCGGCGATCGCGGCCAGTCTCGGCCATAGTTTGGCGTCGATGTTCTCGGCGCTGGCAATCTCCTCCCACATGGTGGCCTCGCCGCCGAAGATGTGCCTGCGCTCCCCGGCTGTCAGGCCCGCCGTCTCGCCCTTCAGCGGATCGACGGCATAGTGCTGCGAGGCCGGCTGAATCAGGTCCAGGTACCAGCCGTTGGAGAGGATGCCGTCGTAGCCTTGTTTAGCTGCATCGGCCAGGGACTTCTGACCGCGCCACGACTGGATCAGGATGCTCTTGGGGATATCCGGCCGCAGGATCTCGTCCCAACCCGCCATGCGCTTGCCGTGCTTCGTGACGATCTGCTGCAAGCGCCGCGTGAAATGCGCCTGAAGCGCGTCCTCGTCGGCGAACTTGTGCAGCTTCATGAAAGCTTGGATCTGGGGACTTTCCTTCCAATCCTTCGGGTTCACTTCGTCGCCGCCGACGTGGAAATACTCGTCGGGGAACAAAGCCGCCATTTCGCCGATGAACCCATCGAGGAAGACGTAGGTGCTTTCCTTGGTCGGGTCCATCGTTTCGTAGCGGTCGGTCGGCACGCGAACCAGCGCGTGGGTCCCCTTGCGGCTCGCCAGTTCCGGATAAGCGACTGTCCAGGACGTGGAGTGGCCCGGGATGTCGAACTCGGGAATCACGCGGATGCCGCGCTCGCGCGCGTACCCGATCAACTCCCGAATTTCCGCCTGCGTGTAGTACATGCCATCGGACGAAAGTTGTTGCAGTTTGGGAAACCGCAGGCTCTCCACGCGAAACCCCTCATCGTCGGAGAGGTGCCAGTGCAACACGTTCAATTTCACTGCCGCCATTCCGTCGAGCGTCCGCTTCACCAGGCTCAGTGGCATGAAGTGCCTGGACACGTCGAACGAGAGTCCGCGCCACGGGAAGCGGGGCGAATCTCCGATTCCCACGGCCGGCAGTTCAAACCCGCTCTTGCCCGGTTGAACCAGTTGGAGCAGCGTCTCCAGCCCGCGCACCGCGCCGAGCGGAGTCTTGGCGTCGAGCCGAGCTTGCGTTGAAGTAATGGTCAGCCGGTAGTCCTCCGGATCTCCGAGCTTCTGCGGGGCCGGATGATCCACGCTGGCCACCGTAACCAGCAGCGTCGGAGTCGCCGGCGCGGGAGCCAGTTTCGTGGAGACGGGGATGCCCGTTTGCGCCGTCAGGCGGGCCAGCGCCCGTTGCACGCCCGCCCGGACTCTGGTGTCTGCCGCGCCGGCGCCCTGGATGGACGCGCTGAAATCGGGCTGAATCGTCAGCGGAGAGCCGCCGGCGGTTTGCGACACTTTCGCGGGCACCGGCATCAAAGGCAACTCGGCTTGACAGTAAACAGGACTCGCGATAACCGCGAAGAGGAGGATTCGGTTGAAGTAATTCAAGTACATGGGGCCCAAACGCAATCGTACCGCTTGGAGGGCTTTGCGGCTAATCCACGTCGGCGCTTTCGCGCCGGGAGTGCGAAGGCCAATTCCCGGGCTTCCTTCTGCTCGGCACGCCACGTCATGCGAGTCCCAGCCCGTTTCGACTTCGGCACCTGCCGGTTCCAGCGGTTCCGCTGGATCGATCGGCAATACTTCGAGTTTCTGGTAAAGAGCTTCCGTCTTTTCAATCACATGCAGTTCAGCGGCATTGACACCCGCAGGATCGGCCATGAACCCGTCGGCCCTGGCTGGCCAAACTGGGATAGCATCGCGTGTGATGCACTCCCATACACGTAGAAGCCTGCTCAAGACCGCCGCAATCCTGCTCCCATCGGTGCCCGTCGGCGCACGGAGCGCCCCGCCCGAAAGCACCGCAACGCAGCCCAGGCGCATTTCGGACGTCGTCCTGGACCTCAACGAACTTCACAAATGGGACGACTCGAACGGCGACACGTGGGATCCGTTCTGGGCCGACGACGACAATCTCTACGCCTTCAACTGCGACGGGCGGGGATTCGGCAAGGAGGGCCGGAACTTGGCCTTCAACCGTCTGACCGGAGATAGCCCGCAAGCGCTTTCGGGCCAGATGGTCAACACCATGGACGAGTACGGCATCAGCAACAGGAAGGAAGCCGACAACGCCACCTGGAAAGCCTGCGGGCAGGAGTGCATAGACTCGGTGTTCTACGCCTTCGTGTCGCGCAACGCGTATGGCTCCGACAGCGGCGACTACTGGCTGCGGCAGACCGCATTCAACAGCAGCTTGATCAAGTCCATCGACAAGGGCCGCACCTGGAGCCGCAGCGCGGCGGAGAACTACGCCCAGCCCATGTGGCCCGGACCTTCGTTCGGCGCACCCTTTTTCATCCACTACGGGAGGAATGGCGGCAGCGTGAAGCAGGACGGCGCGGACCGCTACGTCTACGCCGCCTCCACAAACGGCTTCTGGAACGACGGCGACAGCTACATCTTGGGCCGCATACTGCGCAAGAAACTGCCCGCGTTGAACGCGGTGGATTGGGAGTATTTCACCGCGGGCGACGGCAATGACGCCAGGAATTGGTCGGCCTCGATCCACGATGCCAAGCCCATCATCGACCAGCGCACACACTACGGGCAAAGTGGGCCATGCTACATTCCCGCGCTGGGGCTGTACCTCATGGTCGTCTGGTACAACACCGAGAAGATGGTCAAGTGGTTCGAGCCAAACGAGATGCGGTACGACTTCTACCAGGCCCCGCATCCCTGGGGACCGTGGGCCGAAGTCCATTCCTACAGTGACCGCTTCCTCTCGCCCGGGCACATGTACGGCCCCAGCCTGTGTGCCAGGTTTCAGCGGACCGAGGGCACGAACGTACACCTCACCTTGTTCACCTCGGGCTGCCCCTTCGATGACGTGCCGGCCGGGCTGTACAAGGCCTGGTCCATTCCCGTCATCGTGAAGACAAACCCGATTGTCCCTTCGGCCCTCGTTCCCTCCGGCGATCCCCGCATCGTGTACAACGGCGAGTGGACGGCCTCGAGCGAAGCTCGCTTGCTAGGCTCGGTGCGCCAGACGGCTTCACCCGGCGCGTCGGCCGAGCTTTCCTTCCGCGGGATTGGAGTCGATCTCATTGCCGACAAAAAGGCCGGCTTCGGGTCGCTGGACATCTTCTTGGATGGCGCCCTCGTACACACCGCGAACCTCGCGGCCGAGAACCTCCCGCGGCTGTGTGGAGTCACCGTGTTCCGCTCGGCTGCATTGAGTCAGGGCGCACACCGCCTGCGGGTTGTGAACAAGACTGCAGCGCCGGTGGCTATCGACGCATTTCAGGTCTACGGCGGCTGAGTGGCCGGTGATGGGGCGGCCTCCCGGAAACTCGGCGCAGGTATAAAGTGGACTGGAAGCCGCCCGCTTTGTTTCAATCTCACTAGCCATGCACTCCACCGGTACACTCTCACGAAGAACTCTGCTCGCTTCGTTGGCGGCGCTTCCGCTGCTGGGTGAAAGCGGGGACGGCGGCGGCGGAGTGCGCTTCGGCGTCCGCTCCCCGTTCGCCAAGACCGCCCTTCGCGAGCGGGCGCAATTGGTCAAGAACCTGGGCTACGACGGCATCGAGCTCGGTCCCGAATGGCTGGATCAGCCCATCGACTCGCTCCGCAAGGCGCTCGACGGGACTGGGGTAGCGGTCAGTGCGATTGTGGGTTCACTTCAACTTCTGAACCCCGATCCCACATTGCGCGCCGAAGCGATTGAACTGGACCGGCTCCGGTTGCGCATGGCGAAAGATCTGGGTGCCGATTGTGTCATCGAGGTGCCGGTATTCGGGCCGGATCGCTTCACCGACATCAGTCCCGTGATGAGCCCGAAGCAGGTCGAGGATGAACTGCTGGCCTCGGGCTTGAAGCAGCTTGCCGCAGCTGCTGCAGAAAACGGGATCACACTCCTGCTGGAGCCGTTGACTCGCAAAGAGACTCACTACATGAACCTGCAGCAGCACGGGGCGAGCATCATCGAGCGGACCGGCTCGCCGCGCATGGGGTTGCTGAGCGATTTCTACCACATGCAAATGGAAGAGCAGGACATTGCCGCGACGCTGGACCGGTACGGGAAGTACACGCGCTATGTCCATTTGGCCGATGGAGCGAAACGCACCGAACCCGGATCGCTTCCGTTCGACTACCGCCCGGGATTTCACGCTCTCAAGAAGTGGAACTACCGGGGCTGGCTGACTGTGGAATCGGGCGCGACGGACAATCCCCAAGCCGCGCTTCGCAGGGCCTTACGCTACCTCAAGCAGCAGTGGGCCGAAGCCTGAACGGGCAGGATTCCAGCAGCCAGGAACCACAAGACGCCTAGAGCCGGTTGAGACTGCGGAGGCCACATGACTGACACGACCCAAACACGCCTGCGTCCGGGCCCCTCGCTCCTCGCGGCGATGTTGCTGACACTGGCCGCGTGCACCATGGCACGCGCCGGAGACCTGCCTCCCGGCTATCCCAGCCGTGCCGCCGATTTGGACGTGTTGCCGGGGTTTCAAAATCCGCCGCCGGGCTACGGCGAAGTTGCGTTCTATTGGTGGCTGGGCGATCCACTGACCAGGGAACGGCTGAGCTGGCAGTTGGACCAGTTGAAAGACAAGGGCGTCACGGCGCTGCAGGTGAACTACGCGCATAGCGACACAGGCGGCCTGTCCTGGGGGCTCACTTTCGCCAGCGAGCCGCCGCTGTTCTCCAGCCAATGGTGGGACCTGTTCGGTTGGTTTCTCAAACAGGCGAAGCAGCGAGGAATGGCTGCGAGCCTCAGCGATTACACCCTGGGTTGGGCCGGGAACGGCTGGTATATCGACGAGATCCTCAAGGACCACCCGGAAGTCCACGGAGCGGCGCTCGCCAGCATGTCGCACGATTGTTCCGGCGAGTGTTCGTGGGAGATCACGAAGGTTCCCCTTGGCATCACGGCGCTGCGGCTTGAGGACCGCCACATCGTGGCGGGATCGGGTGTGGACCTGCGGGCCCAGGTTCGCGGTCAGTCGCTGCACTGGGTTGCGCCTGCGGGACAGTGGCGCATACTCGCCGTTTATGCACAGGACGTCCCGGTCTCGCTCGACCCCATGCACCCGCTCAGCGGCAAGCAGATGATCGAGAAGTTCTTCCAACGCTTCGAGGATCGCAATCCTGGGGAGAGCGGCAAGGGCCTCAACTACTTCTTCTCCGATGAGCTGACCTTCGGCATTCGCGGCTGGCTGTGGAACAGCTACTTCGCCTCCGAGTTCCGCAAGCGCAAGGGGTACGATGTGGAACCCGAACTGGCGTCGCTCTTCGAAGACACCGGCCCGCGCGCCGTGAAGGTGCGGCTGGACTACTCCGACGTGATGGTCGCACTCTCCGAGCAGAACTACTTCCGGCCCCTGTATGAGTGGCATCACAGCCGCGGCATGTTGTACGGCTGCGACCACGGCGGCCGCGGCCAGGACGTGACCGAGTTCGGGGACTATTTCCGCACGCAGCGCTGGATGACGGGTCCGGGAAACGATCAGCCCGGGTTGGCGTCCGACGTGGTCAAGAACAAAGTGTCGAGTTCCATCACGCACCTTTACGAGCGCGAGCGGACCTGGCTGGAGGGCTATTACGGCAGCGGCTGGAACACGACCAGTGCGGACATCGTAGACGCGACCTGGCGCAACTTCGCGCAAGGCCAGAACCTGCTCACACTCCACGGGCTGTACTACTCGACGCACGGAGGCTGGTGGGAGTGGGCGCCGCCCGACAACCACTTCCGTATGCCGTACTGGGCGCATATGGGCCAGTTCCTGCACGCGGTGGAACGCATGTCCTACCTGCTGAGTCAGGGGCGCCACCGGGCCGATGTGGCGATTGTCTATCCGGTAGCGGCTATGGAAGCGGGATTGGGCGGCCAGGAGTCCGTGGACACGGCCTTCACTTTGGGACGGTATTTGTACGCGCAAGGCATCGACTTCGACTTCATGGACTTCGAGTCGCTGGCGCGGGCCACCGTCGAGGACCACAAACTGAAGGTCGCGGGCGAGGAGTACCGCGTGCTGGTGCTGCCCGCCATGCGTGCTGTACGCCATTCGACTTTGGAGCAGGCGGTTGAGTTTCACCGGGCCGGCGGAACCGTGCTGATCGAGGGCGC
Source organism: uncultured Acidobacteriia bacterium (assembly GCA_903909435.1). Taxonomy (GTDB): domain Bacteria; phylum Acidobacteriota; class Terriglobia; order Bryobacterales; family Bryobacteraceae; genus CAIVVT01. The sequence continues at coordinate 2,480 of CAIVVT010000121.1, read as the reverse complement.
GGCGCCGCAGGCGAGCGAACGCCTGGGCGGCGGGGATCCGCAAGTGGCGGCTTTGGTCGAAGAGCTTTCAGGCTCGGCCCCGGGGACGAAAGAGCAAGTCGCGACGATCATCGATGCGGCGTTTCCACGCGATTTCGCGTGCAAGGCGGAAACGCAGCCCTCGGTGCTGCACCGCAAGGCCGGCTCTCGGGATGTGTACTTCGTCTACGGCGCAGCCAAGGCCACCGAGTGCACCTTCCGCGCCAGTGGCCGGGTCGAACTTTGGGATCCATGGACGGGCGGGACTTCAGCTCTGCCCGTCTTGAAGCGGTCGGCGGAGGCGACAACCCTGGCCATGCCGCTCGAACGCACGGAGGCGCAGTTGATTGTGTTCAATCCGGGACTGCCTTTGACTCCGGTAAGACAGGCGCAGGTTGAAACGGCCGTTATCCCCCTCGACAGCCAGTGGGAATTTGAACTCAAGCCTGCTCTCGATAACCGTTTTGGGGATTACCGTCTCCCGGCAACGATGGCGTTGATCGGCGCGGAGGCCCGCAGGTTCCGCTATGCCGATGAGAGCTCCACAACCGCTGCCGCAAGCCGTCCGGACTTTGACGATTCCGCGTGGACTCAGACCACCTACGGCTATGGTCCGCGGTTTTGGAAGCTAGGCCCCATACCTGCGGCAGCGGATACGGCGAAGTTGGAGCAGCGGCTCGCCGCCATGCAGACCATCGACCCGTCCGCGCCGGTAGAAATTGGTGGCAAAAGGTATGCATGGAAGTCGTACGACTTTTCGATGCGCTGGGGCATCGAAAACGATCCTGGCCATCAGGGATACCACGGGCTGAAAGCCGGCGTCCCGGACGACTTCATCGGCCTGGGCCGCATGGAGACCCGGGCCACAACGACGGAATACTCGGTGGAGGACGGTGGTTCCCGCTACTATCTGTGGACCGCTGTGGTTGCCCCGCGCGGGATGCGAGCCCGCGTGATGTCCGGCGGAAACATGCCTGCAGCCGCCTGGGTCAACGGCGCGGTGCTCCTTCCGCGGGCGGGCAGCGCCTCGCTCAAGCGCGGAATGAATCCACTGTTGCTGCGCTACGACAAGCCCGGGCGGGGACATTTCGCATTGCTCGACCCCGGGAGTTCCGCCGAATGGAAACAGGACTACCCCCTCGCGAGTGCCTGGTACAACCGCCCTGGTTTGCTCCCGTTTGACACCCGGCCGCGGGAGACACAACCGGCTGGATGGTACCGCACAATGTCGCCGCCAGGGTTGCGTGGGATGACGCTTGTCGCACGGGGGAAAGTGGCCGTGTGGGTGGATGGGAAGCCTGTCACACTCAGTGCGCCGCGCGCCCGTGGCGATGGGTCTTTCGAATACGCAGCCAAGCTTGCCGCGACTCTCGCCGCACCCGCGCCGGTTGCGATTCGTCTGGAGCAGGAGCGCGGATCCTATGCCGGAGCGGCTTTGCCTGAACCGGTGGCTTTCGACTGCGGTCCGGGCATGCTCGGCGCGGGCGACTGGTCCCGCATCGAGGGACTTTCGAGCTACTCTGGCGGAGCGTTTTACCGCCGGACCGTGCGCCTTGGCCCGGAGCAGTTGCGCGGTACTGTGACGCTCGATCTGGGGAAAGTTTCCGCCAGTGCGGAGGTGCGGGTCAACGGGAAAACGGCTGGCATCAAGCTGGCTCCGCCCTACCGTGTGGACATTTCGAAATTCGTCCAATCGGGCGGGAACCGGATTGAGGTGTTGGTCTATAGCTCGCTGACGAACCACTATCAGACCATCCCCACGCGCTATCGGAAGCCGGGTCCGTCAGGCCTGTTGGGCCCGGTCCGGTTGGTGATCGAAGCCCCCGGAAGGTGACCGCTCAGAGTGCTTGCTGGTCCCTTCCTCCAGGGTCATTGAGCATGGCGGATGGAGATTGGGGCTGAGTCGTTGCATCGGAAGCGCGCAGCACCTGTTGGACCTTTTCGCTGAGAGCGCGTGCGCTGATCGGTTTGGTCAGGAACGGCAGTTGGCCGCCCGCTGCGAAGAACTCGCTGAGGCGCTCGCTGATGGAGAAGATCACCTTCATTCCAGGCCGCTCCCGGAGCAGGTGAGCCGACAAATCTGTGCCATCCAGCCGGGATGTTCTCACGTCCGCGATCAAAAGGTCGATGGGCCCGGAGTACCGGCGTGAAATGAATAGTCCCTCGTGCCCGTCGGCGGCAGCGAGAACAGAATGCCCTGCCTTCTCCAACAGGCGAGTGACCAGTTTGCGACCCTGCGGGTCGTTATCAACCACAAGCACGACAGATTGCTTTGCCTCACCGGATCGACGATCCCGGGGAACAAGGACACGATCGGTGCAGGGACGATTCACTCTCCCGGATCTCTCTGGAGCCATGCTGTCCAACCCTTTTATCTGCGATTTGAAGGTGCGGGTCTATCGGCCCGATCTCTGAAAGACCGAGGCGGGTGCGTCACAGAACGTACTCAGAGTATCGCTCGC
>CAIVVT010000120.1 GCA_903909435.1 uncultured Acidobacteriia bacterium | reverse complement strand
GCGCTGTCCATCATTCTCGACTTCCGCATTCCGGTGTTCTTCTGTTCCAGCCGCCAGGCGGCCTGCCACTTCGTGCAGGCGTATTTGCTCGGCGCACACAAGAGGTGGAGCGTATGACGAAAGCAGCAGTCGCGGAGGTTCCATCGAGCCTCCGCGGCGTGGTGGAGACGGTGTTCTATTCCGGCGCGGCGTTCAGCGCCGGAAAGCTGCGCACTCCGGACGGAGAGTTGGCCACTTTCGCCGGCAAGATCTTCGTCCGGGAGGGCGAGTCCGTGCGACTGGAGGGGCACTGGGCTAAACATCCGAAATATGGGCGTCAGTTCGCCGCGGAGAATCTGGGCTACGACCTCGCGCTGGACGCGGACGGTCTGGCCAACTTCCTGGCAAACCACCCGGACATGAAGGGGATCGGCCCGGCCAAAGCCCGGCTGATTGCCGACCATTTTGGCGCGCGCTTCGATGCGGCGATCCGGGTTCAACCGCAGGCTGTCGCCGCAATCGCGAAGCTACCGGTGGACGCGATTCTCGACATACAGCGCATCTGGGTCGCCAACAGCGACTTCAACACGGCGATGGCTTACTTGTCGTCTTTCGGCCTGACTCATCACCAGGTGACTACGCTCGTGCAGAAGTTCGGCAGCCAAGTTGTTCCGATTCTCGAGAAAGATCCCTACGTGCTCGTGCGGGAGATCCCCGGCTTCGGTTTCAAGCGCGTCGATAAGATCGCGCGCAAAATGGGCACGCCCAAGGATCTGCCCTCCCGCATCCGGTCAGGTCTGGTCTGTTGCATTGCGGAGGCGCTGGACGACGGCCACTGCTGGCTCGAATACGAGGATCTGCTTGATCGTGCCAACACGCTGCTGGTCATGGATAACCTCGACAGCCGCGAGGTGATCGAGGGTCATCTCGAAGCGCTGATCGCCGAGGCGCAGCTGGTTTCACTGCCCTTTGCGCAACTGGTGGTCGCCGATCCGGAGATCCATCGGATGGAGGCAGAACTCGCCGAGATCCTGCACGGAGCCGATCGCCCCAGCCCGCACGCCGTCAAAAACGTCGAGGCACTGCTCAATGCGGAGGCTGGCAAGTTGTACCCGGAGCAACGGGCCGCCGTGCGCAACGCCTTCAGTTACTCCATATCGCTCATGACCGGCGGCGCCGGGAGCGGCAAGACCTACTCTGTCTCCTCCATCACCAGCATTGCCGAGCGGCTGGAACTGGAGGTCGTGCTGGCCGCGCCCACGGGCAAGGCGGCGAAACGGATGGAGGAACTGGTGGGTCATGAGGCCAGCACGATTCACCGCCTGCTTGGCTACAACGGCCGCACGTATTCCTGCGATGCGCTCAACCCGATTGAGGCGGACATTCTGGTTATCGATGAAGTTTCGATGGTGGATGTCCCGCTCGCCTGGCAGCTGTTCCAAGCCATCGACCTCACCCGCACAACCGTTGTTTTGGTGGGCGACCACAATCAACTACCGCCGGTGGGACCCGGCAATCTGCTCCGCGATTTGGTGCAGTCCCGTGCGATTCCTACCACCGTGCTGACCCAGATCATCCGCCAGGCCGGCGTGCTCAAAGAGAACTCCACTGCGATCCTCGCAGGCGAGGTGAGGCCGACTGCGGAGGCAGGTCTCGGCGTCCGGCGGCCTTGGTACGTCATCGACAAGTTCAGCGACAGCTTGGACGTGCGCCGCATGTTGCTGCTGTTGTTCGAGGAGATATTGGATGAGCGTCTGGGCTACAACCTTCTGCGGGACGTGCAGGTGTTGACGCCCATGCACAAAGGGCCACTCGGGACGGTCGAGTTGAATCTCGAACTGCAGCGGCTCCTGCAGCTGAAGCTCAACGGGGTGGCGGTCGCCGAGGTGGATCCGGGGCGACGGCCACGTCTTTATGCCGGCGATAAGGTGATCCAAACCAAGAACGACTACGAACTGAACGTGATGAACGGCTCGATGGGATATGTGGTCATGGCCGGCAACGACGGCAGCCTGGTCATCGAATTCGACGG
>CAIVVT010000119.1 GCA_903909435.1 uncultured Acidobacteriia bacterium | reverse complement strand
GGTGGTCTATGCGGACGACCTGACGCTGGGTGAAGGCGTGCCTGAAATCACCAACACCTTCCAGGTGAATTCGGGGGCGCGCTGGCGGCAGGGCTATTACGGACCCGGCTCCACAAGCGATTGCATGAAGCCGAATCGCTCGGGGGTCTCCCTGCATTCGGAGCAGCCCGGTTACACGTACGCTCGTGCCTCGTATCTTGAAGACAACTTTTACCCCATTGGGTACTACACGTCCGTGCAGTCGTCGGCTTGCGGCGGCACGAAACCAGTGACCTCCTGGACCAGGGATTTGTTTTACATCAGGCCGAATCTGTTCCTGGTGTATGACCAAACCCAAATCGCCGATTCCCAATACGACCAATTCATCGCATGGCATTTTACAGACGGAGTCTCACTGGCCCCGGGCTCGGCGAAATTAGTGCGCTACGACGTCCGGAATTCGACCCAGTTCCTGGGGTCGATGGTCAGCTTGTTGCCGGCGAACCAGACCGTAACCGTCGCGGATCAAGGCGGCTTTGGCGTTATCGATCGTGTCGAGGTCCGGCCTCCCTCGCCGGCTGCCTCGTCCCAGGTCTGGCTGACCGCTTTCGACGCAGCGTTGTCTGCCGGCGAGGTCCATTCTCTGGCGCTTCTCAGCGGCCAGAACGTGGATGGCGTCGAGCTCCCACAGGAGAACACTGTGGTCGTCTTCGTGCACAATGGAGCGGCCGCTGCACAGCTCTCGTACAATCCGGAATCGGGATCATCCCTCAACTACGTGGTTGGCGTGACTCCCAAGGGGGATTACCTGGCGAATGGGCAGCCTGTGACTGCCGACGACTCGGGGATCCTCACGTTCCAAACCGGCAGAGCGACTTCAGTGGTGATCACCAGGCCGTCGAGTGGCAATTCGCGCCGCCTTCCGTCGGATACCAGGCCGCGTGTCGAACACTCGCTCGCGCCAATCCGTTAGCCGCCGGCACAAGCCACGCGAGCGTCCCGCACAGGCCGGTGAATGGCGTGCCCGGGGGAAGCTGAATCCTCGCCCTCAATCTGAAATCCACCTCTTCGGCCCTCCTGGAACCGCTCGAATCATGGACCGTGGGCAAGGTCCATCGACGCGCACCGTCGCTTCGCCGTCCTGCCTCCGAGCAACGCCGTGCCGGCGGCTATTCTTAAGTATGTGGATCCCCCGCCAACCAGAGAGCCTCGCGTGACGCTTCGGCGCCTTTTCCCGGGGGGTGCCTAGTGGCCAGTGCCGCCGGGAAGCGTTCGCGCACCTTCATCGCGGTGTTTGTGGCTGCGGCGCTGGCGCAGTTCGGGCTGCTGCTGGCCCCTCCGGTACGCCCGTTCATAGACGGCATGTCGGGTTCGCTGGCATCCATCTCGGCCAGTCTCATAAGAGCATTCGGCGGCGCCTGCACGCAGGTGGGAGCCGTTCTCACCGCGCCCGGTGCTCACCACTTCTCGATGGAAGTGCGGGACGGCTGCAACGGCGTGAATGTCGTCATTCTGCTGTGGTCGGCGATGCTCGCCTGGCCGGTGCGATGGCAGTGGAAGTTGGCCGGGCTCGGCGCCGGGTTCGTCTTGCTTCAGTTGCTGAATCTGCTGCGGCTGATCTCGTTGTTCTACCTGGGGCAGTACAGTCCCCCCGTGTTCCAGTTCGCCCACCTGTATCTGTGGGAACTTCTGATTATCATCGACGCCATGGTGATCTTCGGCCTGTGGATCCGGCGCGCGGCCAGGAACGGCTGGGAGGTCGCCTGACGTTGCCCCGCATCCCATTCCCCGGCGGGGTCATCGCGCGCGCCCTGATTCTGGTGCCTCTCGTGATGGCGCTGTGGTGGTTCGGCTTCCGTCCCCCCAGCCTATCGCTGCTGCGCACCACCGCCTACCTGCCGCTGGCCTTCTGCGTCGCGCCGGCCGGAATGGACCCAATCGCAGATGGACCGGTGGCCAGCCAGTGGACATTCAACGTCGCGCTGGAAAAGGCCGGCAAGCAGCTTGACACCGGACGGCCGCTCAACATTCACACTGTTTCGTTCGAGGGTGAAATTGACCAGCTCACTCTCTTCGCGGCGGGATGGCCCTGCTATCTTGCTCTGGCGCTGAGCGCCGGCGGCAATTGGCGTCGCCAGATCTGGAAAATACTGAGGGGCGAAGGCCTTCAGACGGGCATCAACGTCGTGGCGCTGGCGCTGTGGGCCACCTCGTCCGCCTACCTCAACACACCCCTCGATAGCGACAATCTGGGCGGCCTGTATCACTACGTTCACTACTTGTGCGAGATCACCCCGCTCGTAAGCCCCTTCGTCGTCGCCCTGATTGTCCATGCGGAGTGGCGCAGTTGCTTCGATCCTGCAGCCCGGGGTGCTCTCCCTGGCGGCAGCCCGTCATGACACCCTCCTCAGCCCTGCCGGGCACATGCCGGTTCAGCCCGCACCGGACGAGTTCCGTTAGTATCGAAGACTGGACCCTCGCCTTCAGATCATGCGACCTGTTGCACTGCTTCCGAGCCCCGCGCCCGCTTCTGCGGCGTTTCCGTGCACCCGTTCGCCCGAACCTCCCGGCCCGCCTCCCAGCGTAGCGATTGCCCCATGAGCGACTACTTCGGCGCTTACCTGGCCCAGGGCACCGCCTTCGCAGCCATGCTGCGTGGCGCTGAATGCACCTTGTTGGAGCGGGCCGCGCCCTTCACTCCACCTGTGCTTGATCTCGGTTGCGGCGACGGCTTCTTCTCCTCCCTGCTCGGCCGGCCTGGTTCCTTTTTGGGGCTGGACCCGGATTTCACCGTGCTTCGCCGCGCCGGCCAGACGGGAATCTACAGCAGTCTCGCCTGTGCGTCGGCCACGGCCCTGCCGTTCGCCAGTTCGTCGTTCGGCACGGTGATCGCGAATTCCGTGCTTGAGCACATCCCCGATCTCGACACAGCGCTGCGCGAGATCCAGCGCGTGCTGAAACCGGGCGGACGTCTACTGATTACCGCGCCCAACCACCGTTTTGCCGCGCTGCTGGCGGGCGCGCACCATTGCCGCCGCGCCGGACTAAACCGGCTGGCCGGTCTATACGGGCGCTGGTTCAACTGGCATTCCAGTCACTTCCACACCGATGACGCCGCAACCTGGACGGCCCGCCTGCGCGCCGCCGGCCTCGTCGTCGGGAATTGGCATTACTACTTCCCCGCACCGGCCATGCGCGCCTTCGACCGGGCCCACTACCTGAGTCTGCCGCGCCTGCTCAGCCGCAAGTTGACCGGCAGCTGGGTTGTCGCACCCCGTCTCAGCCTCAACCCGCTGTATGCCAGGTTCTGGCGGCGCTGGGCCGATCCCTCACCGGTAGACGATGGTGGATGCGTGTTCCTCGACGCCAGAAAGGAAATCGCCGTTGTCTGAAGTGCTCATTACCGGAGGAGCCGGATTCATCGGATCGAATCTGGCTCTGCGCCTGCTGCGCGAAGGCCACAGCGTGACGGTCCTGGACGACCTCTCGCGTCGCGGATCGGAGCAGAACCTCGCCTGGCTGAGAGCCCAATTCCCGGCTCTCCGCTTCCTGCAGGCCGACGTTGCGGACCCCGCTGCCGCAAACCGTGCCGTCGAGGGCGCCGCGCGCGTATATCACCTTGCCGGGCAGACCGCCGTGACCGTTTCCGTCACCGATCCGCTAGCGGACTTTCGCTCCAACGCCGAAGGCACCCTGCGCATGCTCGAAGCGGCCCGTAGGTATGGCGACAATCCGGTTTTTCTCTACGCCAGCACGAACAAGGTGTACGGCGACCTGACGGCGGCACGCGTCGAACGCGACGGCGAGCGCTACCGCCTGGCCGATCTGCCCCACGGTGTGCCCGAGTCTTTTCCGCTGGACTTTGCCTCTCCCTATGGCTGCTCCAAGGGTTGCGGCGACCAATACGTGCGCGACTACTTCCGCATCTACGGCCTGCGCACCGTCGTGCTGCGCCAGAGTTGTATCTACGGCACGCGGCAGTTCGGGGTAGCGGACCAGGGCTGGCTGGCGTGGTTCGTGCAGTCCTCGCTTTGCGGCCGCGAGGTGCGCGTGTTCGGCGATGGCCGGCAGGTGCGCGACGTCCTGTTCATCGACGACCTGCTCGATGCCTATGCGGCTGCCATGAGCAGTCCCGCACTTTCGGCGGGCGAGGTGTTCAACGTGGGCGGTGGCCCCGCCAATGCCATCGCGGTCTGGAGCGACGTCGCGCCGCTGCTGGAACGGTTGACCGGGCATCCTGTCCCGGTTTCGTTCGCCGACTGGCGGCCGTGCGACCAGCGGGTCTACATCTCCGACACGCGCAAGCTGGAGCAGCGCCTCGGCTGGCGGCCCAAGACGGACTGGCAGACCGGACTCGGCCTGTTGGTGGCGTGGTTGCGCGAGAACCTCGGATTATTCGGCGCATGAGAATCCTGTGCCCGATGACGTATTACCGGCCCTACGTCAGCGGGCCGATCATCTACGTCGAGACGCTCGCCTCGGAACTGGTGCGCCGCGGTCACCAGGTGACGATTCTCACCTCCCGCCACGAGCCGTTTGACCCGCCAGATCCCACTGGCATCCGCGTGGTACGTATACCCGTGTGGGGCCGTATTTCGAAGGGTGTCGTCATGCCCGGGTTTCCTCTCATGGCGGCCCGCCTGTTGCGCCAGCACGACCTGCTCTTGGTCCAGATCCCACAATTGGAGGCCCCCCTCCTGGCCGCCGTCGCGCGCGTGGCCCGCAAGCCCGTGGCGCTCACCTGGCACTGCGACATCCAGTTGCCGCCGGGTGCGGTGAACCGCGCCGTCGGGAGCGTGCTCCATGCGGGCGCATGGACCGCAGCTCGGCTGGCCGACCGCATCGTGGCCTACACCGGCGACTACGCCAGCCACAGCCCCGTCATGCGCCGCTTTCCGGACAAGGTCGAAGTGATTCCACCGCCGGTCGATTTGCCTGCGGCCGGCCCGGCGGCGATCCGGGCTTTTCGCGAGGCGCACGCTCTGGAAGGCCGGCAGGTGGTCGGCATCTGCGGCCGGCTTTCGGCCGAGAAGGGCTTCGAGTGCCTGCTCGACGCCCTCCCGCGGATCGCCCGCGAATTCCCGCGCGTCCTGGTTTTGCACGCTGGGGAAACCCAAGGCGTAGCCGGCGAATCCCGGTACCGGGACGCTCTAGCCCCGCGCCTCGCCACCGAGACCTCGCGCTGGACATCGCTGGGCGTCCTCGACCGGAGCGAACTCGCGGCGTTCTTTGCTGCCTGCGACGTCACCGTGCTGCCCAGCCTGAACCGCACGGAGAGTTTCGGGCTGGTGCAGGTGGAGTCGATGCTCAGCGGCACGCCCGTCGTAGCCAGCGCTTTGCCCGGAGTGCGGGTTCCCATCGGGACGACGGGGATGGGGCTGACCGTGCCTCCGGGTGACGTGGCGGCCCTGGCCAGCGCAATTCTGGACGTCCTGCGCAACCCGCTCGCGTTCCGGCGTCCCCGCAGCGCCGTGGAAGCCGCCTATTCGGTTTCGGTAACGGCGGATGGCTACGTGGGGATGTTCGAACGGCTGGCGGGCCATTGATCGGGCGTCCCGGACAAGCGGCTTGCGGCAAGGCCCTGAAGCCTGTAGAATCACTTTGCCTGTTGCTTGGGTTGAGGCAGGGCGAGATGGTAGCGGGGAGGAATCGATGAGTAAGGACCGTTTGAACCGGCTGGCACGCTTGGCTTTTGTGGCGGGCTGGCTCGCCTGCACCGCGACCGGGGCTCTGGCTATTGAATTGCCGACCACAACACCGACCCCGACCGACAGCGGAACACCGACGGTGACCCCCACTCCCGTGGGAACGCCTTTTGGAGCGCCACCCACGCTGATTCTCATGCTCGTGAGCTTGGGAGGCGTCGGCGTGTACCAGCTCCGGGGCCGTCTCCGCCGGGACTAAGCCCGTCCGAACCCCGTTCGTTTCAGTGGATCAACCGATAGATCCGGGTGTCGCCGCTCTGGAACACCAAGGTCCAGTAGCGCCCCTCCCAGGCTTTGAACTTGGCCACACCGGCCGCCGCCGAGCAGGCTCGCTCCAGTTCCCCAACCACCGCATACTCCGCTCCATAGCGGCGCAGAAGCTCCCATGCACGCGCCGGATCAGGGCTGTCGTAGATCTCCTGAACGTCCGCGATCCGGCGGGCCACCCGGCCCGAGTCGTGCACTCCCATCTGCTGCCGCAAATGCCAATCCCACCCGACAATTGCGGGTAGGCCGGTGTAAACGGAAATACGGCTACCCCACCCGTACAGAATCGGATAAGTGTTGGCCTCCGCGATCACCGGAGTGCCGCGCACGTTCGCCCTCAGCCAGTCGATGGCCAGGCCATCCCCGGCCAGCCGAAACTCCTGGCCGCATTGGCTGTGCCGTGCCGTGGCCAGGAACGCCATGCCGTTCCAGGACGGTGCGGACGCCGGGGCGAACCGGTCGCGCCACCGGTAATATGGTGCCGTGAGCGGGTAAGCCAGAGCCGCGGCGACCAGGACCGCCAGCGCGGCCGTGGCCGGCCAACGCAGCTTGTGAAAAGCTGCGTCGTCCAGCCAGCGGGCGGCGTAAACGGCCCCGGCCAGCCCCAGCAGCAGCCACGCCTGGAATCCGAACTTGAAGGTCGTGTTCATGCGGCCGACATCGCCGTGGAGCACCACGAACTCGACCGCAAAAGTCAGCAGCAGACCGGCTGCAACCAGCAGCCGGGTGAACCGCCCGGCCTTGGTGCCCGCACGGTCCCTGGCGAAAACCAGCGCGCCCAGTGCGGCCGGAATGACCCAACCCGGCGCGCCGGCAGCCAGCCACGCGGCCGTCGCCGCCAGCGCCGTAATCACGGCTCGCCAGCGCAGCCTGCCGGGTGCGGCTACTCCAAGAACTATGGCGGCCAGGAAGACTCCGTAGACAACCAGGTAATCGCCGCCCGTCGTCCGCCACCCGGTCCACCAATCGAATTCCCCATAGCCGCGGGTATAGTCGCGGTGAAAGGGCAATAACGCGAGGTAAGCCAAGGCCAGGACCGCAGCCCAGTCCACCACCGCCCGGCCGCCTCCGCCTTCAATCCAGAGCGCCGCGCCGAGCAACAAGGCCAGCGCCGGCAGATCCCAGGGGTTGGTCACCCACACCGCGCCGCACGCGAGCGCCGCCAGCGCCAGCGTCGCAGCGCGCTCCCGCACCGTCCGGACCGCGGGGAGGACCAGTGAAACGCACATTCCCAATGCAAGAACGCCCAATGGGAGGGCCATCGCGTGGGCGTGCAGGTCGCCGAACAGGAACGTGAAGAATGCGAACTCCGTGATGGGCGGCACGCCGCCGGGCGGCACGCCGATCGCGCGCGATGCCGCGAAGTAGCCTTGACCTTGCGGCAGCACCGCCCCCCTGAGGCAGGCAACCAACACGCCGGCTTGCTTCAGATTGCCCAGCAGCAGCACGAAAAACGGTCCGAGCCAGGCCCACTTCCAACGGGCGCGCTCCGGTAACAACGCGGCGGTTACGCTATACAGGCCCGCCGCCGCCAGAGCGAACAGGGTGGCCAGCGCCAGGTTGTAGCCGCTCTCGGGCGGGATGCCGCAACCCTTCAGCAGCGTTCCCACCAGCACGAAACCGAAGTAGTAGTAGTTGATGAGACCGCCGGCGAACCACGGGTTCTGGGGCGGGAATTGGTCCGACCGAAGGACCGCGTTCAGATAGGCAAAGTCCATCGGCTTCTCGCCACCGCGCACGGGGTGCCAGAGGTCCGGATTGCCCATCCGCATTCCGGCCATCAAAGCGAAAGCGGCCAGAAACACCAGGTCGGCCGCCAGCATCCACCGCCAGTGCGCCCTAAGAAAAGCAGCGTATTCCCGGCGCCGTATCCACGCCAGGCCGGCGGCGACGCACGCGATGGCAGCGGCACAGGCCCAAATCCAGGGCCGCTCGAAGCGTCCCACACCCAGACCGGCCGCCAGCCATACGAGCCACCCGGTCAGGAGTATGCCGAGCGTTTTGGCCAGCCCGTATCCGCGATCGGGGAAAGCCGGGCAAGCCACGAACAGCAACGGCGCGGCCATCCATCCCAGACCGACCACGGCCAGCATCCAGACGGCGAGCGGGAAACGGGCGGCCAGGCTTCCGGCCGGGAACAACTCGTTCCACGTCCACGCGCCTTGCCCCCTCCGCCGCTCGGGGGGCAACATCAGCCCGCCCGGTGCCGAGCCGGCCTCGCGGGCCGGGAGCAAGACCAGGTTGTGCCACTCGACCGCCCCTAAAACAGACTCCGCCCGCGCGCGGCTGTAGCTCGCCGTCTTGCGGAAGATCCGTACCACGGGATGGTCGAAGACGCTGAACGCTTCCTCGCCCGCCTCGCCCATCCACGTCCGGAACTCCGCGGTCCGCTCGAATCCCAGCGTTCCGTCGAAGAGCGCCCGATAGTAACGCGCCGTCATGGCATAGCGCGCCGGGAGCCGCGGAATCGAACCCGACAGGCGGTTGCTGCTGAGAACGACGTAATCGCTCGCATCCAGCCAGTCGAGCGCCTGCCGCAGCTTGCCGGGTGTGTCCGCGTCGTACCAGCGCAGTTGAACCGCACGGTAAGCTGCGGGTGTACGGCCCGGCAGTCGCAGCGGCAACGCGTCGTCCCAATGCTCGCTGCCGATCGAACTCCCGGCCGCGACGTGCTGGTAGATCCACTCGCTGGCCTCAACGCGCGTGTGCGGACGAGCGTAGATGGTCGTGAATGCCGCCGCCCACAGGAACGTGGACGCAGCCACCGACGGCGCCAGCAGCCGCCAGCGCGGACCGGCCAGCCGTCCCCAGCGGACCAGCGCCCAGGCGGCCAGCACACACAGACTGCCGTAGATGGGCAGGAAGTAGCGCATGGTCATGGCCCACTGCGTGCCGTGATAGAAGAACACCAGCCCGACCCAGGCGACAGGCAGCAGCAGGTACCGGCCGCGGCCCCGTGCGATCCGGCGCGCGGCGGCCAACCAGCCGGCCCAGGCCGCCAGTCCGAGCGCCGCGCCCAGGCCCCATACCACCAGGTTGGACCAGGGGAACCAGAGCCTGAGCCGTCCGGCCCACTGAACTCCGGGTGGGATATCGACGGCTCCGGAGGCGTAACGGGACGATTGCGCCAGATCGGTCAGCCAACGCTCGGACGGCAGCAGATTCCACAGCGCGGGATTGCGGAAAGCGGTCGGCTCGGCCAGGCGAAAGACCGCAAGCGCCGCGGCTACAAACAGGGCGAAACCGCACGCCGAGCGTCCCAGCACTCCGATCCGCCACCAGACGGCTTCACCGGGTTTGCGGGATCCCCTCGCCCGGTCCAGGAACACGAGCAGCGCGACGGGCAGCAGCACGACCGCGGTGATCTTGCAGGCCAGCGCCAGTCCCAGACACACCCCGGCCGCCACGGCGTCCCTCAACCGCCCGAATCTCCGGTACAGCGCCACGGAGAGCAGCGCGGCGGCCAGGAAGTAGTTTGCCGCCGGATCGACGACGAAGAAATGCGCGTGCTGGATGGCGCACACCGCGGCGGCGTAGAACGCGGCGGCGTACAACGCGGTCTTCCGCCCCAGGCACAAGGCCCGCGCGAAGTCGAAGATCAGCAGCACCGTCAGCAGGTCGAGCAGTGCGCTGAGCAGTCGGCCGAGCACCGTCAACGCATGGAAATCGGCATAGCCTGTGAGCTGCGAAACTGCCTTCAGCGTCGTGACCGGCAGGGTTCCGTAGGCGAAGGAAGGGTGACCGGAATTGCGCGGATTCAAGGGCGATCGGGCTTCGTCGAAGTACAGGCCAGCGGGCTCCGGCCAGTGCTCCGACGAGGCCACCAGCAGCAGGAAGCGTTCATCCGGATGCAGGTTCTGGCCCTGGTCCCAGTTCACGCCGGTCAGGCGAAAGAGAGCGGCTGCAAGCAGAATGAGCGGAAGCCAAAACCGCGTACTGCGTGGGCCACAAGCATACTTCCTGAGACGCATTAAAAGTGGAGAATCCGGTCCATGATACTATTTTGGGGGCTCCGCAATATCGCCCATGCTCATGCTCATCGCGGTCGGGCTGACCGCCCTGCTCGTACTCGTAAATCTGACGGGCCTCAGCCTCGCCACGCTGCGACTGACCCGCAATTACGCGCTTTCGAGAGCCGCCGCTCCCCTGCTCGTCGTAGTGGCGCTGTTCTTCCTGGAGCACTTTGTGGGACTGGGCCGGCTGGCCTGGGTCTGGCCGCTCACCACCGCCGCCTCGGTCTGGGTGATCTACTCGCGACTCGAGGAGCTCAGGACGAACTGGGTGACGGAAGCGCTGTTTTCGACGGGCTTCTGCTATGCGTTCCTGTGGCGCTTCTGCCGCCCCGACCTGGACGCCTCATCGGAGAAACTGACTGACCTCGGCTTCATCGCCAATTACTTGGGCGGGTCGAAACTGCCGCCCATCGACCGCTGGCTGCCACCCTTCCCGTTCGATGTTTACTACGGCCTGCAGTACTATGCAGCGGCCCTGCTGGGGCGCATCTTCGCCCTCGATGCCGGGTTCACGTATCACCTGGCGTTCAGCGTGATCGTGGCCATGACGGTGGTTGCGGCTGGCGGCGCGGCCCGCTTGCTGTGCACGCGCCGCCACTGGTGGCTGCTGCCGACGGCCGCGTTTTTGCTGGGTGGCACCGGAATGTCGCCGTGGATGGCCTTTGTGCGCGACCGCCCGCTGATTTCCGACAGCATGCGTTTCATCGGGGACGCCGCGATTCCGGGTAAAGTCACCACCGCTTTCGGCAAATGGCTGGTGGCGGTGAGCCACGTGCCAGCCCACAACGCGCTGCAACTGCCCGCCGAGACTTTCGGTTACCTGGTCTACCTCGGAGACCTGCATCCGCCCGTGGCCGGATTCTATCTGCTGGCGCTGGCGCTGCTTTGCATCGCCGTCGCCGAGCGAACCCCAGACCAGCGTTTCCCGCCCGCCATCCTGATGGCCAGCGTGCCGCTGACGGTGGCGGCCGACGCCTGGAATCTCCCGCTGCAGGCCGCGCTCGTGGCGGCCTGGGTACTGTACCGCCTACACGAGCGCAGGCCGCCGGAGTGGGGCGCCTGCGCCGCCGGACTGGGCGGGGCGAGCGTGCTGATCCTCCCCTTCCTGCAGGGCTTCGGAATGCGTTCGCTCGACTACGGTACCGCCCTGCAACTGGTGGCGGCGGGCGAGCACACACCGCCCCTGATGGGCCTGCTGATCTTCTATCCGCTGCTGGCCGTGCTGGCGCTGTGCCTGCTGCGCTGGAGGTCCGACCGCCTGGCGCTGTGGCTGGCGGGCGTGTGCCTGCTGCTGCTGGTGTTCAGCGAGGTGTTTTTTGTCGATGACATTTACTCGGGGCCGTTCCAGCGCTTCAACACGACGCTGAAGTGGTGGCCCTGGATCTATTCGGCCGGACTGCTGGCCGTCGGTTCGCTGAACCTGGCGTCGGAGTCGGTCCCGCGCCGCCGCTGGACGATGCTGGCGGTCTACCTGCCGGTGCTGTTTGCCGCAGACCTGACGATGCAGTTGGTGGCGGTCCCGAATCCGCACGCGGGACGGATGAGCGGCGATGCCTGGATCACCGCCGATGCCGTGGAGAGGGCGATTCTGGAGCACCTGCGCAGCCAGCCTCCCGGGATCGTGCTGCAGCGACCGGCGCAAGGGGCATTCACCGCTTCCCCCGGGTTGACGATGCTCGCCGGCCAGACTGCTTTCCTGGGCTGGCCCGGGCACGAGAAGCTGTGGCGCGGGTCCCGTGTCGATGTCGGAATCCGCGAGGAGCAAGTCGCCCGGTTCTATCGCGGGGATCTGGACGGCGCTGCCGACTGGCTAGTCCAGAACCGGATCGACCACGTGCTCTGGCTGAAGGGCGAGGACGGGATGCCGCCGGGGAGTTTCGACCGTATTCAGGCGCAAATTGGCGCTGCCTATTACTGGCGGGAGTTCCATCGCGAGGGCGAGAAACACGTAGGCATCTGGAGCCGCAGAATCCCATGAGCGGCGAGCGCCTGGCGATTGTCATGCCGGTCTACAACGAGGCGGCGGTGCTGGAACAGGTAGTCGAGGAGTGGCAGGCCGCGCTGCGCGACGAGGCCGTCGAGTGCGAGTGGATTGCGGTGGACGACGGCTCGACCGATTCCACCGGCGAGGTGCTGCGCCAACTCGCCGCACGCCATCCGAACCGCATCCGGATTATGCGGCAGTCCAATGCAGGCCACGGCGCGGCGTGCCGCAGGGGTTATGTCGAAGCCGCCCGGAGCGGCGTGGACTGGGTTCTGCAGATCGACTCGGACGGCCAGTGCGACCCACGTTACTTTGCCGAATTCTGGCGTGCGCGCGAGGCGCTGGACTGCGTTTTCGGCCGCCGGTCCAGCCGTGCGGACGGTGCGGGCCGCCGTCTCGTCTCGGCCGTCTGCACCGCCCTGGTCACACTGATTGCGAGGGTTCCCGCGAGCGATTTCAACGTCCCGTACCGCCTGATGCGCCGGAACACACTGGCCGCGGCCCTCGCGCAGGTGCGGCCTGAATTCGAACTGCAGAACGTCGGGTTGACGGTGGCGCTGCTGCGCCTGCCGGACATCCGCTGGATGTGGCGGCCGATTCACTTCCGCGCCCGCGCCGGCGGAAATGCCAGCCTGAACGTCCGCGGCATTGTGCGACTGGCCGGGCGGATGCTGCGGCAACGCGGGGCGCTGCGGGCATGACGGGCCGCATACTGATCGCCGGGGCGGGGCCGGCGGGGCTGGGCGCGGCCTGGCGTTTACAGGAACTCGGCTACCCCGATTGGTTGCTGCTGGAAGGCGCGGGCCACCCGGGCGGACTGGCCGCTTCGTTCGTGGACGCGCGGGGCTTCACCTGGGACATTGGCGGCCACGTCGTCTTCTCGCACTGCGCCTATTTCGATGCGGTGCTCGATTCGCTGTTCGCGCCTGGGGAGTGGACGTTCCACGAGCGAGAGGCGTGGATCCACATGCGGGGCCGCCTCCTGCCCTACCCGTTTCAGCACAATCTGTGGCGGCTGCCGAAGGCGGAAGTGGCAGACTGCCTGGCGGGCCTGATCGAGGCGCGGCTGCGGCCGGCAGCCGCGCCTCGCGACTTCGCGGCGTACCTGCTGGCCCGCTTCGGCGCGGGCTTGTGCCGCTCGTTCTTATTCGCCTACAACGGGAAAGTCTGGGGCTACCCGCCGGCCCGGCTCGGCTGCGACTGGGTGAAGGAGCGTGTGGCCGAGATCGACCTGGAGCGCGTGGTACGCAACACGATCCTCGAACGCGACGATCCCGACTGGGGCCCGAACCGGTCGCTGCGCTACCCGCTACGCGGCGGGACCGGAGGGCTCTGGACTCGCTGTGCCGAACGACTGCCGCAGGAACGGCTACGCTTCAATGCTCCGGTCGGGGCGATCGATTCCGGTGCGCGGCTTGTGCGGACGCGCGACGGCGTCGAGCACCGCTACGACGCGCTGATCTCCACCGTTCCGCTGCCCGCTTTGTGCGGCCTGGCCGGTTTGCCCGGCCTGGGGGAACAGAACCTGCTCTCGACCGTCACCCATGCCATCGGCATCGGGCTCGCGGGAGCTCCGCCGCCTGAGCTTCCGCGCGCCAATTGGATCTACTTCCCCGAGCCGGACTGCCCGTTCTACCGGGTCACGTTGTTGAGCAATTACTCGCCGCACGTGGTGCCCGACCCATCGCGGCATTGGTCGCTGCTGTGCGAGGTGTCCGAATCGAAACTGCAGCCGGTGGACGCCGGGCGGTTGGTTTCTGCCACGGTGAAGGGCCTGGTGGCCACCGGGATGATCCGCAGTTCCGCGGACGTGATCTCCACGTGGCACCACCGTGCCGCGCCCGGCTACCCAGTCCCAAGTTGCGGGCGCGACGCCGTGCTCGACCGCATCACACCTGTGCTGGAAGCGCGCGGGATCTATTCCCGGGGACGCCACGGGGCTTGGAAGTACGAGGTCGGCAACCAGGACCATTCATTCATGCAAGGCGTCGAGGCGGTCGACCGGATCCTGCTGGGCAAGCCCGAGTCTGTCCTCGACGGGACGCGAGTGAGATAGAAGGCCGCGCGCAGGCCGAATGTTACAGCGGTGTACTCCGCATCCCGCCCGGTGTGAAATAGTCGGCAGATGCGTGCGTATAGGTGGTTGAGGGACCGGATATGGGAACACTCAACCTGGCGGCGCACGCGGAGCAGATGGTCATGACCCCACTTGAGGGTGTACGAACGCTATACGAGCGGCACTCGGAGACGGTTTACCGCTCCGCGTTGCGAGTGACCGGCAACCCGGCCGATGCGGAGGACGTGCTCCAAACCGTCTTCATGCGGGTACTGCATCAGGAACACCCGCTCGATCCGGAGGCGACGCCGGCAAGCTATTTCCGCAGGGCGGCCACGAACGCCTCGCTGGACATTCTCCGCCGCAAGACGTCGCGGCACGAGGAGCCTCTCGAGGAGGGATTGGGGCGGGCTTCACCCGAGAGTCCAGCGGTCCTGAAAGAGCAGTTGCGGCGGGCCATGGGGCAACTGGACCCGGCGGACGCGGAACTGTTCGTCCTGCGGTTTGTGGAAGGGCTGAGCAACGGCGAACTAGCCGAACTGTGCGGTGTCGAGAAGGCGCAGATTGCGATGCGCATCTACCGCATCCGGCAGCAGTTGCAGCAGTTGCTCGGCGAGTAGGGAAGCGGAAGTAAAGGAGTCCTGCGATGTCTGAAGACCGGTTGGATAAGGCTCTGGAAGCAATCAAGAACGAAGAGCCCGCCGCCGCAGATCTGGCGGCGGCACAAGCCAGGATCTGGGCACGGTTGGCTGGCACTCCCGGCGGGGCTTGCGCGGAGGTTCGCGCCGGGTTTCACGAGTACCTCGACGGCACACTCACCCCGGCGCGGCGCCTGTTGGTTGAAGACCACCTGGGACGCTGCTCCGACTGCCGCAAGGCGTTGGCGGAACTGAAAGGCGAGCGCACCGTCATCGTGATGCCCGCGGCCAAACGTCCGATGCTCAACGGCTGGCAGCGCTGGGCCATCGCGGCGGGTGTCGCGGCCGTGGCGCTGTACGCCGGGCGCGGCAGCCTCGACACGCTGCTGGCTCCGACGGGTCCGCGAGCGACGGTCGAAGTGGCGTCGGGCAATCTGTACCGGCTGCCCGAAGGCGCGCTGCGGAAAGGTTCAACCCTGGGCGACGGCGAAGTGCTGCGTACGGGGCCGGGCGCGCGGGCCGTGCTCCGACTGGCCGACGGATCCGCCGTGGAAGTGAACGAGCGCTCCGAGTTATTCGTTAACGCCGCCTGGAGCGGCCAGACGATTCACCTGCAGCGCGGCGACGTGATCGTGCAAGCCGCCAAGCAGCGGCACGGCCGGCTGCGGGTGCAGACGCGCGACTCCATCGCGTCGGTGAAAGGGACCATCTTCGCTGTTTCCACGGGGATGTCGGGATCGCTGGTAACGGTGGTGGAAGGCACGGTGCAGGTGAACCAACCCGGCACTGAGAAGATGTTGACGCGAGGCCAGCAAGCCGCGTCCAGCCCCAGTCTGGCGGCAACCGCCGCGGGCGACGCCGTGGCGTGGAGCTTCCATTCCGACCAGTACCTGGATCTGCTCGGCGATTTCGCACATCTCGAAAAGCAGTTCGCGGCGCTGCCGACGCCCGCGTTGCGCACGCAGCCGAAACTACTGCAATACCTGCCTCCCAATCCACTGGTCTACGGAGCTATCCCGAATCTGAAGGGGACGCTGGATCAGGCGTTGACCCTGGCCGACCAGCAGGCTGGCGAAAGCGTTGTGTTCCAGCAGTGGTGGAGCTCGGGCTCCGGCGCGAAGCTGAAGGACACGCTTGCCCGCATGCAGTCAGTGTTCCCGATGGTGGGTGACGAGATCGTTTTCGTGCTGTCCGCGAATAGCGCGGGCGCCGCGTCCAAGAAGATCCCGGCGATCATCGCGCAGGTACTGCCCGGAGAAGAGGCAGGTCTGACCGCGGCTCTGACCGGATTGACCAACGCGCAGTTCAAGGTGAGCGGTCAGTTGCTGCTGGTCTCCGACTCGACGGAGGACTTGCAGTGGCTGCAGGCGAACCTGGGCCAGGGCGCATCCAGCGATTTTGCGGCGGAGATCGCGAAGCGCTATCAGGCGGGCGTCGGCTGGCTGATCGCCATCGACGTCGCGGACATGCCGGCCGGGCCGGTAGCCCAACCGGGACATTCGTTCCTGGACGCGAAGGCCATGAAGTACCTGGTGTTCGAGCAGAAGACGGCGCAAGGCGTGGAGGAGAATCGGGCCACGCTGGCCTTTAACGGAGCCAGAAGTGGATTTGCGTCCTGGATAGCGTCGAAGGGCGCGGGAGGAGCGGCCCAGTACATCACGCAGGATGCGGTTCTGGCCTTCTCCGCATCCACCTTGACCTCAGCCCAGATGTATCAGGAAGTGTTGTCCAGGATCACGCAGGTGAACCAGGATGCACTAGTGAAACTGCAGGCGGTCCAGGCCAAACTGGGCCTCAATTTCGCCGACGACGTTGCCTCGGCACTGGGCACCGACTACGCCTTTGCGATCGAAACGCCGACGCTGCCAATCCCCGGCTGGGTGTTGACCGCGGAGATCTACAAGCCCACTTCGCTGGACGCATCGATCACAAAGCTCGTCACCGCGTTCAATGCTCAGCTCAGCGCGACGGACCAGACCAAGCGCCTCACGCTGGCCCCGGAGTCGGTCAATGGCCAGCTCTGGACCACTCTGCGATCGGCGGCGTCGAAGCAGCAGATCGCCTGGACCTACGACCAGGGGTACCTGGTTCTGACCAACGACATCGGGCTGGGCGGCAAGGCGATTCAGACCCGCAGCAGCGGCTTCGCGCTGGTGCGCTCCGCAGCCTTCACGGCGCAGATGCCATCCGCGCTGGGAGTGAGCCCGGCGGGCTTTGCCTGGCTCAACACGAAGGGCGCGCTGTCTTCGTTACTCGCCAAGATCCCGAACCCCGCGCTGCAGAAACTGGCCGCCGACCGGGACCCCGTGCTGGTCGTATTAAACGCGGATACGGAACAATTGCAACTCGCAAGCCGTACTCGAATTACGAGCGTCGTACTCAACCTGATGATGACTGGATCGGCCGCCGCGAACGTCAAACACAACACGCTCTGATCGGGGAACATGCCTGCAGCGATTGAAATCGACAATTTGCGAGTCGTCCTGGGACGGCGGGAGATCCTGCGAGGGATCTCCTGCCGCCTCGGCGTATCCGGCGGCAAGGCCATCGGCCTGCTGGGACCCAATGGGGCCGGCAAGTCCACGCTGATCCAGACGCTATTGGGATTCCACCAGCCGCGCTCCGGCAGCGCGCGCATTTTTGGCTTCGACTGCCACCGCCAGGCACGCGCCGTGCGCTCAAGAATCGGCTACATGCCCGAGAGCGATTCGTTCATTGCGAATCTGACGGCCGTTTCGTTCCTGCGGCTGATGGGCGAACTCTCCGGGCTACCCTCCGGGACGGCGCTCGAAAAAGCGCACGAAGTTCTATTCCACGTCGGGCTGGGCGAAGCCCGGTACCGTACGCTCGGCACCTACTCGCTGGGCATGAAGCAAATGGCGAAGCTGGCGCAGGCGATCGTACACGGGCCGGACCTGGTGATTCTGGACGAGCCGACGAACGGACTGGACCCATCGGCGCGGCTGCGCATGTTGAAACTGGTCAAAGAAATGAAAGAGGACCACGGCATGAGCGTCGTGCTCTGCTCGCACCTGCTGCGCGACGTGGAGGAGGTTTGCGACGAGGTGGTGATCATGAAAGACGGC
>CAIVVT010000118.1 GCA_903909435.1 uncultured Acidobacteriia bacterium | reverse complement strand
CGCCCCCGGGATCCCGGCCCCTGAGTCGGCGCTCGGGTTGCGTCTCCGCAGAGCCCTACCCTCCGCTCAGGTCCGTTCAGTCTACCAGGGATGAAAATCAGAAAACACGAAGGCCGTTTACACAGAATGCTTGACGCGCCCGACGCGCCGGATCTCCAGATGTTTCAACGGCTAGTCTTCTCGGCTCACCTGCTTGTCACGGCAGTCAGTCTCTCCATCCTGGCCGTCTACGTTTGGAAGCGAAGGGTCGTACCCGCAGCCCCGCCGCTGCTCGGCTGTCTGGTCGCGCTTGCACTGTGGTGCATCACGTACGCCTTCGAGCCGTATGGCACCAGCATCGACGACCGCCTGCTCTGGATGCGGCTCGACATGCCGCCTTATACGGCCGTCAGCATCTTTTTTCTGCTGGTCGCCGTCCAGTATACCGGCGCCCGGCTGTCCCGGGGAGTCTCGGTCTCGCTCTTCATTGTGCCCGCCGCAATTCAGGTAATAGCCTGGACCAGACCCGAGTGGTACTGGGCGAGAATCTGGATTGACACGTCGAGTTCGCTCCAACTCACCCGCGTGATTTGGGGCCCGGCGTTCTGGTTCGAAACGGCTTACGGTTATTCGGCGGCCACCGCGGCGTATGCTCTGATCGTTCGACAGCTTCTGCGCTCCACCGGGCTACGCAGGCGAGAGGCGGTCATCTTCTTCGCGGCCACGTTGGCACCTGTGATCGTCAGCGTTTTAGTGTTGCTTGGCCTTACGCCTAAGGGGTCTCCCGATCTCACGCCGTCCGCCTTCGCTCTGACTGCCGCCGGCATCACCTGGGTGATGTTCCGCTACAGGTTTCAAGCCATCGTTCCGGTCGCCTGGCGCCGAGTCTTCGAGGATATGCGGGACGGTGTGCTGGTGTTCGATTCAGAGAACCGGGTTCTGGCGCTGAATCCCGCTGCTGAGCGACTGTTGGAACTCACCGGACAGAAGATTATCGGCCGGCCGATCAGGGAAGCCTTCGCAACATATCCGCGATTGGTCGAATTGGCGGAAGTGACGCGGCAGGACGGAGACGTCGAAGTCCGCTCCGGCAGCGAACTGCGCATCTGTGAGGTTCACCTTTCCGGGTTGCGCGGCCAAAGCCGCCAACCCATGGCGCACCTGTTGACGATCCGGGACGTCACCGCAGTCCGCAACGCCGCGCGGGAGTTGGAGAATGCGAAACACCTCGCCGAGGCAGCCAGTATTGCTAAAGGCGCGTTCCTGGCCAACATGAGCCACGAGATCCGCACTCCCATGAACGGAGTGCTCGGCATGACGCAACTCCTGCTGGAAACGGACCTCACGGCGGAGCAGCGCAACTTCGCCGAGGTGGTGCACTCCAGCGGAGAAACGCTACTCGCGCTTATCAACGACATTCTTGACTACTCCAAGATTGAAGCGGGCAAACTCGAACTCGAGAACATCGACTTCGAACTCAACTCCCTGCTCGACAACTTCGCGGCAGCCCACGCGCTAGACGCGCAGAAGAAAGGCATCGAACTCATCTGCTCGGCCGACCCGGATGTGCCTAACCGGCTGCGGGGTGATCCGGCGCGACTCCGCCAGGTACTCAACAACCTGGCCGGCAATGCCATCAAATTCACCCAGCGCGGGGAAGTTGCCGTGCGAGTCTCAGCGGTAGCGGCCGAGACCGGCCAGGTCACGCTGCGTTTCTCCGTGCGCGACAGCGGCATAGGCATTCCAGAGCAGAAACTCGGCCTGCTCTTCCAGAAGTTCAGCCAGGTGGACGCCTCCACCACACGGAAGTTCGGCGGCACTGGGCTTGGCCTCGCCATCTCAAAGCAGATCTGTGAACTCATGGGCGGCGAGATCGGCGTATCCAGCAGGTTCGGGAGCGGCTCCGAGTTCACGTTTACCGTTCGCCTTCGCCTCCAGGGTTCGGGCTCCGCCCAGCCGGAGGAGTGGGTCAGTGAGCTCGCCGGCCTGCGTGTGCTGCTGGTGGACGATAACGCCACGAACAGGGAGGTCGTTTCCCAACTTCTGGAGGCAGGGTCCATGCGGCCCCAGTCCGCCGCCGGCGGACCTTCCGCGCTGCAGGCACTTTACGAAGGACTGGAGTCGAAGCAGCCATTCCAAATCGCTCTGATCGACATGGAAATGCCAGGCATGGACGGCGCTTCTCTCGGACGTATGATCCACGCCGACCGGCGGCTCGCCTCGCTGCGCTCGATCTTACTCACTTCGATGGCTGTACAAGCACCGTCTAGCTTCTACCGCAAACTCGGTTTCCACGCGACGCTGCAGAAGCCAGTCAGTGGAACCGAGTTGTTGCGCACGCTGCGTGCGGTTCTTCATCCTCCCACCCGCCCCGCCGGCTCCAGGACGCTGGCCGTGTCCGCCGCAAGTTCCGGACGCTTTCATCCGGCGCGCATCCTGCTGGCCGAGGACAACAAGATCAACCAGCACGTGGCTCCGAAGATGCTGGAGAAACTCGGGTTCCAAGCCGATACGGCTTCAAACGGTCTGGAGGCGCTCGCCTGCCTGGAATCCGGCAGCTACGATCTGGTGTTGATGGATATGGAGATGCCGGAGTTAGACGGACTTGAGGCCATAGGCCGTATCCGGAGCTTGGCGTCTAATGTGCGGAACCACGGGGTACCGATTGTCGCCTTGACCGCTCACGCGATGCAGGGTGACCGGGAGCTTTGCCTCGCCGCTGGAGCGAACGACTACATCTCAAAGCCGCTGAGCCTGCAATCCTTGAGTAGCGTCCTTCCGCGCTGGCTCCCCAGTCGGGAGAAGGATTGAACTTGTGCAGTCCAGTTTGCGCTGTCGTCGGACCAAACCAAGCGGAATGCTGCCGCGCGACGTAAGCGTCAGCTTAGGTTGAAGATTCCAAAACCGAAGGCGGAACAAGCCCAGGCAAAATCCCGCGGGCGAAGTGATGAGTCGTACTGCGCAGGAACGAACCT
>CAIVVT010000117.1 GCA_903909435.1 uncultured Acidobacteriia bacterium | reverse complement strand
GTTTCGCGGTAGGGACGCCCGTTACCAAGCGCCCCCCGCACAGATCCGTGCTCGCGGAATTCCCGCACACGGCTCCTACCTTGGGTGGTTGACGGCGTAGCGTTGATCGGGCCAGGGATGAAGGATTATCGGTTTAGGGAGCCAGTCGTCGGCCAGTTGCACCATTCGCTTCCATAATATCTTCGCTTTGTTGCTTCGGCGCTCAAGAGCCCGTTTCCATAAGACGGAGATGTGAAAGCGAAAGGCCGCCAGCGCCTCCCAGTTGGTCGGGACCGCGTGGTAAGCAAAAAACCCAGTGACGACCTGCCTTAGCCATTTCCCAAGTTCCGGGATAGGCCAATGCATTCGCCGTCGCAGCTCTTCCTTGATTTCCTTGAGCTTCGCCTGCATTCGGTCTGCTCTGGTCTTCCGCTTGATCTGATATTCCCCTTTACGGGTCGCGCTGCAGATAAACGTGAAGCCAAGGAACGTGAAGGTTTCCGGCTTCCCGCGGCCTTGGCGGGCGCGGCGTGTTGCCGCAAACCGCCCAAACTCGATGAGCCGGGTCTTCTCGGGGTGCAGCGACAGCGAGAACTCCTTGAACCGTGCGTGCATCGCATCATGAAATCTTCGGGCATCGGACTCATACCGAAATCCGACGATGGTATCGTCCGCGTAGCGGACAAAGATCATTTCCCCTCGGGCTTCGTGCCGTGACCAGCGGATGACCCAGTGGTCGAAGACGTAGTGCAGGTAGATGTTAGCAAGAAGCGGAGAGATCACCGAACCCTGCCCCGTTCCTGCGTCTCCAACCGATATTGTGTTATCCTCTAGCACGCCCGCCGTGAGCCATTTCGTGATCAGGCGGATGATGCGCTCGTCGCCAATCCGGTGTCGCAGGAAGCGGGCGAGCCATTCCCTGTTGACAGTATCGAAAAACGACCGGATGTCGGCGTCGAGTATGAAGTTCACTTTCTGGCTGTTGATCCCAACGTGGAGTGCGTCCAGCGCATCGTGCTGCCCGCGTCCAGGTCGGAACCCATACGAGAAGTCGAAGAAGTCTTCCTCGAATATTGCTTCAAGTATTGTCGCCACAGCTCTTTGAACGAGTTTGTCCTCAAGTGCGACGATCGCCAGTGGACGCATCCGGCCGTCTGCCTTTGGTATATACTGTCGGCGGGCCGGCTGCGGCCGATAGCTTCCCCTATGGACCCGTTCGTGCAGGTCAATGAGATTGCTCTCAAGTTCTGCCTCGTAGTCCTGCCAACTCACTCCGTCCACTCCTGGGGCCGCGTGCCGCCTGACGGCGTAAAATGCCTCTCGTAGTGCGTCGATGGTGAGATGGTGGAAAAGCGCTGTGAACCGCTCCTTCTTCCTTTGACTCGCAGCTTTCCGTATGCGGTCTAGCGCCTGGGACACGCCTTCCCGGCCCTGCGTCCGGAGCGTGCTTTGCTGCCCCACATTTCCCTTGGTCTCCGCCCTTCGCTCCACCAACTCCGCTGCCGGTTTCCCAGCATTGTTCGCCGGCTTCCCTGCTACTATGGCCGAGTCAGACTTCTCCCGACCGTGCGTCAGCGGCTTCGGCTCCTCGCCTTCCCACTGCGGACCCGTCGAGCTTTCGCCCTCTTGGCCGGTCAAGAGATATCCCGGTTCCCGCACAATGAGCTTCTGCACATGCCAGGGTCTCAGACCACGCCGGGTCGTCGGGGCGCTCGCGGTAACGCGCCCTCCCGTCTCGCCTTCCGCTTTCCTTACAGCGTCGGCACCCAGAACGTTCAATCTTTCGCGGCTCAATGGCTGGCCTATGCTCTCCCCTACCGACGCTTCACCCAGGGCCTCGCGGCCAAAGGCACACGGCTCGGGGCCAGTGTGAATCGCTACTTCTTCACCGTATCGGACTTGCACCGACTGACTCATTGCCGGTTATCCGGCGCTTCAAGGAATACGGTCCCAGCGCGGATGGTCATCGTTCCACCCGATGGCGGCGGTCGGCAACAAGTTAGGACACCTTTATGACAAATGTTCGATGCGGCTTGCTTTTGCCAGTGGGCCGATTATGATACCCCTGAACTCTGCTCTTCGTTGGGCTCTCCTTGGAGTACGCGTTTGGCCGACCCACACAAACCTGTAAAGCTGGTAAGGGGTTGGGTGCTCGCGGCCTTTCGCGAGGGCGTTGAGGCGACGAAACGGCGGCAACCGATCTCAGCCAATCCCTATCAACCCCGCAGCGACGCTGCGGTGATCTGGGAAAGCGGATGGAAAGAGGGCCAGACCCTTTACGGTGAGACTCAGAAGGCTTGAGGCATTAGTCTGTAAATGTCGGGATGTTCGGTATCTTCGACATAGGACAATGTCAGCGTCGTGATCTTAAGTGGCGGCACGCCATCG
>CAIVVT010000116.1 GCA_903909435.1 uncultured Acidobacteriia bacterium | reverse complement strand
TCGGCTCCCGGACTGGAACTGCAGATCGCTGCTCGCGTTTCCGCTATCGCTCCGCTTTGCCCGTGCCCATCTGCCAGACTAGCAAGCTCTGCTCGGCTTTGCAAGCCCTTTCGGCTTTATCAGCCTAACCGGCTTTTTAGCCCTTTCGGCCCCGCAGGCCCTTTTCTCCAGGCCCGCCAAGCTCCCCCGCTCGCTTCTCAGCGCTCGGCTGCGCTTGCCGTACGAGTAGTAGGTTAGCACCCCAGTTCTCTGATCTGCAACAAATCGGCGAACATTCGTTGGGTTATTTCGCACCTGTGTTCATTCCCCTACGGGCGCCCGAACTTATCGGACGGTTGATGCAGTCCCGGGTACCGCTAGAATGGAGTCTGGCAAAAGGGGGCTCACGATGGCCGGCTACTATCACTCGGATGATCTCGCCCATTTTGGCGACATGGGGAAGGACGCGCCGGAGCTCTGGAGGAAGTTCTCGGAGTGGTATGGCGCAGTGTTCGCGGAGGGCGCGCTGACCGAGCGCGAGAAATGCCTGATTGCCCTTGGGGTGGCCCATGCCGTGCAATGCCCGTATTGTATTGACGCTTACACGCAGGCCTGTCTGGAGAAGGGCTCAAACCTGGAACAGATGACTGAGGCGGTGCACGTGGCCAGTGCGATTCGCGGTGGCGCTTCCTTGGTCCACGGCCTGCAAATGCGTAACGCTGCCGCGAAGGTGAGCATGTGAGCACGGCTTTCCCTTTGTTTGATGAAAAATTACGGGGAGCCGGGTTGTTTCCACTCACCGCTACCGGCATCTCCGTCTTTCAGATCAACGTGGGCAAGTTGTGCAACCAGACGTGCCGCCATTGTCACGTCGAAGCGGGTCCCGATCGCAAAGAGCGCATGACCAGAGAGACCGCGGAACTCTGCATGGGTGCGCTCGCGAAGACGGCGATCCCCACCGTTGACATTACGGGCGGCGCTCCCGAATTGAACGCAAACTTCCGCTACCTGGTGGAACGCTCGCGCGAACTCGGCCGCCGCGTCATGGACCGTTCCAACCTGACAGTCCTCTTACTGCCGTCGCAGGCCGGGCTGGCCGAATTCCTGGCGCACCACCAGGTTGAAATCGTCGCCAGTCTGCCCTACTTCCTGGAACAGCAGACCGACTCGCAGCGCGGAACGGGAGTCTTCTCGAAATCGATTGAGGCGATCCGAATGCTAAACGCGCTGGGCTACGGCGCGCCGGGCAGCGGGCTGACTTTGGATTTCGTCTTCAACCCCGCCGGAGCGTTCCTACCGCCCGCCCAGCACGCGATCGAAGCGGATTTCCGGCGCGAGTTGCGGCGCCGATATGGCATCGAATTCAACTCGCTCTTCGCTCTGGCAAACGTGCCAATCGGGCGCTTTCGCGATTTCCTGGAGGCCAGTGGGAACTACGAGCACTACATGGCGCGACTACTGCAGGCCTATAACCCCGTGGCAGCAGCGGGCGTGATGTGCCGCTACACCTTGTCGATCGGATGGGATGGAGCGCTTTACGATTGCGACTTCAATCAGATGCTGGGCCTGGAAACGAACCACGGTGCACCGGCCCACATTCGCGACTTCTCCCTGGAAACCC
Source organism: uncultured Acidobacteriia bacterium (assembly GCA_903909435.1). Lineage (GTDB taxonomy): Bacteria > Acidobacteriota > Terriglobia > Bryobacterales > Bryobacteraceae > CAIVVT01. Next base: position 8,513 of record CAIVVT010000116.1, on the reverse strand, counting down.
TTGACCGAAGGCAGATCGTCACAGGACAACACTGCTACGCTTGCACCGCTGGCGGCGGTTCGAGCTGCACGGGCGCAAGCGTGAAATAGTTGCACTCATATTTATGGACTTGAGTCAGGCTGAGGATTGATGCCGAGAAACTAGCCCGGGACGACTGGACAAGCAAGGTACCCGCGGAAGACGAACTTCACCGGGGATATCCCCATGGTATTTGAGAGGATTCCTGGGCACCCCTTAGACGAAGGTGGTCAAAACGAAGCGCGCCAAGTTTCTGGCATGAGGTTGACTGCGTTCCCGAGAGGAGGTACTACGGTGAAGATACGCGCTTCCATGGCGAAGAAGTGAACCCGGTAAATGCACCAGTCCGAGGGTCGCACCTTCGCTAGTTCGCATTCATTGCGGCTCAGAAAGAACGGCGTTCGCGCTGATCCATAGGTCGTCTTCACCTCGATTAGCCGCTCCTGACGTCCTTCTGAGTCGAACGAGAGGACATCGAAACCAGCCCCATCTCCGTCCATTGCGGAAACCCACCGCACCTTGCGCGCCAGGTCTTGCCGGTCCAGCTCTGAGAGTCTCCGACGCTCGACGTCAACGACGAATGCTTCCCCAGCTTTCCCGAGTGCGCGATTTCGATGATCCCGTTCGACCGGGTCGAACTTCCTGATAAGCCGACTCAGGGCCTCTGGCACCGTGCCACTTGGCCTCACCGCCGGAGGCTCGACGAAAATGGCAACTGGAGTGGCGGCGATGGGCTCCCTAGGCGCTGCGAGTTCAAGCGCCTCGGGACATTGGCTCAGATATCGGTCAATCGCAGCAAAGATGGCGTTCTGGTAGTTTCGTTTCGGACTGTAGCCGGAAATCCATGGCATGCCTAGCTCGTCTAGCACGGCAGAGATGTTCTGGTGCTTGAACTCGACTGAACGGTGAGTCCGCCCAATCTTGGCCATTAGCGCAGAGCTGTGTCTGGCCTTGACATGGCGACGGCCCGAAAGCTCACCTGCGAGCATGTCGAAGTAGTCAGCGACAATCGCGTCCAGTTCGTAGTCCTGCCAGCGTGTGCCAATCTTCGTTTCGTCAGCCATATTTCACAACCCAACTCCGGCAGCAGTGCGGTAACTCCTGTACAAGGGGACAACGCCATGCATCCCAATGGTCCAGACTGATCAGATCGTCTGGCGAGATACCCCGATGACCAGGAACCAGACAGGGGACTCCGCGACAAAAGGCTACGCTTCGATGTGCCGTTTCACGGCGTCGGTAAACTGCCGTGTCGTGGCACTCCCGCCGAGGTCGCGCGTCAGCACATCGCCCTGGCGGAAAGCCGCCATAATCGCTTGCTGCAGCCGGTCAGCCGCCACGCCCTCGCCCAGATGTCGCAACATCAGAATCGACGAAGACATCAGCGCCGTCGGGTTGGCCACGCCCTGCCCCGCAATGTCGGGTGCCGAGCCGTGCACCGCCTCAAACACCGCGCACTTCTCGCCCATATTGGCTCCAGGCACCACGCCTAAGCCGCCGACCAACCCGGCCGCCAGATCGGAAACGATATCGCCATACAGATTCGGAAGCAGCAGCACGTCGAAGGTCTCGGGGCGCATTACGAGTTGCATCGACGCGTTGTCTACGATCAATTCGTTGTAGGCAATCTCCGGGTAGTTGGCCGCGACTTCCCGGCAGCACCGGATGAAGAGCCCGTCGGAGAGCTTCATGATATTGGCCTTGTGGACGGCCGTGATCTTCTTCCGGCTGTTCTTCTTCGAATAGGCAAAAGCGTAGTTCGCAATGCGCATGGACGCGTAGCGCGTGATGATCTTTAGGCTCTCCACGACGTCCTTGATGACCTCGTGCTCCAAGCCCGAGTAGAGGTCTTCCGTATTCTCACGGAAGATCACCATGTCGATGTTCACGTCTTGAAAGCGCGTCTTCAGACCCGGCAGGGTGAAGACGGGGCGCACGTTGGCAAACAGGTCGAGCTGCTTCCGGATGGCGACATTCACGCTCTTGAATCCGCCCGCAATCGGGGTCGTCACAGGACCTTTCAGCGCGACACCGGTCCGCTCGACCGATTCCAGGACGTGCGGCGGCAGCGAGACGCCGGCTTTCTCGATAATGGCCGCGCTCAGTTCCACGCGCTCCCATTCGATGGGGACGCCCAGCGTACCGAGGACTTCAACCGTCGCGTCGGCCACCTCGGGCCCGATACCGTCGCCGGGGATCAGCGTAATCTTGTGTGCCACGGCTCTATCCTAACTCGGGGCGTAGCCCCGGGCGTAACCCTTTGCGCACTTGGGGTTCGTTATGCGCGAGACACTTCAGCCCCGGCATGGGAAAATGGGAATCTCATGGCTCTTATCAAACGCGTTCTGCTGAGTGTCACCGACAAGACCGGGCTGGTTGAATTCGCGCAAGGGCTGACGGCCTTTGGCGCGGAGTTGATCTCGACCGGAGGAACGGCGAAGCTCCTGCGAGGAGCCGGCCTCAACGTCAAAGACGTGGCTGAGGTGACCGGTTTCCCCGAGATGCTCGACGGGCGCGTCAAGACGATTCACCCGCGCGTGGCGGGCGGCATTCTCGCGAGGCGCGACGACTCCGGGCACATGGCCGCCTTGGCGGAACACCATATCCCCACTATCGATATGGTGGTGGTGAACCTCTACGACTTCGCCGCGGCCGCAGCCAAGCCGGGCGCCGCCATCGACTACCTGATCGAGAACATCGACATCGGCGGGCCGACCATGATCCGTGCCGCCGCCAAGAATTTCCAGGACGTAGCCGTGGTCACCTCCATCGAGGACTATCCGGCGCTGCTGGAGGAGTTGGAGACGCATGAGGGTTCGCTTTCTAAGAAGACGCTCTGGGACTTGGCGCGCAAAGCATTTGCGTTGACCGCGCGCTACGACGCGGCCATCACCACCCGGCTGGCACGCCTGGAAGTCGTCAACGGCGAGTTTGTCGAGCAGCCCGACGAATTGCCAGCCAACCTGAGCATCGTGCTCCCGCGACGCCAGTCACTGCGCTACGGCGAGAACCCGCACCAACAGGCAGCATTGTACGCGGCTGGCGAGACGGGCATTGCCGGGGCGGAGCAACTGCACGGCAAGGAGCTTTCCTACAACAACCTTGTGGACCTGGACGCGGGCTGGCAGCTCGTCTGCGAGTTCAGCGGGCCGGCCGCAGCCATCATCAAGCACACCAACCCATGCGGCTGCGCACAGCAGGACACGTTGGTCGAGGCCTACCGGCAAGCCTACGCCGCAGACCCGGTTTCGGCGTTCGGCGGCGTGCTGGCCTTCAACCGCGAATTGGATGGCGATACGGCGGAGGAAGCCGCGAAGCTGTTCGTGGAAGCCATTGCCGCGCCATCCTATTCGGAGGCGGCGCTCGCGAAACTGACTATCAAGAAGAACCTGCGGCTGGTGAAAGTGACGGGCTGTCTGGGCGACGGCGAGCTCTACGTCAAGGCAATCACCGGAGGGATTTTAGTGCAGTCGCCCGACCGGGAGACGTTCCGCCAGGACACCGCCCGGGTGGTTACTCAAACGCAACCCACCGAGGACCAATGGCGCGCTCTCGAGTTTGGCTGGAAGGTCTGCAAGCACGTCAAGTCGAATGCGATCGTGTACGCCGCCCCGGGCCAGTTGCTGTCTGCAGGCGCCGGCCAGATGAGCCGCGTTTTCTCGGTCGAGATCGGCGCTAAGAAATCGGTGCTGCCATTGGACGGCTGCGTGGTCGCCAGCGACGCGTTCTTCCCCTTTGCCGACGGCCTGGAGGCGGCGGTCGCCAACGGGGCGCGAGCGTTCATCCAGCCCGGCGGCTCAGTGCGTGACGCCGAAGTGATCGCCGCAGCCGACCTGCTGGGCGTGGCCATGGTCTTCACTGGAGTCAGGCACTTCCGCCACTAAGGACGGCCGGTGCGGGGGGAGCGGCGCTCCAGAGCCGGGCGGATTCTCCTGCGTCGGCTGACCAGCCAGAAGAGACTCGCGGGGCTTGGAGGCCCCACGCTGCGCTGGAGCGCCGCCCCACTCAGCACTAGCGCCGCGCCCAGCGTAATGCGTCCAGCCGGCGTTCCAAATAATCGACGAAACGCGCAGTCGGATTGAAGCCCACAATGGACTCCGCATTGGCGATGAAGTTCGACAACGCGTTGATATCGTAAAACAGCACCTGGCCCGTCACGGCATCTTCGAGATATTCCACGCCGCCTACGTCCAGTTTCGCCGCACGCGCCAGCGCCAACGCCGCCGTCGCGATTTCAGGCGCCGGCTCGAATCGCTCCACCTTGTGCTGCGCGGTGGCGCACACGTCAGCCGGACACAAATTGAACGATTTCGCCTCGATGCGGATCGCGTAGAGTACCTCGCGACCCAGCACTTCCACACGCTGGATGAAGCCCCCGCGCGGAGCGTGGTACTCCTGCACGAGTGCGATGTTGTCCGACCCAAAGTCCGTCTGCGACGCAAACCGCTCAAGTTCGTCCGGCGAATCGAAGCGCTGCATGGCGCTGCCCGCGCCCCCGCAGTTCGGCTTGACCATCACCGGGAAACGCAGTTGGGACGCGGCGGCAACCAGCAACTTCGGGCAATTCACGGCTCGCGTGCGGGGCGCGGCCACGCCACAGAGCCGGCAGATTTCCAACTGGCGCAGCTTCGAGATCTCGACCTCGTAAGCGGTGGACCCGTTGATCGCTTCCACCCGGCGCGCTTCCAGCAGGCGTAGCATTTCGAGCACGGCGAACTGCCCGCACCCGTGGTTGCGCCAACGCGCCGACGGGCTCATCCGATTCAGAACCAGATCGGGCCACTCCATGCGCTCGGGATTCAGTGTGAGCGACTCGGCCTTCCACTCCTCGAACGCGATCCCGCGTGCGCGGAGTTCGGAGAACAGACCCTCAAACCAGCGCGGGTGTTCATATAGGACGGCGAGGCGTGGTGTCACGGGCACTCCTCCCATTGTGCCTTGACACGGGGTCAATCGGCTCATCGATTGCCCTGGTTGGCATCCATCCCCCACCCTCAGCGCAGCGAAGCCATGGTTGACGGCACCTTGAGGACCGCTGCGAGTTTGTGAGCTTCGGGAGGCGTGAGTCCCAGGCTGACGCGTTGCAGGTCACCTGCCTCCTTGCGGCTGTAGCCGGCGCGCATCAACCCGGAGCGCGAATGGGCCGGTCCGAGCATGAGGTGTACGCCCTCGTGGGCGATGACGAAGCCGAGCAACAGGTCGGCCGCCACGTCCAACTCCTTGGCCGTCGCGCGCACCGCCGGCACGTACACGGTGCCGTAATGGCCACCCTCACTATTGACTATGGCGCAGGCCATTTCCGTGGTACGCGGGTCCTTTGGGTCCAGCGCCAGCGGGAGCAGCCGCATCGTGATTTCGTTGGACCGCATCTCGACGTCGCAGGTCGCGTCCGGACTCGCCGGTGCGGCGGCGCCACGGCATTGGAGCCATTTGACCTGAATGCCCGAGTGGCCCAGCGCCAGGGTGGTCACTTCCGTCGTTCGGGCCATTTCGCCCGCAGGCAGGTTGGCGTGGTCGTAAAGGCGAATGGTCAAAGTCTGTGCGGGGCAGGCTGCCGAAGCCATCAAGAGGATCCAGGGAAGCGCGTTGGTGAGGTTCATGGCCCCACATTGGGCGGGATCCCTGGGAACCTCCATGGACCGCAGCGGAACCTGTCCTGACTAGTAAGTGAACCAGAACATCCCCCGTCATTCGATTGAAAATAAATGAGTTAAATGGTACGATTCCCTTGTCTCAAAGCGTCGCCAGCCGTGCTAGGATGCTTGAAATCGCGCTCAGAGGAGGCGTTGCACGTCCAATGTTGGAGGGGCCAAACCAGCCTAAGCTCCGGTTTGGCGTATTCGAGTTTGACCCGCAGGCGCGCGAGTTGTCGAAACACGGAGTGCGGCTCAAGCTGCAGGATCAGCCGATCCAGGTTTTGACGGCCCTGTTGGAGCAGGCCGGGCAAATCGTGCCGCGAGACGCACTCCAACGGCGACTGTGGCCCGATGGCACTTTCGTAGACTTCGACCAGAGTCTTAACAAAGCTGTCAACAAGCTGCGTGAAGCGCTGGGCGACTCTGCCGACAAGCCCGTCTACATCGAGACCCTGGCCCGGCGCGGATACCGCTTTGTAGCCGCGGTGGAGACTGACCGGTCTAAGCCGCAGGAGCCTGAATCGCCCGGACTGCCTCCACCGGTCGAGCGGGCTCGGGCGCAATCGCACGTGCGCCATCCGTGGTTTCTGCTGGCATTTTGCCTCCTGACGGTGGCCGCCCCGGTGACGGGATTGTGGCCGGTCCCGGCACCCACGGCGCGAGTGACCCAGTTGACCTACGGAGGCCGGCCGGATTCCATCGCTGTGCACGGCGGAAGGATTCTGTATACGTCCGCATCGCATTCGCCGAGCGCGTCCAAGACCAGAAACGGGACCGAATTCTGGTCCATCTCCACGGGTGGGGGCCAGCCGAGACGGGAGAGACTGCCGTTCCTCAACCCTGAGTATTTGGCTTGGTTGCAGCCAGCCGACCCCCGGCAAGGCGTCCTCCTGATCTTCCAGACGGCATTCGGCGCGAGCCGGGGGGATATGTGGCTGGCGGAGTTCGATGGAAGCAAGCCGAGGCGGATCGGTGAGCTTCGCGAGGGCAACAACTACTCAGTCTCCCCCGACCTTAAGACAGTGCTGAGATCCGGAGAAGAAGGCTTGTTCGCGCGTCCGGTGGACGGCGGGCCGGAGCGGTTGCTGGCCCGGATCGATTGGAAGCTGCCTGCGGACACAGTGTGGCACCCCTCGGGCGAGCGAATCGAGTTCAACCTACTCAGACAGGGTGCAGCGAGATTCTGGGAGTTGAACGCCAACGGAACCCGGTTGCGACCCTTTCTACCGGAATTCCAAGGCGAGATGAGTGGAACAAGTTGGTCGCCCGACGGAGAACGGCTGTACCTCGTCTCTGAGGGGGACATCTATTCGCGCGGGAGCCGCCGCTGGCTCGGATGGCTGCGGTCACCGCAACCGCAGCGCCTGACGGCCGGATCGGTGAGCTATGGGTCACCCCTGGAAGACCCCACAGATCCGCGCGTGATTTACGCGGGCGGAGTCCTGACTCATGGAGAGTTGATGCAGCTCAACCGGCACACGGATCATTTCGAGCCCTACCTGGACGGACTTTCGGCCGACGGTCTGGACTACTCAGCCGACGGTCAGTGGATCGCCTATGTGAGTTACCCGGGGCGCGAATTGTGGAAGTGCCGGCGCGATGGCAGCGACAAGCTCCTGCTGGAGGACGGCCTGTGGGCGGACAAGCCCCGCTGGTCACCGGACGGGAAGCGCCTGGCCTTCGCCGCTCTCAGGAAGGGCGTATGGGGCGAGCCGCACCGGATCCACCTGATCGACCCGAGCGGCGGGAAAGCCGAGCCGGTGAAAGGCGTGAATGGTCCGGGCTTCGATCCGACATGGTCCCCCGACGGTAAGCGACTGCTCTTCGCACCCTGGGATTACGACCTCGTCCCGAAGCAGGACCGGCACATTTCAATTGTCGATCTGGAAACTGGCGAAGTGCGGATGGTGCCCGGCTCGGAGGAGATGACTTCCCCGCGCTGGTCCCCCGACGGGCATCATCTGGTGGTGTTCAGATGGGGGCAGCCGACGGCAACTTTCTACGATTTCGGAACTGGGCGCTGGACGGAGGTCCATATTGAAGCGTTCGGGTTCCAGTCCTGGTCCAAGGACAGCAAGTTCGTGTACGGGATTTCGGAACCAACCCGGCTGGTGCGAGTGGATGTGGCCACGCACAAGCTGGAGGAAGTCCGCAGGATCGACGATTTCCGCCTGGCAGGGAACATCTTCGCGGGTGTTTCCTGGACTCCGGAAATGGAACCCCTGATTCTGGCGGACCATTCGGCGAACGAGATCTACCGCATCGATGTCGAGAGGTAGGCACGGCCCCGTGCCTGAACGAGCACGCCTGAAGGCGGTGGCCGATTTGATATCTGAGGCCAAGATGCCCTTTGAAGCGCCCCGCGCGCGTTCCCCCAATCCGCCATTTCTCAGGGTTCCGTCGCTAGAAGTGGTTGCCCGAAACGCACGCGGCGCTGTTTGTGACACGCGGGGTACATAGGGTGGACGATCTTTTTCCCCGGCCCGCCACCCCCGAAGGCAGCGCCTCGATTGGCTTCGAACATTCAAGTTGGCGTGGAGTTTCACCCTCAATCCGGTTTCGTTGGTTCGGTGTGGTGTGCCCGTGGGCGGCCGCCCAGGCTCTGGAGCGCCGCCCGCAGATCCCCCCCCGATTGGCTTCGAATGTTCAGCGTCTGCGCTGGCTAACGGCGCTCGCATTGGGGGTGCGCGAGCCGTCGCCCGATCCGGGCAGCGAGATTCCGAACAACTCGGCGATACCCGGCCGCGCCAGCGCATTCTGAGCATCGACTTCGAGTTGGATAAGGGCCATGCGAGGGGCGACGACCTTGTGCTTTTCGGAAAGCGGGGCGGCAACCGCAGCGTCGGATTTGGACAGCAT
>CAIVVT010000115.1 GCA_903909435.1 uncultured Acidobacteriia bacterium | reverse complement strand
TTCATTGCAACGATGGCGCGAGCGCCGCCGCTGGTTCCCTCTCCCTGTCGCGCTAGCCGGAATTTGAAGACCCCGCCGCCCAGATCCGCGTCGTAATCCTCATTCACCGCCTGCCACAGTTCGGCATCACTGATGCCAAATCGCCGCGCAAAACGCATGAACGGTTTGGAGGCGAAGACCCGAAGCGTGCTGGAGGGAACGGACATCAAGAAATAATTATAGCTCTTAGAACCACAGATTGATACGCCAAAATAGCCGACTGAATCGGAAACCCCTTATTTTTCACGCTGCACGGTCGGGAACGATCCAGACGTGTTTGCCCATTGCCAGGAAAGCCAGCTGGGCCTCTGAGGTGGCTTTTTATACGTTCTAGACAATGAGATGATCGAGCTGCTCAACGGTGAGGTCCGTCTACAGATTCCAGTGCCGTCTACCTTCGGTCGACGGGCAGCCTTGCTTGCTCCCATTGTCTGCAATCTGGATCAGCCGCCGATACGGATTGCCAGGGCATTCCTTCGCTGCGGATACAGATGTCGCTCCTCTCCTGGCTGTCTCTTAACCTGTGGGTTATGGCATGGGGGCCTCCGAAAGACTGCCTGCCAAGTACAAATCAGCTCCGGTCTGGATATCAGGAAAAACGCAGACTTGCCCTAAGACATATCGTTACCAATCAGACTTTAATGAGCGATTCGGCAATTTTCTTCGATAGATCTACTTCGTCTCGCTCCTCTTATATTGCGCTCGATTACGGAGTGCGCGGTGGACAAATGGTCCGCTCAAGCCGGTGGACAGACGGGGAACTGCTTGGGAAGAACGCGATAGCAATGGGTGATATCGAAGGCATCTTCCGTGCCGAAAGCGCATGAAGCATCGGCGTTGTCGATCTTCAAGAAAGGTTTCCTGAGTGTGCCCGCAATGTCGAACCGCAGACGGTCGTTCAATTTGGCAATCTGTTTCCGGCTGCCAAAGAATTCGGCAAGAAGCCATGCCTGACACCAATACATAGTTATTTTCGACCTTGATTGTAAAATCGAGGCTCTTCTCGACCGAAAAAATTGGTTTTCGACCTGAAATCACATATATTGGTTTTCGACCAGAAAGCGAAATTATCGTTTGCTTTCGACCGAGAAGAGGAGTTTTCGACCGTGGCCGCTGAGAATCACCCCCGTAATGATGATTACGCCAGAGCCTTCCAGGAGAAGACGGTGCCCACCGACACAAGGCTGGCGGGCTGGGCGGCCCTAGTACAGACATTTGGCGTTCAGGCCCTGTCCGCCGCCCGAGCGCCGTATCCGGACAGCACGTCAAGGCGAGCCGCCGTGAGGAGAGGGGATGGAACGTCTTCGACAAGCGGTACTGGCCCGGCGAGTCCTTCGGCGACCAGTTAGGATTCGCGCTGCGCCATGAAGACCTCGACCTGCTCGTCCTGAAACGCCTCTTCGAAGCCGTCCCGCCGGATACCGTCGCCGCGTACGTGCGCAGCGCTCCGACCGGCGCACCCAACCGGCGCGCCTGGTTCCTCTATGAGTTCCTCACTGGCCGGACGCTCGACATTCCCGACGCGGCGGAGGCAAGTTTCACCGACCTTCTCGACGACCGCCTTTATTTCACCGCGGCGCCGCGGCTCTCCCGTCGTCACAAGGTACGCGATAACCTGCTCGGCACGCCGGCCTTCTGCCCGGTCATTCGCAGGACGCAGGCGCTTATAGACTTCGGCGCGCGCGCGCTCGGAACCAAGGCGAACGAGGTCATTGGCCGCGCCGGCGCGAACGTGTTCGCGCGCGCAGCTAGTTTTCTCTTGCTGGCGGACAGCCGCGCCAGCTTCGAGATCGAGGGTGAAAAGCCGCCGCGAGGCTGGCTGGAGCGGTGGGGACGCGCGGTGCTGCAGGCCGGAAAGAACTCGCTGACGCTTGACGAAATCCTTCGCCTGCATACCGTGCTGATCGAGGACACGCTTCTCACGGGCCGGCCTGCGGCCGGACGGCGTTTTCCTTGGCGAGCGGGATCCCGAGGGCGATCCACTTCCGGAATTCATCGGCGCGCGCCCACAGGACCTGCTGCACCTGATGCAGGGGGTGATCGCTGCGAACGAGCGCATGCGCGAGGGAGAGCTCGACTCCGTGCTCC
>CAIVVT010000114.1 GCA_903909435.1 uncultured Acidobacteriia bacterium | reverse complement strand
CACCACCAGCGGAAGTCCGCGAACTGGCTCAATCACAGGCTTCGGTGACCCTCCCTGGGCACCGCGCCCGGGTCATTGCGCTCATTGCGGTGGCGAGCGGTTTGATTCTCTGGGCTACGCCGCCGACCGCGCTCGTCGCCGGCATCCTCTTCGCTCTCTTGATCGGGCATCCGTTTGCCCATTGGAACCACAAGGTCACCAAATGGCTTCTTCAGATTTGCGTGGTCCTCCTCGGCTTTGGCATGAACTTGCCGGCGGTACTTCGGCTGGGATTTGACGGTTCGTTGTTCGCCGCCACGACTATCGGCACTACGTTGCTGCTCGGCCGCTGGCTCGGCCACCGGTTGGCGTTGGACTCAAAAACCAGCCTCCTGGTTTCAGCCGGAACGGCCATCTGCGGCGGCTCGGCGATTGCTGCCGTTAGTTCGGTCATCGGTGCCTCGGAGGCCGAAATCGCAGTGTCCATCGGGACGATCTTCCTCTTGAACGCGGTAGCACTCTACGTCTTCCCCGTAGCCGGTCACCTCCTGCATCTAAGCCAGGCCCAGTTCGGCCTCTGGGCGGGCGTTGCCATCCACGACATTTCATCGGTGGTCGGCGCCGGCATGAGCTATGGCCAAGATTCACTCCAGACGGCCATAGCCGTGAAGTTGTCACGCACGCTGTGGATCGTACCGCTAACCCTTGCCATAGCCCTCCGTCTTAGCAGGCGGCAAAAGCGCACGACCGAGGGTTCTCCAAAGAACCGGAACTTCAAAATCGCAGCGCCTTGGTTCATTGGCTTTTTCCTATTGGCGTCTTTGCTTAGCAGCTATGTCCCCATGGTTTACGGCTGGGCGCCTCATCTTTCCGAGGTCGCCCGCCGGGGCATGATCCTGGTGCTGTTTCTGATCGGTACGTCGCTTTCCGTGCGCGCCCTCAAGGCAGTTGGCTGGCGAACCGTGGCGAGCGGACTTACCCTCTGGCTCGTCATCAGTATCGGCTCGTTGCTGGCCATAACCTCTTTACATCTAAAGCCGTAACGTAGGGTGCTAGCCGATACGCACAGCTCCCATTCCGGCAATCGGAATGACGCTCAGACCACTCCGAATCTTACTTCCGGTCCTCTCCGACTTGAACGATTTCCAGCGAATTGACCATCCTGGCCCAGCGAGCCGGGCGCTTGTCTCCGGGAAGCAGCAAACGGATTGGGCCCGTGCTTGGGAAGAGCGGTTTGCCGTCCTGCCGGTCAACCAGCAGAATCGTGCGGTCACTGAAGGCTTCATCAAACTCGGCCAGGGCATAAGCCACCTCATAGTTGTCCTTTGTCCGGGCGATGACCACGAGGCGAAGAAACGGTCCTCTGAGCTTCTCGCCGGACGGCACACTCACCCGAGACAGAACATCCCTTGCGGGAACCCCGGTGTACTCATGCGTCTTCTTATCGTGTCCATCGAGCGCTGAGATGGTTTGATGGGGCATCGCCGCCAAATCGGCCGCAGTGAAACTGACCGACTTTCCGGCATAGGAAACGGTCAGGACAGCCTCATCTTCCCTGGCAGCAGGAAGAATAGTCGCCAGAGCGAGACCAATGCAGCAGAGAAGAAGGGTACGCATAGCCCAAGAACCTAGCGCGGAGTACAAGGCGTATTCAAGCTGTCAACGGACACCCGACAGCATTGCCCCGCCGGGCACGTCGATCGGCTGCGAGGTCATAGCAGAGAGGGGCTCGACGAGCTGATCTCGAATCTCGCGCCAGGAGTCGGGGGTCATCGCGGCGAGGCGCTCCCGTATCAACGCAAGGTCTATTGGCTTCGGTACCGGACCGCCACCGATCAAGGGCGGCAGCTTACCTACCAATGTGCGGCGGAACTCCTCCCTCCCGGGTTGGAAATAATGTTAGAT
>CAIVVT010000113.1 GCA_903909435.1 uncultured Acidobacteriia bacterium | reverse complement strand
TCGGCTGTTAACCGAAGGGTTGTAGGTTCGAGTCCTACCTGAGGAGCCAATTCTTTCCTCTACGCAATTCAAGTCCCCAGTGGTTGACGGCGACGCCATTTGCGCACCCACGTCTAGTTCGCAGATTATCCCCAATTGAACCAGTGGTTTGCCGCCACACGTACTCTCCGCGATAGATCCAGGAGAGTCCGCGTGGCAAGGTGCGCGAGCCTGTCTTCTCCCCTTCTCGGCCGTATTCTCCGCGGCGCCGGAGAGTGTCGGCGTTTGGTTAACGTCGCCGTCCTCCTCGTTCGCCACTTTTCGAATTCGCGCCGAATGTTAACAGAGGGCTGTGCCGCCCGCGCTCTGCCAGGTTGGATCCGAACCTACATCCGTCCGGTTAACAGCCGTCCCGATGGAAGCGGCTAATGCGCTTTGTTGCCAATGAACTCACCGCAGAATTCATCCACTGTAGCGGAAGGTGTAGCGTGTGAGCGCAATTCTCAGCCCCATTCTCAGGGTCCCCGACGCGCGATTCAGCGTCGTCCCTGTCAGGTTGGAAAATCCAGCCCCAGCGGTTTCGGGGAATCCTTTATCGTTCGACGAGGAGAGCATCATACTGATATCGAAGGAAACGTAAGATGCCGCCCAAAGCTGAAGTCCTCTCAAAGTCCATTGATGCAGTCATAGCAAACGGCAAGATGCTTCTTGGTGATGCAGAACTTCTGTTTGGTTGGGATCGGTTCTCAACCGCGCTTGCTCTCTCTGTGCTTGCTCAAGAGGAGTTCTCTAAGGCTTTTTTACTCCGGCTTGTCCTGGACGAAGCCCTACCCTGGCTGCCAGAGGTTCAACGGTCGATGGCCAGTCACCAATGCAAACACCTGCTGGCACTGGTATTGGAATGGCTCCCAATCTTTGATTGGGACAACCGCGTTGAGCGAACAGAACGCCATCAAGCGCAGCACAATCAATGGATGGCGTGGTCGCAAAGGCGCCTGGATAGATACGAGCAGGGAAATCTCTTGTCCGATCCAAACGATCCCGAGCCTATTGAGCCGGAAGTCTTCTTCCCCCCTGATGTTGCGGACGCGTTGAATATTTACCGTCATGAACTAATTGAGAGATTTGGCTTCCGCGAGCCCTGGAAGGATGACGATTGGTCAACGGGAAAGGCCCGCAAGCTTGCAGATGGTTTGCTTGAGCGGAAGAAGCAATCGGCCTTTTACGTTGACATAACCAAAACTGGGGAGCTTGGTTTGCATCCGGGACGCGTCACGCGCGAGGAAACATTGGAGGCAATTGAACGGGCGAAGCGTCTTTCCGAGAATCCTGATGAATTCTGTGGCGAGTATAAGAAACTGAAGGAGACGATTCCCCTTGTTTTTTCGAACCTGAAACGTGGGGACGTTGAGTGATGAAAGCTGGTTAGGGCCCTGCGTGCTACTGAACGATCTGCAACTGGTTTCAGCGGGATTCGGTTCTGATGCGAGCTGGCTGGGCTTGTGGCACTGGCTCTGGCTCGCTCACGATGCCTTCCAGGGGCGTGCGCTTGACTTCCATACGGATGTGCGAAAGCGAGCTAGCATCCCGCGTGAGACGTGCACGGCGATTCCCATAGTGGTCTGGCCACCGGCCCCGCTCTTCGCGAGCTCCGTGATCCACGTGTGCCGGTTAACATAGTTCCTCTTGGTTTACACTTTTCGAACTCGCTGCGTATGTTTACAGCAGAGAGTGCGTTTCATACACACTCTCAGCCACTCGACAGCGGAACGACCGCAAGGCGGACTTTCGTTGTGGTGCCAATCCACAGCGAGGTGAACCGTCTTGAGCATTCCAGCCGAGGAACTCCGATCCATTGCCCGTCTCCTCGCCACCGGCTACCTCCGGCTCCGCGATCATCGGCGGCGCCAACCTCCACTTGATAGCCAGCCCACTTCGAGCCCTCATGGACACGAGGTTAACGGCCTTGAGAAGGGAGAAATCGATGGATACGGAATCCGCAATGCGGAAACAGATTGACGAGTTGATCCGGATGACCGTCGGCGAGCTGCGCCAGAAGTACCTGGAGGTGTTTGCAGAGGAGTCCCGATCCAACCACAAGCAGTTCCTGTTTCGGAGGATCGCCTGGCGCATCCAGGCACTAGCAGAAGGCGGGTTATCCGAGCGAGCGCGCCGCCGCGCTCTGGAGATCGCCAATGACGCCGACCTGCGCATCCGGGCACCGCGCTCCCGATTCGGCCAGGACGCCAGTCTGGATCCCAAACTGAGCGTTACGCGCAAGATCCCCGGTGAACTCGACTCGAGGCTGCCTCCGCCCGGATCCTACTTGGATCGGGAGTACAAAGGCCGGCGGATCATCGTGAAAGTCCTCGCGGACGGGTTCGAGTTCGACAACAGGTTACATCGGTCCATCAGCGCAATCGCCCGCGAAGTAACAGGAACGAAGTGGAACGGCTTCCTTTTCTTCAATTTGGCGCAGACCGAGGAGGCGAACCATGGCAAGAAATAGCGCTCCGCGCAGCCCGGCGCGCTCGGTCGCCAACGGTCAGAACGGCTCCACTGAGAACCGCGTCGTGCGGTGCGCGATCTACACGCGCAAGTCCACTGAGGAAGGGCTCCAGCAGGAGTTCAATTCCCTCGACGCCCAGCGGGAGGCTGGCGAAGCGTTCATCGCCAGCCAGAAGACCGAAGGCTGGCTGCTGGTTCCTGATCGCTTCGACGATGGAGGCTACACGGGTGGCAACATGGAGCGACCCGCACTCCGGAGACTCCTTGCTGCCGTGGAGTCCGGGGCCATTGACTGCGTGGTCGTCTACAAGGTGGACCGGCTCAGCCGGTCCCTGATGGACTTCTCCCGCATCGTCGAAGGGTTCGACCGGAACAACGTCAGCTTTGTGGCCGTGACCCAGCAGTTCAATACGACCAGCTCGCTCGGTCGCCTAACGCTGAACATCCTGTTGTCCTTCGCCCAGTTCGAGCGCGAGATCATCTCCGAGCGCACGCGCGACAAGATGTCGGCTGCGCGACGGAAAGGCAAGTGGATCGGCGGCAATCCGGTCCTGGGCTACGACATCGATCCGAAGGGCGGACGGCTGGTGGTGAACCCGGAGGAGGCTGGGCAGGTTCGAACGATCTTCGGACTCTACCTGGAACTCGGATCCCTGCTGCCGGTCCTGCAGGAAGCCGAACGACGCGGCATCGTGACCAAGCGGTGGACTACCAAGGATGGCCACGTCCGAGGAGGCCAGCGCATCGCAAAGGGGACCATGCACGGGATGCTCACCAACGCGATCTACACCGGGATGGTCGATCACAAAGGCTGCCTGTACCCGGGCGAGCACGAGAGGATCGTCGATCAGAACATCTGGGATCGCGTGCACGAAACCCTGGATCGAAACAACATCGACAAGGGCGCCAGCGTCCGCAACAAGTTCGGGGCACTGCTGCGTGGAGTGCTCTTCTGTGTGCCCTGCGGAACCCCGATGATGCACACTTACACGATGCGGAAGTCCAAGCGATACCGCTACTACGTCTGCTACAACGCCCAGCAGAAGGGATGGAAGAACTGCGAGACAAAGTCCGTGCCGGCCGATGCGATCGAATCCGCGGTCCTCGATAGCATTCGCCGCCTGGGGACCGATCCCAAGCTCGCCGAAGCTGTGGCCGCCGAGGCCATCGGCCAGATGGCGCACAGACGACAGGAGATTGACCAGGAGACGGAAGCCCAACGGCGAAGCCTCCGGCAACTGAACCAGCACCTCGCGCGGGAAGCTGCGGACACCAGCGTTGACTCCGGCGCGCGGTTCGAGCGCATGGCCGGGATCCAGCGCGAGATCGAGGGGATTGAGTGCCGCTTGGTGGAGCTTGCCGGCGAGCGTGGCGTCCTCGCCACGAACCACATCAACGCCGACGACCTCCGCCGCACCCTGATCGAATTCGACGCGGTCTGGTCCTCCCTGACGACCAAAGAGCAGGAGCAGATGATCCATCTGCTGGTGGCCAAGGTCGGCTACGACGGGCGGACCGGCAAAGTGACGGTCAATTTCAGCAACGCAGGAGCGAAGGAACTATGCCAAGGAAAGTGCTGACCGCGGCCGCGGCGGGACCGCACCAGGACGGGGCCATTCAGATCGAGGTCACACTGCCTGTGCGCCAACGTCGCGGCGAGACGCGCGGCCGGCTTGGCTCAAGCCCTTCGCAGCCTGGTAGCCCGCCGCTCATGACTCGAATCACGCGGCTCATGGCACTGGCCATAAAGTTCCAGGACATGGTCGACCGCGGTGAGGTCCGCGACTATGCCGAACTCGCTCGCCTGGGGTACGTGACACGCGCCAGGATCACGCAGATCATGAATCTCGTCAATTTGGCGCCGGACATCCAGGAGCAACTTCTATTTGCCAGCAATCTTACGGGACCCAATGTGCCTCTGTTCGAGCGCCAGTTGCGACCTATTATTTCGGTGGTCGACTGGCCCACACAGCGCTGGATGATGCACGATGCCGTTTCGGGACGCCTCCAGTCCTGACCTACCACCGTCTACTCAAACATGACCATCTGAAATGGCTCATCGGGGCCGGAGTCGGTTGGCGCCGGATCTGTGGGCGGAAACAGGAACTCACCGGCGGGATCGTGCTGAGCATACCTTTTCTGGGCAAGCGCTCGATTGCGGACCGCGTAGCAGTACAAGCACCCATGCGGGCATGTATCGTACTCACCGATGTCACGCGCTTCAGCGCACGCGCACTCCCGGCGGTTGCCCTTTTGCGCCGCGCGCACAGGCATCCCAGCCACATCCGATAGCCGCCCGGTATCGATGCACCGAGCTTCCTCGACGATGCCTCCCACGAACCTCTCCTGCGAACAAACCGTGAGCGCCATTCCAAATGCGCGCGCGCACTCGGCCAAATCCTTTACCAGCACCTGCTTGACTTCGTCTGTCGGATCCTCCCACGTGAAGCCAAACTCCGTCGCCGCCCAGTCCATGTTGTGTTGAGTTTTCTTGTAGATCTGAGCGACAGAGATCGTCACCTCATCGGTGCACCCCTGCAATGACCGAGCAAGTTTCTCGAAGTTCGCGAGGTGGAACTCACGGGAGGTGAGGGACGAGAAGACAATCGGGTCATACCGCCAGACGGCAGTCCGAGGGCCGTATTCTCCCGCCAAAACTTTCATATGCTCGACGGATCGCTTCGCGTCGACGACAGAGAACTCGAGCGTCCTCGGATAGCCGTTGATCGAATACTGGATTACGAAGGGAAACCCTCGTTCCTGGACCTCTCGAAGTTTGGAGAGGAAGGGGCCGAGGTTCTTCGTCCAGAAGACGATCCCCTGAACATGATGGCGCAACAAGGAGACCCTGGACACCTGGCGTCCATAGGGGTTGACAATCTTGCAGTAACCAGCCCGAAGACGATTCATGAACCATTCGCCATAGAAGGTCGGTATGTCCGTCTTGTAGCTGGCCGAGATGATCACTGTTTTGTGCCAACAACCCAAAATGAATCCCATACAATTCTTGGGCTTGTCCCAAGCCATTTATTACACGAAGATAGAACGGAACACTGTTCATCTGAATCCATGTTTCTCTGTACCAGTGCGTCCTTTCCCACAGAGAGTCCTGCACCTACCAGCGCCTTACGAGCAAGCGATCGCACTTCTTTTTGACTTCTATCAACTACCACAAATCTTGCACCTGTATCGGCCGATGCTGCCAGAATGTTAATAGCTTCCTGAATGCTATCGATATCATCTATAGTTTCTGACAGAACATAGTTAAATATATATAGATCTTGCCTAAGAAGATACTCGTATCTATTGAAAGGCTGCGGGTTCACCAGATCAAGAGAAAGAAATGTTGTATCAAAAACGACTCCGTTGCGCCCCCGCTTGAAGTCTTCATCATTCCTGATGTGGTTCGCCATTCGGGCCCAATTATCCGACCACTCCTGAATGCGATCGGTCGCAGTAAACTGAACATGACACGCTTGGCCATCTTTTACAACCTTCGAAATGTACTTTGCGAGTCCAAGAAGTTCAGTACCTGGACCGCCGCCGAATGCTGCGACACGGAAGTCGCCCTCGGCCAGTTTGTCTTCTACAAGGTTTCGCAGCTTCGCACTGGTTCCAAGTACAGTTTCGAACAGGTTTGCATTAGCCGCAACATGACGATATACATATGCTAGACGACACAGCGGTTTTTCGTAGTTTATAGCTGGTCGGTCGCCGGACTTCCATTCCGTAGTCATGTGGTCAAGGTAATTAACCATCTTGTTTTTGATCAACTTTGAAGAGAGACCACGGGTTTCATTCCAATACTTCAACGACTCAATAAGAACATCTTTTACCATTCGGAAACAGTTCATCTTATACTCCAAGCCAATCATTGTGGCTGCTATCTTTGCAGCACAATCAATTCTTTATCATTAAGTCGTGATCGCCCTCTTATCGTGCTACGGATATTGAGGCTCCGCAGTGACGGCTCACTGGTCGGCAGCTAATTCCATAGACTCTAAGCTGTCGAGTCAGGGAAGTCGCAGCCCTCACAGCTTCCACCCCGCCTTGATCTTGTCCAGGATGCTATTCGCCAGCGACAGATCACCATCCCCCTTCGTTTTGACCGTGATGCGGACTTCAATCTGCGGGTCCATGCCGGCGAGCGGCTTTGAAAGTGTGTGGATCTGGTCAGCAAGATCCTGGATTTCCGACATGCTCAGAACGGCCAAGGTCGATCCACGCCGGCCCGCCGGCGTCTGGACGGGAGGCGGCTCCGGCGGCTTCGGCGCGGCGCTGCGGATCGTCAGTTCGGTTGCGCCGTCATGCTGCAACGAACTGATCGGGCCGCTTCCGCTCGCGCGATGAACGAAACCCTGTCCCAAGGCGGAATTCAGGCTGTCGAGGAAGGCCTTCGGCGGCCACGGGCGGCCACGCTTGGCCTTCAATTCGGCGTAGAGCGCAGAGACGGTGGTCTTCGGCTCGGTGTCCTTTGTCCACGCGTCGGGCAGTGCCATGGGCAGGAGGTCGATCGCGACCAGCGCCGCCGGCGGCCGGAACATCAGTGCGTCGGCATCCAACTGGAGCGCCGTGGGCACCTCGGAGAATACGCTATCGTTGCCATAGACCAACCAAAGGCCGCCATCGTGGATGGCCTTGGATACCGCCTTCTTCACGATGGCATAATCCACCTTCGGGATCGGCCGCAGCTCGGGCGGATAGCCTGGCTGAGTCTCTTCCTCGAAGGAGTGCGCTCCATCGAACCACGCGAAAAGATCGGAGAGCTTGACACCGTCGTCTGTCTTCGGCCAAAGGCCGGGCAGGGCGGAAGGCATCACCGCTCCCGAACTGAGTGCGTTCAATGTCGCCTGTCCGGGCAGCCAGGCTTCAGCGTTCTTGCCCCAATCCGTGACCTCGATACCGGAGTGCCAGAACCACGCTTCGGACTGATCCGTGCGGATACAGCGCACGGCCAGAACCCCGCGCCGCACCGCATCCTCGATTGTGTTGAGAACGGTCCGGCCGCTCAAGAGCTTAGGCAGCCGTGGATCGCGGCCAAACTGCTGATACAGGTCGGCGACCCGGATATGCGAATCTGTCGGCGGCCAAACAGGGTACAGGCCGTTGGGCATGATGGCCTCAGCGTCGATCTTCTCGCGGAACATCCGCAACGCCGTTTCCTGCATCAGCGTGCCAAAGAGCGACTGCGCGCCAAGGGTGATCTTCTTGGCCTGGATCGAACCATCCTTCTCCAGATAGAGAACCAACTCGTAGGCGTTCTTGACCGAAGTCTGCGCAGCCTTCAGCGAATCGCGCTTCTTATCCCGGACAGTCTTCTGTTGGAAGCTGTCCATTTCTTTGAACTGGCTGGAAGTCTCGATCTCCTCCCAAGCCAGCCACTCCGCGATCTGTTGCTCCGCTTGATGCAGTCCGGTAACGCTGGGCGTCGCGACAAGAACATTGTTCTGGTACGTCCGGATGTCGCTCGGCGAAGAGTGTGTACGCAGGAATTCCTGAGCTTTCGCCAGCGGCGGATCGCCGACGATGCCGGCATAATCCGCTCCCAACACCACCAGGCGAAACTGGCCGTCGTCATCCACGTCGGCAGGCGTGTCCGGCAGCTTGTGGGGTTTGATGCCTTCTTCGACCGCGCCTTCATAAAGTGGGGCGCACTTTGTCTCGGCAAGTTCGTCGAATTTGCTTTTCGCGTGCTTGATCACGCGTTTCTTGTATGAATCGTGAAGCTGGTTCAGATTCGGTTTGGGGCCAAGCCTCCAGTACTTCGGCACGCCGGTGCCGGCCTCGGTGGAGTCACACTCCTCCAGATACCACGAAGCCTTAGACCAGGCGATGAGCCCGTTGTTTAGGACTGCGGGCATTTCACAGGCGGCGGCCAGAAGCCAACGAAGATCCGCAAGGTCGGCTTGTTCGCCAATCGGCTGAGAGAAGACGAACGCGGCGACGCAAGCCGCCTCAATCTCCCGCCCGCCCAGAGTGGCGGCATCCGCCTTCTGCGCCTCCAGCGAACGCGGCAGCTCCGTCTTCAGATTGGTGGGCCACTGGGGATTCTTTTCCCGCTGCGAGTCCTTTGCCGCTTCAGCCAGCTTCAGCAATGCCTCGCTCAAGCCATCCTTCCCTGGAGCGGCCAGGAACACCTGTGGTCCAATTAACGGCGAATCGTCCCACGGCTCCGCATCGCGCAGGGCCATGGCGAAGGTCTGCAGGACGCCGCGCGTGCGCTGGAACTGATCCAGGTCGGTCCATTTGCCGAAGAAACGATCCAGCAGGTCCGGGTGGAACGGGTACGCCGTCTTCAGCCGGTCAAGCGAATCCGGCTGTTTGGCGCGAACGCCATCGACCGCCTTCATGCGCGGCCAAAAGGCGACGATGTGTTTTTCACGGTCCGCGGGGTTTTCGGGAAACTTGGTGAACAGCCGCCGGCGGAGCAATTCCGCGAGGTCGTCCTTTTCGACGGGAGACTGGAGCGACGCCTGGCGGTTCAGTCCGTTGTTGCAAGCATTGAGGACTGCTTTCCCGACCTCATCGTTTTTCTGCGGGTCCGTCGCCAGCAGGGATACCACGAGGCACGAACGCGAAGAGGACTCGGTCGCCTGGGAGAGGCGCTGGAAGAAATTCTTGAACCGGTCGTACCACACCGGGCCACGGTCCTGTCTTTGACCAGTTGAGTCCGGCGAGGCCGCGTCGTGCGCCCACATCAGAAACTCGTCGATGAGAATGAGCGCGCCGTGGCCCGAGGCTTCCACCTCGCTGAGGATCTGGGCCCAGAGTGTGTCTGCGGGCGGCGTGTCGAAATCCGACTTGGCTTCATCGCGCGCCAAAATGTCCAGACCCTGCTGGCCGAGCAACTGCCAGGCGATGAGATTCCACGGCATGCGGAAGCTGCGCTTCTCTCCCGTAGGAGACGCAACGTCGCAGCCCTTCACCCAGTCCACTTTGTCGAACGATACGGCGGCGACTCGGGCAATCGGCGGGTCGGGAAGCTGGGCGTCATTCAGGATCGTGCCCACCGACGTCTCGCCCTTCGGCAGCTTCGCGCCGAGCGTAGTGAGGTAGTAAAGCGTGGTGAGGGTATGCGATTTACCGCCGCCGAACGTCTGGGCGACGTTGATTACCGCCTCACCTCCCGGCACCTTGGCGAGCCTCCTCAGTACCACTTTGCAGAACTGGCGCAGGTTCTGGGTCGCATAGGTCGTGCTGAAAAACCGCACCGGATCGCAGTAGAAAGGCGTCTCGCCGGGCCAGCCGTTGATCACCTTGTAGAGATCAACGGCGAAGTCGCTGGCCGTCAACTTCCGATCCCGGATCTCCGAGCGCAGTTCGCAAGTTGCCTTCCACGGCTGAATAACTGATTGTTTGCTCATATCAACGCTTTCTCTCTACCGCTCCCTAGTTGATCAGCACCTGGCCGATATTCTCCACCGAATCGAACAGAGGCACTTCCTTCATTTCGTTGGCGACCATGATGGTCTTTCTGTTCATCCGAAGCTGAGACGCAAGCGCCTCGACCAGTCTGCGCTCCCCCTCCTGCTTGTCGCGCAACGCGAGTTCCCGGACGGCCTGAAGCATGGGCTTGAACGCCTTCTCATTCGCGAGCCCCCATCTCTCAAAAAGCTGCTGTACTTCCACCGTTCGTCCTCGATCAAACAAGAACATCAAACGGTGCAGCTTATCGATCAAGGGTGCGGGGTTGCCGGCCTTGCTTTCGCCGAGCCCCTCGGCGGATGTGCGCTCTTGCCACGCCAGCAGTCGGTACTCATTCCCTTTGCCCTCGGGCGCGTCGTCCGTGACGTCCTCGCTCTCGTCTTCTTCCTTGCGCGGCCGCCCCTTCTTTGGTTTGCCGCCCTGTTCGAGAATATTCCAGACCACCTTCAACTCGGTTTCGTTCTTCCCGCAGGCATTTGCGAATAGGATGCATGCCCCAGCAGGCGTGGGGTCCAAACGGAAGTATGCCCTGTGGAGAAGATAGTACTGGGTGACGGAATCAATCTCGAGGCTCTCACCTC
Source organism: uncultured Acidobacteriia bacterium (assembly GCA_903909435.1). Classification (GTDB taxonomy): domain Bacteria; phylum Acidobacteriota; class Terriglobia; order Bryobacterales; family Bryobacteraceae; genus CAIVVT01. The sequence continues at coordinate 23,229 of CAIVVT010000113.1, read as the reverse complement.
GGCCCTGCGTCTCCTTCTGGACATCGCGGAATCCCGGAAGCTCTCCCAGGCTGAAATGCAGCACGAGCTTTCTCACTTCGCTCAGGAACTCCTCCACCTTCATCACACCGCCACCGGTCTTCTTGACGTAAGGATGGGCGCTGTATGCTTCTAGGGCAGGTCCGAGAGCGGCCCAGATGAAGTCGGGACCTTGAATGCCAAGGTCAAAATAGTACTGAAGAATATTGACCCCGCCTAGCGGCTCTCGCGGATCGAACAGGATGGCCTTCATCTTATCGATTACTTGCTCCTGCCATCCCGCCGGGACCGTCTTTTCGCGCTTTCGACAGACTATCCAGACAGAAGAGGATAATGCAGCGGAACTGACGCCTCGCGTGCGGTTGGGCATTTCGGTCTGAATTGGCCAGCTTCCGTCAACCACAAAGCCGGCCCGAATCATAGCGGAAACTAGCGTTTCCCAGGCATCGGACTGTTTGTTGGCGAAAACGACCACCAAGCGGCCGCCCGGCTTGAGTGCCTCATTGCACGCCAGGAACGCACGGAACATCCCGTCTTCGTAAACCTGCTTTGACTTGTCATTGTCACCGCCGAAGCGGCTTGAGTCGTCGATAATCTCACCATCGTTCGTCTTGTGATCCCACTTTGGTCCAAGAGGCTCGTGAAAAGCGGCATCAACGTCTGGAGAGATTCCGTACAGGCAGCGGCGCAGCCAAACATAGAAAAAGTCCATCAAGTCGGAATACGGAATGGCATCGTAGTAAGGCGGGTCGGTGATGATGACGTCGTAATTTGAGGACTGCGGAACGATTGCCGATCGTCGTGCAATTGACGGCGTTGAGGCTGCAATGCCCATCCTCAGCGAGTGGTCAAGGAACTTGGCGACTAATTCGATTTGGCCTGGATACCCTCCGGATGCTTCAGCGATAGGCACGCCTTCCGCGAAGTCCCACGCTACGGGAAGTGCAAATCTGGCGAAGGTATTCCGTATAGAGTCCCTGGTTACCGTCCAAGTGCAGATCGAACTACTCCGGTCTGCGACACGATCCACCATCAGTGCGAGATATGCTGCGATTGCTTCACTGGCTTCGTCATTGCGCTTCAGTAGCAGGTCGGCCGCCATTCGGCTGTGCTGCACGATCGTTCCGAGCGCCAAGAGTTGACGGCTGGTAAACAGCTTGCACCATTGATCAAATCCAAAGGTAGGAACTGTGAAAGCAGAACCCCCTCCTCGCCGGCTGCTTCCCAGCGGGACTAGCTCGTCTGGGATTCCAAAGGGAATTTTGGCGAAGACGGATTCTAGTTCCTCCTTTTCTATGGAAGCAGCTTTCAATTCAACCGCGTCAGGCAATCGATATCGTCGGTAGGTCTGTTTCCCGCCCGGCTTTGTTGCTTCGACTACAGCCGCCGTCATTTGAACACCTAAAAGGCCTTGCTTTCCCTGGCGACGAAGGTCATCTGTCGTCAACGCAATAAGTCCGGGGCGGCCGCTTATGGGGCTCCATATGCCCGAAGGACTCTTTGTGCCAGCCTTGAGGAAATCGAAGAAATTGATCGGTGTGATATCCCAACTCTTCAAGAACGAGAATTGGTCAATCACCTTCTGTGGGTCAGCCAGGTCTGACTCTTGAAGCAAGTGAAACTCGACACCCGATTTGTCTTCCTTAGGGACCGGCAACACAGCGACTCGGCGACCCTTTTTGGGGCAAAGCCAAAAGGTCTTGAGAAGTGGGATTTGGCCGGAGCTCGCCTTGTCCCGCGCAGTCCGCGCCCACAGGTAGGCGACGGTAGGCTCCCCGTTTATCGTTGGATATCGCGCACTGAGTTCGGCCATGGCGCGCTGCAACACCCATTGGCCCCATGCTCTTACGTGCCAGGCAAGATCTGCTTCCGGCAGATTCATCAGGGTCAGCTGTGTGGGGTCAGTAAAATGCGCCTTCCGGTTGGTCTTACGCTTCTTCGACTTCCCGGCCAGAAAATCCTCTAGGAAGTCCGGCCATTCCCTCACGAAGTCTGGCAAGGCCCAGGTTTTCCCCGCGAACCGCTGTGGGTATTCGAGAGTGCATTTCAGAACGAACCAGGCAACAGGGCTCAGGTCGCACGCGGTTACCTCGCACCCCAAACGCATCGCTTCAAGTGGAATGGCTCCACCGCCGGCGAACGGGTCCAGTACCCTAGGGGCGCTCCCACCATGAAATTGGCGTATCTCATCTCGCAGCTCAGCGAGAGCATGTTCATCCTCTTGTCCCCATCCGAGAATTCCATCCTCGACGAACTCCTTGTCTTCAACAACACAATTTCCGTCGTCGTCCGTATCCTCGACGGGCTTGTTGACGATCTTGCCGCCAATCTTGGCCAGTAGTTCTTTCCGTTTCTCGGGGTCTCCCGGATCGGGGAGGAGAGTTGCAAGCAACGCGGCGCGACACGCAGCCAGCGGCCGCCGCGCAGGCCATATGTGCAGCGTCGAGATGTGACCGTGTCTGACGTTCTTTTCGTGGACGCTGGCGATCGACGCCTGCTTCAATGGAAACGCTACTTCGATTAGCCGTGGCTTGTCGTTCATCGATTCAATCCTCTACTCCCATCTAAAACTCGCTATCCCATCAGTGCATCAGGTTCTCTGTCGCGGAAAGGGGAGATGCTCCCCGCAGTGCGCGATGATAATCCTGGCGAGCTTTCGGTCGGCTTCGAAGTAAATCTGGAGACAGTTCTTTCGGTCCCCGCCACCGAGATCAACGTGCTGGAAGATCTTCCTTTTGGAGCCGTTAAACGTGAATTCCCGATATCGCCCGTACTTGCGGTAGTCGTTCTTCACCGTGTCACTCTCGGTCTGCGAATATTGTGTGAAGCCACGCTTGGCTAGCTGCTCGGACCAACCGCCCATCGATGATCCTGTGCGGACGGTGTCGAAATACAGGTTCCCGACGTCCCTGATTGCCATCAGTGCCTGGTAAACTTCTTCGGGCCGTGCGAACTCCGAAGCGCCGGCAGCGTGCTTGGCAGATTCAAGGACCAGGAGATCTTCGCCAAACTCACGCTCGGCTTGCTCCAGCGCGGCGAGCGCAGATTCTGGCTCGATTTCCTCCGGTTCCTGAGCAGCCGCCGCCTCGTCTTCAGAGCTGAGCGCCTGGTGCTGCTGGAACAGGTTCCAGTTAGACTTGACCGTGCTCAACTCGAGTGCCAAGTCCGCTTTCTCTTTCTCCAGTTGCTTCAGCTGTTCGAGAAGCGAGGCATTTTCTTCCATCGCCATTTCATGGAGCGGTTGCAATTCCTGCAGTGTGTTGGCGTCGCTCGCTCCTTGTTGAATCTGCTTACGAGCCCGTTCGGATTGGGCCAACCGCTCGGCGTCAATTCTCGCCTGGATGGCGCGAATTACTTCTCCATCAGCGAAGCGGAATGCCGAAACTTTCGACAAGAAGACGAACAGCCGCCGTTGAAGGGGCTTCACTGAAAACTCGAACTTCTCGATTTGTACCTGAAAGTAGAGTTCGTGCTCCATCGGATCAGAAGTGCGGATAAGCCCCGGCCAGTAGATTCGGACGCAGCCGTTGAAACAAGAAAGGGACTTGCCCAAGCTATCAGTTAGTCGGAAGGCAGCCCATTTGTCGAGGACCGCTACGTGCGCGAACCCCAGAAGCTCACGATGCAATCTATCCGGGTCGACATTTGGCTGATCCTTGAACCGGTCATGGGACACGACGACGACAGGCAGAGTTCGTTTGTCATCCAGAAGGATCTCCTCGACGAAGGCCGGCACATCCGACGCCTCAACCACTTGTTTGTGGGAAAGGATGGGGCGCGGGCCGGCCCAGCAAGAGTAATTCGTTAGTATTTCCGTGACAACCCGCGGCCGTCCGATCGACATCCAGGCAGGACGCACCACAAAGGACGTTGAGGCCGAGCCAAGCTGCAGGGCGAACTGGATTCGGTCATCCAACCAGGCGAGGGTGATGTCGGTGGTCCACCGCATCGACGCATCCCTGTCATCTGGATGTATCCAGCGAACGCGAACCAGGGCTCCGCCGGCGACAGCCTGACGGGAGTGGTGAATGGAATGACCTGGCAGCGGTTCCGCCATCGTGTTCGCCGACGGGAAAGCACATGAGCTGTTCCACGACCTGGTATACTTCTCCTCCACCCAGTTGGAGACGCGATTTAAGATTTCAGTTAGCAGGGCATCTGCTCTCCGCCCATCGGTGGTAACGACTTCGAATTGGATGGAATAAAGATTCGGCATTGAGACGTTAGACCTCCAGCGCTGAGTTCAGGCTCATTTCTTCGATCAGCCCCTCGACCTGGCACTTACCCATCATTCGGGTTCTGCATCCTTGATCACATCGCCAATGTTGATGTTGAAGGATTGCCGCGTCTTGAAGGCCAGCCGGATTGGGTCCCGCACACGGAAGAGCTTTGGGTCGGTCGCACAATCAACGACAACATAAAGCCAGTACTTCTCTCGAACGTTCGCGGCCGTCGGCCATTCGTTGTCGGTTAGCTGGACCTGCCCGCGCCCGGCGCGGCCCTTAACCTCGATTACAACTTTGTCGCCGTTCGCGCGGTGGCTCTCCAGATCGTAGCCGCGCGCGAGGTGAGGGGAGGAGACATCGAACACGCGAGCCTGATAATGGTCGATCTCGAAGTTCCTGGCGATCCGCATCGCAATCGCTTCGATGTCTTTGTCAAAAGCCTCGCGCGCTTCCGGCGTCGGATCGGGAACAACGATGGCAAGCGCGATCCGCTCCAGTTTCACGACGTCCACGAGGTCCGGGCGCCTTTGCTCATACAGCAAGGCTTCCGCCTTCTCGGCGTCCAGCAGCGTTTGTTGCTGCTTCACTTCCTCCAGTTGCGTAACTAGGTCTTCCTCGCCCAGCCGGATTCGTCGGGCCAGATCACTGCGCTTTTCCGCCAGCGCACCGCCCTGATAATCGAACCCACGCAGGAGATCATCCATCACGCTTTCCGTTTGCGCCCTCAATGCCGCGCGGAGTTGTTGGAGATAGGTGGTCTCGGCTAGCATCCGGGCATATGAGTCGGCACGGGCTGCGCTCTCCTCCGGATTCAGCAACAGATTGCCCGCTTTCCAGAGCAGCGACTTCGGCGCCGGTTGGAGAGCGAGCAGATGATTCGGCGCGCCGGCCGAAAACGCACCGGACTCGTCCCAACGAATTCCAATCAGGCGGCGGTCGAAGCCACTTGTCTTGGCTGTCCGTCCATCGCCTAAAGCCGATTCTCCAAGCTGGCAGACATAGACGCCGAAGAAATAGGGGCGGTCTGCCGCGGGATCGCAGAAGACCACACCGCGTTGGACGTCGCCCTGGAACTTGGCTATTGCCTGGTCGCACAAAGCGTCGAAGATGATGTCGCCGGGACGCAGGAAACAGATGCGGCTGCTGTCGATTCCGGGGATCACAGAGTCCCGGCGAACGGTAAGAAACTCCGGAAGACCGTTGGGATAGCGCGAGCTGAGGTTGCGCAGCCAGGTGCCCGCCTCTCCTGAAGGTGCGAACCGGGCGGATTCGGTAACGTCTCCCTCAACCTGGATGCCCAGCTTGGGGGCCGCCTTGTCGATGAAGTTCTGGATGTAGGCAGGCAGCAGGCGGTTGAAGCGTTCGATTTCGATCTCGCTGTTCAATTGGCCCAGGCGTTTGGCCACGTCGCCGTAGGTCGAAGCGGTTTTGCGCTGTTCTTCCATCGCCACACGAAGCCGCTGCGTGGCAAAGAGCGAGTCGAATTTCTTCTGCGCCGAGTAGGGGGCCGTCTCGAACAGCGCATCTCTCATGAGGTCACGGAGCGAAACTTCTTCCAGTTGCTGGCCGATGACGTCGAAGACCTTGTCGCTGCAAAGGTCCTTGCGCGCCTCATCGAGTTTGTTGAGCAGCGTAATCAGAACATCGCCCTCGCGCGTGCCCTCGGCCACCATATTGAAGATGCGAACTTCGGCGTGGCGCTGGCCGAAGCGATGGAGGCGACCCATGCGCTGTTCCAGCCGGGCGGGGTTCCAGGGGATGTCGAAGTTCACCATGATCCAGGCGAACTGAAGGTTGATGCCTTCACCGGCGGCGTCCGTCGCCAGCATGAACCGCGCGACCGGAGCATCTGGATTCTTGATGCCCTGCTCCCGCCGGATCTCGGCGGGCATAAAGAAGATGCGCTGCTTCTCGCGCTCTTCGACGTCCAGGCCACCGTGGATGTAAGCGAGCTGGCCGGTGTAGCCCAGCGCCTCGAAGCGCTGCCGGAGGTACTCGAGGGTGTCCCTGTGTTCGGTGAAGATCAGCAACTGCTGATTACGGAAATCGGAGGACTCGATCAGCTCCCGCAGCTTCAGAAACTTGGTCTCCTGCTGCAGTTCTCGAACCTGGTCGCCGAGACTCATCACCAGATCGATGTACTCAAGCTCCTTCTGGAGTTGCTTGGCGTTCGCCGGGCGGGCCAGGGAGAGAGCCTGATTCTCCACGCCCTCTTCGGTTTCGTAACCGTCGCCTTCCTGGCCGTATTCGTCTGCCGTGCTGGTGTCGAAGTAGGAAGTGATCTTCTCCAGGGAAACCTGGGCTGAGCCCGCGGGCACGCTGTCCGTAATCCGTTGCCGCCGCCGCTTGAGCGATTCGAGCATCGCGTAGGTGGAACTGGCCAATCGGCGCTGCAAGACAGCCACGACCATGGCGGCCGCATTCTTGTTGCTGGTCCGATTATTCTCGTAGCTCCACTTCAGGTAGTCGGTAGCCGAGTCGTAAAACCGCTGTTCCGCTGAGGACAGCCGGAAGGTAATGGTTTGGCAGAGGCGGGGTTTGTAAATCGGCTGCCCGTGATAATCGACCATCTCCTCTTTCAGCCGCCGGATGAAATACTTGGTGCGCTTCTCGGGAACGAGGGCATCGAAGGCATCCTGGGTGGAAAGGACTTTCGAATCCAGCAGACGCCAGAGGGCGTAATACGGGAACCGCTTGCCCATGTGTGGGGTTGCAGTAAGCAAAAGCAAATGGGTGGCGCGCTGGCTCAGTGCCTCGGCCAAACGGTATCGCCGGGTCTTGCTGTCCGGACGATTTGGATCACCCCATGACAACTTGTGAGCCTCGTCGAACACGGCCAGGTCGAACCTTGGTAGGTTGAGCGCACTCAGGCGCTCGCGCACCGCGTCCGTTGCGGCGGTGTCGACACTGATGATGAAGAGCCCCGCACCTGGTTCCGTCAGCGGATCGCCCTTTGCAAAATCCGCGCCGCGCAGGATCGTGAATTCCAGATCAAAGAAGTGCCGCAGCTCACGCCGCCAGTTCCAAGTCAGCCCGGCGGGCGCACAGATGATCGCCCGCTTTAGCCTGCCGCGGTTGATCATTTCGCGGATGTAAAGCCCGGTCATGATCGTCTTGCCGGCGCCGGCGTCATCGGCGAGCAGGAAGCGGAGAGGGTTCTGCGGCAGCAACTGCTCGTAGACGGCGATCCTCTGGTGCGGCAAGGGGACGACGCGGGAGAGCTCCAGGCCAAACGCCTTATTGAAGAGATGGCCGTTTTGGAGCCGGTTGGCATCCACCACGAGTTTCACTGCGTCGGCATCCCCTTCGAAATCCAGGCGCACCGGCATCGCTGGTAGGGAAAGCGGTACTTCCACTTCCGTGGATTCTCCATGGAGGAAGGCCTTAATCCGGTCGATGCGATCCTTCTGCGGCTTGGCTTTCCCGTTCTCCCAGCGGTTGACGGTTGCGAACGAAACGCCGAGGGCGGCTGCAAAAGCTTGCTGCGACATTCCCAACTGGTTCCGTACGGTTTTGATTTGCTCTGGGTCCATTAAAAAACTCTTGAGCTATATATATCAGATGCTATAATCGCGGTCAATGGGGAACGTGGCGATTTCTTTTCCACGGGTCAATATCTGGCAAGCGCTCCATCCCAAGGGGCCCCAGTAACTTGGACTGTGAGAATATCTTCGCTCAGCGTTCGCCGTTGTAGATTCGAAGGGTTGTACTCCAGGCTGCCCGTTCGATGCGCATCAATGGTGTCAGACCTGCCGCGACAGACCGCGTAACTTATTGAGGTGTCTGTAGATGGCGAAACTAAACCTGAAAAGCTTCACGCAGCCGGACCTGCTGAAGAAGATCAAACCTGCAAACCTGTTACTGCTTCTCGAACCGTTCCGGCTGTTCTTCAACATGAAGGGATTCCTCCTGCCAACGGACCCAGAGGAGCAGATGGACCATGGAACACTGGCCGCAATCCTCGCGCAGCCTGATGAAGACATGCCCGGCGATCTCGTGGAGGCGCTCTACCTGATCAGTACCCTCGGATCGGACGACCGGTTCGATGATCTCCTGGACCTCGCTGCGGCGAACGAAATCCATGCCGACAGCGAGATCACTGCCTTGGACTTGGCCACCCGCATTTGGCTCACGCATCCAGAAGCCTTGGAGAGGAAGGATCACCAGGAGTTCTTCCAGAAGCGCAAGTCGTTCGAGAGCTTCCGCGCGGCCAGCCCCGACCAAGCAATAGCGATCGAGAACTTGCCGGACGACCTCGCGACCCTCGAAGCCGCCCTCGACGCCTACTTCCAGGCGAAAAAGCGTGGTGTTGGGTGCCGGGTCATGCGAACCGATTCCGCAGGGGAAGTCCGGTTTCTCGTTGAGCACGGGCAACCCTGCAAGCGCGAACCCAGCCGAAAGGGTCCGAGGTCAACCTCGACCTTTTTCCGCCCCGAGAAGACCGACGTCGTGATTTATGACGTCGTCCATAACGAACTTCGAATCAACGCCTCCACTTTCGCCGACGTGCGTGAGTACCGGGCGCTCTTTGGCAGGCACGTTTTCGGCGGGGAGGACAGCTTCGTCCTCGCCGAAAAGTACACCCTCAATCCCCTCAAGAAGGACGGCCGCGCAGCATTAAACTGTCGCGACATCCCCGGAATGGACAAAGTCGAGCTACGGGAAATCGAGTACTCCTGGAGCGGCGCCTTCGACCACATTGAGATCCACCGTGCGGGGAACCTTTTCAATGCGCTTGTGCTGATCAATAGGAAGGTCGAGCAAGAAGCGCACATCCTCAAGGCGGTGTTCAAGATCAAACTGGACGGCGAGAAGAAGCCGCGTACCGTCACCATCAAAGCCGGCAACAAATCCGGCTACAACCGTGGCGAAGAGGCGATGATGATCGAGGACTGGCTTCATGCTCGCGGGTTCGTCCTGATCGATGGGAGATTGGATAATGCGGAAGCTGACTCGGCTCTGGCAGGCGCTTGAGCGGATTCCGGGGATCTGCGACGTGCTCGCCTCCTGGGAGCATCACTGCGGCGAAGACTACGCGTTGATCGTGCCGCACCTTCAGCCTACCGACGATTTCGCCGCAAGTTATCCGTGCCCTCATCCGCGCGATGCTAATTGCCCGCGTGCAATCGTCGAATCCGGCAACGGCGTGTTTGTGGCCATTTGCCGGCATCCCCACAAACTCTGCGAGGATTTGACGCTGTCCTCCAAGGACGCGCTCGTCTACCGGCTAAATCTCGAAGCACTGTTAAGTCTATTGGCGAAGGCGCTCGCTCTTCGAATTCAGAATTCCCAGGTCCGGGCGCCGGGAGTATGGGCTCTCGGCGTCTCAAACAGCCGCTCGACTCGGAACAACCCCGCTTATCTTTTCGTCTTTAGCCGTTGCTGCGATTTCCGTTCCGCGATTCACGAGGTCGCCATATCCTGCCCCACTTCGTTCGTTGCGGTGGCGCCAACCAGCACTTTTCTGACGGTCGATCTGCGAGAGGTTCTGGGCAGGTGCAAGAGCTCATTCATTTCCTTGGAGGAGCGGGTTGGGCTGTCGGAAGACGGTCGCTTTGTTGCAATGGAGACAACGGAGAGTGATGAGTTTCCCCCAACGCCGGTCGATCTGCGCCACTCCGTCGTCGAGAAGTACAAACAGGATTTCGATTACACTGACCAGGCCATCTATGAGGATGCCAAGGTCCACAAATCGGATTTCTACAAATGGATGAGGGGAACACTGGCCGACAAATCCAGCAAATCCAAGCGCATAGAAGAGACCTTGCGCGCAGATCCCCGGCTCCGCAACCGCCAGTAGCAACGCCGCCTACTTTTCCGCCTACATCGCCTACCTTGCGCCGCCTACGCGGTTGCAGAGGATCATCGCCTTGTACCAAACACGCACAAAGCGTGGGGGACAAGCGAAATGAGCGACAAAATCCTAGAAAGACTACTCGAAGAGAAGGAACTGGCCGAGAGACTCAACGTATCTCTGGGCACACTCCGAACTTGGCGGACTGACGGCAAGGGCCCCCGTTTCCACCGGATCGGGCAGATGATCCGCTATGCCCCGTCCGACGTTAAGGAGTGGCTGCTGAGCCGACAGGCGGGTGGCGGAATCGCGGAGGTGACTCGATGACCCGGCCCGCCACAGTCCCGGACTTGTTTCCGTCCGAGGCGGCGTTCGTCTCCGCCATGCGACAACTCGGCTTCGGCCGTTTTGAGTACCTCCAAATCCGTAATGGCGAACTGGTGCTCAGTCCATCGCCTTCCGCCGTGCGCGATATCAAATTCGCGACGCCGCCGAACACCGGCAAGCCCTTCGAACCCAACACCGAGCTCCGGCCCCAGGTCGCCGAGTTCTTCGCCCACGTTCGCAACGTGGACGCCGGCGAGATCCGAGAGCTCGAAGTGCGGCATGGGCTTCCGTTCAGCATGCAGGTCGAGGTGGCCGGCACAGTGCCCGGCACACCGCAGGAAGGTCACCGTGCCTGACCTCACTCTCGATCAGGCACTCCCGTTTGTTCGGGATCTCGCAGCAAGGAAGGCGCATGGCTTTGTTCGCCGGTGCAGGCTGGGAGTCGATGAGCAAGAGGACGTAGAGAGCCAGCTCGTTCTGGTATTCCTCGCGCGGTGGCCGAAGTTCGATAGCGAAAAGGCCTCTGTTGGAACGTTCGCCTCGCGCGTGATGGACAAAAAGCTGACCTCCATCCTTCGGTACCGCCTGGCTGAGGGCCGACGACAACAGGACATCCCGGCAACAGGCCCTGGCCTAAGCACCGCATCGCTCCGTCGGTTCCGGATTGACATGGAACGTGCGATTGCTCCGCTACCTTGCGCCCTTCAAGAGACCGCGATTGCACTGTTTTGGCACTCCGCGGTCGAAACCGCAGCAGCACTTGGCTGTTCCCGCCAGACAATCAGCAAGCGGAAGCAGCAGATTCGCGAGGCATTCTTGTCCGCAGGCATTGGGCCGAACTACTTTGCAGCCGGAGGTGCCCGATGAGCGCCCTCCCCATGACCTCAACATACAGCATGTGGTCGCTCTTCCGGAATTGCCGGAAGGCCTGTGAATACCGCTACGTGGTCGGCCTGGCTTCCCGCGACAAGGATCCGAACCTGAGCTTCGGCTCGCTGATCCACGAGTGCCTGCAGTTGTGGCACGAGACTCGCGACCCCGATGCGGTCATCGCCTTACTCGACCGCGCATGCGCCGGTCGTGTCAGCGACGACAATGCGCGACGTGACTGGCATCTGGCGCGCGCCATCATGACCGGTTACGCCACGCGTTATCCACACGAGGAGTTCGAGATCGTCGCACTGGAAAAGACTTTCGAAGGCGCGATCATCAATCCGGCAACGGGTGCGGCATCGCGGAGCTTCTTGCTCGCTGGCAAAGTCGACGGGATCGTCCGCATCGGCGGCGATCACTACATCCTCGAACACAAAACCGCCGCCATCATCGACGCCGATTACCTCGAGCGGCTGTGGACCGACTTCCAAATCGCCATCTACTCTCACTACGTCGAGCAGGCTCTAGGCATTCCGATCACGGGCGTCATTTACAACGTCCTGGGGAAGGCGCGGCTGCAGCAGGGCAAAGGTGAAACCGAAGAAGAATACTTAGCCCGGCGAGCGGAGCTGATCGCGAAGTCCAAGACCGGCAAGACCACGGCCAAGCGCAGGCTTGCCGAATCGGATGAAGAGTTCCAGGCGCGGCTCGTAGAGAAGTACGCCGAGCCGGAAATGTTTCACCGGGAGATGCTCTACCTGTCGCGCGACCGGTTTGACACGCTTCGCGCGGAACTCTGGGAACTGACCCAGGCATTTCTCGATGCCCGCCGCCGCGGCGTCTTTTACCAGAACACCAGTTTCTGCTTCAACTACCACCGGCCCTGCGCCTACTTTCCTATCTGCCGCTCCAGCGGCAATCCGAACGTGATCGACAACTTTTACCAGCGCGTGGCGCCCAACGAGGAACTGCGCGTGTTACCCGCAACAACGACCGAACCGGCCTTCTAAAGGAGATTCATCAAAATGGCCTTACTACCGAGCGCCAAGACCGCACCCAAGGCGAACCTGGCGGACCTGACCGTGCTCACGTACGGGCAGACGAAGATTGGGAAAAGCGATTTCTGTTCGCATGCCGAGAGCGCTCTATTCCTGGCGACCGAGCCCGGTTTGAACGCGCTCGACGTGTTCCAGGTGCCGATTCAGGGCTGGGACGATCTGCTTGAGGCATGCGCGGAGATCGTCGCCGGCCAGCACGCCTTCAAGACAGTGATCATCGACACCGTCGACAATGCCTACAAGTTCTGCGCCGACTACATCCTGAAGAAATTCAAGATCGAACACGAGTCGGACCTCGGCTATGGCAAAGGCTATGCGCTGATCAATAACGAATTCCAGCGCGTGCTGACCAAGCTCGCCTTCCAACCGTATGGCCTCTTTCTCATCTCGCATGCCAAGGAGATCGAGGTCGAAACGCGCATCGGCAAGTACACGCGGGTCGTGCCCACATTGCCGGACAAAGCCCGCAAAATCGTGCTCGGCATGGTGGACATGGTGCTGTATTGCGACCTGGAAAAGTCGACTGGCGAAAACGGCGAGCAGCGCCAGCGCCGCGTGATCCGCACCAAGCCCAGCCTTTACTACGAGGCCGGCGACCGCACCGGTCGGCTGCCGGAGACGCTCGATCTCGATTTCCCCAAGTTCTTCGAAGCCTTCAACACGGCGGTCGCGCCGTCGAAGCCGCAGGCCACCAAGGCCAGCGCAGCTAAGTAAGTCCCCAACAGGAGCAATAACCATGAGCAACAAATCAATTGATCTGTCGCAGTTTGACGCGCCCTATCGCGAGGAGCAGGCCGAGCAGCGCGGCGACTACGAAAGCGTCCCGGACGGCAAATACCAGGTGAGCGTCGAAAAGGTCGAAGTGACCGAGTCGCGCACCTCGGGCAACCCGATGCTGAAGTGGACGCTGCGCGTGATCGCGCCGCAGTGCGTGAACCGGCTGATGTGGCGCAACAGCGTCATCACGGCCAACACGTTGAAGTTCGTGAAGACCGACCTGCATCTGTGTGGGCTCGATCTGGAGCGGCTGTCGGATCTGCCCAATCACCTCGATCGGCTGCTCGACGTGAAGCTCGAGGTCACAAAGAAGACCAAGGGCGACAACGAAAACATCTACTTCAACCGCCGCATCGAGACTGCCGCCGGCGCCGGCCGCTATGAGCGGGAGGCGGGCGATGCCATCGTCCCGTTCTAGCCCCGCGCCGGTCACGATCATTGTCGACACGAGGGAGCAGGAGCCGTTTGGCTTCAACCCTCAGCTGGTAACCCCGGTTCGCCGGGCGTTACCGGCCGGGGACTACTCGGTGGCCGGTCTTGAGCAGTTGGTCGCCGTGGAGCGCAAGACGCTCAATGACTTCGTTGGTACGGTGATGCGTGCGAGGGAGCGCTTCTACCGCGAACTGCGACTGCTGACCGCTTACCGCCGTTCGTGCGTGGTTGTCGAAGCCGATCTTGAGGACGTTCTGGCTGGGCGCTATCGCGGCGGCGCCCACCCCCACGCCGTGCTGGGCAGCGCGCTCGCCATCACGGTCGACTTCGGCATCCCGGTGTTTTTCTGCTCCAACCGCCAGATCGCATGCCGGTTCGTCGAGGGGTATCTGTTAAGGGCCGCGGAAGGGAGCACGCATTGGCAACGACAACCTTGACCCAATCTGCAGCGACCATCTGCGGCGTTGTTCAGGTGCTGTTTCACTCGGGCGTTAACTTTTCGGCGGGCCTTCTGCGCACCGACGCGGGCCCGTCGCTCCGCTTCGCCGGAAAAGTGTACGTGCGGGAAGGCGATGCCGTCTCCTTGTACGGTCGCTGGGAGCAGCATCCCAAGTTCGGCCACCAATTCGTGGCGGATGGGCTGCACACGCAGATCGAACTCAATCCAGCCGGTCTCGCGAATTACCTGGCGAATCACCCGGAGATCAGCGGGATCGGCCCAGTGAAGGCGAAGCAGATCGCCGACGTCTTCGAGAGCGACTTCGACCTGATGATCCGCAAGGATCCCCAGGCGGTGGCACGCGTCGCGAAGATCTCCATGGAGACAGTGCGCAACCTGCAGAGGGTGTGGATCGAGTCGGGCGAGGACAACGCTGCCATGACCTATCTCGCCTCCTACGGCCTCACGCACTACCAGATCACGATGCTGATCGACCGGTTCGGCAGTGGGGTCGTGCCACTGCTCCAGGGCGACCCTTACCTCCTGATCAGCGAGGTGCCGGGCTTCGGCTTCAAGCGTGTCGACAAAATCGCCAGGCGGCTCGGCACGCCGAAAGTGCTGCCGACGCGGCTAGAGGCTGGCCTGCTCTATGCGGTCCAGGCCGCACTCGACGATGGGGACTGCTGGGTTGAATACGAGGATCTCCTGGATCGCGCCAATGAACTGCTCGTGCTGGACAGTCTCGACGGCCGGCAGATCATCGAACAGCAACTGGAGGCTCTGATCCGCGAGGAACGCCTGGTCTGCTGTCCGCACGAGCGACTGGTCGTGGCCGATCCATCCATCCATCGCATGGAGGAATATCTCGCGGGTGTGTTTCGGTGCGCGGCGGAATGCAATCCGCACGGCGGGGTCATCCCCTCCTGGCTTCACGCGGCAGCGCTCACCGAGGACCAGTGCGCGGCCGTGAAAAACGCCTTCACGTATGCGATCTCGCTGATGACCGGCGGCGCCGGCAGCGGCAAGACGTACACGGTCAAGTCCATCATTCGGGCGTGCGACGAGTTCGGCCTCAGCTTCGAACTCGCCGCGCCGACCGGCAAAGCCGCCAAGCGTCTGGAGCAATCCACGGGGCGGCCGGCGCAGACTGTGCATCGGCTGCTCGGTTTCAACGGCCACCGCTTCGCCAAGGGCGAGCTCGATCACATTGAGACGGACTTCCTTGTCGTTGACGAAGTTTCGATGGTCGATGTCCCGCTCATGCACCAGCTGTTTCGAGCCATCAACCTGCAACGCACGGCCGTGCTGCTAGTCGGCGACCACAATCAGCTTCCACCGGTTGGGCCGGGCAACGTGCTGCGTGACATGGTCCAGTCCGGGGCCATTCCGACGACGATTCTGACGAAGATCATCCGCCAGGCCGGCGTGCTGAAGGAGAATTCGACCGCGATTCTCTCCGGCGTCGTCCGCCCGACGTGCGACCAGAAGGTTGGCGAGTATCGCCCCTGGTACGTCGTCAACAACTTCACCGAGCGCGATCATGTCCGGAGCTTCCTCGAAAAGCTCTTCTCCGATGTGCTCGCGGAGCGGCTGGGTTTCGACCTGATCCAAGACGTGCAGGTGCTCACACCCATGCACAAGGGGCCACTCGGGACGATCGAACTGAACATCGTCCTGCAGCGGCTCATCCAACGGAAACTCTACGGCGTCACTGCCCCCGAGGTGAAAGCCGGGCACCGCCCCGAGTTTCTGCCCGGCGACAAGGTCATCCAGACCCGGAACGATTACGACCTCGGGGTCATGAACGGCGCCGTCGGCTTTGTGATCGCGAACGATCCGCAACTCGGCCTCTCTGTCGATTTCGAAGGCGAGGTTGTCGAGCTTGGCCGCCAAAGCGCCAAGGAGCAGAATCTGCAGCTCGCTTACGCCACTTCGATCCACAAAATGCAGGGGTCAGAATTTCCCTGCGCGGTCATTATCATGCACAAATCCCACTCATTCATGCATCACCGAAACCTGCTTTACACCGCTGTCACGCGCGCGCAGGAGTCGGTGATCCTGCTCGGCGACCGGTGGGGCATCGCAAACTGCGCCCACACCGAACAGGTCGACAAGCGCAACACGTTTCTCTCGTTTCTGCTCGCGGATGCCCGGAGGCCGGTATGAAAGCGCCCGACTTCAACCGCGCGGAAGTTGCAAGCTACTATCGGGCGCGTCTTCCGGACCTGCCGCAGAACGGTCCAGAGTGGCGCGGGCCTTGCCCGGTGCACCGCGGCGATGACGCCAACTTCGCCGTGAATCCCGACAACGGCCTGGCCTTCTGCCACTCGCAGTGTGGACGGGGCTGGAGCATTCTGCAACTGGAACACGAGATCTCCGGCCGCGCCTGGAAGGAGTGCCGTCAGGAGGTGCACTCGGTCATTGGACGTCCAATTCGCGGGCCTGCGCAACTCCGCGAAGTGGCCACCTACGACTACACGGATGCGCAGGGCGCGTTTCTTTTCCAGGTGGTCCGCTATGAGCCAAAGACCTTTCGGCAGCGGCGCCGCGTGGTGAAGATGGATGGCACCAGCGCCGGGATCTCCTGGGAGTACAACATCAAGGGCATCAGCCGCGTACTTTACCGCCTGCCGAAGGTCGCAGCCGCCGAACAAGTCCTGGTCGTCGAGGGCGAGAAGGATGTGGAGAGCCTGGAACGGCTCGGCTTCGTCGCTACCTGCAACTCGGGGGGCGCCTGCAACCACACGGGAAAGTGGTTGAAGAATTACACAGAAAGTCTTGACGGCAAGCGGGTTGTCATTCTCCCTGACAACGACACGCCTGGGCAGAAACACGCCGAAATCGTTGTCCAGGCGATTCGCCATCGCGTCAAAGAGCTGCGAATTGTTCAGATCCCCGTCGGCAAAGACGCCTCGGATTGGATTGCGGGCGGAGCCACACGCGAGACGATAGGGCAGGCTATCGCCCAAGCGGCAATCATCGCCGGCAGGGACGTCGGGGACGTTGCCAATGATGGGAGCGGTGCAAGCCCGCCCCCGGGATCGGCTCAGGCTTCGACCTCGCCAGGCCTCCCGCAGGTCCAGGTCAACGATCGCCCATTTCGCACAATTTGCCAGGACGGCTTCGATTCCCTCAGATCATCCAACACGCCTCCGCAGCTCTTCGTCCGGGCCTCGCGCATCGCGTGTATTGAAGCCACGGAGCTGGGGCGTCCGTTTATCGCCGACTTTGATGAGGCGAAGTTGCGCCACTACCTGGCACAGGCGGCCGATTTCTACGAGTTGTCCGCGCGCGGTGTCCGGAAGGAAGTTCCTCCCCCGGTGGACGTAGTCAGGAATATCCAGGCGCGCAACCCCGCCACATGGGGATTCCCGATCCTCGAGGCGGTCGTTGAGGCGCCCACCCTTCGGCCCGACGGCACTGTCCTCTCCCAGCCCGGATACGATGCCGCCAGCCGCCTGTATCTCGTGCCTTCGCCGGGACTAGAGAACATCGACATTCCCGATCAGCCCTGTAGTGACCACATCGATTTTGCCCTTGATGTCATCAAGGACGCGATTGGCGATTTCCCGTTCGTTGATCCGTCGAGCTACGCCAATGCCGTGGGCGCGATGCTGACGTCGGTTTGTCGCCATATCATCAGCGGGTCCGTGCCACTGGCGCTGTTCGACGCTACAACCCAGGGAACGGGCAAAACGCTGCTGGCCGAAGTAATCGCCATCATTCTCACCGGGCGCGCCGCGGAGTTGATGTCGGCGCCAACGGAGCCCGACGAGTGGCGCAAGCAGTTGACGAGCATCCTGATCGAGGCACCGTCGATCGTCATCATCGACAACGTCACGAAGACTGTGGACTGGCCCGACCTGGCCAAAGTCATTACCGGAGAGATGCACCGGGACCGGATACTGGGCAAGTCGCAGACTGTCTCGGTGCCAGTGCGCTGCTCCTGGATCGCCACCGGCAACAACCTGCAGCTCGGTGGGGATATGGCACGACGCTGCTTCTGGGTCCGCATGGACGCCGGCTGCCCCGATCCCTTCCGGCGCACTGGTTTCAAGCACGATCGCCTGAAGGACTACATTTTCGAGCGTCGTCGGGATTTGCTCATCGCGCTCCTGACACTCGCGCGGGCCTGGTTCGCGGCAGGGCAGCCGAGGTCCGCAGTTGCGCCTGTGGGCGGTTTCGAACGGTGGACAGAGGTAATCTCCGGGATCCTCGAATACGCTCGTCTGGAGGGCTTTCTAGCCAATAGCGAGAAGCTGTTCGAGCAGTCCGACATCGAGCGCAGCGATTGGGAGACGTTCCTGGAGATGATCGAGGACGCCTTTCATGCGGCGCCTTTCACTGTCGCCGAACTCTGGGAGCGGCTCAACGAGAAGGCGTACGAAGAAATGGTGCGTCAGTCGGTCCTCACTGATCGCGCGGAAGAGCTACGAAGTGCCTTGCCCGTCGACCTAACCCGTTGGATGGACCGCGAGGGTCAATTCAAGCAGAGGCTCGGCATGGCGTTCAATTCGCGCCGCGGTCGTCGCTTCGGGAAACGCCAACTGATGATCGAACGCGTTGCCGGCGATTCCCACAACAAGGTCGGGCGCTGGAAGGTCGCGGCCGATGCGTAGCCGGAGTCCCCGCGTTTTGCGGGGGCCTTGCGGGGAGTCAAAAAATGCATCCCCGCAGGTTAAGTATATGATCCACAAATTGTTACGAGGAATTGCGGGGACTAGCGGGGATTTCCGGAGGCGGGGGGCCTCTACATATGTGCGTGTGCGCGTGATGCGCGCTGCGTGTTGTGTGTTGTGCATGTTCCGTATGTGTGTAGGGTAAGAATACTCCCCGCAAGTCCCCGCAAAAGTTGTAAACCTATGATGCAGCTAACTTTAACAAGCGGGGACTCGCCGGATTCAGTTCCCGCAGGCTCCCCGCGGGTCCCCGCAGTTTGTAACGGTCTTCAGACCATTTGGGTCTCAACGGACCTGAAAACGTGGTGCCCACGCGATCCGAGCCTCCTTGCGCGCGATTGCCAGATCAATGATCGGTGCTATCGGCGGCTCGATCCCGAGTATTTCGCCTGGCTCAGGCATCGGATGCATGCGGCTAAAGCCGCCGCTGATGCCGGGCGGGTGTCACAGGAGGCGTTCGACGAATTGCGCCAGCAGTTCAACGCGATCCAGGTTCGGGCCGTCGAGGCCTTCGGCGAGAAAACGCTCCGCGATGCGTTTCAGTCATTGAATGCGGAAGCGTATCGGCCGCCGATGCCCGAGGAGTTTGAGAAGCCGAAGCCGATGGCGCACGTTCCGGCGCGAACGAATGCAGAACCCGAACGGCTTGCCTGGGCACGAACTCTTGTCGACGGGATCCGCGACCAGGCGCTGGCGGCCGGATGGACCATGGAGAGCCTGTACTTCTGCGAGGGT
The DNA here is from genome assembly GCA_903909435.1 of uncultured Acidobacteriia bacterium. Taxonomy (GTDB): domain Bacteria; phylum Acidobacteriota; class Terriglobia; order Bryobacterales; family Bryobacteraceae; genus CAIVVT01. Next base: position 3,871 of record CAIVVT010000113.1, on the reverse strand, counting down.
TACGAGTGCCGGCCGCACGTGGCTGGCTGCGGATTGGTCTGCTACATCGGCGCCGCGGAGCGGATTGGCGAGGTCGCACGGCAATCCATCGAAGTGATCGGTCCCGCGCCGAAGGAGATCCAAACGCGATTCTACAACCCGGATGTGGCGCAACCGTGGGTGAGGAGAATTGAAACGATAGGTTCAGACTCAGTCCGGCTATGCCCGTGCCAGTGCAGTGGACCCTGAGTCAGAGTCTCCATAGGAGTCTCTGGACAGAAGATCAGACCTGTCTAACTGTGAGTCCGCGGGGACGCGCAAGGTCCCGGAGGGCGTTCTCGATGTTGCCCCTCACCTGGCTGCGTTCGGCGGACGCCTCTTCATATTCCGAGGGGTACTCAGAAGTCGTCGTCACATCAGGAAGAGGGCAGCCCCAGGCCTCCCCCCCAGGGACCAAGCACGTTTCCACAACGCGTATGCGGCTCAGACCCTCGATTCTGCGGTATTCGGCCATGGGTTGGCCCAACGACTTGGGCAGCAGGCCCAAGTCCACGCGCATAATGTCATGCTCCAGCCCCGCATGCTCCTCTTCGCAAGCCTGCCGCATCTCAACCAACTTCGTCCGAATTGATTCCCCAGAAGCACAAGTTTCGTTCTCGACCAAGTGCATTGATCGCAAGAAACGCCCTCTGCGAGCAAGTCCGCGGGGGAGGAGAGCGGAGAGACCGCAGATGACAACCGCGGAAAGGGCCGCTTCTGTGAGTGCAGCGACTGCGCGACATACAAATCTAGAGCAGCTGAATAGCAAGCTGAGCAGGAGGAATGGCAAAACGCAAAGCACCAGAAACGCCATCATTCCAAGCATCCAACCAACGATCCCGGCGAAAAGATATGCTTCCATATACCCCCCTACCTGGGACTCATCACTGACTCGTGGCGTGCAGAAGGAGGTTGATCGGCGAACATGCGCAGTGCTTCACGCATGACCTTCGCATCCTCCAACTTCGTGTAGAGCGCGGCTAATTGCGCTTGGTCCGACGACACTCGTTGCCTTGCCCGTCGGCAGTTTTTCGCGGCCCGAAACGGTGCGGTTCGCAAGTCCTGGAATCCGGAGAGAACACCACGAGGCAAGCGAGACCAGTCCTTCCAGAAATCCGACCACATCTCTTCGCATGCAAATAGGAAAGTGGCGACGCCGGCAATGCCGGCGACGACGTAGTGCGTGCTGGTCACCATGCGCACCTCCGAAACAGAATGGTCTGAATCTTCGTCTTCTCAATAATTGCGCAGTTTCCGCTTGGGAGAAAGTCCCATCCGCCGAAGAGTTCGGGCCGAGAAACCTCGCTGATCCGTTGACGATGGCAGTGGCGCAGGGCTTCATCGGCGGCGCGTGTGTTTCTGTAGAATGTCCCTAAGTATGGGTCAACCTGGACATGTCGTATTCGCATATCCCGAGCAGCCCAAGGAAAGGCATCGTCGCTTGCGCCTGCATGAGATCCGCGACGGTCACGCTCATCTGCTCCTTAGCCCACTTTTTTTCGACCTTCCCTGCCGTGGCATCTTCATCAACAATCCGTATCCAATCAAGATTGGCAGTGGCGAACAGGAACGGCAGATCCGTGAAGAACTGCTGGGCATACCGCTTGTATGCATCGCGACCCGCCCGCCGCTGGATGATCCAGAAGCTCCGTGGGGAGTGTTTGGGGCAGGGCGCTCCTCGGAGGCCGACAAGATCAGAAAGACGATTGCGCGAAGTCACAATTGGCTTGAGGGAGTAATCTTCAAGCGACTTCGGACCGTCTTTGCGCACTGCGACCGCAAGCGAGTCGAAATTAGACTTCTTCCGGCGATTCCTAACGGCGGGATGCCCGATTGTGAGCGGTTTGAGTTCCAACAGACCGATGAGGCGTTTGTGGTCGGCGAGACCTGGTCCATCGGTTTTTTCGTCTACTTGAATGAGTTGTGGGCGGATGGCCCGGATCTTTGCTGTGCTTACGGAATGTCCGGCCCAATGACCATGATCTGGTGCCATCTCCTCGCCAACTCCGCAGACTGCCGCAAAAGACTACGACTCGTCCCGGGCGCTCGAGGGGGTGTCCCCTCCGGCCAATCCCGCTTTGTCGTTGCGCGGATCGTCCCAACCACTCGGATAATCCCTGTGGACGCGCATTGTCTGTCGTTTGCCGACGACTGGTCAGTCTCTCCAGTGGTTGACATTGTCTGGCCTGACAAACACGAAGACTAATCGGTCTTAAAGATCGAGGACTCCCGCGTCTGTTTCTGCGGGTGAAGCTCGCTTAGCAATTTGTGCTGGAGCCGTCGGAGCTCGGCCTGCCGAGCAGAGTATTGGGCGACGGAACACAAAATGATCCCTGCGGTTTACACTTTTCCCCCGCGCTGCGTATATTTATATGACAGTGCAATTCGACAGGCGAGCGCAGAGCGCACCCTGCTGAGGGCAACTTCCCACTCCACAGTCTCCTTGCGGGCATACCCGCAATCCCTTCTGGGCAGACACCACAACTATGCGCAAAAACATCCGGATCGAGAACCCGGTCTCGGAATGCGGGTTCACTTCGCAGAATCGCGCCAAGCGTTTCGTCGCGCAGGGGAGAGCGGAGTGGACCAAGTTGGGTGTTGCCATCCGATTCGTTCAGTCCGACCACCGGCACGGTTCGGCGCAGCAGTCCGTGGACCACACGCGCTGGTCCTATGACCGTGCGGTGAATAACGGACTGGCTCGGATCGTGGAGTTGGCGAACCTACCCATGACTCGGCCTGCCATCTTCATGGGCGTTGGCCGACGCAAGGGTGCCAGTGGGCGCGTGTTCTCATCACCGGCGTAGTAGTTTCCGCGCATGAATGTGAGGGCCGAGGATCGTAGGCCTGCACAAGAAACAATGAAATCCCGAAAACCGAAAATCGGCGGACGGTACGTTGCACGCATGCGCGGCGCGTTCAGTTGGGCACGTGTGGCGGCACCCAGCGCGGGCAAGCCACGGACCAACTTGGCCGACATCGACGCGTGTGTGGCCAACGTGGGCGCAACGGGTGGCCCGAGTGGCGGGAGTGCCACACGAACCTCGGGACCTGACTTTGTGCGTTTGGCGGCGGGGTAACGGATGGCATTTACAAACTAGTCAGGCGCTTTTCAGTTGGTTGCGAGGCGGTTGCGGCCGCACCCCTAAGCCATTGAGAGTCATAGAGCTACCGACAAGCATCGACCTCCGGCCGATCGACGATCTGCTGCCTTTTGCCCGCAACTCGCGGACGCACTCTGAGGAGCAGATCCTCCAGATCGTCGCCTCCATCGAGCGCTTTGGCTGGACCAATCCTGTGCTGGTTGGCTCCGATGGCGTGATCATCGCAGGGCACGCACGAGTGCTCGCAGCGCAACGTATCAAGCCGCCACTGGAAGTCGTGCCGGTGATCGTGCTGGGCCACCTCACAGAAGATGAGCAGCGGGCGCTGGTCATCGCGGATAACAAGCTGGCTTTGAACGCCGGGTGGGACGAGGGGATTCTGCGGGAACAACTGCAGGTGATTGAGGCAAGCGGCTTCGATATGAACCTGCTCGGTTTCAGCGATGAAGAGATTCGCGGGCTACTGGCGGATCCCGCCGGCGAGGAACCGGTCGCCACGCCTGAGACTGCGGAAGATACTACGCCGGAGGCGCCGCCGGATCCGGTGACGCGCGCCGGCGATATCTGGGCGATTGGCGGGCACCGGCTGATTTGCGGAGACTGCCGGGACATGGGCGTGGTGGAGCGGCTGCTTTGTGATCGCGAGGTCAATGTGGCGATCACCAGTCCGCCCTACGCCTCGCAGCGGGAGTACGATCCGTCAAGCGGCTTCAAGCCGGTTCCCCCGGACGAGTACGTGGACTGGTACC
>CAIVVT010000112.1 GCA_903909435.1 uncultured Acidobacteriia bacterium | reverse complement strand
GTGGTGGCCAAGGACAACACGGTGGCGATCGGCGATCGCGACTGGCAAGTCGAGAAGAGCCGGTTCCGCAACTCGCTGGCCGGCTGCACGGTGACCATCCATCAGCACCTCGATGGGAACGTCTCGATCCGTTACGGACCGCATGTGGTCGGGCGCTATGACGCCGATGGCAGGCCGCGCGAAACGAACGGTAAAGGAAGGCGGGACGGCCGTGGAAAAGATGGGCCCGTGGAAGCCGTGGAAAACCGGAAGCCGGTTTCCCACCGCTCCCACCGCCCCTTGGGAATCCTGAAGCGGGATTCCCACTTTCCCACCGCCGCGACGACGGGTGTCAACGTGACGAAGAACCGCAAACCCCGAAGCGCCAGCAGCAGAGGAACTTCGGGGCTTGTCAACTGATGCGGACAAATCACGTGTGAATAAAACCGGACAAGTTGACTTACTACCGACACAGCTAACCAGGCCGCGCCATCCGTTTGAAAGCCTCGGACTTTTCAAACCCAGCCCCTTCCTTGATGGTGTAGAGCCGATCCGCCGCTAGGTGCGCATACGATTCGCGCTTTCCGCTCGGCACTGAGCGATTCACCCAATCCGAAATGCAGCCGCCGATCATTCACCGAGAGGTACCCCGATTGGGCTACGACTGCCTGCGCCTGACGCTCGCCTCCGTAACTTGCGGTCACGGTGCTGCCAGAGATGGTCTCAGGTGGTCAGTTCCTGCGTCAAACTTGAGCCAGCGCTGCATTGTGTCAAACGATCCCGTTACTCGACCATCTCCGCAATCAGCTCCGCGGTGTGCCGGACGCGGATTGGCGAGCCTTGCTTGTCCAGACCGCCTCGAATCTGCATGGCGCAGCCGGGACAATCCATGGCGGCGAGCGGCGCGCCGGTCGCTTCCAGACTTGCCAGCTTACGTGCCAGGATGGGCGCCGAAATTTCCGGCATCTTCAGCGAGTAAGAGCCGCCCATGCCGCAGCACATGTCGCTCTCCTTCATCTCGGCCAGTTCGTACCCGGCGAGTTGAAGCAGTTCGCGCGGCTGATGGTCCACGCCCAGGGTGCGCTTCATGTGGCACGAGTCGTGATAAGACACCTTGCCCAGGTCCGCGCCAGGCTTCAGCTTGAGCCGGCCTTCGTCCACCAGCGATCTGACCAGCGACGAAAAGTCGGTCACTTTCGCGGCCAACTCGGCCGCGCGCGGCAGTTGATCATGCATGCCCAAGCTCTCGAACGTGGCTGAGAACTCGTGCTTTAATGCCACGGAGCAGGTCGGACAGGCTGATACCACCCAGCGCACGTCCCGTTTGAGCAACGCGTTGATGTTGTCGGTGGCATTTTTAGCCGCTACTTCGTAAGCCCCGCCGTAACGGGCCGGAGCGCCGCAGCAGGTCTGCTCCTCCGGGAAAATGACCTCGATGCCCGCCTTGTTGAGTACCTTCACTACCGCGCTGCCCATTTCCGGATAGGCGAAGTCGATCAGGCATCCCGCATAGAACGCCGCTCGCGCCTGCCCCACTACCGCACTCTGATCGATCAGGGGAAACACGTCGCGGAACGGCTTTTCGGCCACCGCCGGCAGACTGCGGAAGTCGGCCATTCCGGACAGAAACAACGGCAGGTGGCGGATGAAGCCATCCTTTTCAAATGGCTTCTGCAGCAGCGACGCCGAGCGCAGCATGGCATGGAAGACGCGCCGGTTATTGACCACCGCGAAGATGGCCTTCTCCTTCAACGACTGCCCTTCGTCCTTCACCAGCCTGCGGCGCAATTCCAGAATCAGGTCCGGGATGTCGATCTTGCCCGGGCAGACTTCCTTGCAATTACCGCACTGGATACAGAGGCTTTGAATTTCGTCGGACTCTTTCAGCGCGTCGAACCAGGCCGTCAGGATGGTCCCGATGCCGCCCATATAGACCTTGCCGAATACGTGCCCACCGACCAGCCGGTAGACCGGGCAGACGTTCAGACACGACCCGCAGCGTATGCATTGCAGCGCCTGCTGGAACTTGCCGTCCTGCGCCATCTCCGTCCGGTGGCTGTCCATCAGCACGATGTGCAGATCCTTGAGCGAGCCGTCGGTGTTCGGCGCCGGACCCGTGATCATTGTGACGTAACTCGTGAGCAACTGGCCCGTCGCGCTACGAGGCAGAGCGGTGAGAATCGGGACCACGTCGGAGATGTGCGGCACGAGTTTCTCTACGCCGACGATGGCGACATGGATTTTGGGCAGCGTCGTGACCAGGCGCGCGTTGCCTTCGTTGGTCACTATGACGAGCGTGCCCGTCTCGGCGACGGCGATATTCGCGCCCGAGATGCCCATGCCTGCTTTCAGAAACTTATCACGCAACTCGCGGCGGGCAATCTTCACCAGGCGCGGGATGTCGGAGCTCAGGCGCTCGTTCACTTCCTTGCTGAAGATCTCGGCCACCTCTTCTCTAGTCAGGTGGATCGCCGGCATCACCATGTGCGAAGGACGCTGGCCGGCAAGCTGGATGATCCACTCGCCCAGGTCCGTCTCGGAGACCTGGATGCCCTGCGCTTCGAGGTGTTTGTTGAGGTGGATCTCCTCCGATGCCATTGACTTCGACTTGACGATCGCCTCGACGCCGTTGGCCTTGGCCAGCTTCAGGATATAGTCCTTGACCTGCTTGGGATTGCTTGCACGGAAGACCTTCGCTCCGCGCGATTCGGCGTTCTTCTTGAACTCCTCGGCCAGTTCGTCGAGATGCGAGGCGGCTCCGCCTTTTATCTCGGCGATCCGCGTGCGGACTGCCTCGAAATCCACTCCCTCGTAGGCCTTCGCGCGGCTCTCGCGATAGGCTTCCGAAAAGCGACCCAAGGCGCCGGTCAGATTGGAATTGTGGACGGCTTCGTCGATCGACTCCTTGAACGTCGAACTCATTGTCCGCCTCCCAACTCGTCTACGCACACAATCACCAACCGCTCCGGGCCGTGCACTCCGATGGTGAGTACGCGCTCGATGTCGGCCGTCCGGCTCGGTCCCGTGATGAAGGACAGATAGGGCGGCGGACCCTCCGATTTCTGTGGCTCCAGCCGGTCTGGGCCGTCCGCGGCGTAGAGCCGACCCAACGCGGCGGTCAGATCGGGCACAATCGCGTCCGTCGCCAGGATAGCGATGTGCACGGAAGGCAGCGTGGAGACCAGGCGCTGTTCCACCGCCGTCGCATTTTGAACCAGCGTGCCGGTGTCGGCAATAGCCAGATCCATCTGGCTGATGCCCACGCTTGCGGCGGCGGCGGAGGCGCGCGTGACCTGAAACGCCAGCCCTGGCGCCCGCTCGGTCAGCGCCGCTTCATCCAGTCCGGCCAGGAACGGGCAGGCCGCCCAGATCGCGAAGGAGGGCTGCAGCCGGTCACCCTCCAGCGACCGGACCAGATCGAGGACAAACTCAAGCCCCTCGGCCCGGGTTGAAAAGTGATGAACCTCGGCACTGACGGCTTGGGCGCGGGCGGCGAAGGATTCGAAAAGTGTCGGCACGTTATTGCGGATAGGAGGAGCCTGAACTCTTCATTCTACCGGGAATATGACGTGCCAGCCTGGAGCGGCACTACGGCGAATGGGGCCGAACAAATGCAGCGCCCGTTGGTGCTGGCTCGCCATCCATTATCTATCTACATCCTCCGGCTTTCCACACCACCCCAATCTGCCCCGAATCTCTGGAATTCCGGGGGGCTTCATCGCCTGGCGCGAGTCTCGTCAGTCTGCGCGAAGATGGCTGAGTTATCAGGCGGCTCGGCCGCGGCAGGGCCGCGAATATCCCACTCCGTAGTGAGCATGGTCTCGCTGGCCGCGACCGCTTCCTGAAGCTCTCCCTGAAGATCTGAACGTCAAGTGGCACGAGTGGTTCGCGCGGAATCTGGACCGTCGTCAAAGGCGGGAAAGCAGGAGATTCCGGGAGATGAAGCACAACTCACTGATTCTACGAGAGGATGGGCCGCCAAGCCCGTCTCTTTCATTCCCAAATATCGGGGATTTCTCCCTTTGTAGTGCGGTCCCGATCTGAAGTGGCTGTCCGATTGAGCGCCTTACGAGGCCGACCCCTCGGAATCTCCCGTTCTCATTTGTCGTGGGCCAGGACTCATCGTGGCGCGACGCGGTGCCCGCCATGTTTTCCACTCCCGCGGCGATGTCAATTATTGAACGTGAGAAATGACTCGCCTCCAGCACCTGCACGCCGCAGAGCACAGGTCATAATGAGACCTAGGTCCAGCATATGCCCTACTTCGTCCCGCGCCGGATCGTCTTCGCTTTGTTCATGGCGAGTTGGATTGCCCTGCTGCCGGGCGCGCTCCCGAAGTCGCCAGCCAAGGTGCATCTGAAGCTAAGGGACCTGGATGGCAAGTCAGTCCAGGTACAAGACTTGCAAGGCAGAATCGTCGTCCTCAATTTTTGGGCCACCTGGTGCAGACCGTGCCGGGAAGAATTGCCGTTGATGGCCAGATTCTCACAGGAATACGCAGGCCGGGATGTGCTCTTCGTCGGCGCATCGATCGATGTATCTAAGGGGATGAAGAGCATTCCCGGGTTGATCGACACATACCACGTTACTTTCCCCATTTGGACTGGAGCTTCGCTCGATGATATGGGCAGGCTCAAGCTGGGTTCCGGAGTACCCGCCACCGCCTTCATTGATCGAGACGGACAGATCGTGTCGCGAGTGTCGGGACGGATCCAGGCTGGCGAACTCAGGCAGAGGCTCGAGTGGTTGCTGTCCGAGCGCAAAGATCCCGCGCCGGAAGCATTCGTGAACCACTTCGATAATCACTGAACAGGACAGCACTCCAATGAGCCTGCGCGTTGGATCGTTGTTAGAGCCTGTACATTAGGAATGCTGCGTTTTGAGGCAATGTTTACGGGCGGTGGGATGGAGCCCGAAACTGGCTCCAACTTTTCGTTATTCGCCCTGCTTGGTTCCGGCTACGCCGGGTTAGGGACTTCAGAATCTGATCCGAGCACAGCCCCCGAAACAGAGACAAACAAATGGCATGCACTGGGGCAGATTCATTGATAAGGACTTACCTGACAGGCAATACCCACTTCTCTATGCTCTAGATCGGGAGGCCACTCTGCCGTTCCCGTCTAGGCGGTGCAACCCGTTACCAGCGATCCGCATCTAATGTACGCTGGGACCAAGGTGCCGGTAGTGTATTTAGCAGTCGCAAGGCGAGGATGGTGGAGCCAACTTGGCTTGCGCCTGTTCCTTCTTGCCGTGCTGGCTGCTTTCATTGCCGTCCAGGATCCGGTTGCAGGTTTTCACGAGCATTCGCACTCCGGGCCGCACACGCACTGTTGCGCTGCGTGCCACTTTGGCATGTTCTTGGCGGTTCCGGCATCCGCGCTTTGTTTGCTTTTCGACTCCTCTGCCGGGTGGTTCACCCAGAATTCGGCCCAGCCTCAATTCGGCAATCCTACCGTCATTGTCAGTTCCTCGCGGGCGCCACCCGCGGCTTCCTAGCTCCATCTCTTGTGATTTCGCGCAGCGGCGAGAACACGCGTAAGCGTGCCCCTGCGGCGCGCGAACTCCCGCGTAAAGAGCGAAAAGGATTGAGAGGAAGTCTTATGCGAATTGTCTCAGGGCTAATTCTTTGGGCAATGACCGTTGCGGCATTGCCCTGCGCGGCCGGGCAGTCGATTCAGAGTGGCACCTTGACCGGGGCGGTTACCGATCCTTCGGGTGCCGTTGTGCCGGGTGTCCGGGTGCATCTGAAGAGCGCGGTGACGGGTTACGCGGAGGCAACGCTGACCGACGCGACGGGTGCTTACCGGTTCAACAACGTGCCGCGGAATCAATACGTCATTGAGGTCGCGGCGAGCGGCTTTACGCCGCTGAAACAGGCTGTGGAAGTGCGGAGCGGGGTGCCGGTGGTTTTGCCGCTGAAGTTGAACCTAGCTGGCAGTTCGACGGCGCTCGAAGTGCAAGCCGACCCGAACCTGGTAGAGAGCGATCCGACTGCGCACCAGGACGTAGACCGCAGCGCATTGCTGAAGCTGCCGGTGCTTGATGCGGCTGGACTGAGCACGGCGATCACGTATTCGACGGGAGCCGTGGCAGCCGATGGTAATGGACTATTTCACCCCTTGGGCGACCACGCGCAGGTTTCATTTGTGATCGACGGCCAGCCTATCAGCGACCAGCAAAGCAAAGTATTCTCCACACAACTGCCCATGTCTGCAGTCCAGGGGATGGAGGTGATTACGGGCATGCCGATGGCCGAGTTCGGCGACAAGAGCAGTCTGGTCGCGCAAGTGACGACGCGCTCCGGGCTGGGCGCTGGACGCTGGTTCGGCAACGAGCAGTCAAGCTATGGGAACTTCGGAACAGCGAGCGAGTCGATTGGGTTGGGGTTCGGCAACGATTCGCTGGGAAACTTCCTGGCTCTGGACGCCACGCGGTCCGGCCGGTTCCTGGACTCACCTGAGTTCACCCCCTTTCACGACAAGGGCAACAACGCGACGATATTCGACCGGTTCGATTGGCAGCCGGACAGGGCCGACGTCTTCCATTTCAACCTTTTTCTGGCACGCAATTGGATCGAAATTCCAAACTCGTACGATCAATTGGCTCAGGATCAGCGGCAGCGCGTGCTGACCTGGAACGTCGCGCCAGGCTATCAGCACACCTTCAACGCGAACACGCTGCTGACCTTGAACCCGTATATTCGCACGGACCAGTTCGACTACTACGCAAGCCGGGATCTGTTCGCCGATACGCCCGCGACCCAGTCGCAAAGCCGGCGGCTGATGAACTACGGGCTGCGCGGGGACTTGAGCCTCGTATCCGGGCGGCACAATGTCAAGCTCGGGGTGGACCTCAAGCAGACGCGGCTGCTTGAGCGCTTCTCGTTCGGCGTCACTGACCCGGCCTTCAACCCGGTCTGCGTGGACGCCGCGAGCAACCCAGCTGGGCCGCTCAACCTGATCGACCCGAACGCTTGCACCGGGCTGGGGCTGAGCGCCAATCCGAACCTCGTTCCGGGACTGGTGCCCTTCGATCTGACGCGCGGCGGTAGCCTGTTCCAATTTGGCGGCCAGCACAACGTCAATCAATATGCTTTGTATGTTCAGGATTCGATCCGGCTGGGCAACCTGACCCTCAACGCCGGGCTGCGCGGAGACGCGTACTACGGCATGACGAGCGGTACTGGCGTGGAGCCGCGCGTGGGGCTGGCGTACAACATCAAGCGCAGCTCCACCGTGCTGCGGGCGGCCTATTCGCGGACCTTCGAAACGCCGTTCAACGAAAACCTGATTCTGAGTTCGGTCATGGCCGGGCTTGCCGGAAACGTCTTCGGCGCCACGGGTGTAGCGGCGCTTCAGCCCGGGCGTCGGAACCAGTACAACGCTGGATTGCAGCAAGGCCTAGGACGCTGGATCGTGTTGGACGCCGACTACTTCTGGAAGTACACAAACAACGCTTACGACTTCAGCACGCTTCTGAACACGACGATCACGTTCCCAATCGCCTGGAAGGAATCGAAGATCGACGGTGTGTCCGCGCGCGTATCGACGATCGACCTGCACGGGTTTCGGGCCTACTATACGCTTGGCCACAATCGCGCGCGATACTTCCCGCCCGAAAACGGCGGGCTGTTGGCGCCAAATCCGCCGGGCGTTTTTCGCATCGACCATGATCAGGCGCTTCAATCGACGTTCCATCTGCGCTACCAGCGGCACAAGAACGCCGAGTGGGTCTCCCTCATCTGGCGTTATGACAGTGGGCTGGTGGTGAGTGGCGTTGCCGACGCGGCGGCAGCGATGGCGCTGACACCAAACCAGCAGGTCACCATCGGACTGGCCTGCAATGGGGTCAATGCCACGGTCGTTAGCCCGATTACTGCGTGCGGCGGCGCGGTGACATCGAAACTGATCACGCTGCCGCAAACCGGCCAGGAGAACGACGATCACAATCCCGATCGTGTTAAGCCGCGCAACCTACTCGATCTCGGAGTGGGGACCGACAATCTGTGGCATGCAGAGGGGGCGCGCCGCATCCTGCTCTCTTTGACCGTGGCGAACTTGACCAACCAGGTCGCGCTCTACAACTTCCTCTCGACTTTCAGCGGAACACATTTCGTGGAGCCACGCTCGTTTCGAGCGTCGATTGGATTCTCGTTCTGAGAGAGGCGCAACGCCCCCGGTGGTGGCATGCCGTTGCCGCCGCTGGGAGCACGCTGGCCACTCCTAAGTCTTGGGAAAGCCGGGTGCGGGTTTCGGCGCCACTACTTGCCGCAGATGCAAACGGCAGTCCGCAGCATCGAAGTCGGGGAGATGATCCTTCTATGGTACCCACGGTTTCGAACCGAGGTGGCGTGAACCCGACTACTTGGCACCTCCCTTCCTGTCCCGGTTTGTAATCACTTGCCCGTTCGCGTGCCGAGGCCCACTCCTGTCCTTAGACGGGAGCGGTTGCGCCAGCCGGTCATGACTGTTGGGTCGGCTCTCTGCCTTCGCAGCCTGCGTCGAAGTAGAACTTCGGGCGGCGCTGAGTTACGCTCTCCGCAAGCATCGGTAGGCGACGAGGCGTAAGGGGCCCAGCAGACCCGAGGGGAATGGCTCGCGGACGCTATCCCATTCCTCCCCGCTCCGGAAGCGATTTCCGAACCGGGCATGGACTGCCGAATAGTCGATAGGTCCATCCCCCAGGATCCTGTTGATCAGCAGGTTTGTCACAGCCACTTGCAGGGTGTTCCGTCCGGGGCGCAGAAGATGGCTCACGTCCAAGCGATATGGCCTCATCCATGCCACGCCGGCCGGGTGCCCGTTGACATGAACGTCCGCGGTCTCGTGCACTCTCCCCAGATCGAGCACTACTCCTAAGTCTTCGTCCGGAGCAAATGGGGAATCGAATTCGGCTATGTATGTCCCCCTGCCGGAAAAGAACCGCGCCTGCTTCAATTCTGTCCATGAACTAAGAGCATCAAGATCCATGGGGGCAATCGTCGAGTTTTCGAGCTGAAGCCGCCAGCGTGGGGCCAGCACAACGGGCGCCGGAAGCCCCGTCACCGAAATGGTGTCGACGCCGCTCCTCCGCCGGATCTGGAAGCCCCCATTCGAGAACGCCGACGCTTTCCAGCCCGGTCCTTGAGATTGCAGGTCCAGACTGCTCTCCAGAGCAACAGGCTGGCGTGCGCCGCGCACGAAGGTGTAAATGCGGGACTCGAGCGGCCCAAGACTGAAGCGCATTCTGACGCCGGCATCCGTAGGCTCAAACACCGGCACGGGCTCCACGTTTCCCGAACGGTGATCCCAGAGTTCCGGAACCATATCGCCGACGCGGAACTCAGCATCGAGAACCTGCGGATCAGTGCTCGTGTTGGCCAGGAAGTAATACTCTCTGTCCGCTGTGCGCCTGTGAGCGAAGCTGACGTGCTCGCTTGGTTCCACGAATCGAATGTCGGGCGATTGAGCCGCTTGCAACGCTTTCCGAAAGCTGCCGAGTTCGTCGGCAGCAAACATGGCGCGCCCACGGCCACACCGATTCACGGAGAATGATGCCCCAAGCTGCACCTTTCTGAAGAGCCGCGCAACCAGGCTCTTCACGGTGGCGCGCTTCTCCTCTTTGCGCTCCAGTCCCCACGAAGTCTCCGGCAATCGGCGGGTGGCAATAACCGTGCCGCCCTGGTTGACGAACTCGACAATCTTCTCCATGGACTCGACGTCAATGCCGGCCAGGTTGGGGAGCACCAGAACGGAATAGTCTCCATGTCCCGCGCGGAGTCGGCCGTCCTCAACCCGTGCGCTCGCAAAGACGAACGTGTCAATGCCGTCGAACGAATAGCCGTTGGTGACGATGGTCTTCACTACGTTGGCTTCGAAGTGGAGGGCATTCTTGAGACTGAATTCGGGTGGACGCCCGTTCGAGCTCAGGCGGTCCCGCACCGCCCAATTCATGAGCAACTCTTCGGGCGGGGCATCGGCCATGCAGTCTTCTTCCGGCAAATACAGGGCAATGTCCGCCACTGGCAGTCCCTGTTGCAGCACGTAACTGACACGGTTGACATAGTCGGCCAAGTGCGAGAAGTAGGGCCAATAGGGAGAAGTGTGATTGACCGCCGGGCCGAAGTAAGGAACCCAGCCAGGCGAACCAAGGGCCTCAGGGGAATACGCGTAGGTCAAGCCGTAGAGCGCATTCATCCCGCACAGGAAGTGCAGATCAGAGCACAGTTTCAACTGCTCCAGCGTGTCGGCGAAGCGGTTCGGGAGGCCGGTCCACGTCCAGGCTTCGGTTAGGATGGTCCGCTTGCCGGCCAGGTGTGCCCCCGAACTGGCCCACCTCGAGGTGCAGAACTCTTTCCATTCATAGTGCTCTCCCACGGGCGTATCGACCGCCTGGTAGCTCGCCAGGTTGGCCGGAGGAGTACCGTAGGCTTCCACTTGCGTGGTCACTCCTCGTTGGTGCGCCCATTCCTGCAACGGTTTTACAAAGGCGTCTGCTACCTGCTCGGACAGAGTCCGCCAGAAGTCGCAGCGAACGTCTCTGGCATCGGGATGCGTCTCCGCGAAGAGGGCTGGCAGATGCGGTGTGAGATCGTAGCCACGGCGAGACCGGAACACGGTCGGCAGATCTGCCGTCCAACTCGCACGGTAGACTTCGAGGCTGTCGCAAAAGATCGATCGGATGCCGCCGCGCGGCACAGCGCCGAGGAGTTTGTCTCCAACCGCGCGCAGGTACCGCTCGAGTGCGCCCCGATTATAGTGGTCCAGCACGAGGCCCTCAGCGCCCAACGCGGCACGCTTCACTCGCATGTGCGTCGGAGCCGAAGTGAAGACAAGTGAGTCCCCGGTGGAAGCGTCTGGCAGGACGGCAACCCGCGTCTCACCCGAGCCCAAAGCGGGCAATGACGCCGGGTCCGCGGATGAAATGCGGGTCATGCGAATCAGTCGGGCGCCATCCTCGACACTGACGCTGGGACCTCCGTAGGGCCATCCGGTACCCAATACCATGTCCACAGTGAGACCCAATTGGCGTGACGATTCGCAGACAGAGCGCAAAACGGTAAGGAACTCAGGACTGAGAAACGCAAGATTCTTGATTCCGCGAACGGGGTCATCGAGTGCGATCGGGTAGGTGGGGAAAACGAGAACCCCGCCGATGTGCTGTGCTGCCATGTGCGCGAGTTGCCGGCGGCATTCGACCGGCTCCCAGGCTGGCCCAAATACGAACCAATGCATCCGCATCCGGTACTCGTTGGGGACATCCTGGAATCCGGCGGAGAGGTTCGCTCCCTCATCCCGCTGCGTGGCGCGACCTACCCAAGGCGCAGCCAGGCCCGCCGAGAGCAGAGCAAAATCGCGTCTGCTAATGCGGCTACCGAAGCCTCTTCTATTCGACATTCCGAGTCACCTCGACAAGCTCCGCCCGAAGGTGCCGCGCCAGTCGCCGTCTGCAACGTCAGTCGTTCTTGAGTTCACTCGAGTCCCGCTGCCTGAGGCTGGCTACGACCCCCAAGCACTCCTGACCATAAGCGAGAATGGACGCGGGCGAAAGCGGCCGAGTCTGTCCCAGAAACTGAGGCGGCCTGCCGGGAACCTTCGACCCAGGTTGGTTGGTGCCCCACCCGGCCCACAAATCGCCGCGAATGCGCGGGTCCGAAGAAAGGTTTTGATATTTGCTCAATTGTTCAAGGACGTCACTGGCAGTCGTCGCGTAGGACGCACGCCCGGTCAGCTGAGCCATGATCCCGAGGGCGTGCAGAGCGAGCGAGGATTCTCCGGGGTCCGCCTTCCATCCAGTCTTCGCCGGAAAGAGGTGCTCGAAGGCACGGTCCAGCGCTGGTGGCACGCGCTCGTCCTTGGTGATCTCCCAGTAATCGGCCAAGGCCATGATGACATGCTCCACAAAGCCCTCAATGCGGGGATTGCTCATGTTGGCGAGGTAGGCCGGCCAGCCGCCGTCGGTGTTCTGGAGGCTCAATAGAGCATCGGCGGCGGGACGTGCGGCTGCCAGATAAGCTTTGTTGCCCAAGGCAGTATGAAACCGGCACATCATGTGGAGAAACACCGACACAGATCGCGCGTCCGACATTCGGAAATCAGGATGCCAATCGGCCAAGTGGTCCGCGCAGTGTGTCATCGCATCCAGCGCCACCGGATCGCCGCTCATTTCGGCCCACAGCAGCATTCCAGCCAGCCAGGAATGGTCTGGCTCTCCGCCTTCTCCCAAGCCCAAATAGCAGTGCCCGTAGCTGTGCGTCCACATGCCCCAGTGCGGGTGGTGGCGGATATCGACGTCGAAGAGATGACGCGCCACCGAGTTCGCAAGACTCCACGCCGCTGGATTGGCCGTGCGAAGGTAATACAGCAGCAGGCCGCGCAGCGCGTCGCGTTCATTGTTGTGCCAATAACCTTCGCGCGCCATCTCGCCCATCTCGCCCCATTTCGTGTCAGGCGTACATAGGTAGTCCGAAGCGGCGGTAAAGTATCGAAAATCGCCGAAGTCGAATTTGCCGTAAGCTCTGAATGCACTTGCGTGCCGCTCAAGCCAGCCAAAGTTCTCATCGAACATCCGGTCGAAACTGGCCAGGCGGGCCAAGCCGCGTGGCTCGATGGCCAGACGCTCGCCTGCCCGCTTGGTATGCGCGGGATCCACATGGCCGCGGATTGGCAGAAGTCCCTTTGCCCAGTATTTCTGCTCGAAGGTGTCGTCGCCCGCGCCCCCCCACAAGCTCAAGACGATCTCCTGCGTCTTGGCCAGGCCTTGTGTCGCATCCAGGCATTTCTTTTCGACATCGAGGAACGCCACATAGGGATGAGGCATCACCGGCCAGTACTTCGAATTCGAGTACTCCCGCTCGCCGAAGGGATTACGCGGCAAGACAGGCTTTGCAGCGAGGCTCTGAGCCGCTCGTTCGGGCCATAGTCCGATACTGATCTCCCCATCGGAGACCGCAATCTCGTTCGGGTACTCTTCCCAGAAGTGCGGCACCCAAACACCGAGACATTGCGACTTGCCACTTGCATAGAGCCAACCCGGACAGCGCGCACCGTCGGCGCCTCCGCTCGCCAGGTGCTGCACACGCCCGTCGGGGTTCAGGGTCTTGGCCCAGTACCGGCCGTCGTCTTCCTGCAGCAGGTACACGGGCCAACCTTTGATGAACGGGCCATCATAGACGGCGGAATCGCAGCCGAAGACCAGGCGCTCAGGCGCGAATTGGAAGGGAAGCGTCAGGCGAATGTCGCGTATCTGTTCGGCCCGATTGGATGTGGTATTGGTCCAGGTCACGGAAAGCAGAAGTTCAGGGCGCCTGTGATAAGCGGTGAGGCGAATCGAGTATTGGAACAGCCTCTCCCCATCATCTGAGCAGCAGGAACCTTCCAGCCTGAGGCGGCAACGAAGCGGTCCGCGTTCATCGACAACCGTCTTCCCCGAAGCTCCGGCGAGCGATGAGCGAAATAGACGTCCATCGTGCCGTTTGAGGAGGAGTTCGCAGCAGCCGGGGCCTTCGACTACTGCCTGGGGAACCCCGTCAGCCCCCTTCGCGGAAAGGCCTCCGAGCCAGTTTCCCGACGTTGAGACACCAAACGAAATCAGGCCGGTGTCGACGCGGACTGCTTCGCCATCCTGGCGCAGGAGCATGGCCCCAGCCGGCGGATTGCCGGTCGTGAGGGAATAAACTCCCGGCCCCGCCAGGGCCTCGAACACGATGTCCAGCCATCTGGCACTGCCATCCGGCCATTGCGACGCAACACGAGCTTGCGTGGGGACAGGCTTCCCAGTGGGAGCGATGACTACCACTTCGGAACCGGCGGCAACCGCACCGGCTGGGAGCGGTACGCTCGATTCAACGACCGCGCCCAAGGGTGACGGGCCGGCACCCTCGCCGACGTTGATCGGCGCCAGAAAATGCTCAGGCGTCGCTTGCGCCGCGCCTGCCTGCGATGGAGACGTCGAGACCACAATTGCCGCCGTTGCCAAAGAACTCCGGATCAACCGGCGCCGCGTGAAACGACCGGTCGCGGGCCCCTCCATCATTGGAGTGACTCCTTGTACAAGGCGGCGAGTTGATCCGGGCGGACGGCGACGTACTCGGGCCCCAGCCCTTTGAGCAGTTTGTCGCCCATATCCATCGACGTGAACCAATTGGCGAGAAAGGCATAAACGAACGCAGGCCGCTCGGGCGGCGTCCAGCGCCGGATCTCGGTGAGCACCGCATACTCGTCGTCGCGTCGAGCCGAAGGCGTGAAAGTGAACGGTCCGGGTGGCCGGTTCATGGCGCGGAACACAGGCGTGCCTGCGACCTGGGAAACCATGTTCCGTTCGTTGGTCATTCGGCTGCGGCCGTAATTGGCAAAGATGCTCTTAACGCCCGGCATGCGGGCTATGGAGTCCAGGCGATCCGGACTCATCTCCGAATACGTGGCCATCACCGATGTGTCCAAACGTGCGCGGTACGCCGCCGATAGCGCTACATACTCGCGCCAGATCTTGTCGCGCTCCTCCGCTGGCCAGGCGGAGGCGTAATCGTCCTCGTGGATGTAACCCAAGCCAGTCAACGCATTCACGAAATAGTCTCCCGGACGCGCGTGCCGATAGTAGTAGTCGATGATATCCGGGATTCCGTCGAGGGCGGTGGGCGTCACCTGCCAGCCGATCGGGATGACGCCGTGCTGCGGGTCGTCGAACAACTTCCGGTAGTAGTGGCGATGAAAGTTCCAACCGTCGCCATCTGAGCGGATGAAGGCGATGTAGACCTTGTCGCGCTGCACCGTCAAGGTTGGCGGCGGCGCTTGCTTGAGGCGAGCCGACGTGCCGGAATGGACGGAGAGGTTCCCTACCGAGGGCGAGTAGGCGTCGTAGGCGGTGCATACGCTGAATTTTGCGCAGGAACTCAGCAGCCTCATCCCGGGCGTCTCCTCGATGCCGCCATTCTTGTCGCCACTGGTCATCCAGCCGAAGCACGGTATGTTGGGCGGCCAGCTTCTGAGTACTTCGCGCGCGAATTTCAACTCTTCTTCCGAAGAAGCCTTGGGGTTCCTGGCCTCGTCGGCAGGTCCGGAGACCCACAGGATGGGGATCCGGAACTGATAGAGGTAGTCGCGTAATGCTACCTCGTCCGGCGTTAGCAAAGCGATTGCCTGGCGCGACAACTTTCCGCCGAATTCGTCGAAGGCCCAGCGGTAAGCATCGAGGTCCTTCTTCCAGGCCAAAGACCGCAGATCCAATCCGACTTTACTCGAATCCGGGATGATACCCGCCGGCAACTGGAACTGGCCCGCGGTATTTGGTGTGGCAACGATGCCGTCTTTGATTGATGCCAGCATCGTGGCCACGTTAACGCTGGCCGTTACAGCCGGATCGGTGATGATCATCTCCTTCGCCAGAGGAAGGAAGCGCTCGAAGACCTGGCCGATCTCAAGCCACTCGACGCGGTCCACGTCGCCGCGCTCGCGCAGCCAATCGAGCCAGAGTTCGTCATAGCGGTCGTGGACCAGGTATAACTGCGGCTGTGTGCGGTTGGCGAGCCCCTGTAGGCAGGAGAGCGTCAATCGCAGATCCCAGGAGAAGGACGTCAGGTCGCTGGATCGGAACGCGTACAACAGGCGGGCGGGCGGGCGCGAGCGGGGACAGAGGCGCGGCGTGTCGGGCGGCTCCTGGTTCACGCTTGCCAGGACCAGCGATGAAACTCCGGCGTGGAGGAAGGCGCGGCGCGTAAAAGGGCTCATTCCACCTTCTCCCCCGGCCGTACGAAGACGACCTCCAGGCGCGAAACCCCAGCCATGAACAGCCTTGCTACACGGCCGGCCAACTTATCGGTTTCCCCCTTTGCGGTTCCGATCACTTGCGGGTACCAGCCGTTGTTCAGTTTGGATTGTGACACTGAGGAGCCTGCCATGGCTGTTCGGACCTGCTGCGGGGTCAGTACGCGGCGTGGCTGGCTCCAGCCCGCGGGGTCCTCAATGCGGCGATTTAAGCTGAGGTAGATGCCGTCGCCATTCAGTCGCGTGTCAACCGCATGGTTCAGCATCATGACATAGCATTCCAGGTGCCGGTTCCAGTGCAGGGAAGGTCCCCAGAACATTCTGCCGTTAGCGCCATGATAGTCGGTCTCGGTAGCAAACACCGGCGTCGCGTTGCCCCACAGGCCGGGCTCCCGCCAGACGCCTTCGTGCCACTTCATGACCTTGCCCGAAGGATTGTCGCGATCGGTGCAACGCATGCGTGCCGCGAGAACACCCTGCTGCTCCGTACGGCTGTCGTAACTCGTCAGATAGAAGTAGAAATACTCCCCGCGCGCGTCCGGCAAAAACGTAAAGTCCCCTGTACCGCCGGCATCCCATGGGCTGGCGGTGTCGCAACGGCGCGCGCAGGGCTTGGCCTCGATAATGAATCCCAGGTCCTCCCAGGTGGCGCCGTTGTCGGCTGAGCGCAGCCAGCCGATGCGCGGCATTGTGGGCAGGTGCTTATTCGAGAAGCAGACCAGATCGGGCTCATAGTGGTAGGCGCCGTACAGCAGGCCACGCTCATCTTTCCACGTCGCTTCGAGCCAGATTTCGAGCTTATCGTTGATGGTGCCCAACTTCGTGGAAAGGCTATTGCCAAGATCGGCGAGACTGGTGCCGGAACTCCGCCAGGGATGGCTGTAGGAGTTGAAGACGTAGAGAGCATCTCCGTCCCAGTGCAGCGGACTGTTGGAATCGCACTCGTGATCGAGGCTGCGCGAAGGCACTTTGACGCCGGGCATCTGGATCAGCGGCGCAGGCCGGACGACCGTTTGTGGTGATGTGTCCTCGCCTGCGGCCAAGGCGCCGAGCGCGAGACCCACGAACTCACGCCGCTTCATTTCCGCACCTCCTCTCCCGGCTTGAGAAACGTGATTTGCAGGCGGGATATGCCGGTGAGGAAGATGCGGCCTGTGCGGCCGCACCACTTGTCGGTCTCCCCTTTGCCGGTGCCGATGATCTGCGGATACCAGCCGGTGGAGAGAGTGTCGGAGAGAACCGTTCGCTTGGCGCCGGCCCGCAGTTCACCGTAGTAAACGCCGCG
>CAIVVT010000111.1 GCA_903909435.1 uncultured Acidobacteriia bacterium | reverse complement strand
TCGGGGGGGGATCTGCGGGCGGCGCTCCAGAGCAGCACGGGCTTTTCAGCCCCGCGTTTCCGGGCCGCCTGCTCGCGTCGCTAAACGTTGAACCGAGTGGGCGCGGAAGCGAGGGCCAGTTTTGAACGTTCGAAGCCAATCCCGGCTCCCAGGTTCCTGATTGGGTGCTAGCCTCTATCTCCCTGCCTGCGGCATTCGCCTGCCGCCGGCAGGCACCTCTTAATCGAGCGGCGCGCGAGGAGTCCCGTCGGATTGCACCATATATAACGTGCTTCTCAATCTGGAACACGGGACTAACGGACCATCCGGAGGTGCGCCCGGACCCCTCGCCCTCGACCTCACGAAACAAATAACAAGCGGACGAAACTCTTTCAATTAGAAGAGTTTTTACTCTGTTTATATCGCAATTAAAGCCCCTTCCCGCCCGTCCTGACCAATCCGCTGCAAGTTCGCGCCGCTTCTCACTCCCCTCCTTCCGCGCATCGTTCAGATCCAGTAAGCCACAATTTATCAAACACTTAGGAAAACCTGCCGGTTCGGTGGTATTTCGCGTACTGCTGAGAAAATGGCGTTTTCTGGCGATCGTTTGCTTATTAGCAAAGAGCAATCGGACGCGGCCCTGTATAACTTAAACACTTGTATTGGGTCTGGTCCAGGTTCCAGCCAGGCAAGCTAAGGAATTTGTTTTGATTGTCCCGTGCATTTGCTACGGGGCAAAGACGTTCAAGGCGGCGCAGGTTAACATCAGCCGTCTTGGATATCGGGATTTCGCGGATGCAGGAGTTCAGGATGACGCGAATGCGCCGTTGCAGAAGAGACCAATTAGACTCCGCCTTTGTCGGCGGCGAAGGAGAACGTATGGCGAAAAGAAACGTAGGCAAACCCTGGTTCCTGGTGGCATTCCTGGTGGCACTAGTGAGCATTGCGGCTTTGCCTGCAACAGCACAGTCCTTCCGGGCGCAATGTCCAACCAGCACCATCACCCACCCGGGAACCCTAACTAACGCAAATGCGGAACCCGCGTACACCGGTCCAACGACACAGGTGGTCGGCGCGAAAGGCTATTTGGTGCCGAGTGGTAATGTGAACGGCGCTATTAAGTGCCAGCAGGTCTCGGGTGGCGACGGCTTCGCGACCATGGGCGACGGAACACAGACTTACCTGTTCTCCTTCGGGCCGTTGTCCGGTCTAGCCGACATCGCGAACGGCCAGCCCGGCACGGAGTTTCCTGCCGTCTTCAACACCCCGGCTGCGGGAACTCTGCTGCCTGGCGATCCGGCCACGACGACGGCTGCCACTCCGGGTCAGCCGGTCAACGTTCCAATTGCGAATTTTGCGTTTAACGGCGGTGTCGGGCTAGTTCCAAACGTGGATGCCATCGCGGATGGTCTTTGCGCCTCCCCGTGTATCGATGGGCATGTGGATCCCCGCCAGATCATGGATATCGGCGTGATGAACGGCAACATCCCGGCTCCGTTGATGGCGATTGACGAGGACGACGAGTTCTTTCTCACCCTCTCGAACGTCGGTATGATCATGCGGCCCGACTTGTTCGAGCAGCACACCATCCACTTCCACGGCTATCCCAACGCTTCGGCTTTCTATGACGGCGTGCCGGACGCTTCGGTCGCCATCAACATCGGCGGCAGCTTCACCTATTACTACCTCGCCCCGGATGCCGGCACGTACTTCTGGCATTGCCACATCACCCCGCCCGAGCACCTGCAAATGGGCATGGTCGGCCAGTTGTATGTGCGCCCCCGGCAGAATCGGGTGCCCAGCGGCAGCAGCCTCTATGCGGCGCTCCAGGCACAGCAGGGCGATTTGCGAACAGCCTGCAATTCCGCATCCGATATCCTATGCAGCAACCCGCTGCCTCCGTCGAACTCCACCACGCAGGTGGCCGGCGGCAAGTACGCCTACAACGACGGCGACGGCTCCACCTACTACGACGTCGAATACCCCCTCCAGATCCACGGGTTCGACCCCAACTTCCACTTTGTCGGCATGACCTTCAATCCGGAAGGCTTTACCGACATGAAGGACAAGTACTTCCTGCTGAACGGCCGCAGCTACCCCGACACGGTTACGCCCGGTCCGCTGGCCACGGAATCGTCGGACGGCAAACTGCATTTCTCGCAGCCTCTGCCTTCCATCATCAATATTCCGGCTGGAAAGAAGGCGCTGCTGCGCATTTCCGATCTGGACGTCACCGAGTATCAAACGCTGGCATCGCTCGGAATTCCGATGAAGGTAGTCGGCTTGAATGCGAAGCTGCTGCGAGACCAGTCTGGCAACAACCTGTACTACAACACCAACTCGATCACCCTCGCTGGTGGCGAATCGGTGGACGTCATTCTGGACGCCACCAACTACGCGGCGGGCCAGGTGTTCTATCTCTACACCCCGAATCTCGATCACCTGTCCAACGACGCCGAGAACTTCGGCGGGCTCATGACCGAGGTCCATGTCAACTAGGAGCGCGGCGATGAAAGCGATCAACATGAGAAAAACAATCTCAAAAACAAAAATATTCCTGGCGCCTGTGGTGGCGGCATTGCTCACGGCGGCCGCATACGCCGCTGCTCCTGGCATCACCGGTCCAACCTTCAACCTGACGGCGCAAGCGGCGTACATCACTCAACCCGATGGGCAGGCGATCTATTCGTGGGGTTACGGCTGCAACGGAACCCCGGCCGGATACGCTCCGGCTGCCATCAGCGCCACGTTTTGCAACACGATGCAGATTCCAGGCCCAACGCTGATCGTGACCGAAGGGCAAACTGTCAAGGTGAATCTGCTGAACGGCCTGCCCACCTCGGCCGGCAACACCTCGATTCTGTTTCCGGGCTTCAACGTGACCACGACAGGCGGAGTGGTTGGCCTGCTCACTCAAGAGGCCGCGCCGGGCAGTTCGGTGGCTTACACCTTTACCGCGACAAGCCCTGGGACGCACAGCTACTACAGCGGAAGCCAAAGCGATTTGCAGGTCGAAATGGGCCTCTACGGTGCGGTCATCGTACTGCCGGCCAACCCACCCGCCAACTGCAGTGCAGGATTGGCCGCCTCGAACCGGACGGCGCAGAACTTCTGGGGCGAATCCGATTACCGTTTGGCGAACGCTGCCTACGACCATGCCAAAACGTGCTACGACCGCGAGTACCTGTTCCAGTTCTCCGAGATGGATCCCAACATCCACAACCAGGCTTTGGCGCAGGTTACCGCAGCGGGCGCGTGCGTGGCTGGCGCCGTAGGGTGCAGTCTGAGCGTTCCGACAGAGCCGTACCATCCCGCCTACTTCATGATCAACGGGCGCTCCATGCCCGACGACATGGACCCCAATTACGCCAGCTTCTATCCGCACCAGCCCTACAACGGCAATCCCCACATGCATCCGGGCGAACAGGTTCTGATCCGCGTCATTGGCCAGGGCCGCTGGCAGCATCCGTTCCACGAACACGCCAACCACGTGCGCATCCTGGGACGCGACGGGAACCTGATTCTGAGCGCGACGGATGCCAACAGCCTCGCTGGGCCGTTGATGTTCACCACCACGACGACTCCCGGGCAGGCCTTCGATGGGATCTTCTATTACACCGGCAAGGGACTGAACTGGGATATGTACGCTCACAATCCGGCCTCGACCGACGCAACTGCCAAGCTCACTTGCACTCCGGACGCAAACGGCTACAACACCGGCGCACCCACGGCGATCAACTACTTCGAGTGGTGTCAGGACCACAACAAGCCGGTTCAAGCCGCTCCCTTCGGTGACGTGGCCGCAGGCGGTCCGGTCACTCTGCCCGACGCGAACATCCTCGTCAATGGCGCTTGGTACGGAGGTAGTCCGTATCTCGGGCCGAATGCGACGACACGCGCTGTGGGGCCGACTGGTTCGACTCCGCCGTCCGGCACAATCGCGAACTCGCCCACGGGCGAAGCGGGCTTTGCATTTATGTGGCACTCGCACAACGAGCGGGAAATCACGACCAACAACTCCTTCCCTGGCGGAATGCTCATGATGATGCTGGTCGATTCACGCGAATTCGTGATCGACGAGTCCAACTGATAACCGGAGGATAAGAACCAAAAATGAAACCAATCGACTCCAACGCTACCCGTCTGTCCGCTCTGCGGGCAGCATGTATTCTTCTCTTCGCGGCGGTTGCGGCTTTCGGCCAGGTCAATCTGACTGCCGGGCGAACCAATGTGACTTTGCCTGACGGAACGCTCGTGCCGATGTGGGGCTACTCCTGCGGCACGGCTGTCTCGGGCTCCACCACAACCTGCGCCGCGCTGAACCCGAACGCGGGGACCGCAGCCGTCTTCACCCCAGCGGTTCCGGCCTGGTCTCCGGTTGTGATTACCGTGCCAACGGGTACGAATCTCAGCATCAGCCTGACGAACAACCTGTCCGTACCCACGTCTCTCGTAATCGTGGGTCAACTCGGCGGCGGACTCGGAACGTCCGCAACATCCGACGCGAGCCCGGACCACAGCGGCGCCCAGGCAAACGTGACCTGGCCCACTGCAGGCCCACCGGCAACCGCTGGTACCCCGCCGGCGCAGGGCAACCGCGTGCGGTCCATGGCCACCG
>CAIVVT010000110.1 GCA_903909435.1 uncultured Acidobacteriia bacterium | reverse complement strand
TCAGCTGCTTCAGTAAACCGTTTTCGCCAATGAAGTCTTCTGGCTTCTTGTAATCCGCCAGCAACTTGTCGATGAGTTTAGTGTCGATAGCCATCGGGTCTCCTGAGTGTGATCCCTTCGATGGCCATTTACACAAACCTTTTTACACCCTCTCTGTGTTGTCAGCCTGTGCATCGCCTTTTTCCTTACCCATGCTGTGACTGCTGCCAGTCAAGGCACGGTAACGATCCCAACTGGCACTGTTAGATTAGACAGGTACCCTTCCGCGAGCATTTGGGCTTTACAGGAAGCGGAGCGCATCGCTCTTTTGTTTATCGCTACGTTTTTACTTGTTCTGGTGGTCAGCAGGAACATCAAGAGAACAGTTCTCTTGCCCCTAGTGGTTGCCAACCCCGTTACATATCTCTGTGCGTTAACCGTTTACTTCGTCTCTCGGCCACTACTCCCGATGATCACAGTTCAGGTCGTCGAATTCGCTGATCCTCTGGTTTATTTCGCCGCTATCCTCGGCTCCGTAACCGCTGCAGCCCTGAGGTACCGCTCGTGGGGCAAAGTGAAAGCGGTTTCTGAAGACGGGACATCCCACCACGAAGTGGCTCGTCCTCGCCAATGAGATTCCACTGGTGTAAGGGTGTAAGGGACGTCCTGGTGTAAGGGTGGTGTAAGAATCCGGGTCGCGGTAGGGACGATCATCGCTGACCGCCCCTACCGCGACCCGGATTGCTACCTTTTCACCACTCCCCGGGCTGGCACCGCGAGCGGCCAACGGCGCGACTGCGCCGCTCCCATCAGCGCCGATGAGAACACCTCACGCCTGCGATTCGAGAGCCTCAAGGTCTTGCCAGTGAATTCGCTCCTTGGCCCTGATTCTGGACAGGATGGCAGAGATTACCGCTTTTTCAACATCCGTCGTCCGATCACTCCCACTCAGCTTAGTCAACCTCTTTGCGATATCTTTCTGACCCAAGGAATGGAGCAAGGCCAAACAGTAGATCTCTGTTGTGGAAGTTCTATCCTGTCGTGTGGCTGGGTTTTCCTCACGCAGGGCAATCCGCTCAAGGTCGCCTTCGACGCTGCGTATCGGCCGAGCGAGTACGAAATCGATAAAACCTCCCGATACACCCTCTGCTGCAAGAGATTGCCGCAACAGATCCGAAAGGTCAGCCGTCGGAAGCCCCGCGTGCTTCAATATCCCCCACTTTTCCTCGTTGAGTGCCCCATCAGCCGGCGCCCCTGGCGAATGCCCGAGTTCGGACCAGATCTTCTTCAGAACCCGGGATAGCTCGGCACGATGATGATTGGCAAAGTCACGTTGCGTCGCACCGACTTCTCCGGCCAAGGCTGCCCGGAGGAAGTCCTCAATACCCACACGCTGGGCGCAGTCGGAAACCAGATCTGGACTAACAATCCATCTTCCTCTCAAGACAACTCCGTATTTCGTTAGCAGGTCACGTTCGGCATCCGTCAGGCGGTCATAAGCCGATTGCCACTCCGTGCACGGAGTCGCGACCGACTTTCTTTGATCCTGATCCGGACAGGCTGGCACTAGTTGGGCGATCGCCAAGCACAGCCCCAAGGCACAGCTGCTGGTATAAGAAAGCATGTGCTAGTCCTTGCGCTCCTCAAGTTTGTCAGGAGGCTTGGTCGGAATCGGGTGAATGTTTCTGTCGGCAATTACAATGTGAATCGCCGTCCCGTTGTCATTGGCCTTGTCTTCAGCCTTTAGGTCATCGATTCCAGCTTGGAAATCCGCTCGGCCCTGCTGCCCACCCGTTAGCAACATGCAACCTTCGGAACAGCCTGGCCCAATATGTATTTGGACATTCGTGCGGTCACCATCTGGCCCACTAATTGTCGCGCTGGCGGGATTAGCGGCATCGCGAAGCTCTGCACGCGGGCCTAATGCACCGTCCGAGCGGGTTGCACCTGCATAAACCCCAGGCGGTGCTTCATTACCCGAACTGTAGTCACCGCGAGTCTGGCTCGTCGGGCCGTTGCGATTCGTGTCGCGCGTAACCTGTGTTGTAAAGCCTGATCCACTGTCGTTGGTGACTACGACGCGGTAGGTAGGCACTTTCTCCCGCACCTGCTGAAGGCCAGGATTTCTCCGCATCTCCGACGAAGTGTATTTGTTGACATAGCTACTGCCAACCACCTGATTCGTAACGACAATGTGAAGGTCGCGACCGTCAGGGTCGACGTAAACAAACGGATTATTCCGGACGTAGCTATACTTGTTCCACTGCTGTGGATCTGCGGGTCTGGAGAACATCTTCGGGTCCGGGCTGGTGAACCTCCCTTGCGCTCCACTGTAGTACCTGGCGCCGAAATAATCGAGGCCCGTCTCGTTGTCACGTTCTTTGCCGGTAGAACGGTATGGCTCTGGCCACTTTACCCGGCAAAACAGCATTCCTGGGTGGATCGCCGGACCAATCGAGGAGCCGGTCTTCCGATCGTGAACAGGCACGCCTCC
>CAIVVT010000109.1 GCA_903909435.1 uncultured Acidobacteriia bacterium | reverse complement strand
GGCGGCTACATCCGCTATGCGGCTTACACCGAGAACCCGGTCTGGATCTATATCGACATCCGGGTGCGGACCGGCGATTCCTACGCGCAGTACAATCTCGCGACGGCTTGCGCGGCGGCGGCGATCTGCGACCAGCAGCTGAACGTGCGGGGTATGACCAGCGTCGCTTACCTCGCCGTGAACCCCACGGACCTGTACATCGACGCCCTCACGACGGACGGGTGTCCTTCGCCTGGTATCCTCCAGATCGATTCGGAGCAGATTTCCTATAGTGGCACTCGCGTTTACTACGACGGGATCCGCTACATCCCGCAGTTCGTAGTGGCCTCCGGCGGCCGCGGCTTCAACTCGACCGTCGCGGCCACGCACGCCATCGGCGCGCCGATCACCGGTCTGACTGGAACCGTCAGCCGGGCGCGCTACAGCACGAACCTGGTGGTGGATGCGGCGCGCTCCGTGGCGGATATCTTGCGCGGGATCCAGGCTGCGGCCAATCTGATTGTCAACCGCAACACCTCCACGGGTCAGTACGAAACCTACATCGAAGACACGCTGCCCGACTCGCAGAGCACGCTGGTGGTGGGCTCGAACTACAGCACCCCGGTCAGCGGCCTCGACAAGAACGGGAATATCGCCTCGGGCTACGCGGCTTACCGCTTTGACGAACTGACCGACATTCTGGCCGGGCCCAATGGCGGCTCGACCCTCGAGGAATTGCAGCGCGGCATCAACGACTTTCCGAACAAACTGCAGGTCACCTTCGCCGACGCGGCCTTCACCTATGCCCGCTCCTCGATTTCGGTCGACGCCATGGACGACGTCTACCGGCTGGGGCAGGAGATTCCCGGCTCTCCCACCAACATGCCGGAGGGCATGACGACGTACGACCAGGCGCTGTGCCAGCTGCGGCTGCTGCTCGCCAAATCGCTGCTCGGCAACGAAGCGGGCGACGGCCGGGGCACGCGGGCTTTCTCGTTCCAAACGACGTTCAAGGGGGTGCACCTGCGGGTCGGGCATCTCGTTCTGCTCAATTCCGCGCGCCTGGGCCTCAACAATCGAGTGTGCCGTGTCACCGCGATTCAGCCGACCACGAATTGGGAAGACGCGAAGATCACGGTCTCCTGGCACGAGGACAAATGGTATGGCCTGGGCTATGGTCGCGCGGTATCGCAGGATTCGACCAACCGCCGCATCGCGCAATCGTCGCGCACGCCGCTGCAGTGGACCGCGAACCAGGACGCAGCCGCCTCGGACGCGGTGTTGCCCAGCGGGTATAAGACCTTTGGTCTGGGCACGGCTTACACGTCGAATGCCGACGGCTCGAAGTCGGTGCGCATCAGTGCCACCGGCGAGCTGATCGTCAACCAGTTCTCGGCGCTGGCCCAGGCCCCGCTGGTAGTTTCTCCGGCCGCTACCTCCGCCACAGGCGGGTCGGTTCCCGGCGGCCAGTCCTATTACCTGGCGCTGGCGGCCAAGGATGCCGCGGGCCTGTTGTCGCCGCTGTCGAATGTGGTGCGGGTCGATATTCCCGCCGGGACTTCCACCAACACCGCCACGCTCAGCGTCACGTCCTGGCCTGGCACCGTGAGTGGATACTGCCTCTTCGCCGGGCAAACGGCCCAGCGGCTGACCCTCCAATCGGAGGCCTCCGGCACTCCCGGAACGGTCGTACTGTCCGCGTTCACGCCCTACGGCGAGAGTGCGCCGGATCCGGGTTTCGATCACCTCGAAGCCGATGTTGCCTTGTGTTTCCACAATGGGGTGGCGGTGGGCCAGGCCAGCGCGACCGCCACGACGGCCACCGTGACTTTTACGGGCACGCCGTTCACGGGGCTGGCGCTCACCGGACGCATCGCATCCGTGGTGGCCTCCGATGCAGACACCCGAGTCAGGAACTTCCTGATTTCGAGCAACACGTCTTCGAGCCTCACGTTTGCCACAACGCCAGATATCCAAATCAACGACTGGGTGTGCGTGCGCTCGTTGCTTACGGTCGCCGGTCTGGTGGTCTCCGATCCGCTCTGGAACTTCACCTCTGGCGCTCTGGTCGGCAAGACGCTGCGCACCATCGCAGGCAACGGCACACCGCAGACGCAATCAATTACCGCAAATGGGGGTGGTCTGGGCACTTCCTCCATCACCGTAGGCACCGCCTGGACCTACGCCATCGACTCCACCTCTCTCGTGATCGTGGAGGAGCCCTCGGTTCTACTGACCGTGCGCACCGTCCGCCAGCCCGTTTCCGTGCGGCATACCGGCGCGACCCTCGGCGTCGATCTCAAGAATTACCCCGGCAAGTTCGTCCGGATCTCCTGCTATGCCGCCGACGGCCGCAACGCGCGGGCCGCCGAAGCTCTGGCCCTGACCCGCGATCTCTATATTGCCGGCGCGTCCGGCGCGCTCTCCGTCGCAGGCGTCCCGAGCCAGATCACCTCGTTCGGCATGTCGTACGAAATCGAGGGCACCTCCGCG
>CAIVVT010000108.1 GCA_903909435.1 uncultured Acidobacteriia bacterium | reverse complement strand
GTTTCGCTATCTTCGTAAGCAGTGCCATGCGTGACCGGAACGATTCAATGAACGAGCAGTCCCCCGTTGCTTACAACGCCTTGATCGACGCCTTCCAGCAGGCTCGCGTGCTGGTGCTCGGCGACATCATGCTCGATCGCTATATCTGGGGCGACGTCACGCGCATCTCGCCGGAAGCTCCGGTGCCGGTAGTCGCCAAAGTGAAAGAGACTCGCGCGGCGGGCGGGGCCGCCAATGTTGCGTTGAACGTGGTGAGCCTGGGCGGGCAAGCCGAATTGATTGGCGTTTTGGGCGGCGATGCCTCGGGCGCGGAACTGCGCGAGATCCTGCAGCAATCGGGCCTGAGCACGGACGGTCTGGTGTGCGAGGCCGGCCGGCGTTCCACGGTGAAAACCCGGATCATCGCGCACAGCCAGCATCTGGTTCGCCTGGACGAGGAAAGCACCGGCAACACGCTTCCCGAAACGGAATCGGCGTTGCTCGAACGCGTGGGGGCGCGCCTGCCACACTGCGATGTCGTCGTACTGTCTGACTACGCCAAAGGGGTGCTGACGAACACACTGGTGCAAGCGGTGATCCAACTATCGCGCGCCGCATCGAAGCCCGTCGTCGTTGATCCGAAAGGCGTCCACTACGACCGCTATGCAGGTGCGAATGTGGTGACTCCCAACCGCTCTGAGGCGGCCAAAGCGCTGGGGCTGGATGGGCCTGGCTCAAACTCCACGTCGAGTCTGGGCGTGCGCCTGCTCGCGGCACTGCCCGTCGAGGCACTACTTATTACGGAAGGTGAGGCCGGCATGACGCTGTTCGAGCGGGACAATGAACCGGTGCACGTGTCCTCCATCGCCCGGCACGTTTACGACGTCAGCGGCGCGGGCGACACCGTCATCGCCGCCATGAGCCTGACGCTGAGCGTGGGTGGCGACCTGCTGACTGCCGCAACGCTGGGCAATACCGCCGCCGGGGTGGGCGTCGAGCAGATGGGCACTACAGCCGTGACTTCCGCCATGCTGCGCGACGCTTTAGCGAAGCGCGCAGCCGCACTCGGGCCGGATGGAATACCGCAATAGCCTGGGAGCCTGCCGCAACCGCCGGGTACAAAGCAAAAGCCGCAAGGTTGTGACACCTTGCGGCTTTTAAGACGCAGTATTCCTGTGAAAGTCCAGCTGACTCCGAGTACCGCTCTACAGTGGTCCCGTTGGGCTAGGCGGAGGCTGTAGAAGCCCGCTTATGCGGTACGGCGGGCGTCGGGTTGGCCGGAAAGTGCCGCCCCAACCAGTCTTCGATCGACTTGCGATCACTGGCCGGAACGACTCTCTGCCAGACCATTTCGCTGGTGTACTCGCTGTAGTGGCCGAGTGTATATCCGCCCGTATTCATCACTAGGATCTGACCACCTACATCGCCTCGCAGGCAATAGTACATGGCATTAATAACGCAGCGTTCCTTCATTAAACGCAATTATAACATTTTGTGCGGTTTCGTGCATGGGGTCGTTCCGGGGCGCGAGCTTCACACTGTATATGATTGAATCAACTCATGGTTTGCGGCTTGGGGAGGGGCCTGTGTAAGGGCCATTAGCCTCGATGAGGGCGGGGAAGGCCCACCCTCATTGCAGCTTGCATTGCTGGGAAACTGAATTCGCCGTCAGAGCTTTACGCCGGCGCGTCTGGCCTCGTAGGCCTCGTATTCGGACTTGTATTCGTCGTACCCTTCGCGCCCCATCAGGGCAAAGGTGAACTTCTTGCCAAGCTCGACTCCGGGCTGATCGAAAGCATCAATCTCGAGCATCCGCCCGACGAAGGCGGTTTGGAATTCGAACATCTGGAGCAACGCGCCAAGGTGCCAGGCGTCCAGCTTATCGAGCGTGAACGTGCAGTTCGGACGTTGGGCCAAGGTCAGCGATGCGGCCGTAGCGAGTCGCTCCACGTCGATCAATTTGGAAAGACTCTGTCCGGCTAGATAGTCGAAGCTTGCATAGCCGGTTTTGGCCTTGGGGATCTTGCCCGACTCGGACCATTTGCCGACCGCCCAGAAGCTGTAGACCTTATCGTTGGGACCTTCGCGATAGAGTTGTACTTGCGAGTGCTGATCCGTTGCGCCGAGTGCCGCGATGGGCGTCTGGCCGACGTTGAAGACTCGTTTCTTGTCTTTCTTGACCTTGCCCAGCGACTCCGCCCAGAGTTGGCGGAACCAGAACGCCGCGCCCCATAGCCGGTTAGCGTAGGGGAAGGCAACTTGGATCGACTTCTTCTTCTTGGTCCAGATCAGCCAGTGCAGCAGCGCCGACTTGAGCGCGACGTTCTCTTCCAGGTTCTCGAGCCAGCACAGCCTGGTCATCTCGGCCGCGCCCTTGCACACTGCGGAGATGTCCAAGCCTGCCAGTGCCGCCGGGACCAAGCCAACTGCAGTGAGGACGCTGAAACGTCCCCCGACGTTCTTGGGGATATGGAAGGTGACCAGCTTGTATTTGACCGCGAATTCCTTCAACTCGCCGGTGTTTTCGCTGGTGACGACGGCGATTCGCCCGGCCGCCTTGGACCCGCCTAACTTAGCATGCAGCCAGTCATGGACGATCAGGAACACGCTCATTGTTTCGGCCGTCGCGCCCGACTTGGCGATGGGCACCACCAGGGTCTTGGCCGGGTTCATGGATTCCAGCGCGGAGTGGATGAAGCCCGGGTCCACGTTGTCGAGAATCACGAGCCGGGGATTCTTCGTAGAGAACGCCTTCTGCACGGGGTGAGGTCCCCTCAGGCCGCAGTCGAGCGCCCAGGCGCCCAGCGCGCTTCCCCCGATGCCGACCACGCAAACGGTGTCGTATTTGCCCGCGACACTCTTGGCATATGCCTTGATTTCTTTAATCAGCTTCGTCTTGAAGGGTAAATGCGGGAAGCCGTAGTCGTCCTTTTCCACGCTCTGCTTGAACCCGGAGAGTGCTTCGAATGCGGCCGGCTGCGAATCGGCGACTTCCTGCTGGGTGAGCCCGTGCTTGTCGCCGACCATTGCGGCAGAGAGATTGGTGGGATCGAAGTGAATTGCCATAAGGGGTGTTTTGACGGCGACCAAGGAAGAACTCCGTCAATTTCAGGATATCTTGCTTTGGCTTGTGGAGTGGCGCGAGCGCGCCACGCGTCAGAAAGCGCGGTTGTCGAGCAGCGCGGCCAACCGTTCGTCCAGAGTCGCCAAACGGTCGTACAGGCTCGCAGTACGCTGGTCGAGGGCGCCCGACGCTTTGACCTCAATCTCGCGATTCGCCTGCTTCAACTTCGCCAGCGCGTCCTCGGCGGATTCGGCGCGTTCGCCGGCCCTTAGTAGATGCTGTTTGCAGTCATTGAGACGCGCTTCCAACTCCGCAGCCCGCGCTTCAAGAGTTCGTGCCTTGTCGGCTAGATGCAACGCCGCCATCACGGCTACGCGCGCCGGGTCCCCCGACGCCGAGCGGTCGGCGATCTGGTGCATAAGGTCGTCCACACCGTGGGCTAAGGCTTCCGTTTCGGCAGGATCGCCGGAGGTGCGAAGCGAGTAGGGCTGCTGGAAGATCGTGACTCGAACGATGCGCTTTTCCGGCCCCGAGGTATCCACGAATGTCAGGACTCCTGATTCTGATCGAAGAGACCCAGACGGTCGATTTGCTCGAGCAGCGCGCGAACCCGCGAGGCGGCCTCGGTTTGCTTGGTTCGCGCGGCACTCGTCTCTTCTTGCAGTTTCTGGACCTCAGCCTTCCAACTCTGAGCCTGGCCCAATGCCAGATCGCGCTCAGCACGCGCATTTCGAATCTCCGATTCCAGGAGTTCGCACTGCGCACGGTGAGCGCTCAGGACCTGCGACAACTGAGAGACGCGCGTCTCCAGGCGTGCGATCAGGTCCTCTTCATCGTCCAGAAAGGGCAGCATAACGGGTTTCCCCTCAGGCAGCGGCCGTGGCGGCTTTGGCCTTTTCGACCAGGCTGGTGAACGCGGCAGGCTCATTCGCGGCCAGATCAGCCAGGATCTTGCGGTTCAGTTCGATGCCGGCCTTCTTGAGGCCGCCGATGAACCGCGAATAGGTCGTGGCATTCAGCCGGCAGCCAGCGTTGATCCTCACGATGAACAAGCGGCGGAAATCGCGCTTTTTGCGCTTGCGTCCGACGTAGCCGTAGCGCAGGGCCTTCTCGACGGCTTCCTGCGCGGAACGGTAGAGTTTGCTTTTGGTGAGGAAGTAGCCGCTGGCAAGTTGCAGCGTCTTTTTCCGGGAATCCCGGCGGTTGGTAGATCTTCTAACTCTCGGCACGTTTCGTCTCCTTCATTCGTTCGGTCCGGCGGAAGCGATTAGTTCGTTCCGCGATGGGCGGCGGCCCGGGCACGTGCAATTGGCACCGGCGCGCACACCGTTTCATTTACGATCAATACGGGATCATTTCCTTGAGCTTGGCCTGATTGGATTTGTCGGCGACGACACCCTTCTTCAGGTTGCGCTTGGATTTGCGGGTCTTGCAGGTCAACAGGTGGCGGGCATACGCCTTGTGGCGCATCACTTTGCCGGAGCCTGTCTTGTGGAACCGCTTCTTGGCCCCCGTATGAGTTTTGAGTTTGGGCATATTCTGTCCTTGGAAACACCTCGGGCCTGAGGCCCGGGGAATTGGCGATCTTTTTAAGGTTAACACACGGAATCGAAACACTCTAAGCGCCTGGGTAGAAATGCCGAAACGACTGAGTTTCAGCGGCCTGGCGTTTCAAGTTGTTGAATCTTAAAGAGTGGTTTTCAGCAAACGGCTGACCTCAGCGGGTGGAGCCCACACCCGATGTTGACGACCGCAGCGCTCCCGTCAGCTTCACGGGATTGGGAGAGTGGGGCGGTTCACCCCACTTTAACCGTTCAGATGGGTGTTGATCCGGGAGATGGCTTCGTCGATCTCGGCCGGACTCTTGAAGCCGATGGTCACCGCGTCCACGGTCCCAAGTTTCATCACGAAACGGATTGAGGCGTCGCGCTTCTCGGGCGTGGTGAACTGGCCTTCGCCGATGAGCTTCATTCCGATGACGCCGGTGCCCTGGCCGTGGATGGAGGCGAGATGCGCGGCGACCTCAGGGACGCTGCCCGTGCCGTTGTCGTCGCCGCGCAGGTTGTCCATCTTCGTCCCATTGAAGTTGATGCGGTTCAGTGACACGTCCAGCCATTTCTGGTCCGGGAAGGCACGCAACGGCAGCAAGCCGTGGCATGACGCACCGTGAGAGTGGATGATCTTCTTCTGTTTGGCCGCCTCGAAAGCGTCACGCGCGGGTTTGAATTGCTCCGCCCAGTCGGCGGTCCGGACGCAGTGCAACAGCAGGATATCGAAGTACTCGGTGTCGAGTTGCTTGCGGTAGCGGTCGATCACGACCTCCGGGGTATCGGTCTGCTGCAACCGGTACTTGGTCATCAGGCGATAAGTGTCGCGGGGAATGCCCTGCAGCGCGATTCGCAGCATGTCGGGCATGCCCGCGTAATTCTGCGCGGTCTCGAAGAAGCGGATGCCGTGGTCGTAGGCGTAGCGCACCAGCTTGGTGAACTCTGTCTGCCCGAGGTCACGCTGGACTTTGCCGCCATAAGTGCCGGTGCCGAACGCCAGTCGGGTGACCTGAACACCCGACTTCCCCAGCGGAACCCAGTCCGTCGCCGAGCGCTTCCCCGCCTTCGCCGGAGTGGCGAGAAGGGAAGGCGAGAGTGAGGATAGAATCGCCGCGCCGGGCACGAGGGATCCCGCGGCGGCAACGGTGGTCTTTAGAAAACTACGCCGGTCGAAGGTAGACATTGAACTCGCCCTCTCTGAGTGATGATAGGCAGAACGATACCACAGCTGGCGCGACCCTGTTCGAAACTTAACCTTTCGATCAATTTCAGGCCCGGATGCATACGACGGTCGATTGCACTGGCAGGTCCACCGCCGCCCGGGCTAACATCTTCCTAATGCTTCCGGCGGCGTTCGAGAGTTGGGCGACAAGCCCTAGAAAGGGCGAGCTATGAAACCAGATTTGTTCCTTCGCATTGCATCCGCGCTGACCTTGCTGCATGCCGTGCTGCACACTATCGGCGGCGTCTTCGGCAAACCAGTCCCGGGGCCAGGCGAGATCGCAATCCTGGCTATGAAGACCAACCCGTTCAAGGTGATGGGGTTAAACAGAAGTTATTGGGATTTCTATCATGGCTCTGGCCTCGCCATCAGCGTGTTTCTGCTGGCGGAGGCGATCGTGTTCTGGCAGCTGGGTTCGCTCGCCAGCACTAGCGCCGGTTCGCTGCGTCCTATTCTCGCGACCTTTCTGCTGGGCTATCTGGGTCTTGCCGTAGTCTCGTACAAGTACTTCTTCGCGCCCCCGGTGATCACCGAGGTCTTTATTGCGCTGTGCATCGGACTGGCCATTGTCACATCCGGCTCCGCAGTTGCTGGCGGAAGGTTGCCCGCCAGGTGAAGCGCATCCCTGGCACTGAGAAGACAATGGGGGCAGGCCTGACGCCCGGCGGGTAACAAATGCAGCCACCCGCCTCGGATTAGACCGTATGGCTCCTCCGTCGAGAGCCCAATGGTATAGAGTGTTCTTGATCGGACAGCCCCCGTGGGGACCATTTGTTTGTGAGGTTTAGAAACATATATGGGTAAGTTGAAAGCAGCAGTCATCGGCGCCGGCTTCATGGGCCGCACGCATGTGGAGAACATCCGCCGGCTAGGTTTCGTGGAAGTTGCGGCCGTGGCGGCCATCAGCGACGAAGAGGCCAAGAGCTTCGCGGCAAGCACTTACATCGACTGGGCGACTTCGGACGTAGACGCGATTCTCGCCGACAAATCGATCGACGGCGTCCACATCTGCACGCCGAACGCGCTGCACTTCCCCATCGCCATGAAGGCGTTGAAAGCCGGCAAGCACGTGTTGTGCGAGAAGCCCCTGGCGATGTCCGCCGGCGAGGCCAAGAAGATGGTCGATCTGGCCGAGAAGAAGAACCTCTGCCACGCCACCAATCACAACCTGCGCTACTACCCGATGACGCAGCAGATCCGGCGCATGATCGAGAACGGCGAACTTGGCGAGATTCTGAGCGTTGACGGCCACTACGCGCAGGACTGGCTGCTTTACGAAACCGATTTCAACTGGCGCATCCTGCGCAAGGACAACGGCACGCTGCGCGTGGTTGGCGACATCGGCTCGCATTGGATGGACATGATCCAGCACCTCACGGGCTTGCCCATCACGGCCCTGTGCGCCGACCTGGCTATCTTCCACAAGGTCCGCAAGCAGCCTAAGGTCGCCATTGAGACCTTCTCCGGCGCGACCCTACGCCCTGAGGATTACAAGGAAATCAAGATCGACACCGAGGACTTCGGCGCGGTGCTGCTCCATCTGGGGGACCGAGCCCGCGGTACGTTCATGGTGAGCCAGATGGCCGCCGGCTGCAAGAACCGCTTCGAGTTCATGATCTGCGGGACCAAGGCCAGCGTGAGTTGGAACCAGGAACAGCCCAATCACATCTGGGTCGGCTACCGCAACCAGCCGAACCGCATCATCCAGAAGGACCCCTCGATGCTGGACCCGAAAGCCGCGCCCTATTCCAGCTACCCGGGCGGGCACGCCGAGGGCTATCCGGACGCACACAAGAACCTGTTCAAGAACTTCTGGTCGCGTGTGGCCGATCCGAGCCTGCCGGTGGAGTACCCGACTTTCGCCGACGGTCTGCGCGGGATGCAGCTGCTCGAAAAGGTGATCGAGAGCGACAAGAAGCGTGGCTGGGTGAACACGGGTCTCGGCAAGAAACCCGCCGTCAAGAAGGCCGCAGCCAAGCAGAAGTAGGTTCGTTTCGAAGCGAAGCACGAGCCCGGTGCACTGCTTGCAGCGGGCCGTTTAAGGGTAGGGGGACGTCTCCGGAACGCCGGAAATGTCCCCTTCGTCGCATTAAGGTACCCCGTCAGTGCCTCTTGACGGCACAAAGTCACAAACGAGAGAGAGCGGCCAATACCGCCGCACGCTGGAATACTCGGCCACCGCTCTACTCCGCTGGCTTGGCGGACGGCGTGAGCGCGAGCGCCTTGCCATCATATGGGCAGAAGGACTCTTCAAACGGATAGGCCCTGCGGCACTCGGGACAATAGCGGGAGAGTTTCGGCAGAGCGTGTATCGCCTTCGACCCGAGCCAGGCCTGGCGGAATGCCGTCATCTCCGCGGTCACCTCGCGCCCCGCACGCTCATAAGGTACGACGTGCACCGACTGCGCCTCGGTCAATGTGATCCCCACCTGCTGCTTGCCCGCCCGGCCCTCCACATCGAGTTGCGCCAGCGTTCCCGGCTTGCGCGATGTGAGCCAGTCGTCCAATTCCTGTTGGCTTTTGACTGGCTTACCGTCCCATTGAACGATGCGGTCGCCGCGATCCAAACCAGCCAGGAACAGCGGCGAATCGCGAATCGTCGGCCCCGTGATTTCGACGCCGTTTGGGGAAAAACTCAATTTGCTTGCCCCCAGCCACGCCTTGCCCACGGCTCGCTGTTGAAGCAGGAGGCCGGCCCGCGCAAGCAGCGGTTCGTAGTCCATTGGCTCTTTGCCATAGACATGTTTGCGAAAAACCCGGGCCGCAAACTCCGGGCTGCCCGTCGTTTCGGCGAGCGTCCTTTCAAGATCATCCACCGTGTAGGGCTGTTGCACGTCGGGGTGGTGCCGCCACATGGTTCGCATCCAGTCGTCGAGGCCCTTCCCGGGAAACTGGGCACGGATGGCGAGGTCGATTCCAAGTCCTAAGGCAGCGCCGTAGGTGTAATACGAGATGAAGGTGTTGGGGGTGTTGACCGGCTCGTTGGCCGTGGCCGCATCAACAAACGGCGCCTGCCGGCTCATGTCCACCACGTTGAAGACCTTGCGCCCCGGCTCGGTGGTGACCGCGCTCACCGCATAGCCGATCTGGCGTGTGAAGTCGTCAAAACTGGCCAGTCCCGCACGCTTCAGAATCAGCTCGCCGTAGTAGCTGGTGAAGCCTTCGGCAAACCATAACTCGCCCGACATGTTGGCGCGTTCGAAATCGAAAGGCTCAAGCGATTTGGGGCGAATGCGCTCGACATTCCAGGAGTGGAAGAACTCGTGCGACACCGTGCCGATGGACCATTGAGCGCTCGACTTGAGATCGTGGGTTCCCGTGACAATCGTCGAATCGCGATGCTCCATGCCGTCGCCGTTGACGTACGGCAGGTAATCAACGAGGAACGTGTAGCGCCCGTCGTCGTATTTCGGAAATGCGCCAAACACTCCCTCGGCCTCGGTCACGACGGCTTCGCACATTCTGGCGTAGGCTTCGGCTTCCTCCGGGGTCCCAGCGTGATGTAGCGCCAGCCGAAAGTGCGCGTCGCTGACGCTCCATTCGGGCATGGTGACGGGGCCTAGCTCCACCGGCGAGTCCATGAACCAGTCGAGGTTCGGAGCCGTCCACGTGCCATCGGGGTTGGGGATCAACTGCGTGGCGACCTTCCAACCCGAGTCGTCTGGAAAGTCGAACTTCACCGCGATGGGACGTTTTTCGAAGCCGTGCGCCCAGGCGAATGTGGCCGGGATGTTCAAGTGAGCGTGGGTTGCATCGATGCCGTCGTACGTGCCGTCGGCGCGGTCGCCAAACAGTGCGTATTCCACGACAACCGTGCCTTTATGTCCCGCGATATTCCATTGGTACGGGCTGGGCCGGCTCACCTCCAGAGCCTTGCCGGCGCCGTCGGTCGCACGGAAGTTGTACACGTTTTTGGCGAACTCGTGGAGCGCATAGCGCCCCGGCGAGGAACGGCTCATCACCACTTCCAACCCCGGGGTGTGCACTCCCGTGAAGGTCGCCCGAACCTCTGCCTCATGATGGGCGGCGTTGGGGAAACTAACCTCGTACCGCACCACCTGCTGAGCGCACAGCGGGAGCGCGAACAGAGCAAAATATATGGAAAACCTCACGGGATGGAACGACTCCTGACGACAGTGCATGTGTGCGGTTCCGGACGGGGGAATTCACCGTAGTGTAGCAAGTCGCTTCCAGCTTCGCGCCGGCAATTGCAGCCTGGCAACCTGCTATTCGGACGGGTGAGAAAAGATCGGGATCAGGCTGGTAACGTAGGCCGATACGCTCGCGTCCGCGCCGTTGGCGAGTTGCTTGTGGGCGCGCGCCACCGGCGACAACATGGTGCCTTGCACCAGCAGGGTCACACCGCCTTTGAATGGGCCATCGGCCGGCATCAGCCACTGCCCGCCCCACTGCCGCCGGATGACTTCCCCCAAGTACCCGCCCCACGTTTTCGACAGCATGCGAAGTTTGCGTTTCGACGGCCGGAAGCGATACAGCAATTGCCATCCTGTAGGCGTGGCTTCGAACTGCGATTGCAAGATGATGTTGAGCGCTTCGACGCTTTCGAGCGAGTAGTCAAGCTCGATCTCAAACTTGTTGCGCGCCAAGTCCACGGCGTCTTGCGCATACTCCGCCATCAGTTGGGCGGCCTCGGAAGGAAGCATTGGGTGTCTCGATTTCGATTCTGGCAGAGATCGAGGCAAGGCACAGTGCAAAGCGCCGGGTGTGCTGGATTGAAGATAATTCGAGCATGGTTTCACATTGCCTGATCCTGGCTGTCGCGGTCGCCGCAGCACTCCAAGCCGCCACGGGGCCGTCCGCACGCACTACGCTCCCGCTCGATGGCTCGTGGGAGGTGGGCGAGAGCGTCGCGGCCACGCCGAGGCCCTCGGAGTTCGGCCGTAAGGCACCCGTTCCGGGCTTGGCGAACCTCGCCACACCGCCGTTTGCCGACGTGGACAGGTTCGATAGCAGGGAGTTGATCGACGTCGAAATCCGTGACAAAAAGCGGCCCGAGTCCGAGCGCACAACGGCTGTGGGCACGCCGCATCAGGAGCGCAACTATTTCTGGTACCGGCGCACGTTTCAGTTGAAAGGCGAGGTGGACGCCCGGCCGCAAGCGGCCATCCTGCGTATCAACAAAGCGCAGTTCGGCAGTGCGGTCTGGATCAACGGGACGCTGGTGGGCGAACACTTGGGGAGTTTCAGCGCCGCAGTCTTCGAGGTGACCAGGTACCTGAAATGGAAGGGCGACAACGAGATCGTGATCCGCATCGGCGCACACCCCGCGGCGGTGCCCGCGTGGGTGCCAACCGGCACCGACAAGGAGAAGTACAAGTGGACGCCAGGCATCTACGACAGTGTGACGCTCGACCTCAGCGACAACCCCGTGATCGAGAGCCTGCAGGCCGCCCCACGGCTTGCCGAGTCCGCGATCGTTGTCCAAACGCTGGTCTACAACGCCAGTTCGAAGCCCGTCAAATTTGCCTTGAAACACTCCGTGCACGTGTGGAAGGAGACGGCGATCGCAGCCACATTCGCCGGGAGTGAAGTCCAACTCGCGGCGGGTGAACGCAAGACTTTCCAGGAGACCATCCGGCTGCCGAACGCGAAGCTGTGGACCCCCGAGACGCCTAACCTCTACGTGATCGAGACGACGACGGGTGGGGACTCGTTGGCCACGCGATTCGGTATGCGGGAATTGCGATTCGACACCGCGACGCGGCGGGCCTATCTGAACGGCAAACTGTATTTCCTGCGTGGGTCGAACATCGCGCTGCACCGCTTTTTTGAGGACCCCGAATGCAAGGGCCGCCCTTGGGACGAGGCGTGGGTGCGGCGGCTGTTAGTGGACATTCCGAAGCAGATGAACTGGAACAGCTTCCGCT
This sequence comes from uncultured Acidobacteriia bacterium, assembly GCA_903909435.1. Classification (GTDB taxonomy): domain Bacteria; phylum Acidobacteriota; class Terriglobia; order Bryobacterales; family Bryobacteraceae; genus CAIVVT01. The sequence continues at coordinate 16,921 of CAIVVT010000108.1, read as the reverse complement.
TGACGCTCGGTCCCGCGCCGCAGATGTGGCTCGACATTGCGGACGAGGCGGGGCTGATCATCCAGACCGAATTCCCTATCTGGCAGGGCCACTGGGATGAGTGGAAGCGGGAAGAACTGGTAACCGAGTTCGGCGAGTGGATGCGCGACCAGTGGAATCATCCCAGCATCGCGATCTGGGACGCGTCGAACGAGACTCACGCGGAGATTCTGCGCGACAAAGTGCTGCCCGAGGTGCGCGGCCTGGACCTTTCAGGCCGCCCCTGGGATAACGGCTACACGCTGCCCATGGCCCCCGACGACCCGGTGGAGGACCACCCCTATTTCTTCATCGGCTGGTGGAAGCCGCAGTACAAGCCGTTCGCAATGACCGACCTCGAAAAGCTGGTGGGCGCCAAGACAGACTGGAACTCGCCGCACCCCACCACGCACGCCGTGATGATCAACGAATACGGCTGGCTGTGGCTCAACCGCGACGGCACGCCGACGCTGCTGACCGATGCGGTCTACGAAAAACTCGTGGGCGCAAACGCGACTCCGGCACAGCGCTTCGAGACGTACGCCTACCTGTTCGGCGGGCTGACGGAATTCTGGCGCGCTCACCGGCAGGCGGCGGGCGTGCAGCACTTCGTCTATCTGACCTGCAGCTACCCGGGCGTGAGGACCTCGGACAATTTCCGCGACATTGGTCGGCTCGAACTCGAACCGCATTTTGCCGATTATGTTCGGGAGTCATTCCGGCCCTTAGGCCTGTACATCAACTTCTGGCAACCCCTTCTGGCCGGCGGTGAGGAGCGCGAGTACGCCGTGATGATGGTGAATGATGAGGCCGTTGCGCAGCACGGCACGCTGACACTGGCCTTCGAAAAAGAGGGTGTGCCCGCGCAGAAGGCGGAAGAGCCTTTCGAGATTCCGGCTTATGGTCAACAGACGTTTCCGATCCGTCTTCTGGCGCCGCGCGAGCCCGGACAATACGTGCTGAAAGCAGTCGCTTCACACGCCGGCGAGCCAACGGTGTCGCGGCGTAAGGTGGGGGTTCAGTAGCGAGCCGGCGTTGCGGTTGGCAAGCCAACCCCACCTGCACCGTTTGCTCTCGGTCGCGGCTGCGTCCCTGTCCTATTTCGCTGGCGTGAGCACGACCTTATCGATCGTAACGCCCAGTTTGTCGCCCTTCTGAAATGGGTGTTTCGGGGTCAGGCTCAGACGCAGCGATTCGGCCATAGCGAGCGCAAGCTTGCCGGCATTGGCTGTCGCCGGCTCGTCGCCGTGGCCTTCTTTCAAACTGACAACCAGCCTCTGGCCGCCCAGGTCCAATTCGATCGGGCCCACCGACGCGTTCTTGCGATAGGTCACTTCGACGTTGTATTGGCCGGCTTGCGACGGCGCGAAATCCCAGCGCAGTTTGTAGACGGTTGGACCTTCGTAATAGCCCCGGTTGTTGTAGTTGAATTCCTTCGTCGCGTCTTTCTGGTCAAGTTCGACAACACCGGCGGGCCCGGCCGGCACCGAAGGGGGGATCACACTCAGCGGCCCTGTGTATTCCGCGACGATCACGACTGCGGGCGAGGCAGGATGAGCGGCGGGGACGTTGACGATTCGCGAGTCGCCGGAGTTGTCGAGTGGTAGCGGAGTCTTGGCTGAGTCGGACAGAAGGTACGCGCGGGTCAGCTTGTTCTTGAGTCCGGGGAGCGCCAACTGCCCGTCAGCCGGCCACTTGGTGACCATCAGGTACAACCGTCCCGGCTTCGTAGTGGCGTAACCGAAGTCGAGTTCGCGGAAGGGTTGGGCGCTGCTGCCGTAGACCGCCTCCGCATTCGCCTTCACCCACGCGCCAACGCCGCGCAGCACATCGGCCTCGAACTCGACAACCGTGCCATCGCCGCGCGGGCCGATGTTCAGGATGTAGTTGCCGCCCCGGCTGACTACTTTCACTAGCCTCAGCAAATGCTCGTGGGTCTTGCCCGCAAGATCCTTGCGCTCCTGCCAGGAACGATAACCCCAGGTCTCGTCGTAGATGGAGCCGGGCGTCTGCCAGGGTTCGTCGATCACCGACGTGGGCAATTCGTTGTCGCCCATCACGGTGAAATCGCCCTGGCTGTTGAAGACGCGCCCACTGACCATGCACTCGGGCTGCGCGGTGTGGACGGTCGCGGCGAAGCGCTCGCTCTGCTCGGGAGTCGGCTGGCCCATGTCGAACCACACCTCGGTAAGGGGCCCATAACGCGTCGTGAGTTCACGCAATTGCGCCACATTGTAATCTTCGTGCGCTTTCGGAATCACGTTGTCGTTTTCCTTGGCCGGCGGCTGGCTGATGCCGTTGGCGCGCGGATCCTGCCAGTCGATGGTCGAAAAGTAGACGCCAAACTTCATGCCATGCCGCGCACAGGCGTCGGACAGACCTTTGACGATGTCCTTGCCGTAGGGCGATCCATCGACAATGTTGAATTTCGATTCGCGCGTGTGGAACATGCTGAAGCCGTCGTGGTGCTTCGAGGTGATCACAATGAACTTCATGCCCGCGGCCTCCGCGAGTTTAACAATCGCGTCGGGGTCCCACTTCGATGGATTGAACCTGGCGGCAACGGCGGCATACTCGTCCTTCGGAATGTGCGCGTGCAGCCGGATTTGTTCGTTGTAGTCCTGGATGCGTTCGCCTTTCCAGACGCCTCCGAGTTCGGAGTACAAGCCGAAATGAATGAACATCCCGAACTTGCGGGATTGCCAATCGCGAATGGTCGCCGGCGAGGGGCGCTTTGGCGCAGGCATGGCCGCCGGTTGAACAAACAAAGCTGGGAGTAAAAAAAGAGGGAGGCAGAAGCTGAAACGCATGTGAATCCATCCTATCTCACGCTGGTTGAAAGGCAGGTACAAACGAGAAAGTAATGCCGCGCGCCTCAGCTGTCAGGTCAAACGTGATATGTTGAGCCTTCCATCATTTCATGATTAAAGCAATCATTCCCGCCATTTGTTTTGTCGCTATTATGACAGCCAACGCGCAAGGCGAACCGCCTTTCCCACAGGCCACCATTTCGAACGGACGGATCACCGCCCAGCTTTACCTGCCCGACCCAGACCACGGATATTACCGCGGGACCCGCTTCGATTGGTCGGGTTCGATTCTCAGTCTTAAGACGAAGGGCCACGAGTACTTCGGGCAGTGGTTCGACAAGTACGACCCCAAGCTGCACGACTCCATCGTGGGTCCGGTGGAAGAGTTTTTGAAGGACGACACGTCGATCGGCTACGGCGAGGACAAGACCGGAGACACGTTTATCCGCGTCGGAGTGGGAATCGTGCGCAAGCCGGCCGGCGAAACCAAGTATCAGCGTTTCAACACCTACCAGATCGTGGATCCGGGCAGGTGGAGCGTTCGTCAGGGCACCGGCTGGATCGAGTTCACCCACGAGTTGACGGGGTCATCGAGTGGGTCGGGCGGGTACGCCTATCGCTACACTAAGACCGTCCGGCTCAAGAAGGGCCAGGACGTGATGGTGATCGAGCACGCGCTGAAGAACACGGGTACGAAACCGTTGGCGACCGCCCAGTACAACCACAATTTCTTCGTGATCGACGGCAAACCGAGCGGGCCAGGCAACCGCGTGCAATTCACTTTCCCGCTCAAGTCCGAGCAGTTCAACGGCGGCGGCGCGGCAGAAGTGCATGGTAACGAGATCGTCTACTTGAAGGAACTCCAGACGGGGCAGAGCGCATACGGTGAATTCCAAGGCTTCGGTACGAAGGCATCGGACTACGATATCCGGCTGGAACATGGTGTAGCCGGCGCCGGAGTGCACATCACGGGCAGCCTCGCGCTTTCGAAGCTGGTCTTCTGGTCCATCCGGACCACCTTCTGTCCGGAGGCGTACGTGGACATCAATGTCGCTCCCGGAAACGAGTTGAAGTGGGCCTATACCTACCAGTTTTATGATCTGCCGCAGGCTGCGTCTGGGACGCATCCGCAGCCGTAAACTGGACGCCGCAGCGCGAGGGTCGACCAGATGCTCCTTAACGCATCGCTGGTGCAGCGCATTGGCTCAGCACCTGCTCTGTGCTGAGTGCCAGTACTCCGGGTGTCGTTGACCCCGAAGGGCGCGTTTCACGCGGCTGTGAGAGAATAATACTTTGGCCTCTGATATCACCTCCGGAGAAACACTCAATATGACGGAAATCGTTGAAATTAAAGCGCGCGAGATCCTTGACTCACGCGGTAATCCCACGGTCGAAGCGGATGTATTTCTATCTGACGGAAGTTTCGGGCGCGCCGCAGTCCCATCGGGCGCATCCACTGGCGAAAACGAAGCCGTTGAGCTCCGTGACGGAGACAAGAGCCGCTACCTCGGCAAGGGCGTGTTGAAGGCGGTTGGGTTCATCCAGACGGAAATCGAACCCGCGCTGCTCGGCTACGACGCCACCGATCAGGGCACCATCGACAAGCGCATGATCGAGCTCGACGGGACCGCGACCAAGGCCCGCCTGGGCGCCAACGCGATTCTGGCCGTTTCGCTGGCTTCGGCCCGCGCCGCCGCCGACGCGCTCTACATCCCGCTGTACCGCTACCTCGGCGGAGTCCATTCCAACATCCTGCCCGTGCCCATGATGAACATCATCAACGGCGGCGCACATGCCGACAACTGCGTCGACCCGCAGGAGTTCATGATCGCTCCGCACGGCGCGCCGACTTTCGCCGAAGCCATCCGCTACGGCGCCGAAGTCTTCCACAATTTGAAGAGCGTGCTGAAGAAGCGCGGCTACGGCACGTCGGTGGGCGACGAGGGCGGCTTCGCGCCGAACCTCAAGTCGAACGAAGAGGCCGTCGAAGTTATCATCGAGGCCATCCAAAAGGCCGGCTACAAGCCCGGCGAGCAGATCTCCATCGCGCTCGACCCGGCCGCCAGCGAGTTCTACGACCAGGACAAGAAGAAGTATGTCTTCAAGAAGTCCGATAAGCGCGAACTCGGGTCCGACGAGATGATCGCATTCTGGGCCGATTGGGTTGCCAAGTACCCGATCATTTCGATCGAAGACGGCATGGCCGAGTTCGATTGGGATGGCTGGAAGAAGATGACCGACTCCCTGGGCAAGAAGATCCAGTTGGTCGGCGACGATCTCTTTGTCACCAACCCGGCGATCCTGGCCAAAGGCATCGAGAAGGGCGTCGCCAATTCGATCCTGATCAAGGTAAACCAGATCGGCACGCTGACCGAAACCCTGGACGCGATGCGCATGGCCGCCGGCGCGGGCTACACCTGCATGATGTCGCACCGCTCGGGCGAGACCGAGGACACCTTCATCGCCGACCTCGCCGTGGCCACCGGCTGCGGCCAGATCAAGACCGGCTCCGCCAGCCGCACCGACCGCCTCTGCAAGTACAACCAGCTCATCCGCATCGAGCAGGAACTGGGCGCCAACGCCATCTACGCGGGTCGCAAGGCGTTCAAGCAGTAGTGAGCGTTTGAGTCTATGCGAGGGGCGCTGCTGGCGACGGTGGTGCCCCTTCTCTGCGTCCGGCCTAGCAGTTGAACACCAATCCGCTGGTCAAGTTTGCGCTGGGGGAGTTGGGAGATGACGGTTGGCAGATTGCTTGCGATGCTGATCATTGCAGGGTTAACCCTGTATGCGGAAACACCCGGGACAATCAGCGATCTCGATACCAAGATTCTCGTGCGGGCGGCGTTTCGTACGGAGATTCACGCACCTGCGGAAGAGGTGGATCCGATGACGACGGCCTGCGGACCGGACTTCGTCGAGTTTGCTTCCTTTAGCTTCTCCATCGGTTACTCATGGCGCACGGGCATGGGAGCTGCGACCGCTGTCTACTTCGTGATCCAGCGCCGGACGGGAGAGGTATGGGATGCGGTGTCCGGCCACGTTCTCACAGGAAAGAAGCTTGAGCGCGTGCAACGAATGCTCCGAAAGCGCTTGGGTGTCAGTGCCGATGAAGTTGGTCGCGTTCGGGCGATGACGCCCGCGTGCTTGGCTGGCCTCCAAGTCACGGGTTCCACCTGCGAGAGTAATCACTGAGGTCGAGCAGCCGCAGATCCCGAACGAGATTTGAGAGAATTAGGGGTAACAGAACTCATGTACAAACTTGTCCTCATCCGCCACGGCGAGAGCACGTGGAATAAAGAAAACCGCTTCACCGGCTGGACCGACGTCGATCTCAGTGAGAAGGGCGTTCAGGAAGCAATCGAAGCGGGCATCACACTGAAGAAGGAAGGCTTCGAGTTCGATCTGGCCTTCACCTCGGTGCTGAAGCGCGCCATCAAGACCCTCAACACGGTGCTCGACCAAATGGATCAACTCTGGATTCCGGTCCAACGCACGTGGCGGTTGAACGAGCGGCACTATGGCGGACTGCAAGGGCTGAACAAGAGTGAGACGGCCGACAAATACGGCGAGGCCCAGGTGAAGATCTGGCGCCGCAGCTACGACGTTCCGCCGCCCGTTCTGGCTCCCGACGACGAGCGCTGCCCCGGCCGCGATCGGCGTTACGCGGACGTGCCCAAAGCAGATCTGCCGCTGACCGAGTGCCTGAAGGACACCGTGGCGCGCTTTCTGCCGGCGTGGCACGAAACCATCGCGCCCGCCATCAAGAGCGGCAAGCGCGTGGTGATCGGAGCGCACGGCAACAGCCTGCGCGCACTGGTGATGTACCTGGACAACATCAGCGAGGCTGACATCCTCGAGTTGAACATCCCCACGGCGATGCCGCTGGTATATGAACTCGACGCCGACCTGAAGCCGATCAAGTCGTATTACCTGGGCGATCCCGAGAAAGTGAAGGCGGCCATGGATGCGGTCGCCAAGCAAGGCAAGAAGCAGGCGTAATCGCTCTTCGGATCCCTGATAGATCGTTCGCAAGGGGCGCGTTTGGCGTCCCTTTTGCTTTGGCCTGATCCCTCTTCGATCGGCGACATTTTCACTCCGGCTGGGGAGGGTCCGCGGTTTTGTACGTCAAGTCGGCACGTTCGTAGAAGGTCGATACGCCGCTTTCCGGTGGCGACCGCTGTTGGGGAGCCCACCAGAGGTGCCCTCCGGATCACGCCGCCGGGCGGCGGGTTCCCGGGATTCTCGCTTCGTGTTCATTGAGTAGCTCAATGTTCAGAACACGGGTTGCTTTGAACAGGCCTTCGCGGACCTCAACTGCCAGCGCGAACAGCAAACGCAGGCAACTCGGCGCGCTGGAGGCAAGTTGCGCACCACCAGCGTGCGCCGCCTCATTTCTTCATTAGGTCACTGCAAAATGTTGATCGCTTTCAGTTGCCTGTGGCGCGCCCGCGGCAAGGGCGGTCCAGTCCAGCAACTGACGCTGCTCCCGATCGGAATCGAGTTAACTTCGGATCGGAGGCAGTAGGATCCTGGGGAGGTTCGACGGAGCATATCTACTTTTTGAAACTCCGAGCGGCTACGAGCGCCAGACCGCAGTGGAAGGCACCGATTGGGTCCTCGAAGCTAGGGCAAATGCCAGCGGATTTCACCATCCTGCTTCGTTCCTGGCTCTGTTCGCGAATCTGCACTGGATTTCGATTGGGCGGGGGGCGGGCAGCAACAGACAATGGCGACGTGCAGTTGAAATTCGCCTGCTTAAATCGGACGCATCTTGATCACGCGAATCCGCCAACAGGGGAGTGGGCTTGCGGACTGTAGTCGGCTTGGCGGCTCCGGAGGAGGAGGAGGAAGTTAGGAGCCGCCAAGCCTTCTGTGGCAGGTTACTGCTACGGCCTAATTGATTGCAGCGTACAGGATACGTCGGTATGAATTCAAGGTTAAAACAAGAGCCGGCTTGTTTTTTTTCAATCAAAAGACATGATAAGGAAACGCAAAGTCCGATAAATAAGGTTCAGCTGAGAACCGAAGCCAGGATTTCGCGTCGCTTGGGGGTGTGAACCTCCTCCGGTTGAGAAACTCCTCAACCACTCCACACCCCATAGAAAACAGTAAATCACGGGCAACTGATCGACAAAATAGTCCTTTCGTACTGTTATTCGGCCGCACAGTCGCTGCGGTCACGTCCGCAGCGAGGCCCAAGAGTCTCGTCCCGGTCAGAGCGCATTGAAGGTGTGGAGGCCTTCGGTCACACTCCCGTCGAAAGATACTGCGGCGGCGCGTTCAATCGTGTCTAAGGAGAGTTCCATTCGAGTAGAATCTAGAACGTCGAGAATCAGACGTGAATACCGCTTAACCGGCGCATCGTCGCGGCGGAGCATAGGCTGGAGGAGGAGAACCCGATGCCGAGCTATTCGCATTTCCCTCGCGCGTTGGTCGCGCGCCTGGGTGCGTGCGTTTTCATCGGCGGCGCCGTTTTCCTGGCGCAGGCGGAAGCGCCGGGCGCACACATCAATTCCATCAAACTGAAGGTCAATATCGACCATTCCGCCAACTGTAGGTTGTCGCTCAGCGCCAGCATCGAGGCGAGTGAGATGGGTACAGTCTGGTACCGCTTCTCGGGCCCTCCCGGAGTCGAGTTCGACTTTGGCGGCGAGGGCACGAAAACCCTCCAATTCGACCGTTTCTTTGGCGCCGGCAGAGGTGCGAAATTTACTGCTGACATTCACGGCGTGCTCCGCGTCGAGGCCGCGATGATCGATGCCAACGGACAGAGCGGAGTTGAGCTTTCCGACTCAGTGCCGGCGGACTACACCTGCGGCAACGGTTCCGCCATCGCCAGAGTCATTCCGCAACTACCAGCGAGCAAGCCGACGCTACATCCGGCACCAAGCAGGCCGGCCCTACCACCGGCACAGCGGAGGCCGATGACGGTTCCTGGAGCGTTCAAGCCGAGCCGTCCCGCAACCGTTCCGGGGTTTCGGGTGACTGAGGTGAAGGTGAGTCAGTACACATCGAATTTCAACGGGTCCTGCCCGACGGACGACATGCTATTCCGGTGGACGGTTAGCACGGATGGCCCGGGATCGGTATTGTTGCGGTTCATGCAGGAAAGCCGGCCCATCCGCGTGGAGACGTTAATCTTCAGCCGGCGAGGGACCCGGGTGGTCAACTACAAGCCAACGCATATGGGTTCTCCGGGAGGGCATTATCAAGGTTGGATCGGAATTGAGGTACTCTCCCCCAATCCGGTACCTGCCGCCCATGAGGGCTACACCATGCAGTGCGCGCCGCGAGTGAAGTGAGGGGGCAGTTGAGGCGAATAACGCCCAAATCCCGCGTATGTAATTGGGGCTGTCTCTTGCGGTGAACATACACCGAATCGGAACAGCGACCGTTAGGTAGCGCCGTCTGCGGCAGGACTTGTCCGATCTCTGGCGTTCGCGGCTGTGTGCTGGGTTTCATCAGGCGGGTGGAATCGCAAGGCGGTCGCGCTTAACTGACGGAACAAACGGCACCGCCGGTTCACCCAAGGAGTTAGTACACCCTGACGCAACGGCCGGGGCTTGAGAGTGCAGTTTCCATCTGACCGGGGAGGAATTTCATCGTGAGGCTTCAAAGTATCGGTTTCATCGCTATCAGTCTGCTCATGTCGGCGCTTCCCAGTACGGCGCAGCCCAAGGACCGCGAGCGATCGAAGGACCCGGCACTGTTTACCCGAATGCCGGGGTTCATTATCACCGACTACCGGGAGTCGCAGTTCGACGCACACGAGTTTCTGATCCAGAAGGGAACCGGCACGACGAAGCAGCATGTGGAAGGCCATTTGACCGTCTTGCGGTACGACTTTCCGGACTCAGCCGGCACGGCCCCCAGCAAACTCCAGGTCGCCCGCAATTTCCAGAATGCCGCGTTCAAACTAGGCGGAGAGTCGATGTACTTTGAGGGTTCCGGGGATTGCGCCGCAACGTTCATGGTCGCCAAGAATGGCACCGAAACGTGGGTTGAACTACTGCCACGAGGGCGGGGCGGTACGTACATTCTCACCATCGTCGAGGTACAGGCGATGAAGCAAGACATCGTGGCCAACGCTGACGCGCTGAAGAGCGGCTTGGCCGACAGCGGGCATGTCGAGGTGCCCGGCATCTTCTTCGATTTCGCTAAGTCCGAGGGGAAACCCGAATCTCAGCCGGCGATCCAGGAAGTGGTCAAAATGCTCCAAGCGAGCCCTGCCATGAAGGTCTGGGTGGTAGGGCATACCGACAATGTTGGCACGGCAGACGCTAACGTCGCGCTCTCGAATGGGCGCGCGGCTGCGGTTGTGAAGGCGCTGGTGGCGGCGGGTATCGACGCCCGGCGGTTGACTCCGCACGGCGACGGCCCCTTCGCGCCGGTAGCGTCCAACACCACCGACGACGGCAGGGCACGCAACCGGCGAGTGGAGTTGGTGGCTCAGCCGTAGAACGATAGGCGCCCGTTTCCGATCAGAAGTTCTGCGAATCGTAGTTTGCAGCCGTCGGAAAAAGGAGTGGGCACCGATGAAGACTTCCGCCTATTTGGCACTGGTCGCGATCTTTTCCGCCGCCTGTGGGGCCCTCGGCGGGCCTCTACCTGCTCCGCCTTCAGGGTTCAAGGTCACGACGAAGGGATCCATGGAGCAGATGCGGGCGAAAGGGGTGGGCGACGGAGTGGAGGCGGAGAAGCCGAACGCAAACTGGCCCAATAACTGCGTGCTCGATCCGAAGCTACAACTCCACTATGGCTGGCTGTTATCGCCGGGAACGGACCAACTGATCGAGATGATGGCGCGGGTGCCGGAAGAGCCGGCCTCCGTCAGTATGGGCACTCGCGACGAGCCTGCCGGCAAGCGGCGCTATCACGGCGGCGTGCTGACTTGGCGCAAGTCCACCTCGCTGGTGATCGGCACTACCGACGCGGGCTGCAAACTCAAGGAATTGGTCACCTACGACGGCGCTTGGGTCGGCTATCTCGCCGGCAAGATTCTCGGCGTGCGGGTCTGGCGCGTGTATGGGGGGAAGGCAGCCGGCCAGGCACTGATCGACGAGTACCTGGAAAAGGTGAAGTCGGTCGTCGCCGCAGGTAGTTAAAGGGCCGGGACCGGAACTATCGCATTCCACGTACTATTGGCCGCGTCCCCATCTTGCCAGGTGCTCACGCGTGAGCGATTTGGCGCACTTCACCAAGCTATCGGGCCCAATCAGGCCCATAATGTCAGCGAAAGGCGAGTTTCGGGGAAGCCCGAGGTGTTACGGCTCTGGTTTCTAGTCCGCAGACACGGGCTTCTCCTAGGCCGCGCGCCGGCGCACCAGAAACCGGAGTGGAAGAGTGGTCAGAACGATCTGGGAGGAATGCGAACGCGGCGTTCAACCTGGGCATCTGCGCCCGGTATGCGGCCCGGAACTTGCGGGCAGGTTTGATCGGGGCTTGATCGATGCAACTGCCGTCTTCGCCACGAACTTCGGCCCGGATTGGATCTGTCACTACGCATAGTCTGGTTAGTGCCGAAAGCATCAGGGGAATCCGTGTTGGTCGAGAGACTGCCTGGCCGCTAGCGGGGACCGCGACGGCGTCAGGTGTGGCATTGACCTGCATTGGGTTCAGGTATGATGGCCGCAATGGACGAACCAATTGCCGGCTCATTCGCTCGCGGCCTGTTGGGTAGGACGGGGCGTGAAGTAACTCGTCTGGGCGTTTCCGCCGGATATGGAGTACCCGGCGACGCCGTCGAGCGCGCTTTCGAGCAGGGTGTGAACTACTTGTATTGGGGCAGTCGGAGAAGTGGTTCGTTTGGTGTTGCATTGCGCCGGCTGAAGTCGCAGCGAGACCAGTTCGTGCTGGTGACCCAATCCTACACCAGCTTCGCGCCTCTGCTGGCCTGGAGCCTGGAACGTGCGCTGAGGGAATTGAGCTTTGACTACACCGACGTGTTGCTGCTCGGCCTATGGAATCGGCCTGTATCGCCGCGGATACTGGAAGCGGCACAACGGCTGAAGGCGCGTGGCTTGGTGCGGCACCTCGCGGTTTCAACACACACTCGCTCGCTTGTGCCGGCAATTGCTGCAGGACGCGATTTCGACGTGGTCCACTTTCGCTACAACGCTGCGCACCCGGGCGCGGAACGCGACATATTCCCGCACCTGTCCGCATCAGATCGACCTGGCCTGACGGCCTTTACTGCAACAAGTTGGGGACAATTGTTGGGGCACGGGATGCTGCAGGGCATTGCAGGCTCCCGTCCGCTTCCCAAGGGCGACCGCGTCCCTACTGCCGCCGATTGCTACCGTTATGTCCTGAGTCATCCCGAAGTCGATGTTTGCATGACTGGCCCGAATAGCGCGGCGCAGATGGAACATGCTCTCACCGCATTGCGCCTCGGCCCTATGAGTGGGGAGGAATTGGCGTGGATGCGACGCGTCGGTCAAGCGGTGTCGGGAAAGTGATGGAACTGTTCTCGTGGATCAGCTGACCGGCGAGTCCCCTGATTTCGTAGCGCAGATTTAACGCAATCGGAATCCAGCTGTCACGGCGCAACCCTAGCCTTATGGAATATGTCTTTGACTCAACATGAGGTTAGCTACAAAAGCAGGTTGCATCGACGGATGGGTGGAAGGCTCGCCCTGGGTGTGTGCGCGCTCCTATGCGCGTTGAGTCCGGTCACGCTGCTAGCGCATGACGATGCAGGTGGTGCATCGTTCGCCGTCACCGTCCTGGATCAAACCGGGAAAGCGATTCAAACCGCGTCCGTCGCCTTCAAAAACAGTTCGGGCGCCGTCGTCCGGCAAGGGACTACGGATGAAGCCGGCCAGCTACTGGTGGCCGGGCTTCCCATCGGAACCTACACGATTGAAGCTTCGGCGCCCGGCTTCGCGGTTGGAATCCGAACCGCCCAGCAGGCCGCTGCAAGCGGGGTGCTTGAGATTTCGATCTCGCTGAATGTCGCGAACACCGCGACTGCAGTGAACGTGGAGGGTGGAATCGATTCGATCGCGGCTCAGTTGGCGCCATCCGGCAATAGGCTCGAAGCCACATCAGCGACATCCCAGATAAGCGGGCAGTTTATCAAGAACTTCACCTCGCCATTGGCGGATTTCAACGAAGTCATTCAAATGGCGCCCGGCACTTTCAGCGTCAATTCCAACGGCGTAGGGCTCGGCCAGGGCAAGACGTTCTTCCGCGGGTTCAAAGACGGTCAATACACGATGACTTTTGATGGCATCCCGTTCCAGGATACGAACGATCCGACTCACCACTCTTGGGCGTTCTTCCCCGGTCAGTGGCTTGGCGGAGTGGATTTCGACCGTAGCCCCGGAAATGCTTCCACCGTTGGTCCAACAAATTTCGGCGGCTCCATCGGACTCCTCTCACAAGATCTGCCGTCGAGCCCGAACATCACAGCCACCGGCTCTTACGGCTCTTTCAACACGCGACTGCTCGATCTGGGAATCGATTCCGGCCTGTTTGGCCCCGGCAAGAAATCGAATCTATTCATTGACCTGCACCAGTTGCTCTCTGACGGATACCAGACCTACAACTACCAGAAGCGCGTCGCAGGATCGATGAAGTACCAGTACAAGATCAGCGACAGTTCAGTCCTAACCGCGTTTTTTGGGCTCATCGATGTTTGGACCAATACGCCTGATACCAATCAGCCAAACCGTGGGCAGGTAGCTCAGTTTGGAGACAACTTCCTGTTGAACGGCGACCCCAGCAGCCCGTACTACTACGGCTACAGCTTCTACCACATACAGACTGATTTCGGGTATATCGGCTTCCAAAGCGACTTGGGGGACGGATGGCGGCTGGACAACAAAGCCTCCACATATCGCTATTGGAATAAACAAAACCTTGAGAAGAATCTGACCAAGCTCACATCGACCAGTGCGATCGACAAACTGAACGGTGCGAACCATGTCGGTGACATCGTCTCGCTCAGCCACCAATCCCGCTGGGGAAGCTTCCGGACGGGAGCGTGGTACGACTGGTCTTACACTGATCGCTATCAGTATCCTTCCTCGCCCTTCACCTGGGCCGATTCCATCTCGCCAAACTTCCACGAGCACTTCATCACGCAGATCTTCCAACCCTACGCTGAATATGAATTCAGAGCGACCTCGAAGCTGGTCTTCACCGCAGGCGTCAAAGCCGCCCACTACAACATGAACTTCAACCAGTTTCAGGATAACGGTAAGATCGTCGGTTGCCTCGGCGGTAAGCTGGACTCCAGCAAGAGCTGCGTTGGCGGCGCCGCTTTTATTGCTCACGGGGTTGGCTACAACTCCTGGCTGCCTTCCGCCGCAGCGCGCTATCGCGTGCAGCGAAACTGGTCGGTGTACGCTCAATTTGGCGAAGGCAATACGATTCCACCTACCAGCGTGTTTGACGTCCCAAACGCGGCCGTCGAAGCTCCCCCGAAGCCGACTTTGGCCAAGACCTATCAGGTCGGTTCAGTTCTCAAATTCAACCGCTGGACGTTGGATGTGAACTCCTACTACATTCACTTTCAGAACCCGTACGCGGCAGTTAACGACCCCGCCAACCAAAACGAACCCGTCTATGTTCTCACTGGCCCATCGAACACGAAGGGAGTCGAGGCGGAGAGCAGCGTTTTCTTCGGTGGAGGAGTAAGCCTCTATCTCAATGCAACCCTAGGCGCGGCGAAATACGCGAACACCGGCTTGTGGGTCGCGAATGCGCCCAAGGATACAGAAACGATGGGCTTGACCTGGCAGCGTAAGAACTGGGACGTTGGATTCCTGAATAAGCGCATCGGCAGGCTGTACAACGACAACGGAAGCGTCAACCAGGCAATTCCAATCGATCCTTTTAGCGTCTCCAACGTGTTTATGAATTACACCATCAAACACGCTTCCTTCCTCAGGGGCAGCAAACTCGGGCTTGCCGTCAACAACCTGCTCGACAATCACAACATCGTGGGTATATCGCCGGCTGCGGCAGCCACTGCGGCGGCGCCGTTCACTCCTTCCAATGGTGACCTTCTGACTCTGCTGCCCGGACGCAGTTTCATGGTCTCGTTGACCTTCGGTTACGCACCGAAACGCTAGGCTAGTAACGCAGCTATGGGCCGCAGTCCAGCGTTGGATTGCGGCTCGTAAGCTAAACAGCAGAACCAAAGGAAACAACTATGATCCAGGCCTCGACACTTTGCGCTCTCGTTCTCTGCGCGGGCGGGGTTGTGCTCGCGCAGGAGCCGCCCGCCCCGAAACGCCTGACCCCGATGACGCTCCCGACCGATCAACTGATCAGCTCGCCGGGACCGAGCTTTCGTTTCGAGGGGCGTGCTTTGCCGGATCCGCTCACGTTCATCGTATACGGTGACCAGCGCTTCACCGACCCGGCGAACGTCACAGCAACTGACCCACGAGTCCGGCTGTGGTTGGTTAACCAGATTGCCTCGGAGCATCCAGCAGCCGTAATCCTCAACGGTGACGTCCCATTGTCGGGTGACGTTGTCAATGACTATTCAGTATTCCGAAGCGAGACGAAGGTATGGCGGGATGGCGGCGTGCGGGTGTTTCCCGCGCTGGGCAATCACGAGTTTCACGGCGATCCACAACAGGCATTGGAACATTGGTGGGCCGCTTTCCCTGAGTTGAAGGGCCGGCGCTGGTACTCCGCGCTTCTCGGTCCGAGGGTCTACGTAATTGCTCTCGATTCGGATGCTCCACTCCTGCCCGGAAGCGACCAGCGCCGTTGGGTTGAATCGCAGATTGGGGGCCTACCCGAATCGGTCGATTTCGTCATCCTGACCATGCACCATCCGCCGGTTTCGGATGTTCAAAAACACATCAGCGCCGATCACAATCCGCGCGAGAACGAAATCTCGCTGCGTGACTACCTAACTCAAATTGCCCCCCAGTCGCACGCACGTTTCCTCGTGAGTGCCGGTCACATACACAACTACGAGCGGAATGTTGTCGATGATGTTGTGTATCTCGTTTCTGGCGGCGGCGGCGCCCACCCGGTGTACGTGGAACGCACGCCCGAAGATCGCTATAAGAGCGTTCTCTTTCCGAACTTTCACTACGTCAAGTTCACTTTGCAGCAGGATCGTTTGACCGGCGTCATGTACCGTGTGGAGAACCCGGAGGCGGAACGGCTTACTGTCGAGCCCAAGGATACCTTCGAGCTTCCGGTGAAGGCGCGCTGAACGCACAGGGGTCGAGTCCAGCAAGCGAATCCGGGCCGTACCAAGGTTCTCCAGGTGGTCGGGCCCATCCACTACGCTGAGTAGTGAGGCTGATGCAGTGAGTGATGTAGGCCTGCATCGGCCTGCTGTCCTCCGTCCTTTCTCGCTCAGGATTGTTGATTTGGATACAGCCTCAACTGGCGCTCCGTCGTGACGCTCCCCGGCCTTCCGCCCACCCGAAACGAATTCGCGATACAAGACCGTGATTCGTGCTAGGCATGTTCTATCATCGCTACGCGCTCGCGATTACCTTGGCCACAGATCGCATTAACGGTTCGGTCCAACAGCAATACTTGGCCGATAATCCCGACGCCTTTCGGGCCATTCCGCCGACGGCAACACTCAGCGCGAATCGCTCTGGGCAGATGGTCCAACTGCCCGATGCTGCTTTGCGCGCACCGTACCTTCTGCAACCCGCGGTTATGTTCGAACACCAAATTTCTGCCAGCAACACTCCAGCGACATCACTGCGCCGTCCGCCAGCCTGCTGTTCCTGATCGAATCGAGCGGCACTTCCAACCAGAACCAGCTGGTAGCGAATTTGAACACAGGGGTTAACAAGAGGCTCTCGCTGTTCGGGTTCTACGCAATCAGCCAGGCCAAGAGCGACACCGATGGGGTCGCAACTTCCCCGGCCAACCCAGATAGCTACCGGGGCGAATGTGGACCAGCCGCCACGGACGTCCGTCACCGTGGGATCATTGGCGGTTCTATCCGTACGCGCTGGGTAAGCGTCCGCCGACCAATGTCTCGACAATAGCGATGTTGCTCCCGATGCTTGAGGGATGAGGCGGAGCGTATTGGTGAGTTCGAGCGAGGTGGTGCCATCGAGCGCGGCTACGCCTGCGGAAGCGGAGGCGGGGGTCAC
>CAIVVT010000107.1 GCA_903909435.1 uncultured Acidobacteriia bacterium | reverse complement strand
GCTGAAGCTGTGTGGCCCGGGTGAGTGGTTGATCGAGAAGCACGGGACGAGAAAGCGGCGGGCGTGGCGCAAACTGCACATCGGCCTGGACGCGATCAGCGGGGAAATCGTCGCCGCCGTCCTGACAGATTGCGCCACCGATGACGCTTCCCAGGTCGGAGCGTTACTGGATCAAGCGGACGGCCCAGTAGCTGTAGCGGCGCGCAATCATAAACGGCCCGACGCGCAATCAAGGCCCATTTCCGACGCAAATTAGCTGAGACTGAGGCGGTGGTCTGACGCACGATATTTGAGACTGGACGCACATTAAGTGAGACGGACGCGAGATTATAAATCTCGACGCACGATATTTGAGACGGATGGCACCCTTGACGCAGCGCGCGGACCAACGCGGTTGGAGTGTCGGGTTCACCCGGAAAACGGGCGGTTTCCTGGTGGCCGCGCACGACCGGCCAATCGCCCTTTAAATCCGCCAAAAAACCCGTTGCGATCACGTCGGCAGTCCGGCGGCACGCATCTCGTCCATGAGTTCCTGCGCGCGGCCCGCGTCCAGATCGCCCCGCAGCAGCCGACGTATCTCCGCTGGCTTGGCGTCGAACTGCTCGACTAGGCTGCGTAGGTCGTAGCCGTTGCGCGTCAACTGCGGCTCCAATTCGTTGAGTTTACTGGAGAGGACCGCCTCGACGACGCCTGCGGCGATGGGCTTGGCGCCGATCTCGAACCCAGCCTCGAACGCGCGCACCAAGTGTTGGCCGATCTGCAGCGGCGTCTTCAGCTTGGCCGCCAACAGCGTTGCCGCCTCGTCAGTCAGCACGTCGTCAGATGCCACCCCTTCCTTGAGCGAGGCCTTCAGCACCCAGTCGATGTAGTCGCGCTGCCGGTCGCGCAGGCCGCCGAATTCGAACACCGTCGTGCGGTCGCCGATTTCCTCCATCTTGGGCCGGCGCAGGTCGTTCTTCAGTTTGGGGTGGCCGACCAGCACAATGGACAACTGGCCGCCACCCTCGGCCACCAGTTCGATGAGTCGCTTCAGTGCGGTTAGCGTCTTCGGATGGAGATCGTGTGCGTCATCAACGAACAGCGCCACGGGTTTTTTAGCCCGGCGGAACAACTCCTGCAGATCACGCTCCCGCCGTTCCGACTGGCTCGATATCTTGACCGTCTTCTCTGGGGTCAGATCGTAGAACAGGGCGGCTTCCAGCAGTGGCAGGCTGATTTTCGCCTTGTCGATCGACAGCGACCGCGACACGATGACCCGCCCCTCGCGCTCGAGATCGGCCCGCAGCCGGCGCGACAGGATGGTCTTGCCCGAGCCGATGACGGCGGTCAGCGCGATCAGTCGGCCACCCATAATTGCCGCCCGAATGTCGCGCGACACCTGGGCATGGTGCTCGGTCTCGAAAAACCCGGCATCGACTGGCGGGCGCGCCAGGCCGTAGAACCGCATGACCTCGGTCAGCATCAACTAACGCCTCCCTGGCGCCCCTGTGGAAAGCGGTCACGCACGGCTGCCAGGATTTCGGGCCGGGAAAGGCTGCGGTCCAGCAACGCATCGATAAATGCTCTGTCGTCATCCGACAAGGTGGCCAGCGGCACCCTGATCGCTTCGGCGATCGCGCGCCGTGCCGCGATCGGGTTGGCAAAGGCGAGCTCATGGAACGGATCGGGACCCTGGAACGGTCGCACCGGGACTACGGCAACGTCGATCTCGCGCCGGATGCCGGTCATGACCACGGCATTTTCACCCGACAGTGCCGCGCGCGGCAGCGCGAGCTTGCCGGCCAGGGCTGCTACTTGGTCGGCGCGGACCTCGTGGCGCGACTTGCGGTGCTTGCGATAGCGATGCAGCGGGATCGGGCCGTTGGCTGGCCGGAACGGCCCCATGCGCTCCTCGCCATGTTCGACCCACAGTTCTTGGTCGAACAGGCCCCACCAGACCACGACTGTCTCGCCGGCAAGTTCGGCATCGACCTCGTAAGTCACGCCCGCGACGGTCAGACGGCAGTCGATGCCGACCAGGCGTCGCTCCGGCTCGCGCGCGAAGGTGCAGAACCGCTCCCAGGCGCACATCTGCCTGACGCCGTCGGCTGGCAGATGTGCCAGCCAGTCGTCGATACGCGCATGAGGTTCGGACCTGTGGTCGCCCCGGTTGTAGGTGGCGATGAAGCGTGCGAGCCAGCGGTTCGCCTCTGCTTCGGTCTCGGGCTCATGGAAATGGTAGAGCGTCTCGTGCGCGTCCTTCACGGTACGGAATGGCCGCTCGACCTTGCCCTTGGCGCGCGCCGTCGTCCGCCGCCCGTCCGAGCCGGCGGGCATGTGCGGCAATATCTCGATACCGAGGCTTTCCATCACGCGCTTGAACACCGCTGATTTCGTGACCGGCCCGTTGTCGAGGCTGAGCGCGGTCGGGATGCCTTGGAACGGATTCGCCTCGTCGCCAGCCTCCGGCGACTTGGGCGACATGGCGTTGAACAGGAAGCGTAGCGCGGTCTCGACATCCTCGCCGTAGACGCAGCGGTATTCCTGATAGGCGACGCCCGAACGATCATCGACGACAGAGAACAGCATCAGAATGGGCGCACCTTGCCGGTCTGCGTCGATCCAGGCCGGTGTCTTCAGGTGCTTCAGGTCCGATGGGCTCATGTCGAAGTGCCACAGCGCGTTCGCGCACTCGGCCTGGAAGCGGACGGCCGGCGGCTGGCGTGTCATCCGCTCGTGGTCGTAGCCGAGGCGTTGCAGATGGCGATTGACGGTTGAGGCCGTTAGCTTGCCCGGTGCCAGCTTCTGGAAGCCATCCGGCGTATCGACGCCGTGTTCGATCAGAAGCTGCAATGTGCGCACCGTCGACAGGTGGCGCCCTTTCTTGTTGGTGGTCCGCACCTTCATGGCGGCGACGATCTCGCACCAGCGCTCGACCTCGGTTGCCGGCAGCGCGCGTGGACGACCGCGATCGGCGCGATGTG
>CAIVVT010000106.1 GCA_903909435.1 uncultured Acidobacteriia bacterium | reverse complement strand
GATCGGAGCCGCGACCGTCAGGGAGCGGTGCCCGCCGCAGCCTCCCAGTCCCCGGCCTCCCTGCAATCGCAGCAAGCAGCTCTGGTCGATCAGCAGCCCACACCTCTCATCACCGCCGTCCCCGGCGAGCCGTTGGACGAACTGCTGCACCGCGCGTTCGGCTTCCCCTCCTTTCGAGCCAATCAGGAGGCCGTCTGCCGCGCCGTGGTCGAGGGTCGCGACGTCCTGCTCGTCATGCCGACCGGTGCGGGCAAGTCGCTGTGCTATCAACTGCCCGGCCTGGCGTTGGGCGGCACCACGCTGGTGGTCAGTCCGCTGATCGCTCTGATGGACGATCAGGCCTCGAAGCTCACGGCGCTGGGGTTCCGCGTGGCCCGCATCCATTCTGGCCTGAACCGCATGCAGTCGCGCCAGGCCTGCATCGACTACCTCGGCGGCAAACTCCAGTTCCTGTTCATCGCCCCGGAGCGGCTGCGCGTCACCGGCTTCCCGGAGATGCTGGCCAAGCGCAAGCCCGCCCTGATGGCCATCGACGAGGCGCATTGCATCTCGCAATGGGGCCACGATTTCCGCCCCGATTACCGTAAGCTCAGCCAGTACCTGCCGGCGCTGCGTCCGGCCCCGGTGATCGCGCTCACCGCCACGGCGACGCCCACCGTTCAGCGCGACATCGTCGAGCAACTCGGGCTCGGCACACCCGCGCTGTTCATCCATGGCTTCCGGCGCGAGAACCTTGCCATCGAGGTGGTGGAGACGCCGCCCTCGCGGCGCACCGAACTGGTCTGCGAACTTCTGCGCGAGCCCGAGCGCAGGCCCGCCATCGTCTACGCCCCTACCCGCAAACACGCCGCGGCGTTGGCCGCCGAATTGTCGGTCATATTCCCGGCGGCCGAGTACCACGCGGGCCTCGATTCGGGCCGCCGCGAACGCGTGCAGCAAGCCTTTCTGGGCGGCAAGCTCGAAGCCGTGGTCGCCACTATCGCCTTCGGCATGGGCATTGACAAACCCGACGTCCGCACGGTGATTCACGTCGCTTTGCCCGCCAGTCTGGAGGCGTATTACCAGGAGATCGGCCGCGCCGGGAGGGACGGGTTGCCCAGCCGCACCATCCTGATGCACTCCTACGCGGACCGCTACACGCACGACTTCTTCTTCGAACGCGACTATCCAGACGTCGCCGTGCTGGACAAGCTCTACAAACTGCTGACGCCGGAACCGCAGCCCAAGGATTCGCTGTACGAGCGGATGCAAATGGATTCCGAGTCGTTCGACAAGGCGCTCGAGAAGCTGTGGACGCACGGCGGCGCGGAACTCGATTTCGCCGAGAACGCCACGCGCGGACCCGACGACTGGCGCGACTCCTACTCGATCCAACTGGAGCGGCGGCGCGGCCAGATCGACCTGGTGATGCGCTACGCCGGCACCAGCCAATGCCGCATGTCGGCCCTGGTGCGCCATTTCGGCGACCACGCCGACGGCAACAGAGCCTGTGGCATCTGCGACTTCTGCGCACCGGAAGATTGTGTGGCCCAGCAGTTCCGCGAGCCCTCAAAAGCGGAGAAGGAAGCGGCGCGCCTCGCCGTAACGGCCATGCGCGACGGACCGCCCCGCTCGACCGGCAAGCTGTACGGACAGTTGTTCCCCGGCGAGCAAGTAACCCGCGACGAGTTCGAAGAGGTGCTGGCGGCGCTCGCCCGCGCGGGCCTCGTGCACATCACCGACGCGGTGTTCGAGAAGGACGGAAAGTCGATTCCATTCCGCCGGGCCAGCCTGTCGCGAGACGGGCAGGAACTGCCCGAGGACGCCGAGATCGACTTCACGTTGAAGGAAGTCCTGAGTCCCGCCCGGCGTCGCCGCAAGACAGCCTCAAAGTCCACCCCAAAGGCCGCAAAAGGCAAAGCGGCAAAGGCTCCGGCACCGGCCAAAGCCGCTCGAACGGCTGAGAAGCCACCCGGCAACGCGGCACTCGAAGAGAAGTTGCGCGCATGGCGTTTAGGCGAGGCGAAGAAGCGCGGCGTGCCGGCGTTCAAGATCCTGAAGGACCAATCGCTGCGCGCCATCGCCGCGAATCCTCCGGCCGCGCCGGATGACCTGCTCTCCGTCCCGGGCGTGGGCCCTTCGACCGCAAAGAAGTATGGCACCGCGATCTGCAAGGTGTGCGCGCAAGCGCGTTGAAGGTGCGTTACAGAGTCAATGGGCGGGAAGCGCAATTTCGAGGAGTTGCTCGGGGCACGATGCTTTTTCCAGAGCAAAGCGACTTGGTCAGGACAATCATATGATGCTGGATGGCGTAGGTGGCTTGCCGAGATGATTCTGATCAAGAGATCAATGTTTGGACTGAGCTCCTTAATTGGGTTCGCTTTGTTCGTGGGGTGGGAGTACTTGGCGAATGGTCCCAAGAGTGCGGCCCGGATACCGGTTCTCGTCAACGAGTGGAACAGAATACAACCGATCCACGGCGCGTCTTCTGCGGGTCCCTCGAAGATATCGAAGCCCGATTTGGCCTCGGTGGATGCGGAATACGCCTGTGAGCCTGAGTGCTCAGAGAACTTTCCTTGGTATGAGGCGGAAATGACACGCCACGGCTGGTCCTTTGCGGGTCTTCAATCGGCATCGCGCACGACGACACGGCATTGCGCGAAGGCCGACTACGCCGCATTCGTTGAGTGCATCGACGTAGGCGGCGGATGGCGGTGCGCGGTAGGGATGCACTGGCAGGGCTCGACGCGCGGGCTAATAGGCCTAGCCGTATTTGCGGGGTTTGTCGCCTTCACTTGGACGCTCTTGAGTGTGACTTCACACCTTGCGAGGAATCTGAAGAACCGTTCAGTACGATTTGATTAAAGGGCGAGCGACAATATCGCCTTGTCGTAAACTGGCCCGCAGGTAGATTATCCGCTGCCGCCGTTCCGGCCAATGGACGGGAACCTCCGGGAGAGGAACTGAAAGGCCAGGCCGGTTAGGCGGCCTGGCCGCTCTCCGGTTGCTTCGGGCACCTGATAAGATTCAAGTAATGCCGAGGCTACTAACCGCCGACGACATCATGCCTTTGGTGGCGTCTCTGTCCGAGAGCGAGCGCGTCAAACTGCTGAGGTGGATTGCGGCTCCCCACGGCGAAGATGCATCTGCTTACCGGGCGGCGCCGCCGACCCGCGACGAGTTCGATGGTGAGGACGAACCGATGTCCTGGGACGCAGAGGGATGGGATCGGTTTCATTGATCCGAGGCGAGATCCGCTGGTACACATTTCGGCTTCCCGATAAACGCCGCCCGGTTCTGGTGCTTACGCGGGACGAAGTCATCGACCATCTGAACGAGATCATCGTCGCTCCCGTTACGCGAACCATTCGAGGATTGACGACCGAGGTTCTTCTAACAAAAGAGGACGGCATGCCTGCGCCGTGCGCAATCAACTTCGATCACGTTTCGTTGGGCCAGCGAGATCGCTTCGGAGCCGTGCTGTGTAGCCTGTCCGCGGAGCGTTGGCCCGAGGTCCGCAGTGCGTTGTTACGTGCCTGTGGTTTCGACCACGAGTCAGAGTGAGATGCTCCGCGAGAGCGACGAACCCGGATGGCCGGACTCCGGTCGTTCCCCCGACATTTCAATGCGGAGATGGGGATGGAGTGAACCCGATTTTTGAGGACGTCCCCTTCTCCCTTCTCCAGAAAAAGGCTGAAACCG
>CAIVVT010000105.1 GCA_903909435.1 uncultured Acidobacteriia bacterium | reverse complement strand
TCGGATCTCCCGGCTGAAGTGACGGACTGGTCGGTGGAGCCGCTAGCTTTCGGGAAGTTCCTGGCCAGAATCTTCGATGAGTGGGTGAAGCAAGATGTCGGCC
Source organism: uncultured Acidobacteriia bacterium (assembly GCA_903909435.1). GTDB lineage: Bacteria > Acidobacteriota > Terriglobia > Bryobacterales > Bryobacteraceae > CAIVVT01. The sequence continues at coordinate 2,259 of CAIVVT010000105.1, read as the reverse complement.
GTACCTTCGTTCAACTTTTCGACGTGGCGCTGGAGAGTTGGTTCGGGATGGATTCGAGCCTGTGCGTTTTTCGCAAGACATGCGGTTCGGCGCTTGCGATCGAGCACACAGGAGACCTCTATTCTTGCGATCATTTCGTTTACCCGGAAAACAAGCTGGGAAATGTGATGGAGGCCGGTCTTGAGCAGATGGCGAGTTCGCAACAGCAGAAGGATTTCGGCCTTGGCAAGCTAAAGACCCTCCCGCGCATGTGCCGCGAATGCGACGTCCGATTTGCATGCAACGGGGAGTGCCCGAGGCACCGGTTCCTCAAAACGCCTGACGGTGAAAATGGACTGAACTATCTCTGTGCCGGCTACAAGCACTTTTTCCATTACATCGATCCGTACATGCAATTCATGGCTGCGGAGTTGCGCGCAGGACGCCCACCTGCCAACATCATGCGCATTGTGGGTTCTTAGCAGCCCGTGGTAAAAGTCGTGTTCTGCGCCAGTACGGGACGAGCTTGAAAACGTCTAAACGGTATGGCGATGGGCAAGCGGCAACATCGAGAGCGGCAAGAGGATTTGTGGGTGGCGCACACGGAATTGGCCACCGCTCCAGGGCATCCATTTTATGAGCGTTTGAACGCGGTGCTGGATGCGGAAGGCTTCGACCGGTTTGTCGAGCCGTGTTGCGCGAAGTTCTACGCGCCGCAGTTTGGCCGCCCTTCGCTGACGCCGGGCATCTACTTTCGCTCTTTGCTGATTGGCTACTTCGAGGGCATCGGGGCCGAGCGCGGCATCGCTTGGCGGATGGCCGATTCCTTGGCGCTGCGGCGCTTTGTGGGCATCGCGCTGGACGAGACGACGCCGGATCACTCGACAATTTCGCGCACCCGGCGGCTGATCGATCTGGAGACGCACGCGGCCGTGTTCGCATGGGTATTGGATGTTCTGGCGCGGCGCGGACTGATCGTGGGCAAGCGCGTAGCCATCGACGCCACGACGCTGGAAGCCAACGCGGCGATGCGCTCCATCGTGCGTCGCGATACGGGCGCCAGTTATGAAGAGTTTTTGACCGGGCTGGCCAAGGCCTCGGGCATCGCGACGCCGACCCGCGAGGAGCTGGCGCGATTGGACCGCAAGCGCAAGAAGCGCACGTCGAACCAGGATTGGAAGAGTCCCGTCGATGAAGATGCGCGGGTGGCCAAGATGAAGGATGGCCGCACGCATTTGGCCCACAAGGCCGAGCACGCCGTCGATCTGGATTCGGGTGCAGTGGTGGCCGTGACGTTGCAGGCCGCCGACCAGGGCGATACCGCCACGCTGGATGCGACGTTGATCGAAGCGGGCATGGCGGTGGCCGTGCTGGCGGTGCGGCAGTGCGAATCGCCTTCCGACAAGGCCAAGGTCAACCTCAACGGCGTCGAAGAGCTGGTCGCCGACAAGGGATACCTGAGCGGCGCGGTGCTCAAGCGAGTGAAGAGTTACGGTGTGCGCAGTTATATCCCGGAGAAACAGCAGAAGGGCAAGCGCCGCTGGCAAGGCAAGGCCGAGGAGCAGCAAGCGACGTACGAAAACCGGCGGCGGGTGCGCGGCGATTACGGCAAGAGGCTACTGAAACGGCGCGGCGAACTGGTGGAACGCAGCTTTGCCCACTGCTACGAGACGGGCGGGATGCGACGCTGCCACCTGCGCGGACGCGAAAATATTCTCAAGCGCCAGTTGGCTCATGTGAGCGCCTTCAACTTGAGCCTGGTCATGCGCCAACTGCTGGGCGCCGGTACGCCGCGAGAGCTGAAAAACAGAGCCGTAAGGCTGGTTTTGCGTGTTTTTCAGGTGCTTACCGGCCGGAATCGGCCTCACTGAAAGCTTGAACCCCGCACACCCACGGGTCTCAACTCAAACGGCGACGATCATCGCATCAAGTCCCGATGCCGGAACTTCTGGAATTCAGCTACTTGCACCACGGGCTGCTAGGGATTCCCCGATGGTATCAAAGCGGCGAATTTACTTCCTCACCCGCTTGTAAAACGGCGTGGGCACCTGCTTCGCCCTCACCTTGTTGGCGCGGACCTGGACGAAGACGTCTTCTCCGCTGGCAGCGACTGCCGTAGGGACGTAGGCGTAGGCGATGTTGGTCTTCAGGAAGGGCGCGGGCGAGCCGCTGGTGACGCTGCCGATGGTTTCGCCGGCTTCGTTCAGGACCGGGTAGCCGTCGCGGGCGATGCCGCGCTCCACCATCTCGAGGCCAACGAGCTTGCGCGCGGGGCCACCG
>CAIVVT010000104.1 GCA_903909435.1 uncultured Acidobacteriia bacterium | reverse complement strand
GCGTGAAATGTGGCGTTGCGCGGCAAGCCTTGAACTGCTTCCCGCCGGCACGCGCACGGACCTCGGCAACGCACTGGTCAAGCAGATCCGGTCGGGAAGCTACACGCCCAGTGAGTTCTGGTGCCTGGCCCGCCTGGGCTCTCGGCGGCTGTTCTACGGACCCAACAATCAGGTGCTGCCGGCGGCCACGGCGCAACGCTGGATTGAACCGATCCTGCGCATCCCGGCTGCCGCAGAGTGTCTGGCGCGGCTAGCGCAGCAGACCGGCGATCTCACTCGCGATGTGCCGCCCGGTGAACTGGAACTCGTGCGCAAAGCTCTGGCAGCGTCGCCGGACGCCGAGTCGCTGCTGAAGGTGCTGGAAAGCGGTGGTGGGCGCGACATCGACAGCATGGCCCGCATCTTCGGCGAAGAGCTTCCCTCGGGCCTGGTGCTCACCAGTTCAAACGGCAATTCGGACTCCGCGCCTGCGGCCGGAGAGTAGGCCGGGATGCCACCCGTCACTCACCACCAGCACCGAGCCGCGAACGTAAGCGAGCGGCCATCTCAACGCAGGCACCGAGGTCCGACCATCAGCGCGCTACGCGTCGCTGGCGCGTTGCCGCTCTCTAACTTTCGCGGCTCTGCGCTGGTGATCGGAAATGGGCCGGCCGGAGCTGCGTCGTAGGCCGGACCGCATGCGGGAAACTGACCTTATCGGGCTGATCCAAAGTCTCAATGCAGCGCAGGCCCCCGGCCTCGTCAAGGGTATCGGAGACGATTGCGCCATCCTGCGTCCGAAGGCGGGCGAGGACATCCTGGTCACGACGGATTTCCTGCTGGAGGACGTTCACTTCCTGCGCGCGACACACTCCGCCGCCGACTGCGGCTGGAAGGCTCTGGCGCGCGGCCTGAGCGACATCGCCGCCATGGGCGGCACCCCGCAATACGCCTTCGTCTCGCTGGCGCTGGCGCCCTGGAGCGACGCGCGGTGGGTGCGCGGTTTCTACACGGGCATGCAGCGCTTAGCCCAACGCCACGGTGTCGTGGTCGCGGGCGGCGACCTCACGCGATCCGACAAAGTGCTGTGCGACATCGTCGTGCTGGGGGCCGTCAGGCGAGGCCAGGCACTCTGCCGCAGCGGCGCGCGTCCGGGCGACCGACTCTATGTGACCGGCCTGCTGGGAGGCTCGGCATTGGGCCTGGAAACGCAGCACGGCGCGGCCTGGAAGCGCCACCTGCGCCCGGAACCGCGCGTTGAAGCGGGGCGGGCTCTCGCGGCGCGGTTCAAGGCGACCGCGTGCATGGATCTGAGCGACGGGCTCGCGCTCGACCTGCACCGGCTCTGCCGGGAGTCGGGTTGCCGCGCGGAGTTGAATGGTACGCTGCCCGTCTTTCCTGGATCCAGCATCCAGCAAGCACTGGCGGGCGGCGAGGACTACGAACTGCTGTTCGCAGCTCCCGCGGACCGGCCTATTCCCCACTCGATTGCGGGCTTACCCATCACGGAAATCGGGCACTGCTCGAAAGGCTCGCCCGGGCGCATCCGCTTCGACGGCAATCCGCTCCCAGCGGCGGGCTGGGATCCGTTCAGTAAACCGCAACGCTCCAGTTAGGCTTGGACAATTGTCCTGCATTGCGCGATCCTGAGAGCCAGTCTGTGTCTCTGGACTCATGCACCCGGCGGCCGTGCGCGCCAGCCGGGACCTTCGACAACAAACGCTGAGCGGGCCTGTTTCCCGCACGAGATTCCAAACTCCGGCCGGCTTCAATCGCCGCTGGCCGCTTGCGTTTACACTCATGTCGAACATCTCATACACCGAACGAAAAGCCGCCTGGTTTGCCGAACGCTCGCTGCGCCGCCACGCCGGCGTCTTTCACTTGTGGGCGCTCGGAGTGGGCGCGGTGATATCCGGCGACTTCTTCGGCTGGAACTTCGGGTTTCTGGCGGGCGGATTTGGCGGGCTGATGGCGGCGCTGTTGATCATGACGGTGCTCTACATCTGCCTGTGTTCCAGCGTCGCCGAGTTGTCGGCAGCGCTCCCGCACGCCGGGGGTGCATACTCGTTTGCGCGGGCCAGCATGGGACCGTGGGGCGGCTACGTGACGGGGCTCGCGGAAAACATGGAGTACATTTTTACGCCCGCGACGATCGTCGTCGGAGTAGGCGGCTATCTCGGAGCGATCTTCGGAACTCCCGCGTCTTACGAGCCGCTCTGGTGGCTGGCGTGCTATCTGGTCTTCCTCGTCTTGAACGTGTGGGGCGTGGAGATGAGCTTCCGCGTTTCCGCCGTCACAACGGTCAGCGCGCTGGCGGTGCTAGCCGTGTTTTACGCCGGAGCGATTCCGCACTTCGACCTGCGCCACTGGGCCATCGGGCAACGCGCGCTGCTCCCGTTTGGCGTTGCCGGGATCTTCGCTTCCCTGCCCTTCGCGCTGTGGGTCTACCTGGGCATCGAGCAACTGCCGTTGGCGGCCGAAGAGACCCACAACCCTGAGCGCGACATGCCGCGCGGCATCTTCTGGGCGCTGGCCACGCTGATCGTCTGCTCGCTCGCAACGCCCGTACTCAGCGGAAGCATTGCGCCTGGAGCCGAGGCGGTCGGCAAGTCATCCGAACCCCTGTTTCTAGGCTTCCAGGCAATCTTCGGCAGCGGCATCCGCACGCGCCTGCTGGCGCTGTTCGCGGTCACGGGCCTGATCGCCAGCTTCCATGCGATCATCTACGCGTACGGGCGCCAGATCTACTCCCTGGCGCGCGCCGGGTACTTTCCGGCCTGGCTTTCGGGAACCCACGGAACAAGGCACACGCCGCACCGCGCACTCGTGTCCGGATCGGCGCTCGGCTTCGGTGCGGCGGTGGCGATCCGGCTCTCCGGGCCAGCGGGTCCAGTCGGGGCAATTCTGCTCAACATGGCGGTGTTCGGAGCGGTGCTAGCCTACATCTTGCAGATGGCGTCGTTCATGCTGTTGAGGAAGAACGCTCCACACTTGGCGCGGCCGTTCGTGAGCCCACTTGGAACCGCCGGAGCGGCGACGGCGGCGCTGCTGGCCGCTGTCACGCTCGGCGCTTTGTTCCTGAATCCCGACTACCGCATCGGCGTGGTGGGCGCGGCTGTCTGGTTCGCGCTCGGTGTCGCGTACTTTGCGGTTTACGCACGCCACCGGCTGATCCTGGCGCCCGAGGAAGAGTTCGCGTTGAACCTCGAACGAGCGTCCGATGAGAGCGTCACCCACAGCGTGCCGGCCATCCATCCGGATCCGGAGCACGACGAGCCCCCGGCGGCGGAGGCCACTGCGTGAGCTACCAAGCCAGCGCGGCGGGGGAGCACTATCGCTTCGGCGACCTGAAATCATTACTCGCCAAAGCGTCGCCTCCGCGGTCGGGCGACCAGCTAGCGGGGATTGCGGCGCAAACCGCCACCCAGCGCGTGGCGGCACAAATGGCTCTGGCCGAGCTGCCGCTGCGCGCGTTTCTCGACGAGCCGCTCATCCCCTACGAGAGTGACGAGGTCACGCGGCTGATCATCGACACTCACGACGCGGCCGCGTTCGCGCCGATCCGGCACTTGACTGTGGGCGAATTCCGGGACTGGCTGCTGGGCCCGCTGGCGACTGGCGAGGCGCTGGCGGCGCTGGCGCCCGGCGTCACTCCGGAAATGGCCGCGGCCGTTTCGAAGCTGATGCGCGTCCAGGATCTGATCTTGGTGACTTCGCGCATTCGAGTCGTCACCCGTTTTCGGACGACGGTGGGACTGCCGGGTCGCCTGTCTACGCGGCTGCAGCCGAACCATCCGACCGACGATTTGCGCGGCATCATGGCGGCGACGCTGGATGGCCTGATGCTCGCCAGCGGAGACGCAGTCATCGGCATCAACCCAGCCTCGGACAACGTCGCGGGCGTGGTGGCGCTGCTGCAGATGCTCGACCATCTGCGCGAGTTGTACCAGATGCCGGTACAGTGTTGCGTGCTCGCGCATTTGACGACGCAATTGGAAGCGCTACGGCGCGGCGCACCGGTGGATTTGCTGTTCCAATCGATCGCGGGCACCGAACTCGCGAACACATCGTTCGGGGTGAATCTCGCGCTGCTCGACGAGGCCTGGCACGCCGGGCTCGAACTGCGTCGCGGCACTGTCGGCGACAACGTGATGTACTTCGAGACGGGCCAAGGCAGCGCACTCTCGGCGAATGCGCACGCGCAAGTGGATCAGCAAACCTGCGAAGCACGGGCCTACGCCGTGGCACGACGCTTCCGCCCGATGCTGGTCAACACGGTGGTCGGCTTCATCGGCCCGGAGTATCTCTACGATGGCAAGCAGATCGTGCGCGCCGGCCTGGAGGATCATTTCTGTGGCAAGCTGCTGGGCCTGCCGATGGGCTGCGACGTCTGCTATACCAACCACGCGGAAGCGGATCAGGATGACATGGACGTGCTGCTCACCCTGCTCGGCGCGGCGGGCGTGAACTACATCATGGGCGTCCCCGGCGCGGACGACGTGATGCTGGGCTACCAGAGCACGTCGTTCCATGACGCGCTCTACATCCGTAGCCTGCTAGGGCTCCGCCCGGCCCCGGAGTTTGAAGCATGGCTGGCTCGCTTCCAGGCGGAGCTTCCGTCGGCAGTCGCCCAACTCGAAGCGGGCGGGTTGACGGGAGTCGGCGGATGAAACTGCTGAGCGATTTCACTTTGGCGCGAGTCGGTCTCCAGCGGGCCGGAAACAGTCTGGCCACGCGCGAAGTGCTGGCATTTCAGCTTGCGCATGCGCAGGCTCGGGACGCGGTGGCTTCGACAATGGACGTTCGCTCCTTTGCGCTCGAATGCGAGCAGCGTGGCTGGCTGGTGGAACAACTCGCGAGTGCCGCTGGGGACCAGCCGACGCACCTGCGCCGGCCCGACCTGGGACGACGCTTAGCCACTGAATCGCGCAATCGGCTGCTTCCGCGGGACTCCAGTCTCGATCTTGCCATCGTCGTGGCCGGCGGCCTGTCGGCTCTGGCGGTGCAGCGCCACGCGGTTCGACTGTTGGACGAGTTGATCCCGCGCATCGACGACGCGGGCTGGACTCGCTCCGCGGTGTGTGTGATCGAACGCGGCCGCGTAGCGATTGGCGACGAGGCCGGCCAACTGCTGCACGCGAGTCTCGCGCTGGTGCTGATCGGTGAGCGCCCCGGCCTGAGTTCACCCGATAGCCTGGGAGCCTACCTGACCTGGAATCCCGCCCCCATGAGAACGGACGCGGAGCGCAACTGCATCTCGAACATCAGGCCCGAAGGACTCAGCTACCGCGAGGCGGCCCACCGGATCTTTAATCTCCTGGCTGCGTCGCGCCAACGTCAACTCACTGGCGTCGCACTGAAGGAGGACTTCGCGGTGCTTCCCGAAAAGTGACGCACTTGCCAGTCAGCCTCGCTTCTTCACAACGCTGATCGCTTTCAGCAGGACGGCATTACCGGGAATCACGGGACCGAAATTATTGGTGAAATCGGAGTCGCCGCCGCGGAAGCCCGTGGTGCCCTTTAGACGAATTTGTTCGATCTTCTTCCCCAGTCGCGGGTTCTTCCACTCGAATGCGAAGAACGTGATCTGCCGGTCCGGCGCGCCCCCCATAGGCACGGCGTCGGCGGCGTAGCAGTAGTCGCGCGCCGAGGTGCGCTGCGCCCAATTCCATTCCGCGATGTTCAAGCCGTAGCGGATCGGAATCGTGGTCACAAATCCGTCCTCGTAAACCACCTCGTACCACCCGAGCATGTCGGCGGTGTCCTCCTGGTCGTACAACAGACGGAACGATTCCTTGTTGGTCGCCGGCCGGGCCGAGGAGTGCAGGAACACCAGGCTTGTCGCGTCCGCGCCGATCTTGACGCTGACTTCCTTGGGCAAGCCCGTCTTTTTGTCGCCGTCCGCGCCAACGATCGCAACGCTCGTCGACTGGTCGGGGCCGAGATCGAAGTTCACGTTGTCCAGCCGCGCGAGACCTGTCTTCATGCCCGTCAGGTCGATGCCGAGTTCCGCGTTCGCCGGCCCGGCGTTGAAGCTCGATGCCATCGGGACAGGTTCGTTCGAAGCCTCCGTCACCCTAGGCGGATCCTCACCCCGAAACCGGGCGCGGATCTCCGGCACAAGTTCCTGAACCGTTCCGGAGAGTTCTCGTCCGTCCAGGGATTCGCCGCGCCACATCATGTGCGCGCAGCTCAGGAAATCGCTGAGCAGATCCTTGCCGAAGCCGGCCTCGTTTGTCGCGAACCAGGCCGACGGCGCTCCGCCGAGAATCGAAGCACGCTTGATCCTGGTCTCGAACTGCTTCATCCCCGGCGCAAAATTGCCGAAGATCTCCTGGAAGCCCAGCTTGTCGAGTTCAACTTCAAAACTCTGGGCCTTCTCTTCCGTGGTCTCGCCCTCTGAGCCGGACCAGAACCAGTTGAAGAGCAGAATATCCTTGGGGATCAGGCGCTCCACCTGTTCGGGCGTCATGGCTCCCGGAACGGAGTACGCAAAACCGTCCGGCGTCTTCTTTGGCTGGAGCCCCTTCCCACGCACGCCTTCGAGCAGCATGTCGCCCCAGATTGCCAGCCGGATCCCCTTGCTTTGCAGATAGTCGTGAATCCTCCTGACGTCCTCTCCATAACGCTCGCGAATGTCCTTGTCTTTGCAGCGCGGGCATAGGCCCACCGGCAGGAACAGTTCATCGTGACCGGCGTGCAGCATCTTGGGATGCAGCAATTCGATGTACTCGTCATAGACGTCGAAGAGCAGCTTGTAGCTCTCGGGATTCGAAGGGCAATACGTGTCCGGCCACTTTTCGCCCGGCACCTCGGCCAGGTCCGCGTGTTCGGACATTAGGTAGTAGCTATGCGTCAGCGAGGGCAGTTCAGGCACGAGCTCGATGTGATAGCGGCGCACCCAGCGCGCCAGATCCGCGATTTCTTCCTTTTCCAGAAATCCGCCATCGGCCGTGTCCTGATGGGTCGAATTCTGATCCCATTCGCGCTGCGCGCCCGGGGGATAGTTGCGGCGATAGTAATTGACCTCGCGCGAGAACTTCACCCAGCCGCTGTTCAACTCCGGGTGCCGCTCGAAACGCATGGAGGCGTTCATCTCCATGATCAGGGTGTTGTATTTGTACAGCGCCATGAAGTCGCGGATAAAACGTTTGAAGAAGGGAATGTTGTTGCGCCCCGGCAGATAGAGTTTCAGCCCGCGAAATGGTTTGGCCGGCCAATCGCGGATCTGGACGCCTCGCAACAGGAGTCCGCTCTCCTTCTTCATCAAGAGTTGACGCAGCGACTGCAGCCCATAGAAGGCGCCCCGGTCGTCGCTGCCCGCCACGATCGAGAGATTGGCCTCCGTCCGCAGGATGTACCCCTCGGGTCCCGGATCGCGGCTGCTCACCTTGAGCGCATGCGCCGCGCAGTATGCGGCGACCAGCGGATTGGACACGGATCCAACGACGATCAGGTGCCGCTGCGCGTCGAGAGTGGCGAGGCGTTCGATCTTCAAGTGCAGCCCAACGCGGTCGCCCAGATCGTCGGCCAGGGTTTTGGCGAGAAAGAGATCCTGCTCGGAGGGAAACGCGGGCACGGCGATAACCGCGCGATTGTCCAGCTGGAAACTGCCAGTGGATCCCGTAAGTTCTCGCGGCGGGGGGAAGATGGTGCTGGTGGTGCGCGCGCCCGCGGTCTGGGCGACGATCAAGACCGCGCCCAGCGCCATCAGAACCCGGGTGGTGGCGCGCAGTAATCTGGTGATGGTCATGCTCTTTCCTTCCTCGATGGCCGGCGGACCCAACAGCGAAATCATGTCACGAATCGGGTCGAGTGAGTTGTCCGTAGGAACGATTTATCCTGAAAGCGAATGAATGTCCCCATCGACGACGACGAACTGGTTGAACACATCATCGACCACTTGAGTGAAGACCAGGCTGAAGCGCTTGAAGGGCTCGGCGATGCGGAGATCGAACGCCGCGTGCGGTTGGGCCTTGGCCGTGCGCGCAGTAACGGCTTCACGGATCCTGAACCGGCTACGGCATTCGTTACCCTGATGTTCCTGGTCTCGCCGTGCTTCGACCGGCATCCGCCGATTGCGGCGGCAATCCGCCTGGCGTCGGGCTCGCCCGCCGAGCGCTTGCGGGCGCTCTTCAGCAAGACCAGGGAAAGCGATTGGGACGAGGCCGCAGCGGCCGGATCGTGGGATGACGTCGTCGTATGAAGCGCATCCTGCTCGCCTGGTCCAGTGGGAAGGACAGCGCCTGGGCGCTGCACGTGCTGCGGCAGGGCGGCGACTACGAAGTCGTAGGGTTGCTGACCACATTCAATGCCGCCTTCGACCGCGTGGCGATGCATGCCGTGCGACGCCAGTTGGTAGAAGCGCAGGCCGCCGCGGTGGGTGTGCCGCTGTGGCCGGTGTATATTCCGTGGCCGTGCTCGAACGAGGTGTACGAGCGCCAGATGACCGCGGCCTGCGAACGTGCGGTCAAGGAGGGTGTGGAGGCGATCGCGTTCGGCGACCTGTTTCTGGAGGACGTGCGCGCCTATCGCGAACGCAACCTGGCTCCGACCGGACTGACGCCGCTGTTTCCACTTTGGAAGATCCCGACCGACAAGCTGGTTCGCGAGATGATCGCGGCCGGGCAGCGCGCCGTGATCACCTGCGTCGATCCGGCAAAACTCGGGTGCGAATTCGCAGGCCGCGAGATCGACCTCGCGTTAGTGGACGCACTGCCGGAAGGGGTAGATCCGTGCGCGGAGAACGGCGAGTTCCATTCCTTTGCGTTCGCGGGGCCGCAGTTCCTCCGGCCGCTGGATATCTGCGTTGGCGAAATCGTCGATCGCGATGGCTTCGTGTTCGCTGACGTGACCCTCGCCTGATCCGCACGCCGAAACGCGTGGAATACCAGGTTGGCGGGGATTCTCCTCAATTCACACTTTCGCGCTGCGATCGAGTTGTTCGAGATTCAGCACCATCTCGCCCTCACTGTTGAAGTTGAAGGCGGGCAGGAAGCGGCTGGCCCATTCGACCTCCTCGAAGGTGTACGAGTAGCGCGCGTGCACGGCCTGGCTGAAAGTGTCGTCGAAGGCCTTGATCAGGATCAGGAACTCAGCCTGCAGCCGCCGCAGGTCGTCCGCGTCCAACCCGTGCAGCGGGCTGGTTTCGTCAATTGGATGGACGACCGTCCAGGTGAGGGGCAGGAAGAAGACCTTGTCACGTTCCAGTGCGATGGACTTGAAGTGGCGCTTGAGGCCCTCCGGCCCATCTTCGACGGTCATCAGGATCACCGTGGCCTCCAACTCCATCAGCACGTTCGGACGGCCGTTGGCGACGCGGAACATCACTGCCTGTCCGTCATTGAAAGGGGCGACGACCATTTGCCGGCTGAACACCAGCCGCGCGGAAGGCCGCGAGAAGCGTCCGTAGAGCAGCCCTGTCCCCAGGGCGAAGGCCAACAGGCCGATCATCGCCTCCAGGGCGGCCACTGAACTGGTGAGTATCCCTGTGGGCGCGATGTGCCCGTAGCCGACGGTAGTGAAGGTCTGCACGCTGAAAAAGAAGGCGCTCAGGAACGCCTCCAGCTTCGTCGCATGCGGTGCACCCATCAGCCACTCGACCCCGATCCAGTAGTAGACCGCCGCGAAAAGGACGTTTGCCAGCGTGTAAACCACTCCGACCTGGAGCAGGAACCACGGCCAACTGGCGCTCATCAGGTGCAGGTAGAATCCCTTGTCCCGCAGTCCCACGCCGTTGCGCTGGACATTGAAGGACCCGTCCTTCTCGATCGCCCGATGCAGCCGCCCCGTATATCGCTGGGTCAGGCCTGGATCGAATTCCGCGCGTTTGAGAACCGGCATCGTTTGCGCTCCCCCCGTTCAACGAATCCTGAGAATTGAGGCGAATCTCCGTCGAGGCACCGCCTCGGCTTACAATCAAACAATTATGCTTCGCCGCAGTTTCTGTTTGAGCCTACCCGCGGTCGCACTCGGCGCCTCGGCCTTTGGCGCTTCAAAATCACACGCACCCGGCACCCGCACCGAAAAGGGCGGATGGATCGTGGTTCCCCTTTCGGGTTCGCCTGCGGACATCGGCTTCCAACACGGATCCGCGCTGGCGAAAGAGATCGAGGGCGTGCTCAAGAGCCTCAAGGTTTTGATGACCCACGACGGCCTGAAGGACTGGGAGTTTTTCCGCCGGGCCGCCGAGAAGGTCCTCTGGCCGAAGGTCGAGCAGGAATACCGTGACGAGATCAAGGGCATCGTTGCCGGAGCCGCCTCGCAAGGCGTCAAATTCGACGTGTGGGACGCGTTGGTTCTGAATGCGAACCAGGAACTCACGCCATACTACACCGAGTGGTTCGAGAACAGGCGCGACAAGAAGCACTCCGCGCCGGAGCACTGCAGTGCGTTTGTTGCGACCGGCTCGTGGACCCGGGACGGGCTCCCCGTGCTGGCGCACAATTGCTGGACCGACTACGCCGTTGGCGCCCGCTGGAATGTCATCTTTGACGTGCGTCCCGCCAAGGGCCACCGCTTCATCATGGACGGGTTACCGGGCATGATCCACAGCGGCGACGATTTCGGGATCAACGGCGCGGGCATCATGATTGCCGAAACCACCATTGGCAGCTTCCACGGCTTCGATCCGGAAGGCATCCCCGAGTGCATTCGTGCCCGTAAGGCGATGCAGTACGCGTCCTCCATCGACGACTTCGCGAGCCTGATGAAGACCGGAAACAATGGCGGCTACGCCAACAACTGGCTGGTGGCCGACCGCAAGACCGGCGAGGTTGCGAGCCTGGAACTGGGTCTGCAACACGTGACCCTGGAGCGTACTCGCGATGGCTGTTTTGTCGGGAGCAACTACCCCGCCAACGCGGAGTTGATCCGCGACGAGACGGACTTCAACGTGAAGGATCTCAGTTCCAGCGCCAACGCGCGCCGCAAGCGCTGGGAGGCGCTGATGGCCGAGTTTAAAGGTAAGCTCGACGTCGATGCGGCCAAGCGCTTCATGGCCGATCATCAGGACAGCTTCGAGAACAAAGAGCTCGCCAGCGAGCGCACGCTGTGCGGCCACAACGAGAGTTCGCCCCGGGGCATGGGCTCCTGGCAACCGCCGTACGGGCCGGCGGGCGCGGTGCAAAGCAAGGTCGCCGACGGCAAACTGGCCGCGGAGTTGTCGCTGTGGGCGGCCATGGGCCACGCCTGCGGCACGCCCTTCCTGGCCGCCGAGCACCTGGCGCAGCACCCGGAACTGGACTGGCAGAAGGACATCCTGATCGATATGAAGCCCGGTCCCTGGACGCTGTTCAGCGCAGCCGGCTGAGCGCGGCCCGCGCTTCGGTCCATTCCACCCGAAATGGAAAATGGCCGAGTGCCGTTGCGGCGAACGCCTGATCGCACGGCATCCGGGGGTTCCTCGTCCGTGCAGCAGTAGTAGTCTGGTGGATGGTCCTACACCGACCCCGAAGCCACGCGCAACTCACCATGGGCTGCCGGTTTTGCGTCCCGGGTAGATCGCATTTTTCCTCCAGTCAGTTCGTAAAGAAGGAGCAAATAGCGCCAATGATGACAACCAGCCGCAGGGCATTTCTCGGTACGGCGGGCATGTTGATTCTGAAGCCCGACCTGGTCCGTGGTTCGCAGAACAACTCGACGGTTCGCATGGCTTTGTTCGGGTGCGGCGGACGTGGGACGGGCGTCGCCGAGAGTTTCACCGAGCACACCTCAGCGCAGTACGTCGCGCTGGGCGATCTGTTCCAGGCTCAGACAGAAAAGGCGAAGCAGACGCTCGACAAGGCGTCCGTAAAGGCGGGCAAGGCGGAGATCGATTCGTCCAAGCTGTTCTACGGTCCCGACTCGCTCGACAAACTGTGCGCGTCCAAGGACATCGACGCCATCCACATCGCCACTCCGCCCTATTTCCACCCAGAGCATTTCGCGAAAGCGGCGGCCAGCGGCAAGCACATCTATCTGGAGAAGCCCATCGCCATCGACGTGCCCGGCGCTCGCAGCGTGATCGCTACGGGCGAGAAAGTGGGCAAGAAGGCCAGCATCGCGGTGGGCTTCCAACTGCGCCATGCCACGCCCTACGTGCAACTGCGCGAGCGCATCCAAAAGGGGCAGCTCGGCGACATCGCATGCGGACTATCCCACTATTACGCCACCGCCGCGCTCGAACATCCGGAGTACGAGAACGCTTCAGCCAACGAACGGCGTCTGCGCAACTGGCTGCACGACAAAGTCCTGTCGGGCGACATCCTGGTGGAGCAGAATATCCACCTGATCGACTTCAATAACTGGATTTTGGGCGCGCATCCGGTAAAGGTCTCGGGCACTTGCGGGCGCAAGGGCCGCACGGATCACGGCGACTGCTCCAGCCATTTCAACGTCACCTACACCTACCCGGGCGACATCGACGTCACCGTCACCTCGACGCAGTTTGGCGAGGGCGGTTGGGACGTGGCTATGCGCTTTTTCGGCGCAAAGGGCAGTTCGATGTCGAAGTACGATGCTCCGGTCGCCATCACGGGCGCGGACCCCTGGGAATACCCGGGCTTGGGCAAGCCGGCCCAGGTGAGTGACGTCAATGCGGCGGCAGGCGCGTTTTCGGGTGCACTGGACGACGCCGACGCCAAGAAGGAGCAGCACTTCATCGAGAGCATCACCAGCGGCAAGTTCATCAATGAAGCCACACAGGGCGCGGAATCCACGCTCACGGCGATTCTAGGCCGTTACGCAGCTTATACGGGGCGGACCTGGAAGTGGGAAGAGTTGGCGGGAGTGAAGGAAGTCTGGGACGCGCACTTGAACGTCGCCAAACTGTAATTGTACTTAGGGTCGCACCGCAAGGGCGCGGAGCATCCGGCCGGTCAGCTAAGCTACCGGTCGGACCTTCCGCGCCCTTGCAGTGTTTTTACTGCCAGATGAGTCTGTCATATACGCCTTTCCTAGCTCGCGTGCAGGCCGAAGAAGCCCGCCTGGCAGAACACGCGATAGAACACCAGCAGCAGCATGACGATCAGGTACGCGCGCAGGCTCAAGAGTGAAATCCTGACGCTGGTTGTCATCTCCATCGGTCCCAGCGCGGACATGTCCACCTTCTGCTCTGGAGCGTCATCCAGCGGGTGGATCACGACCCAGCGGTGTTCGTCCGCCATCTGTTGAGCGCCCACTTTGTTCAGCAGCATCGTTGCCATTGTTCAGCCCTCCCTTTTATTTAGTGACCAGTAGGAAACAGGTTCGGCGCCGCTACTTGCGCCGCGAGTACCAACGACAGTCCGAACAGGACGATGATGATCGTCCAGTTCACGAAGTTATTCCACGGTTTGTTGGCGTAACTGCCCAACAGTTCCTTATCATTCAACAGCAGTTGCAGGAATATGATGGCCGATGGCAGCATCACCCCCGCCAGCACCTGCACGCCAAGAATAATCAGTTGCAGCGGTGCGCGCGGGATCAGAACCAGGCCCGCGGCGGCCGCCACGCACAGCGTGTAGACGATGTAAAAGCCCTTCGCCTTGGAGAACGGGAGCTGCAGGCTGTGCGGCCAGCCGCGCACTTCCCCGTAGGCCCAGGCGCTCGACAGAGAGATGGCCGTAGTGCCGAGCACGGCGGCGTTAATCATCATCATCAGGATCAGCGTCCGCATGACCGGACCGGCGAATGTGCCGATATCGACGGCCATCTGCGCCGGATCGGTGAAGTTGAATCCATGCATGTGCGAAGCGTTGCCCGCCAGCATCATGCAGCCGGCCACCGTCACCGTGATGCAGGCTCCCACGAACGTATCCAGGCGGGCCCAGCGGACGTCCGAGAAGCGCAGCTTCTTATCCGCGATGCAGCTCTGCTGGAAGAACAGCTGCCAGGGCGCCACGGTCGTGCCGACAACCGCGATCACCAGAAAGGTCAGATCGGAGGTGATGCCGCTTTGCGGGATCGAAGGGACAAACGCGTTACGCAGCGCCGGACCGAGCGCCGGCTTCATCGCGAATGCGATGTAGAACCAAGCCAGGTCCAGCAGGCACAGGAACACAACGGTTCGCTCCCAGCGCCGGTAGCTGCCGCTGAGCGTGATTAGAATCAGTGCAACGGCCGCCAGCGGCACGCCGACCAGCGGGTTGACGCCCATTTTGTTCAGGGCCAGATCGATGGCAGCAAACTCCGTTACCAGAGTCAGAAAATTCACCAATTCCAGATCGACCAGCGAGAACAAGCCCCACCACTTGCCAAACCGCTGATAGATCATCGCGGCATGACCCTGGCCCGTGGCGATGCCCAACCGGACCACCATCTCCTGGATGAAGTACGTCACCGGAAGAAGGAGCAGAACGACCCACAGCAGGTGCGTTCCGTACTGTGCGCCGGCTTGGGAATACGTGGAGACTGCGCCGGCATCGTTGTCCGCAACCATCACGATCAGGCCGGGTCCGAAAACGACCAGGAACGTCAGTAAGCTGTGCAGCCACTTGCTCTTAACGACAGTGCCCTGAACCTGGACGGGGACGGTGGCGGGGCTCTCGTCAGCCACTTGCAGAATCCGATTCGGTGCTTGATCAATCACGGCGCATCTCCTTTCTGTGACCTCCCTGCGATGAGGACACAAATCGATAAACAACCTGCGGGTACCGCGTGAGCGGGGAGACCGTTGGGCCGTTGGAGCGGCAGTTATCAGTTAAGGCAGAGGACGTGGGGAAGGAAGGAGGGAAACCGCCTTCGGTCCGCGCTACTTGTGTTCAAGGGGCGCCACAGGGACCGAAGCGGTGCGGCGAGAAACTCGCCTACCGGTTCAGCACTGCGGCAACCGCCTGCTGCCAGTATTACTGGGAGGCTGATCGTCGAGTACCATACCGCCTTTCCGCAAGCGAGTGAAACTTAGGAGGGGAAATGGAAAAGACCATCCCTCCTCAAGCGGAAGAATGGCCAGAAGCATATAAAATACTACTGAGGCCGGATTCCCCCACTGGTCCAAGCTTCAGCACCGCGCGCCGTTAGAGACCGGGAGGGCCTCAGCCACCTTAGAGAAACCCTTAACCCGGGAATCCCTGTTCTACCCTTGAGCATCTTTGGACGCTGTAGGGCAGTGGCCTATTTGCCACGCGGACGCCTCGCCTACCGAGGATCCATCAACTCAAGGCACCCAAACCCTCTTGCGAGAGAGTGACTACCCAATTGCTACCTTACCGCCCCGCAGGTGCGTCCGTCAACCCAAAATGAACGATGTTCTGCGAGTTTCTGATGAAATTATCCTCAACTCGCCCGGAAACCCGAAGCTGCCCAGTCCGCGCAATCTTCGTCTTCTTTGCCGGTATCCAAGTCACGTGTCTTCATGGAGCTAGAGGGATGGGTCGAAAACGGGCACGCAGCACCACCTTGGAGCGGTTCTGTCCCGGTTGTCGCGGAAAAAAGTGGACCCGGAGAATTGGACGTAGGGATCTGGAGTGGACTGGCTCAGGGGTGTGTGAGGAGAAGAGAGGGGTCAGGATCTTTGTGAGGAAATCCGATCTCCGGGTCCGCCCTGGGAAACCATCACGCAAGAGACAAAGCAATCGGGACGCCAAACCGTAACTGGGCTAAAACATAGCTAATCGGCTGCAAAACAGGCCAGAATTGCGGCCTGGCTTCCCAAATCGGAAATGTTTGCAGCGTCGGGGGGCAATTCCTGCGGAGTTTGTTCCGATTTGGGAACGTCAACGCACTCCGGCGCGCTTGAGCGCCTGCTGTACCAGCCCCTGGCACTCCTCGATCCGGAAGGCCCAGGCCAGCGCCAGGTAGGCGAGCCCATACGCGACCAGGACGCAGATGGAACCGAGGAAAGGCGAAGATAATCGCAACCCTGCCTTGGCCGCCCAAGCCAAACTGGCCGCCAGGGCGGCAGCCCCCCACAGTTTGGCCACCAGCGCCGCTGGTAAGCCCGTGCGCCCGATGCGGGCATTGAGCGTGCGCCGCAGCAACGCGAATTCAATCCAGCCCGCCACGCCCGCCGAAGCGGTCAGCCCGGCCACGCCCCAGCGCGCTTCAATTGCTAACCAGCGGGGCAGCCAGATGGCGCAGATGTAGCCGAGCGTGATTGTCAGGAACACCCTTACGACCGCATAGCGCAGCGGCGTACGCGTGTCGCGCAGGGCGTAATAGGTGGAGGAGTACAGCCGTCCCAGCGTCGAGGCCAGCAGGCCCACCGACGACCCTGCCAGGATGCCCCACACGTAGTTCGAATCGCCGTGCCGGAAGCGCCCCGATTCGAACAGCGCCGCGGTCATCACCCCGCCCAACGCCAGGAAGGCCATGGCCGACGGGACTACGAAGAACGCGATGCGCCGCAATCCCGAATTCAAACGCTCACGCAACTGCGCCGCGACCTGCTGAGTGTCGCCCAGCGCGCTGGACATGGCCGGCAGTTCAGCGGCCGAAATCGACATCCCGAACAGGCTGACTGGCAGCGTATAAAGCGTCTGGGCATTGGTGAGCGCGGCCACGGCGCCGGTGCCCAGCAGACTGGCAAACACCTGGTCGACGTAGGCGCTGATCTGCACGACGCCCCGGCTCAGAAACACCGGGGCGAAGTTCTTGAGGACCTCGCGTACGTGCTCGGATGCGGTGTCGAGCCTGGGCCGCAGGCTGCGGACCAGCGACAGCACGGTGGGCAGTTGTACGGCGAGTTGCAGCGCGCTGCCCGCCACCGATCCGAAGGCCAGATAGATCGCCAGCGACCCCAACTCCCGGCCCCGGCCCAGCCCGAGCAGCGTTGCGATCATGGCTGCGTTCCAGACCACCGGCGCGGTGTAGGACAGAAAGAACTTGTGGTGGCTGTTAAGGATACCCAGGCACCAGGCCGAGACGACCAGCAAGCCCGCTCCCGGGAATAGGATCTGCACCAGCCGGATGGTCAATTCGCGCTTAGCGCCGTGGAATCCGGGCGCGATCACGTCGATCAGGTAAGGGGTGAGCAGTGCTCCAGCCAACACCAGTACCGCCGTGCTCAGTGCCAGGACGGATAGAATCGCACCCGCTATGCGGCTGGATTCCTGTTCGTCCCCCTCGGCCAGCAGTCGCGAGTAGACGGGAATGAAGGACGCCGAGAGCACGCCTTCGCCGAACAGATTCTGCAGGAAATTGGGAATCTTGAATGCGGCGTTGAAGGCGTCGGCCTGGTCGCTCTGGCCGAAGTAGTGGTTGAAGGCGCGCTGGCGCACCAGCCCCACCAGGCGGCTGAGCAGGATGCCCGCACCGACCAGGAAAGCGTGCCGCCCCGAACCCCTTCCCGCTCTCCGGACCGGGGCGCCGGGCGCTGAGGCAGCGTTCCGGGCGGGCTGACTTGGGCGATTGGATGCCAATTTACGATTGTAGAGTCTTAGCTCACCCGCAACACAGTTAGGCCGCGGCCTGGAGAGTCAATCACTCCTGGACTCGCAGTCGGCTAAGCTCTACTTTATGCGCTTGTCGAGTTCCCTCCCCCTCCGGACCGCCCTTTTCGCCGCTGTGTGCCTCCCTTTCACCGCCTTTTCGGCGGATACGCGCACACCGTCCATCGCCGGAATCGTGTACGGGGAGGCTGCCGGCGAGACGCTCACGATGGACTACTACATGCCGGCTCCCGGGCCCGTGCCTCATCCCATCGCCGTCATTATCCATGGCGGCGGATACATCGGCGGGACCAGCAAGAACGGCAGCGAGGCCTATTGCGCCGACTTCCTCGCACCCGCCGGTTATGCGGTGTTTGCGATCAATTACCGGCTGGCGCCGAAGTACCCCTATCCGGCCATGGTGCAGGACGTTCAGCGCGCCATCCGCTTCATCCGCGCACACGCTCCCGAGTGGCGCGCCGACCCGCAGCGCATCGCCCTGGTGGGCGGCTCGGCAGGAGGCTATCTGAGCAACATGGCGGGCCTGCTCAACTCGCCGGGCGACCCGTCGGCCAAGGATCCGGTAGATCGGGAAAGCGCCCGCGTCCAGGCCGTGGTGACCTTGTTTGGCCCGAGCGACTTTCGCGGCAAGCCGATGAACCCGAACGTCCACGCTTTGCTCGATGCGCCCATCCAGGAGCGGGGCCAGGACGCCGTGTTCGCCGAAGCCTCGCCGGTCACGCACGTATCGAAAAGCGCTCCACCGTTTTTGCTCATCCATGGGGACAAGGACGAGGCCGTGCCGTTCGCGGAATCGACGAACTTACAGGCGGCCTTGCGGGCTGCGGGCGCGCGCTGCGACCTGATTCGGATTCCAAACGGCCCACACGCGACGGGCGGGTGGTACAAGGTTCCAGGCGTGCCGGATTGGGAGCGGCAGATGACGATCTGGCTTAACCAGAGGCTGAATCACGATGGGCCGGTCGGAGCTGGCATCAAAGCCCGCGAACCGCAACCGTAGCAGCCGGACGCGCGCGTCCGTCCTACCACGCTTCGAGTTACGAATTAGATCCCAGCCCTCAGCGCATCGATTCGGCTAGATCCTGAGACAGAACGGCGGCACGCCTCGCCAATTGCGCGGCCGTGGCCAGGTCCCGCGCGCGCAGATCCTCGGCCTGGTGCATGAACGAGCGGATCCGGCTCACGCTCTCCTTCTGCGCGGGCGTGAGCGTATACCCGGCCGTCTTCACGAGCCCTTCCTGCGCCGTGGCCAGATCGCTCGCACAGTCTTTCTCATACTGCGCCTTCTGCTCCGGCGTCAGCAGGACGCTCAACTGCGGAACCGCGGAGAGAGTAGGCGGCGCGGCCGCGGCTGGCGCTGCGGTGGCAGGAGCCGCCGGAGCCACCGGTGGAACCGGTTTACGAGTAATCTTCCTGGGCTGAGGCTTGACCACCGGGGGCGGCTCGGCCGGCACGGGCGGGAGTTGAATCGGCTCGGTCTCCAGTATGGTTTCGGGCTTGGTTTCCGGCTTGGTTTCCGGTTTGGTTTCCGGCTTGGTTTCCGGTTTGGTTTCAGGGAGTACAACGGGCGCAACCGTCGGAGGCGGAGGCACAGCCTGCGGCTTATGCCGCTTTAAGCTAAAAAAACAACCGTTCACCCCGAGAGTCAGCAATAGAAATAATAATGAGAGGCCAATTCGTTTCATGCACGCAACTCCACCGGGGTCACCGGCAAACGCAGGCAAAACGTGGTCCCATGCCCGGCAGCGCATTCAACGTCCACCGAGCCACCGTGCATCTGTAGAACACGCATAGTCATCGCAAGTCCGATGCCACTCCCACTCTCTTTGGTTGAAAAAAACGGTTCGAAAATACGCTGTCGAACCTCATCGGGAATCCCTGCGCCGGTGTCCGACACGCTGATTTCACAGCTATCGCCGCTCCGCGTGACGCTCACTCTCAGATGTCCTCCACCGGGCATCGCGTCCAGTGCATTCCGCACTACGTTCAGTAGCGCGTGCCGCAACAGATCCGCGTCGGCGGAAATGGCAAAACTCACCTTGGGCTGCCATTCTACTATTACTCGGGCGCGCGTTGCTTCGGGTTCCACCAGAGTCAATATTTCAGTCACCAGATCGGCAATCTCCACATCCTGCCGGTCGAGCGCGACGGGACGGCTTAAATCGAGGAATGTCTTGACCACGCGGTCCAGGCGGGTCACCTCTTGCACCAGGACGTCGATGTCTGCCTCCGCTTCGGGCACGTCGTCGCCAACGCGCGCACGCAGCACCTCCAGGCGCAGCGCAATCGCATTCAGCGGGTTCTTAAACTCGTGAGCAACACCGCGCGCGATGCCGCTCATGGCCGTGCGCAATTGGTTCACGTCGCGCTTCGCCCCGATCACCTGAGCACCCAGAAGGCTGAGCTTCGATTGAACGGCGGCGAGTTCCCGGTCGCCCAGAAGAAGCGGCACTTCGCTGTCGCCGGCAATCATCCGGTCCAGTGTATCTTCGATGCTCTCCAGGGGACGGAACGCGATGCGAGCCGACAGGTAAGCAAGAAAGGCGGCCAGCAGCAGAGCCAGACTGGCAATCACGCTGGCCCGCATCAACTCGGGCTTGATCACGCCCCGCAACAAAGCGGGCGCGACCAGAATCTGGACCTGAAACACAGGCGTCTTCTGCCCGGGAATAACCAGTACGATGCGAGTTTCGTAGTCGCGGTCCCCGCGAAAAATGTCCAGCACGCGCCCCAGCGCCATGGTCGCGCGCAGCGTGCGCAACTCCTGCCGGGCAACCATCCGCGTGGAGATGCGCGCGGCGTTCGAGGAAGCGACGACGATGCCGTTTTCACCGGCCACTTCGATCTCGGCGATGGAATGCGACTGAACCAGAGTCTGCTCCATCATCAGCGGCAGTTCCGCATCGTCGCTCACGATTGCAGTCCACATCTGCTTGGCGGCATCCAGCGTCGCGGGAGGCGGCTGTCCCACCGAACGCTCCTGGATGCGTTTCAGCAGGAAGCTCTGCATTTGATGGGAGGCCACTTCGCTGCGCTCAATCGCCTGGTCCAGCCACAATTCGATCAGACTGTTGACGTGGATCGCCATCAGGGCCACGACAACGATCGCCACCGTGGACATCGAAAGCCAGACGAGGCGCGCGCGCAGGGTCATTCGGCCTCTTCCTGAACCGTGCCGTATTGCTTGAGTTTGTTGAACAGGGTCTTCACGCTGAGCCCCAACATCGCCGCTGCGCGCGTCCGGTTGTTCCCGGTGTGCCGCAGCGTCATCAGGATCAGCTGACGCTCGGCATCCTCGGCGGTAATGCCCGGGCGCACCACGATAGTATCGCCCTGTTCCGGCGGCGGCAGCAACGGCAACCCGGCAAATCCCGGAGGCAGGTGCTTCGGCAGGATCGTGCCTTCGCCGCACAGGATCACCGCGCGCTCCAGCACGTTGCGCAGTTCGCGGGCATTGCCGGGCCAATTGTGTCTCTGGAAAACTGCGATCACCTCCGGAGAGAGATCGGAAATGCGGCAATCGTGACGGCGGTTCAGTTCGAGAATCAGCGCCGCGGCGATCAGCGGGATGTCCTCCAACCGGTCCCGCAACGGCGGCAGCGCGACCTCGAAGACGTTCAGCCGGAAGTAGAGATCTTCGCGGAACTCGCCGTTCTGAATGGCCGTCCGCAACTCGCGATTGGTCGAAGCAATGATGCGGACGTCGATGTCGATCTCCTTGGTCGACCCCAGGCGGCGCACCTTGCGGTCCTCCAGCACGCGCAGCAGTTTGCTCTGGGTGGCGATGGGCAT
>CAIVVT010000103.1 GCA_903909435.1 uncultured Acidobacteriia bacterium | reverse complement strand
GTTTACTCATGGAGTGCAGCCCCGCGCGGCATAATCCGGCACGCGGCATTATATTTGCGAGCGCGAAATGAAACGCATCGTGCTCAATCGCAAGAACTCGCTCTTCATCGGTAATGCGCGCGGAGGCCGAAGCGCCGCGATCTACAGCTTGATCGGCTCCGCCAAACTCAACGGACTCGACCCCGAAGCCTACCTGCGTGACACGCTTACGCGCATCGCCGACCACCCGGTCAACCGCATCGCGGAACTGCTGCCCTGGAGCGTGGCTCCCTCACCGGCCACAGCCCCGGCGACGGCATAAGAGCCGCCCACTCGGATTGGATAAGTGTCCACGCAACCCGTACGTGGACACTTCTCGCATCACCTCGGCATCGCCACCAGGCACAGATCGGGAGCGGAAGCTATGCTGCCAAGACCGAACGCTTACCGCGCTGGAACATTCGCCTCAGTTCGTTTGTGATTCCGCAGAGCAGTGCTCCGTTCAACATCACCACTGGAGCTGACCTTTAGTGCACCACCTCCTTCTATGCCCGGCCGGGAATTGCCACCGACACATCCGGCGAGGACTGATTCAGACGCCTTACGGTTTGCTCGACCCCTCCCCCACGTCCCCGGAGCGGATCTTAGACCGGAACTCTGGGTGTGGCCCGAGCCAGTTCACCGCCAATCTGAGACTCGCCAAGACTATCGGCATTGGTCCGCTGGACGAGGGCGCAAGGACACAGTCGGCACCCATGCGAACGGCCGGTCAGAGTCAGAGCGACGCGCTGAACGACCGCGGTTTACGGAACCTGATCGGTGAGGGCTTCTGCAAGCATGCGCGCAACCGCCGCTTGGAACTTCAGCCTCGGCGCACTTTCCGAAGCGCCTTCTTGAGTCACGACAGCCCCCCGGTAGCCATCCCTGGGGTTGAAAACCGCCAAGTCCGAGATTGCTCGATGGATCGATTCCTCCGGACGGCGCCGGCCGCCGCGACCGCAAACTTCGCGGTGACTTACCGGCAATTCACCGGTCGATTGACCGTGCGTCAACGGTGAATTCACGGTTCCCGTCACCGGGAGCCGTCCGGAGAGCGGCTCCCGGTGTCACTTCAATCCAAGCTACCTGGGCTGTGTGTTATCGAGCGGCGGTGCGGAGGTGTGGCGTGCGACCAGGTCGCGCATGAGGAACGCCACCAACCCCTCGGACGCACCCGAGCCCTGCGAGCCGGAGACGAGCACGTCGGGCGTGAGCCGGATGTTTTTATCCGCCAGCGCCGTGAAAATCTGGAGCATCCCGAAGGTGTCTCCCAGCGCTTTCACGCCCGCCTGGTACGCCTCGGCGCGGGCATTTCCGATGGCCGAAATAGCCTCAGCCTCGCGGCGGCCTTTCATGGCGACCACATCCGCCTCAGCCGAGCCGACCTTGAGCGCGGCCGCGGCCTGCCCCTCGGAGCGTTTGGCGGCCGCTTCCGATTCGCCGGCGGCGGTCTTGACGACGGCATTGGCGTGCATCTCGGCGATACGCACATCCTGTTCTGAATTCAGGATTTCGCGTTGCTTGTCGGCCAGCGCCCGCTGACGCTCCAATTCCTGGCGCGTCGTCTCGCTGGTTTGCTGGACTATAAAGGTCTTGCGCTGTTCGTCCGCCAGCTTACGGTCAGTGAGTGTTTTCATCAGTTCCGGCGGTGGGGTGATGTCGCCGATCAGTGTGTCAACCGACTGGACGTCGTAAAGTTGGATGGCCTTCGCGATGTGGTCGCGCGCTTCCTTCTGCCGCTCCGTACGGTTGGAAAGGAAATCCAGGATGGTGTAGGCCTGCGCCGAGTTGCGGAAGTAGTTGCCCACAATCGGCTCAAGCACTTGAGCCACCAGATTCTGGACGGAACCGACTCGGGAAATCACCCACGGTGCCTTGGTCGCGCCGATGTTGATGATCTGGCTGACGTCGAGATTGAAGGTGAATCCATCGAACGAGCGGACGGTGATGGTGCACAGGCGCTCGTCGAGTTTGTGGGCCTCGCTTCGGGTGTTGGCCCAATTGAGCACGATATTCGTCGTCGGGACGAGTTCGACACGCATGATCTTCACGTTCAAGGGGTGTTTGCCGGGATAAAGCGGGTCCTTCCAGACGCCCTTGCCGCCAACGGAAACGATGTTACCGTGAGTGAAATCCTCACCAGAGACGTCTCTGGAGAGTTCGTCGCCACCGACGTAGCTGACCACGACTCCGACGTGGCCAATGGGCACCTCCGTCAGATCGAACTCCTCCACCTCGGCAAACCATGGATTGATGTTCCAGCTTCCGGCCAGGATGATCTGCTGCTGCAGACCGCGACTCCCTCCGGCTTGAACGAACGCGTCCGGGTCCTGGAAGTTGTTATGTCCCGCAACTTCCGGCGCAGCCATCTGGCCCGCAGGCATAGGCGCGCCGTCGAGTGCCGTAACCACGCCGACTTTGTTCGATTCGATGCGACGGATCGGGATGTCGGTTCTGACTTCGAATAATGCGGTATTGATGCGGTACAGGCCGGCCGTGAGCATGGCCGACTGGCGGCCCCTCTGGCCTCTGGTGGAGAGGAACTTGCGCGCGTCCTGGAAATTGTCGCAGGGCACGGCACCGCAGAGTATGCGATTCATGGGAATAGGGTCGCCGTCGCGGGCGTTGACCAGGCCGAGGTGCCCCGGTGGAACGACAATGGCCGGGACCTTCTCGATTCGATAGACCCACGGCCAGAGCCAGAAGTGGAGTCCCGGCGCGAGCGTATCGGCCTGGAACCCGGGCTCTCCGTGGAGCGCGACGATGCGCCCGTTGGGGAGGCTGGTGCCTCCCAGTCTGAACTTCTTCACCACAATCCCGACCTGGGTTTCCCGGATGCTGACCAAGCCCAGCAAGGCTTTGGCGCAAAGCAGCAGGACGACTAACCCGAGCAGGGCTAAGACGTAAAACCACGCGTCGAACATGAAAGTCTCCTATTTTCGAGTGAGCGAATTCCACTTGGGCCCTCGACCTTCCGGGGCGGACCCCACGGGTCGATGATGTGGAATCTAAGGCAAAGGGCGGGCGGGAGAGGGGGCTCCTCGCCGGCTGGCGGCGTAAAGCGGGCGGACTGCGGATAACATCGCGGACACCTCTCAGGACAGAATACGCGACAAAGAGGGTAGGAGATCCAGAAATCACATGAAAAACCGAGCTCGCTTTCGTTGCAGAAGAGTGACCGGTTCGCTATAGTCAGAGAGCGGGGTGGAGCAGCCTGGTAGCTCGTTGGGCTCATAACCCAAAGGTCGTAGGTTCAAATCCTACCCCCGCAACCAACCCTCAAGTCCATTCCCATCAATAGCTTAGGTACGGCAACAGTACTTTTGCCAAACACCGCAAAACCGCAAATTGTCACCAAAACTGTCACCAATTTTGGTCGCGTTTGGGATCGGGGACTTAGCCGCGATTTCTCACACAGCGAGTAGCAAGAAGCCGCCATCTGGGGCATAACTGAGTTTCCAGGCTACAGTTACGTTCCGCAGGGAGGCGGCTTTCGCTATGACAGAGTGTACCCAAGAGAGCTTCGAGTTTGCAGCCC
>CAIVVT010000102.1 GCA_903909435.1 uncultured Acidobacteriia bacterium | reverse complement strand
GTTTACTCATGGAGTGCAGCCCCGCGCGGCATAATCCGGCACGCGGCATTATATTTGCGAGCGCGAAATGAAACGCATCGTGCTCAATCGCAAGAACTCGCTCTTCATCGGTAATGCGCGCGGAGGCCGAAGCGCCGCGATTCTGGCGAGTCTGACCAGTTCGTGCCGGCGGCACGACGTGGACCCGCAACTCTACCTCACGCAGTTGCTCGTGAATCTGCCCTCGGCGCGCCGAGGTGAGTTTCCAGCGTGGCTGCCGGACGAATGGAAGCGCCGTCAGGCCGCGCAGTCCGAGTTCGGAAACCTGTAGTTCACGTAGCGCTCACGGGATTCAGCGTAGTTCGGATCTTGGCAGCCAGATCGTCCGGACCAAATGGCCTTTGG
The DNA here is from genome assembly GCA_903909435.1 of uncultured Acidobacteriia bacterium. Lineage (GTDB taxonomy): Bacteria > Acidobacteriota > Terriglobia > Bryobacterales > Bryobacteraceae > CAIVVT01. The sequence continues at coordinate 52,047 of CAIVVT010000102.1, read as the reverse complement.
ATATACCCCACGCACTGCGACGTAGTCGCGTGGTGCGCGATGTTCTGTTCGTCGTATCCCGACATTAACAGCACTTTGATCGCGGGCCAGCCCCTCAGGGCATAGCATGAACAGTCTGGGAATCGCGCTTCGAGTCTGGGCGCCTGGCTTTGCACTCGGTGCTACACTCGGCAGGATATGAGAATGTCCTCGGCGAAATGGGTTGTGGGAATTGTCGGGATGGCTCTGCTGGATCCGGCTTTGATGCTGGCGAAGGACAGCAACCTCAAATCCTGGCAGAACTTGACGCAGCTCGCCGTTGGGCAGGAGATTGAAATCACAAAGACTACCGGTAAGCCACTGCGTGGGGCCTTCATTTGTTTCACTGAGCACTCTATAAGCCTGCGCGAGAAACAGCGGGAGATCGCCATATTGCGGACAGAAGTGGTGCGTGTTCAATTGCGCCCGTCCGATCGCCACAAGTGCCTGTGGATCGGCGCAGCCATTGGAGCTGGCGCCGGCGCCGGTGTGGGTCTGGGGATTGGACAAGGCGTTGCCAACGAAAGCGGTGGTGACTTCCGAAACCTGAAGCCGGCGATTACCACCGTGTCCGCTGTACTCGGTGCTCTGGTTGGCGCGGGCATCGGATCTGCGTTCGGAGGAAGGCATACCACGATCTATATCGCGCCGTAGCTTAGGGCCATTGTGGGTCGGGGCCTCCCAGGTACGACGGCTTGAAGTTCGGCGGGGCAGCTGAACGGACCACCGACGCTTCGACGGCCGATATGGCATCTGCCAGGCAGGGACGACAGACACGGTCGGGCGGAGCCGACTCGGTTCTTCATACCCTGGAGCAGAATTTGATTGAGGCGACGAGCGAGTCCTTCGGGCGGAAGCTCCGGTCGAGCGTAGTCCGCCCACAGCCAACCACATTGGATCATCGCCCGCAGGGAAACGACGCTGCCCGGCACGCGCACTTCACGCTGACTGTTCGCGCGTCGCACCCGTTTGGTGCCAATAGGGTGCAAGAGCCTCAAGTAGCTTAGCGTTTGCGGCAGGCGTGAGCGAGACCACGAGTACTCGTTCGACCTCGAAATTCCCACGCCCTGATTCGTGTTTTCCGGCTTCAATCGGGAAAGGCACTATGTGAATATTCGTGTAGGAATTTCAGATTAGTCAATCTGAAAAGCCTACACGGCACAGCTTGGCCCTGCGCGAAGCCTCTTTGTTTTCAACACTTGCGAATTGGCCCTCGGCTTGCATACCCTCGCTTGACGGAAGACCGCCTGGAGGTGCTTATGTTCGGTGTGAATTGGAGCGATTCGCAGACGTTGTGGTTGAACATCATCAACCTGAGCCTCGGTCTGGTGACCCTGGTGTGCGTCGCCGCCATCGGCTACGGTGTGTTTCAGGATCTGCGCGAGCGGGCTCGCAAACGGTCCCTTAGCCGCAGCTTGGACAGCGAAGTTGGCTCCCTTGTGAAGGGTTTCGACGGTCACATGTTCGAAATGCCGGGCCTGGGCTTGACCATGGCCGACGGCGGCGAGCCGGTAAACAAGCCGGCCACAGCCCCGCAAAAGACCGCCAGGCGCCCGCGCCAGACCGGCAAGTGACGCGGCTCGACGAGGTCGTCATGCACTGCCCCTTCTTGAACGAATCGCAGGTCCGGTCGTGCCGCGTGGCTTCCGTACGGAAGTTGATTCCGCACCTTTCGCCTGCCGACGCCGGACGGTGCGCCACCACGCAATTCACAACCTGCGCCGCGTTTCAAGAGCAGCACCAGGACTGTAGCGGAGCGCCGACCTGCCCTTACCTGCAGGAGTCGTTGATGCAGTTCTGCTCGGCAAGTCCGGTGCAACGGTATGTTCCGTGGAGCGAGGCCTCGGTTTCGAAGTGCGGCTGCGGAGCCTACCGTTATTGCGATCTTTACCTCGACCTAACGGAAGCGAGTGCCCACCGCAATGGCGCGCAAAGTACGGAAGACGCCTTGCCCGTGCCCCCGGCGCTGCAGTATGCCGCGAATCATATGTGGCTGGACCAGGCGGAAGACGGCCTGTGCCACGTCGGCATCGACGCGCTGTTTTCACGCTTACTGGGCCGCATCGAACGCGTCGATTTCATCACCATGCCTGGTTCGCAGGGGCTAGGCAGGGGCAAGTTAAGCGCAACCGCAGTGGTTCGTGCGGGTGGCTCCGACTGGCAAGTCGTGTTTCCGCGCCCGATGAAGATCAGCGCCTGCAACCTGATGCTGCGCTCCGACCCATCGCGCCTCTCGACCGACCCGTACGGGCGCGGCTGGCTGTTCGCGGGAACCGGGGTGGATACCACGGGTCTGGTGACCGGCGAGCAGGCGGCGCTCTGGATGCAGGACGAAACGCGCCAGTTGAATGAGTTTGTCCAGGAGCGCAGCGGTTGCTGCGCGGATGGCGGGATGATCGTGCCGGGCCTGCTCGACAAACTGCGTCGCGAAGACGCGCTTGTACTTTTCAGTGGCTTCCTGTCCCCGGCGGCCGATGCAGCGCGCCCGCATCAGGCAACGGACGCCGGGAAAGGGGACCGAAGATGATCCGTGGACTGATGCTCTTTGCTGCGGCGGCCGCGCTCGCCTCCACGGCAGGCTGGCTGGGCACGCCGCGAGTGCTTTACCGCCAACAGACGCAACCGGTTGCCTTCAGTCACAAGGTGCATAACGAGAAGGGCGGGATGGCCTGCACCGATTGCCACAGCCTGCGCGCCGATGGCAGTTTCGCGGGCATTCCGGCCTTGGCCAAGTGCGCCGAGTGCCACACCGCCGCGATGGGCGAGACTAAAGCGGAAGCTGCTTTTATCGCCGATTACGTCACCCCCAACCGCGAGCCGCAATGGCTTTCCTACGCCCGCCAGCCCGATAACGCCTGGTTTCCCCACGGAGCGCACATCATGCGAGCCAAGCTTGGTTGCGAAAACTGCCACGGCGGGCAGGGCAAATCCGACAAACTCCCTTTGCTCGAGGTGAATCGCATCAGCGGTTACAGCCGCGACGTGATGGGTCGGCCGGGCAAGAGCGGCATGCGGATGGACGCCTGCGTCCACTGCCACGAACAGCGGGGCATGCGCCACGCCTGCCTCGATTGCCACAAGTGAGCCACCCCATGCCAACTCCAGCAAGAAAGGTGTCTTAGCCATGGTCGCTCTACGTAGAGACTTCTTGATCGTAGCCGGCGGCGTAGGCGCCGGTTTGGCGTTCTCACCCGCACCCTGGCAACTAGTTGGCGACTCCGCTCTGTGGAGTCAAAACTGGTCCTGGATTCCCAAAACGCCGCGCGGTGAGATTTCCTACAAGCCCACAACCTGCGAACTCTGCCCCGCAGGATGCGCCGTACGCGCCCGCTTGGTTGGGACGCAACCCGTCAGCCTCTGGGCCGCTCCACAAGGTGACCAGACCGAGCCGCTGTGCCCGGCAGGATTGTGCGGACACCACCTGGCATTCCATCCTGCCCGTTTGAGGGCGACCATGCAGGGCGGCCGACCCTGCGCCGCGAACGCCGCTACGGAGGCCGCTGCAAAGGCAATCGCACGCAAGCAAGGCACGCTCGCCGTGCTTGACTTGCGGCCCGGCCGGACCGCTTCGCTGCTCTACCGCAAGCACCTGCATAAACTGGGCGGGAAGTACTTGACGATCACGCCTACTCTGGGACCCACGCTGCAATCGGTCGCCGGCTCGGCGGCGGGTGGGACGGTCCCGGCCTTCGATCTCGACAATGCCGGAATCCTGCTGAGCATCGGCACGCCGGTGCTCGAAGCCTGGGACGCTCCGGGCCGGATGTTGAATCTTGCGCGCAAGTTCCAACTGTGGCATGCCGAAGCGTTGGAGTCGGCTACGGCTTTGGCTGCAGAGCGTTGGTTCCGCATTCGTCCTGGCTCGGAAACGGCGTTCGCAGCGGGACTCGTCGCGGCCATCGACGGCGATCAAACCGGTATGCGTCAGGCTGCGCAACTCACCGGGATCCGCGAGACCGAGCTATCCTCGGCCGCGATTGTTTTGTTGAGGATGAACGCCGTAGTGGTGGCGGATACCCACCCGGTTCTCGGCCCACCCGCCAATGAAACGCTGCGCGCCGTGGCCTGCCTCAACGCGCGCCTCGGGGCGATCGGCCGTAAGGGCGGCATCGTTGGCCGCCGGGAAACGCCGCTGCCGCAAGCCTGGGGACCCCTGGCGGCAGAGACTGCGTTTAGCGCCGCACCCGACGCGTCGATCGGATTCCTGTTCATCGACGACGGAACGCCCGGCGCTCCGTTGCCCTGGAAGATGATCGCGGCCAAGCTCGCGCCGGGAGCCGTGGTCGTCACTGCGGCGTGGTCCACCAACGGTCTGGCGAGGAAGTCGAACTACGCGCTGCCCGCTGTCACCTATCTTGAAGGCCTGCACGACGTGCCAACGCCTCCCGGCTCCGCCACGGCCCGCTTCGCACTGTCATTGCCCCTGGTCCCGCCTGCAGCCAATGCGGTCGAGCCGGTCGAGTGGTTCGGGAGCTTGGCCGGGGACGATACGAAGCTCGAAGCGCGGCTCAAGGAGCGGGCCGGGGCCATCTACACCGGCAAGCGCGGGCAGATACGCCCGGCAGCCGGCGACCCAGTGGCGCCGGCCTCCCTCAAGAACGAAGACGAGTTTTGGTCCGCCGCAGTGGCTGGTGGACGCTGGCAGGACGATTCCCAGGCCTTGGCATTCAAAGCTAGCGTGACGCCTCAGCCTCCGCTCCAGATGCAGGCAGGAACTTCGAAACTGCAGTTGCTGCCCGTCGCCTGGATGGGGGCCGACGTCTCGCCGCTGATGACGAAGCTGTGGGTGGAGTCGAGCTTGAAACCCCGCGCACAACAGGTTTTCGTGCATCCCGATACGGCGCGGCAACTCTCGCTGGAGCACGGCTCTCGCGCCCGCATAGCCAGCGCCTGCGGCGAGTGCGTGGCTGAGGTCGCGCTCGACAACGCAGTGCAGCCGGGAGTGCTGCAGATGGTCGCTGGACAAGCCTGGTTCGCGCTGTGCGAGCCGCGGGACGGGGCCTGGAGCGCTCAAGTCCGAAAGGTCGTGCGGGCATGATCGCGCACAAGGACAATTCGAACAACGCGCGCTACGGCATGGTGGTGGACATCGACCGCTGCACCGGCTGCGGCGCCTGCATGATCGCCTGCGCCGTGGAGAACAACGTTCCGCCGGCCGCTCCAACGGCGAACGAACGCACCGGCATCACACCCATGCGCGTGATCCGCTACGAGCACGCCGGCGGTACGGCGTTCGTGCCGATGATGTGTCAGCAGTGCGAGGATGAGACGCCGTGCGCCGCTGTTTGTCCCCAGAACGCCGTCGAACTCGATCCGGCCACCGGTATTGTTGGCCAGATCCCGCAGCGCTGCCTGGGCTGCCGGTATTGCATGGCGGCCTGCCCGTACCATGCGAGGTACTTCAACTGGGGCGACCCGACCTGGCCGGATGGGCTGGAAAAGACCTTAAACCCGTCGGTCGCTCCACGCATGCGAGGCGTCGTGGAGAAGTGCAACTTCTGCCATGGCCGCTGGCACGAGGCTAAGGAACTTGCGGTGGCCAACGGAAAAACCGGGCCGGTGGAATACACTCCGGCCTGCGTCGAGGCCTGCCCATCCCGCGCCATCACATTCGGCGATTTGAACAACTCCGCGACTTCTGTCAACGAACTGGCCCGGGAGAAAGGCTCATTCCGGCTGCTCGATTCGATCGGAACTGCGCCCAAGGTCTACTACCGTTCCCGCCGCGACTGGGTCAGGGCGGCGTCGGGGAATGCATCTGGAACAGCCGAGGGGGCTCATCGTGGCTAGCAGCACTCTGTCAATGCGTGCCAGCGCCGCACCGGCGGACCGCGAGTTGATCCTGCGCGGCCTGAAGCGCTGCTCGCTCTCGCAGTTCTCGCTCTGGGTCGCGCCCTGGGCGGTACTCCTCGTGTTTGGTCTCTACGCGGCGTTCCTCTGCCTCGCGCGCGGCTTGAACCAAACCAACATGGACAACCGGTTTGCCTTCGGGCTGTGGATCTTCCTTGACCTGACGGTGATCGCGCTCGGCGCGGGGGCGTTCTTCACGGGCTTCCTGCTGTACATCCTGCGCATAACCGAACTGCGCGCCGTGATCCAAAGCGCCGTTGTAATCGGCCTGGTTTGCTATAGCGGAGCGATGTGCGCGCTGGCGGTGGACGTCGGCCAGCCGCTGCGTTTCTGGTACACCTTCGCCTACCCCAACGTTCACTCGATGCTGACCGAAGTGACGTTCTGCATCACCTGCTACCTGTGCGTGCTGATGATCGAGTACGTCCCGCAATTGCTCAAGAATCGCAAGCTGCGGCAAACCACAGGTGCGCTCGTGTTCGAATTCGAGCTGCACAAAGTGATGGCCGTGTTTGCCGGAGTCGGCACGTTCCTGTCCTTCTTCCATCAAGGTTCACTCGGCGGCTTGTTCGGCGTTCTGCGCGGGCGTCCGTTCGCCTTCCGGGATGGCTTCGCGATTTGGCCGTCCACTTTCTTCCTGTTCGTCCTCTCGGCGGCAGCGGTTGGTCCGAGCTTCATAGCATTGACCAGCGGACTAGTCGAGAAGGTCACTGGCAGGCGCCTGGTCGCCGCCCGCGTGTACGACAAACTCGGGTCGATTTCCGGCCGGCTGCTGGTGTTCTATGTTCTGCTCAAGTCCATCGACACGCTCGTCTGGGTGAACCAGACTTCGCCCTCGCACGGTTTCCCGGCACATCGCTTCTACCAGTGGAGTCCCTTCGGCACATGGATGCTGCTGGCCGAGATCATTCTCTGTGGGCTGGTGCCGGCTCTGATTCTGCTGCGGCCCGACCTGCGAGCGAAGCGGGTTTGGCTGATGAGCGCCGCGGCGCTGGCCTGTGCCGGCGTAGCGCTCAACCGCTTCGTGCTCACTATTCAGACACTGGCCGTCCCCACGCTAGCGTTCGATGAGTTCCTGAGCTACTGGCCAAGTTGGCAGGAGTTCGCGACATTCGGAGCCGTGATAGCCTTCGGCGTGCTGGTCTATTCGTTTTCGTTCCGTTACTTGTCGCTATTCCCGCAAGAGCGGGAGCTTGAGCCGCTCACGAATACCCGTGAGCCTGGCTCACATAGGAGTTAACCATGTTTCCGTGGAACTACGGCTTTGCTTGGGACAAAGGCCATATCCTCTTCCTTGGTGTTTTCTATACCGTTGTGTTAGTGGTCCTCTCTACGCTGCTGATAGCAGCGTGGCGCACGTTGCGGGACTTCCGCCGGAACAGCACGGCGAGTATCGTCTGGCATGTGAACTTCGCGGAATTGCCGCTCTCAGAGCGCACTTGCCGCCATGCTTGCACCGGGGAGTTGCCGGGACGCGTGTGTGAACTCGGTTTCAACTGCGGGCAGTGTGCGACGCACGGCGAACTCATCGAAGTGCTCGCCTCGCATGGCGCAGAGCCGGAGTTGATGCCGGACATCATCGACGACTCGCTGGGGCTTGAACTGCCGCTCGACCGCTACTATGATCGCGGCCACACCTTCCTGAAGCCCGAGTTCGGCGAAGTCTATTCGATCGGACTGGACGAGTTGGCCGCGCGGGTCGCGACGCGACCTGAGTCCCTTGAACTACCCCTCGCCGGCACGCAACTGAAGGCGCGTGGAGTTGCCTGGAGCATGCGCGTGAATGGCGCGGACGTCCACGTGATGTCGCCCATCGACGGCGAAGTCATCGATACGGCGCACGGTGAACACGGGTGGTTTTTACGAATAAAACCCTCTCGAAACGCCAGCTTTTGCCACCTTTTGCGCGGCTTCGAAGCCGTGCGCTGGATGACTCGCGAAATGGAACGGGTCCAATTGATGGTTTCCGAGTCAGCGTCCATCCCGGCCCTCGCCGATGGCGGCATGCCGGTGGACGACTTCGCCGCTGCCTGTCCGCAAGCTGATTGGCGCAGCATCACAGGCGCGATGTTCCTCGCGAACTAGACGCTGGAAAATCGAGCAGCGCGAGGACCGGGGTAACCCTCCACATAATGCGCTGCAGGTTATGTGAACCTTTCGGCCGCGTTTACCGTTATCTCAAAGGACCGCCATTCCTGAGCGATTGTGGTGTCGCATACTGGGAATCGGTCAGGAGAAGGTATGGCATTCTGCACGGGTTGCGGCAACGACTTAACACAAACGGCAAAATTCTGCCCGCGCTGCGGCGCTCCGGCAGTGGGCGGCGCGGCGGCTCAGGCACCCCCCTCGTTCGCGTATGAACCAGAACCCCTCGACTACCAGATCCAAGGCGACAATCTGCAGATAGCTCGGGTGAAACTGAAGCCGGGCCAGGAGATCTATGCCGAAGCTGGCAAGATGATCTACAAGACGCCCAGCGTGTATTGGGAAACGCGTATGAGCGGTCAGAGCCTGGGCGACAAGATCTGGGGCGCGATCAAGCGTAAGATGATGGGCGAGTCTCTGTTCCTCACCTATTTCAAGACCGCCGGTGTGGGCGGCGAGGTCGGTTTTGCGGGTAACTATCCGGGCAAGATCCAGGCCTTCGAATTGAAAAACGGCCAGACGGTGATGGTCCAACGCGACGGCTTCCTGTTCGCGCAAACACCAGCGCAATTGAACATCGCTTTCGTGAAGAAACTGGGTGCGGGCTTCTTCGGCGGCGAGGGCTTCATCCTTGAGAAGTTGAGTGGTCCGGGCGCTGTCTTCATCCACGCGGGCGGCGACTTCGTCGAGTTCGTACTTCCTCCGGGCGAGTCAATCCAGATCGAGACCGGCCACATCGTGGCGTTCGACGAAAGCGTCAGCTACGATATCCAATTCGTGGGCGGTATTAAGACCGCGTTATTCGGCGGAGAGGGCCTGTTCCTGGCCACGCTGACCGGGCCGGGCAAGGTCATCGTGCAGAGCATGACGCTGTCCAAACTCCGCCGCGAACTGGCACCCAACCAAATGGGTGGCGACGAACGCAAGCCGTGGGAGGCCGTGTCCGGGATCTTCTCGAGCGATGACTAGGGTAGGCCTTCCAGGCCACGGCAGCACCGGGAAGTTGCCGCGCAGAGCCGCCCTTGAAAAGAGCAGTCGAGTCTGCTAGCGGCAAGGTTTTTCGCGGTTTTGGAATCTAACCGGGAATACCTTGAAGTGGCGGATCCACCGTAAGCAACATCCGAATTATCGGACCGGGCATATGCGCAAGAAGTGGCGCGGTTTCCTAGGGTGCGCGAATCAGTCCCATTCCCCCGGCGGTTCAGTACCGAATGGTTGGTAGGGGCAGCATCAGGCTCCGCGGGGTCCTGTCGCATTTCAAACCCGCGAAGCGTCGGGGCAGGTTCCTGGCGAATGGACTCTATACGACCTTTATGAGCGCACTCGTGCCACGGATGCCGATCCTAATGATCTCGTTCTTGCAAATCTCGTCAGTGCATATCGCATAGTTGTTTGCTTCAATAGAAGCCTCGGCGGTTCGTAAATAGGAGACGCTGAAGTCAGGTTTAAGCAAAATAGAGGTGAGCAACAACATCTGGGCGTTGTTCCTAACCTTCGATTCTTCCGTATAGTTGGCGTATATGGGGGTGTCGGGGGAGGCATAGGCGGATGGGGACTGGGATTGCGCAGCGATTCCACTCAAAATCTTGTCGAGATGCAGCCAATTGACTCGCTCAATCAATAGGATTCGGTTCTCCAGTTTCTCCGCTAAAGTGGGCGCGATCATTTTGATGTGGTTCAGGGTTAGGTCGATATACTGCAGGTTGAAATGCATGAATTAGTGGATCCTCTCCGGCAGACTTGATTTTCGGAGCACCCGCGCTCCAGTGCTCCATCTTCACCCGGGTGAGAATACGATATACAGTACTGGATTGTCAAACAACTCGGCTCTTTGCTGTTTTTTATCGGTCGCATTTTTCATTGCGGCTGCCGTGGTGTTGCGGCTGCAAGAGGATGGATTGTCGCTGCCGGCTTCCACGCGCACTGAATCGGCACAGGTCGCTCAGTCGCTGCAAATTCGTGCGCCCGCAGTCCAGGGAAACAGGCGCTTATAGCGCCGCACCCAGGAGCGGGCAGGAAGGGCCCAAGTCTGTCAGGGGACGTGACCGCTCTCCGTCTGTGGCGGCTCGGTGCCGGGGGCTGAAGCAGTGGTATCGGCTGCTGCTCAAACAGTTTCAGCGAGGTTGCAGACGCCTCGAGAGACGCTGGGCTTGCGCGTTCAGTGTTTGCACTTGGCGTAGGTCTTCTTCAGCACTTTGCACAAGGCTCTGAAGCCTTGGCAAATCGGTGGAGAAACTGGGCGCGCTGCTCGTATCGCGGTAACGGTCGAGCCGCGCGGAGAGAGACCGGAGTTGGTCGTTCACGTCGCGGTACTTGCGTTGGAGATTGTTCAAGTAGGTGTCGCGGCGACTGGCGACGTCATCCAATTCGCGGAGCGTTGCAGCCGTCGAGTTAAGCTGCTGCTTTACCTCGCCCGCTTCGTTCTGCGCATGTCGGGCCAGTGCTTCAGCGGCATCTGCGCGGGCGGCCTTCGATTTCAGCTCGGCATCGATTGTCTCATTCAGGTGGCGCAGCGAGTCGGTCTCATCCCGCGCTTCCGCGGCTGCCGTGGTCAAGTGCTTGTTCTCAGTCTGAAGTTGGCCCAGGCTGTATTCAATCTGCTGCGCATGCAACTGCAGCGCCTGCAGTTGGGCCTTTGTGTCCGTGAGTTGCTGTTGCGTCTGCGCCAGTCGGCGCACCGCTTCCAATACGGACGACGCAGAAGCGTTGCGGCTCGGCGGAGGAGGAAGCGCGGGGCTAACGCCGTTCGCCTCAAGCTGCTTGCGCAGCGTCGCATTCTGATCTTCCACCGTTTGCAGGCGCGACTCGGCCTCGCTGTGCGATTTCCGAAGCTGACTGAGCTCACCTTGAACCCTGCCTGCTTCCTTCCGGCCGCCCAGCCAAAGAGCCAGGAACAGACACGCAGCCAGGAGTGGCAAAATCGAAAACGCAACACGCGGCCAGCGATTCATGACAGGCTTCCTTTCGCATGCGGGGCGAGGGTGTACTTTGTACGGTACTGGATTTCACGGCCTTCTACGGCGAGTTGCACGGAGTAAGTCCGCTTGGTGCCGGCGGGCAATTCCAGATCGACCGCCCAATGACTGGCGATCTTCTTCAGCATCTGGCTGACGTCGCCCGCAATGTCACCCGGCGCGCGGCTGAAGGACGAGGAACCGCCGGTTGCCTCCGCGATCTGCTGCAATCCCGACTGATACGCCTCGTTGAGCCGGTCGCGAAGCCAGGCCAAATGGTGCACGAACACGGGTACGTCCGTCGAGTTCAACGCGGAGGCGAGTTTGGCGGTCTTCTCCCGGATCAGGGCTTCGGGAAAGCGGCGGCTGAGATCGCGGGAGTCGCTGGGATTGACCACCGGATTCGTGTAATCCTCGCGGTAGTTGTAGATATTCGAGTCGGTCAGAAAGAGCAGCGCCGTGCGGATCTGCGAACGGCGCAGGATGCGTTCGGCGAGGTCCGCCGCGGGTTGAACCGCTTCCAGCAGACCGGCCCGGCCCGTGGTCTCCAAGGCGTCGAGTTGCGCGTTTATCCCAGCCCGGTCGGGCCCGGGATCGGTGAGCACGCGCAGCCCGTCCTGGGCGCGCAGCAACGAAACCCAGACGTTCGAACTTTGCGCGGCGACTTCCGACTTGAGGGCTTCTCGCGCCGGTCCAATCAGAGCCAGATCGCCGGTCAGGTCTAGCACCACGTTTAGCAGCAGAGGGGACTGTGGACCGTGCACGGAAAGAACCCTCGCGGCCTGGCCGTCCACCGTGGCTTTGACCTCGCCGGCATCGAGCGGTGGGTCCCCCAGCCAGGCCGTAACCCGGCAGCGCCCGCTGGCCGCGGAGCCCGCGGTAGCGCCTTCGGACGCCGTCAGCGACGCGGTTGCGAGCAGCCCCAGCATCTCCCTGCGCAGCAAGAGTTTCAACCGCTCACCCTCAAAAGCTCAGCCTCAAGCCAAGCTGCACGACCCGTCCGCCTCTCGATCCGATGATATGCCCCGCATTCGCGTTGGGGGAAGTAACTGAACCGATTGTCGGGTCGGGATCGTTCCAAGTGCCGTGATTCAGGCAATTGAAAGCCGACATCGTGAACTCCATCGTCCGGTCCTGGTCGATCGCGAACCGCTTGGCCAGCGATAAATCATGATTCTGCAACCCCGGATTAAGCAGTGAGAGCGTCCGTGATGCGTTGCCCATGGTGAAATCGGCGGGCTGCGTGAAGGCAGCCGGATTGAACCACAGCGCCGGCCCCTGGCTCGATATCCGCGGATCAACCCCCGGTACGACGTCGGGGCGCAGTGTGTTCAGCACGCCGCCGGTGTTGTTGTATAGCGTGCGCAGCGCGATTGGGCCGCCCTCCTGCAAAATCGAGATGTCGCTTACCGACCAGCCGTCCACCAGATGGCGGCGCCAGTCGCGGAAGTTCAGCAACGGCTTGTTGGTGCCGATCGGCAGATCGTAGCTGAGGTTCAGCGAGACGCGCTGGGGAGCGTTCCAGGGCGTCAAAGCCCACTCGTTGTGACTGTTGAAGAAATCCTGTTTCCCCCCGCTATAGTCGTCCCACTGGCGCGAGAACTCGTAAGTCGCGCTGACGGTGAGACCTCCGGAACTGCGTTTCTCGACGCGGAACCAGGAACTATTGCGGCGGTAATTGCCCTCCGGCCAAAGACTCGAAAGATCAAAATCGAGGTACTGCGGGTAAGGTCGCAACGCATTTCGGAACGTCAGGTCGTTGAGCTGGACACCGTACTTCAGGTTGTCCGGGGAGATTGCATTGGGGCTGGCTGCCCAGCTTCCAACGAACAGGTTGTGGCCCCAGGCTGTGCTAAGACCTCCCGAGAGGATCACCTGCAGTTGAATTTCACGCTCATACGAGACACTCGCCGACTGGTAAATCGGTGTCTTGCCCGTCCGCTCGAACAGTGCCGCACCGGTGCCATTGGCCGTGGCCGCATTCAGATCGGGCAGTGGAGTTGCGGCAGGTACGCCCTGCTGCAGGAAGAAAGCGGGCGTGGTTTCCCCATTCTGGGCGTTGAGCGTTTGCGTTGCGTTGAACCCCTGGGTCCCCCATTGAGTGGCGTAGAGCGGAGGTGCCTGATAGCTGCGCGCGTAGGCCGCGCGGACGACGCTCTTGCGGTTCCCGCCGGGGCTCCAGGCGAGCGAGGTGGACGGATCAAGGCGTGAAACGTACGGCTGAAAGCTGGTAGGCGCACCGTTAAGACCGGCGAAAATCACCGCCCCCGGCATGCCGTTGACCGGGTTAATGGCCCGTAAATCGACGGTGGACTGCCGGTTGTAACGCTCCGTGCGCGGAGATGTGGTTTCGGAAGTGATGGCAAAGCTGATCGTCAGCCCGCTCATCGGCTCCCATGTATCGGTCGCGGACAGGACATAGCGCGAGGCGCGGAAGTAGCTGGGCGAGGTAACCTTTGTTACCTCGCCCCATTCGACGGCGCCCAGCAGGAAGCTGCCGAACTCGGAACCAGTGCCGGTGATGCCTGGAAGGTCCGTGTAACCGCTTCCGAAGTAATAAGACCCGGCCGGCGATGAAGGCTGGAACGTGTTGACCTGATTCCGCTGGAACTGGCCGGCAAAGCGGAGGCTGTGTTTCCCGATTTTGAGCGAGTGCGCGTCAGTGTACGTGAACACGTTATGCGCCGTGCGGGCATCGCTGCTATGGCGTCCCAATGGGAGATAGCTTCCCAGAATAACGCGGGGAAAGACCTGTGCGGCCACGCCGCTGAGTCCGAGCGCGGTGGCCGGATCGATCGAACCCGATGAATTCTGGCTCACGTCCGTAACGAACTCGACCGTCGCGGTGTTCACGCTGCCGGGCGAAAGCGTATAGACGTGCTCGAACGTGATGCGCCGGTTGGAGTAGGTCCGGTCGGGTGCGCCTGGGTCGGCTGCGTTGTTGATGTAATGCGCCGCTCCGGCGAACCCATTGGTGTAGCTGCCGCCCACGCTCAGCCTGTGGTTTTCGTTGAAACTGTGATCAACTTTGGCAATCATGCCGTTGGCCGTATTGGTTTCCGGCGAGATCACGAAGTAGTTGTTCTGGAAGAACGGTCCAACATCGATGTTGGGCGCCGGGATGAATGAGGCGATCCGGCGCGACACGGGGTCGATTTGAGTGGCCGGAATGATCCGGTTCGGGTAGGCCGAGCGCAGGTACTGCAAATTGCTGTTCGATACGGCCTGCGCCGCATCATAGCTGGGGTTGGGCTGTGTGGTGTGTGGGTCGTAAATGGGCAAGAGAGCCCCGGCAGCATCCACCACGCGCGTGTAGTCCCCTGCACGTTCTTCCAGCAAAGGCACCGTGCGCAGGTAGGAGCGTCCGATCCGCTCGCGCACGCCCTCGTAATTCAGGGAGAAGAACGTCCGGCGCGATCCGTTGTAAATCTTGGGCAGGAAAACCGATCCCGACATGTTGAAGCCGAACTGGTTGCGCCGCAATAGATCTTTGGTGCCGCCGTTCTGTGCGATCTCGTGTGGGACGGCATCCAGGATGTCGTTGCGGAAGTTCTCGTAGACGCGCCCGTGGTAGGAAGACAGCTTGACGCCCGAGCCTGAAGTTTTCTTAGGGCTGTCGGAGCGATAGCCCAGTGTTCGCGTAGCGGCCTTGAACTCCTCGGCCGCCGATTGCAACTCAGCCGTCTCCGTGGAGACACCGGTTTCGGGGCTGGTGGGACGAGAGGTGGTCTGCCCTGGACTCGCCGCCGCGCAGAATAAAATGAGGAATCCGGCCGCTGTCGCAGTCCCGGCGTGGTGAATCGGTCCAAACATCCAGTCTCCCTCTATTCTAGCGTCACCACTCCTGCGAGCACCCGCTGCGCTAGGCTGGTGGCATGAAACTGAGCGAAATCGCCCTGCGGCTCGGGTGCGAGTTGGTATCGACCCAAGGGGATAGCGGTGAGATCGAGATCAGTGGCGTCATGGGCATGGACGCGGCTGGTCCAGGTCAGATTACGTTTCTGGCGAACCCCAAGTACGCGCCCAAGGTTACGGCCACGAGGGCCTCAGCCATCATCGTCAATGAGAGTGTCAGCGGGTTGCCAATTCCGGCTGTGCTCTCCAAGAACCCCTATCTGGACTTTGCGCGGACGCTCGAGTTCTTTTACCAGGCGCCGCGTCCCCCGGTCGGCGTTCATCCTCTGGCCGCCATCTCGGAAGATGCGACGATTGGAGAGAATGCCTCGATCGGCGCGTTCGTCGTGGTCGGGCCAGGCGTGACAATCGGATGCAACGCAGTACTTCATCCGCACGTGGTGATCTACGAAGGGGCCGTCATCGGTGATGACTTCCTGGCGCATTCGCATGTCACGGTGCGCGAACATTGCCGCATTGGCAATCGCGTAATCTTGCAGAATGGCGTAGTAATCGGGGGAGACGGGTTCGGCTTCGCCAAACGCGCCGACGGCACCCATTACAAGATCCCGCAGTCCGGTCCGACGATCATCGAAGACGATGTTGAGATCCAGTCGTTAACCAATATCGACCGCGCCACGGTGGGCGAGACGCGTGTCCGCCGCGGAGCGAAAATCGACGGACTCGTTCAGGTGGGCCACGCCTGCGAGGTCGGCGAGGACAACATTATCTGCTCGCAGGCGGGTCTCGCGGGCAGCACCATTTTGAAGAAGAACGTTTTGCTGGCCGGGCAGGCGGGAATCTCAGGGCACCTGACGATTAACGAAGGTGCGATTGTCTACGCTCAAAGCGGAATCGGAGGCGATGTGGCGGCAGGCACCATAGTTTCTGGATCGCCCGCATTTGACGCCTCGACCTGGCGACGGGCCGTGACGGCGTTCCCGCGACTGCCGGAGATGCTGCGCCAAATCCGGCAAATGGAGCGGCGAGTAGCTGAGCTTGAAACTGCCTTACGTCAGACCTCAACCGTCGCCGAATCAAAAAGGGAAGCCCAATGAGCACTTCGCAAGACTACTCAAGACCGCTGCTGGCCTATCAGAACAAGCATTTCATGGAGAGTTGGTCGGCGCGCGGCCTGCGATTGCTTTCCGAATACGTGGAACCCCTGGACAGGCTGGGGCGGTACAAGGTTCGCGACACCATCGTTTTCTTCGGTTCGGCGCGCCTCATGGAAGACGGCCCGATGGCCAAGTACTATAGCGAGGCCCGCGAACTCGCCCGCCTGCTTACCGAGTGGAGCGACGGGCTGCAGCCCCCGACGCGGCGCTTCGCCGTATGCACTGGAGGTGGGCCGGGCATCATGGAGGCGGCCAACCGCGGCGCACACGACGCCGGCGGAATCACTATCGGCTTCAACATCGGACTGCCCTTCGAGCAGCACCCGAACCCGTACATCACTCCGGAACTCAGCTTCGAGTTCCATTACTTCTTCATGCGCAAGTTCTGGTTCGCTTATCTGGCGAAGGCCTTGGTGGTGTTCCCGGGCGGGTTCGGGACCCTGGACGAGATGACCGAAATCCTAACGCTGATGCAGACCCAGAAGCTCGAAAAACCGATGATGATTCTGCTGTACGGCAGCGAGTTCTGGCATGAAATCATCAATTTTCCAGCTCTGGTCAAGCATGGCATGATCTCTGAGAACGACATGAATCTGTTTCGCTTCGTCGACGATCCGAAGGCCGCATTGTCGGCTCTGAAGCTGTTCCTGACGGCGAACTACCTGCAGCCCGAGCACGTCCGGCACGCAGAGGAACTGCCCGATATCGCGCGGTCGAGAATCTGAAAGCTGGCGGTTCCTAAAAGCCCGCATGGCACGCACCGCACACAGACGCACTGATCGGATAACCTGAAACGGAATGGCGCAAGGACGCTGGCGTATCTTCCTCAGCCAGATCAGCTGGGTGGAGCGCCTGTTTGGGATTCTGCTGTTGGTCGCGCTCACCGGGCTGCCGCGCCGGTTCGGCCCCGCCGTGTTCCTTTTCATCTGGGCACTGGTGTATTGCGTGGGCGCGTTTGCGCTACTCCGCCGGGGAATCACGCTAGCACGCCAACAGATTTGGTGGCTCCGAAAGCGGCTGATTGTCGCTTACATTTTCATTGCAGTCGTACCCGTCGCGCTCTTGGGAATATTCACCGAGATGGGAGCCTACACACTAGCGAGCCAGGTAGGCGCATTCTTGCTGAGTTCCGAAGTGGACCGGAAGATCGAAGTCCTGAGGCAATCGGCAAAGACCCTGGCTCACGTACCGCCGGCTTCCCGGCCGGAAGCCCTACGCCGCGCCGGGGTGCTATACCGCGAGCGTTTCCCCGGTTCGTGCATGGTGGTTCGCGAGCGTGGTGGAATCGTGCACGTCTGGCCGGAAAGCGTTGCGACGGAGCCGCCGCCGAGTGAGCACGGAGAAACCGAAGGGCTGCTTCTCAAGGATGGCGAGTACCATCTCTGGGCCCACGCGATAGGGGATGGCGTGGATGTGACGGTGGTCGTTCCAGTAACGCGCGCTTTCCTCCTCGCGCTTGCGCCCGGTCTCGGGGACATCCGCTTGCGCGTCCCGCTCAGCCGCAGAGCGGACACCCCGCCGGTTCGAATCCACGCACCGGTCCCTGGTGAGCCAACCGTGAATGGGAGCGTGATCGCGGCACAAGCCAACCCGCTCGACCTGGAAATCACGTGGGGCATCCAGATGCCTTTGCGCATTTGGCACCAGCCGGGGCGGCTCTCGGAAGCTTTCCTGGGCACGCAAACGCGCATGTCTTCGGTTTACTCGATGGTGTTCAACCAGCCTGGCAATCGGGTTGAGAACTCTTTGCTCGTGCAACTGGGCGCATTCGTGATCGTCTTCTTCATTGTGGAATCGTTTGCACTTTGGATCGGAGTGAATTTGACGCGCACGATCACCGGCGCCGTGGACAATCTGTACGAGGGAACGCAGCGCGTGATGCGCGGGGATCTGGCGCATCGGATCGACGTCACAGGCGACGATCAACTCGCCGAACTGAGCCGGTCGTTCAACCGCATGACCGAGAACCTGGGCCGTCTGATCGAGGGCGAGAAGGAACGGCAGCGCCTGCGCGCCGAACTTGAGATTGCGCGCGAAGTGCAAAGCCAGCTCCATCCCAAGCCGCTAGCCGGGTTAGGTTCGTTGCGTCTGGATTGCGTCTGCGAGGCAGCCCGCATGGTGTCCGGCGACTATTACGACTATCAGAAGATCGGCGACACGCAACTTGCGCTCGCTATTGGGGATGTCGCGGGCAAGGGAATTTCCGCAGCGCTGCTGATGGCCACCCTGCAGTCCTCGATGCGTAGCCAGTTGCGGCAATGGACCGAGGCGATCAAGGCGGGTCATGAGGACAGCATCTCCGCGTCGAGGCTGATTGCCAACCTTAACCAACAGGTCTACGCATCTACTTCCCCCGAGAAGTTCGCGACCTTTTTCTTCAGCCTCTACGACGAAGCGACCAGCACTTTGACGTACGTGAATGCGGGACACCTGCCTCCGATCCTGATCCGTGAAGGCCGCGCGACGACGCTTGACACCAACGGCATGGTGGTGGGTGCCTTTCCTTTCGCGCGTTACAACGAGAGCCGCCTGGACTTGCGCGGCGGCGACATGCTGGTGCTCTACACGGACGGAATTACGGAGCCTGAGAATGAATATGGGGAGGACTTCGGCGAGCAGCGCTTGCGCGATCTGCTGATCGCCAACGCCGATCGCGACGGAGGCGAAATCACTTCCGCCGTCGTGGAAGCGGTGCGGCGCTGGACCGCGTTTCCCGAGGAATTGCAGGACGACATGACGATTCTGGTACTTCGAAAGCTGTGAAGCCATGAACCGGGCACTGCGGCGTGTTGCCATGGTTGGCGCCGCCATTGTCATTACCCTCGGCATTGGAACGACGGGGTTTGTATTCGTCGCGGGGTACCCGGTTTTCGACGCGTTCTACATGGCTCTGACCACCATGACGACCGTCGGGTACATGGAGGTCCATCCGCTCGCTTTGGCTGGCCGCGTGTTCAATTCGTGCTACGTGCTACTCAGCGTTTGCACACTGCTGCTGACCATGGGGGTGATGACGCAGGGGATCATCGAAGCCCAGTTCGGCAATCTGCTGGAGCGGCGGAGGATGCGGAAGATGATCGATAAATTGCGTGGCCATTTCATCGTTTGCGGCTTCGGGCGGGTCGGCCGCGGCGCAGCCCAGGAACTGCGTGATGCCGGGGTGGAGTTGCTGATCGTGGACAAGCGGGAGGATCGGGTAGAGTGGGCGATTCGGAACGGATTCCTGGCGGTACTCGGCGATTCGACGCGGGACGAGACGCTGAAAGAATCCGGCGTGGAGCGTGCAACCGGGTTGATCGCGGCGCTTGCGACTGACGCCGATAACCTGTTCGCCGTGATATCGGCCAAGACGCTGAACCCTAAGATCCTGGTAGCTGCGCGGGCCGCCGAGGAAGAGGCCGAGCGCAAGATGAGGCAGGTCGGCGCAGACTCGGTGTTCGCGCCCTATACGATGACTGGAACGCGCCTCGCTCAGTCGCTGCTCAAGCCACACGTCCGCCAGTTCCTGGATTTCACCACATCGCATCTTGGTCCGAGTGTGAGCATCGAGCAGATCGAAGTTCTGGCCGGATGCGAACTGGTGGGCCGTTCTCTGAGTGAACTGAAGATCGGCCGCGAGCTAAAGGTGATCGTGCTAGGGATTCGCCGAGCGACTGGCGACATGCAATTCAACCCCTCGGCGGACACAGTTGTTGAAGCCAACGACTTCCTGATTGTGATGGGCGAGTCCGAACCCCTGGGCCGCCTGGAGGCCCGCGTCGGGAGCGCATCAGCATGAAGATCCTCACTGCC
Organism: uncultured Acidobacteriia bacterium; assembly: GCA_903909435.1. Taxonomy (GTDB): domain Bacteria; phylum Acidobacteriota; class Terriglobia; order Bryobacterales; family Bryobacteraceae; genus CAIVVT01. Next base: position 32,276 of record CAIVVT010000102.1, on the reverse strand, counting down.
GAACAAATGCGCGAAGCCGATCGCAGGACCATCGAGGCGGGAATCCCGGGTCTCGTGCTGATGGAGAACGCCGGATGCAGGATCGTCGAGTTTCTGGAGAAGACACTCGCTCCACTGCAGCGGCAGCGCGTCGTCGTGGTTTGCGGTAAGGGCAACAACGGCGGCGACGGACTGGTGATCGCGCGCCAGTTATGGACGCGGTTTAAGCCTGATTCGCTCCACATTTTGCTGGCCGCTCCGCCCGAGGAGTTTCAAGGCGACGCAGCGGCGAATTGGGGTATGGTCAGGGCCAGCGGCATCCCGTATTCGCTTGGCATCGAGCCCGACATGCGGCTGGCAACGCTGGTCGTCGATGCACTCCTGGGTACTGGGCTCAGGGGACCGGCACGGGGTCGCGCCCTTGAGTTGATCCGCGAAATGAACGGCGCTTTCCCGCTGGCCACCGTCGTTAGCGTGGATGTGCCGTCGGGATTGCACGTCGATGGCGAATCCGTTCGCGCCACTCACACGGTAACACTCGCCGCGCCGAAGACGGAACTGATTCTCCCCCCGACCTGCGACCGCGCGGGCGCTCTGACGGTAGCGCCTATCGGTATTCCGCAGGAGTTTCTCGAAGGCGAGAGCACCAACTGGCTGAACCTGGCTGATCCGGGGATGTTTGCCCACCTCTTTGTGCCGCGAGCGCGCAGCGCCCACAAGGGGTCGTTTGGGCACGTGCTGGTACTGGGCGGCGCGCGCGGCAAGGGCGGGGCAGCGGCCATGTCGGGCGCGGCCGCACTACGTAGCGGAGCGGGCCTGGTGACCGTCGCCACGGACATGCGCGAGCGAGCAACGGTCACCACATTGATGCCCGAGTTGATGACCAGTGACTGGGTAGACGGGGTCGGAGACCGCGATGTGCTGGCAATTGGACCAGGTCTGGGTCGCGAACCGGAGGCCGAGGCCGTGGCGCGCGATTTGTTCGCGAACGCGGCCGTGCCTGCCGTTGTGGATGCCGACGCCCTGAACGCACTGGAATCGACTACGCTCAACGCCTCGGGATGGCTGCGGGTGCTGACGCCGCACCCCGGAGAGATGTCCCGTCTGTGCGGAGGCGGCATCGCGGCGGTACAAGCCGACCGCGTCGGTACGGCCCGGCGCTTTGCCTCCGAACGCGGTTGTGTCGTCGTACTGAAAGGACAGCGCACCGTGACCGCCCTGCCGAATGGCCAGGTCTATATAAACCCGACGGGCACTCCCGCGATGGCCACTGCGGGCAGCGGCGACATCCTAACAGGGATCATCGCCGGTTTGCTGGCGCAGTTCCCGCACGCCGCGCTGGATGCGGTTCTCGCCGCGGTCTGGTTGCACGGCCGGGCCGGTGAACTGGGTGCCGCTGAGTTGGGTGAGCAGTCGTTGACGGCCATGGATCTGCTTGCCTTTCTACCCGCCGCAATGAGCGCATTACGTCCATGAAAACTGCGGTCTACACCACACACAACGAAGACGAGACCGTGGCCCTGGGAGAGCGATTGGCCGAGTCGTGGCCCGTGCCGGTAACGATACTCCTGATCGGCGATCTGGGGGCTGGCAAGACGACGCTTGCCAAGGGACTGGCGGCGGGCTACGGCGGAATTCGCCCCGAAGACGTGTCGAGCCCCACCTTCCCACTGATCCACGAGTACGGCGATCCGACGACGGTCTACCATATCGATCTGTACCGCCTTGACACTGTTGCTGAAGTCGAGAGCTTGGGGCTGGACGAGATCTTTGCGCGGCCCGCAGCGGTGTTTCTGGAATGGGCTGAGAGGTTTCCGCTACTATTGCCCAAACGGCGCATCGAGATCTGCATCTCAGCCCAATTCGACGAGAGTGAAAACGAGACACGCCGCATCGAAATAGTGGAGGTCCGTGCATGAACCGGGATCCTAACCGTCGCGACTCCATGATCGCGATCCTGGTCATGCTGGCGATCGCGCTCTATCTCGTATGGGGGATGCTGGCGCCTTACCTCAGCTCCATTTTCCTGGCTTCCGTCCTAGGCGTCTCGGGGTTCCCGCTGTACGCTGCGTTGGAGCGGCGCTGGCACAGACCCGCACTAGCCTCGCTGGCGACCACCCTCGTGGTAATGGCGCTGATCGTCGGGCCTGTGCTGTTTCTTGTCGTCACAGTCGCGCGCGAGGCGCAAGGACTGTACCAAGCGCTTTCCGCCACCAGTCGCTCTCAGGGAGGCTGGACTGTTTGGCTTTCAAACTCGCTCGAACGTCCGCTGGCCTGGCTGGCGCAGTCCACAGGGATGACTGCGCCCAGCTTGCAGGCGGCACTGATGGAGCGACTGCAAAGCGTGGGTGACGCATCTTTGGCCCAGGTCGGCGCGCTCTTCGGCAATCTGACTTCCACTCTGACACAGGCCGCCATCACCTTCTTCGCGTTGTATTTCTTCTTTCAAGGCGTAGTCCACATGCAGGCATTGGCCGTGCGCTGGATCCCGCTGCCGAAACACCGCGTCACTGAACTGATCCGCGTGACCGCGGACACCGTCCGTGCGAACGTCAATGGAACGCTCGTCGTTGCGATGGCACAGGGCGCGCTGATGGGACTCGGCTTTGCGATCGTTGGGCTTCCGCGGTTTTGGTTGTGGGGAGTCGTCGGAACGTTCAGTTCGTTGGTGCCGATCGTGGGCACCGCGCTGGTCTGGGTTCCGGCGGTCGCTTATCTGGCTCTGTCTGGCGCATGGATTCGAGCACTCATCCTACTGGCTTGGTGCGTGGTGGTGGTGGGATTCACCGACAATCTGCTGCGCCCGTGGATCCTGCGCGGGGCCATGCCCATGAACACATTCCTGGTCGTTCTTTCGATCTTCGGCGGGATCGAGTACTTCGGGCTGGCTGGCATCATCGCTGGCCCTGTCGTGTTCAGCGTAACCGCTGCGCTGCTGCGGATCCTGCGCGAGATGCTCGAGGAGGACGCCAGCCAGCCGGAGCCGTCATGATTGGCGCTCTCCCGGCTAGTTGTCCTTCTTATCCGGCTTGGTGGTGTCGCTCTTGACGGGCTGGCCGTCGACAGTCTCGCCCTTCTTCAGCAGCGTCGCTCTCTTTTTCGGGGCTACCTGTTTTTTCTCGTCCGTCGCCGCTTGCTTTTTCTCGTCCTTCTTTTCTGGAGCTGACATCGATTCGCGCTCTTTCTCGATGCGCTGTTCGTTAGCCTCCACTTGGCGGGTGCGCTCGGTCAGATCGACTTCTGATGTGTCGGCACTGTCCCTAGTGGATTCAATGGCCTGATCGAGGCTGAATCGGTAACGCTCGGCATCGGCGGTCGGAATGGCGGAGAACTTCTCCAGCTTGGCGAGCAATTCCCGTTCGACTTTCGCGATGTGCGGGAGCACTGTCACGGGCCGCTTGCGCGCCAGAGCATCATCGACCACAGTATCGATGGCCTCAATGATCCTCGTGTATTGATCGAGCGTGTCGTGGATCGTGAGGCTGCGCCCGGTCTTTTCCTTTGCGAAAAGTTGACCGAGCAGGTCCACCCGCTGCCGTGCGAACACTGCGTATAGGTTCAGGCGGTCATCAGGGGCCTGGACCTCTCGCAACTGGTCCACCTCATCGGCGGTCAGGAAATCGCGTTGCGCGGAGGCCGGTAGGGCGACCGCAGCCGCCAGAATCAGGGTGAGGAGTAATGCTCGGACCATATCCGCCTCACTTGCCGCTCATGACTCCAAACAGAAACTCGTCGTGCAGGACGTTCAGCCGCGCCTGCGCTTTCTCCGCCGGTGGACGATTGTCGAAAGCGAGCGCCTGTATCAGGTTGTCCAATTGCTTCTGCAGTTCGCGGGTTCTCAACTCCCCGCGCTTGTAAAAGCGCGTCAGTTTGTTCGCTTTCTTGCCAATATCACGCAACGACTTGAGGGACAATTCGACGGCCTCAATCATAGTGTCCATATCCTTCTCCAAGTCTGAGATTGAGCCGCCCTCGCCGGGTAGAGCGCGCGCCAGTTTGAGCACGTCACTGGCAACATCCAGCGCTTTGTCGCTGCGCTTCTCGAGGTCCGGTTCCTTCTTGACGGACTCGAGGTCGGCCGCTCCCAGGAAAAGTGCGAAACTAAGCAGCGCAATCAGGGTTTTCATCGATTGACGATCCTCGTGAGAATACGAACCCGCTGCCGTGCTTTGAACTCCTCATCCGGGCTCTTTTCGTGGCTCATTTCGAGAAACCGCTGGTAGCTCTCCAGGGCTGGTTTATTCTGGTGTAGCGCATCCAGCATGATCGCACGGAACCAATAATAAGCGGCTGTTTCGCCGCCCAGTTGTTTGCATTTCTCAATAGTCTCCAGCGCCGCCGGATAGTTCTTGAGCAGCACGAGCATTCCGGTCAGTTCATTCCATGCATCGAGTGAATCCGGTTTGAGCTTCGTGGCCGCACTGAACTGCTCGACGGCAGGCGCGTACTTCTTCTGATCGCGCAATAGCCTGCCATAGAAGAGTCGCGTCTCGAGATTGCCTGGTTGCTGCGCGACCAAAGCTCCGGCAACTTCCGTTGCCTTCTCGACGTCGCCGCTGCGCAGCAGGGCGGTTGCCAGAGCAAAACGCAAGGCCGGGGTCGGATTGGCCTGAACTGCGAGTTCAAGCTCCATGACTGACTGCTTGGCATTGCCGGCATCGAGTTCCAGAACACCGGCTCGCTCCATTGCGGCTGGATCCTTGGGGAAGCGTCTGTAAACGGCGGCGGCTTCAGCCGGCTTCTTCGCCTTTTCGAGCGTCTGCGCCAGTTCCATTTGAGCGGCGGTATCGGACGGGTTCAATCCAGTGTAGGTGACCAGCGGCACGGCAGCTTCGGCCCATTTCTCCTGCGCACCGAGGGCCCGTGAAAGCAGCAGAAACGCCTCGGCCTGTTTGGAGTCGAGCGCCGTGAGTGCTTTGAATCGCGCTTCCGCTTCGGCGGGTTTGCCAGTGGCCAGCAGGGCCTTGCCGAGCATCAACTGAGGACGCACTTCCTGGGGCTTCTGCTCCGCCGCCTGGGTCAGGAACTCGACCGCCTCGGAGTACTTCTTCTTGCGCAGCAGGAGCTGCGCGAGATTAAGTTGGGCCTCGTAAAGCTTCGGCTCGAGAGAGAGCACTTTGCGGAACGAGGTTTCGGCCTCGACGTCGTCTCCAGCCATGCCGTAGGCGATTCCGAGATTGAACCAGACCGCAAAGTTGTCGGGATTCTGAGCAAGCACTTCCCTTAGGGTGGCGATGGCCTGCTGAGGCTTGCCCGCGTCGAGGTCTTTCATGGCCTCGGACATCGGATCGCGCGCGGGTGGGGCTGGGGTCTGTGCCTTGGGCTGTTGGGCCAATGCCGCGAGCAGGAACAGGATCGCGGGTGTCATCTAGTTACTATTGTGCGATAACCCGCGGGACGGCTTGGGGCCACTATCGGCGGTTCACGCAGGACGGCGCTAGTGGATCGTTCTGTGGGCCTTGAGCGCGAACGCTGCGATTTCTACGTCGAACTGCCCACCCTCCGCCCGCAGCATCTGGTAGGTGCCCCGCATGAAGCCCGTGGGGGTCCTCAGCGGGCACCACGACGAGTACTTGTACGACTCTCCCGGCGCCAGGATTGGCTGCTCACCGACTACCCCCAGGCCTTTGACCTCCTCGGTATGGTCGAGGGCATCGGTAATGATCCAGTGCCGGCTGACGAGTTGAACTGTCTCTTCGCTTTGATTCGTGATGCGCACCGTGTATTCGAATACCCACTCGTCCTGCAGCGGCCGGGAGTTCTCGGGCGAGAAGCGCGACAGAACTTCAACCCGGATTGAATCGGTCAGGGCATCGGATATAGGTGAGAGTTCCGGACTCAAGTCAGGCATGGTAAGACGCCTATGATAGCAGGCTGTTACCCCTTACAAAGGGCCGCAACTCGTCGCAGCATTCGCCGTTCAGCGCGCTCAGTCGAATTCCGCGTCCCATGCTGCGGCGGCAATTTCTCCCAGCGTGTTGCCCACGTGGTGCGCGATTGTCGCCGGATCGCCGGCTATCAGATTGGCGTAAATGGCGATGGCCAATCGCTTGCCGTCCTTGCGCTCGACGAAGCCCGCCAAGCCCTTGCCAGTCACCATAAGGTTCTGAGCAAGCGCGTTGTAAACCGCGTAAGTGCCGGTCTTGGCGCGCACGTGACCGGCCGCGGGAGAGTCGGCCTGGATGTCCCACAGCGTTCCGTCCTTCCCCAGAATCGGCAATGCGCGATAGAACACGGGGAAGAAAGATTGTTTGGAGATGAACTCGAGATAGCGCACCATAAAGTCCGGCGTGAAGAACGCGTCACCGCCCGCACCGTCGCTCTGGCCTGCGCCAGAGGTGTCTAGGCCCGCTTGCTCCAAGTACTCCCGCATCCGGTCGAACCCAATCTGGTAAGCTGCTTCGCCCGGCTTGCCCGCGACCAGCGCGCCGATCAGAAACGGGGCCACGCCCGCGTGCAGATTCTGGCTGACCTTCAGCGTGATCTTGACCTCTTCCGAAAAGGGGGGAGAGACATGCTCTGCCACCAGAAACTCGGGCGTGTACTTGGCATCCGAACCTTCAGAATCCGAAGAGTCCGAGAGTGGTTCAATACCAGCCTGCCGCAATGCCCCCGCAAACGCGGATGCCGTGAACTCGCTGGGCGACGGCATGGTCGCCGTTCGCAATAGCGCCTTCCCGGGTGGGAGGCTGCCCGTGATCGAGACCGTGATCGACCCATCCGGACCGGCTTCTGGCCCGCTGATTTCCAACTGAGGAGACGAGTCGTTTGCGCCCGTCCGGACGCTGCTGCGCAGAACCATCGCAAGGGGCTTGGGTGCGACTTCCACCGACGCCGGATCTCCTTCGGCGCCGGGGGTGACCACCAAGTCCAGCACATTGTCATTCAGCATGATGGGCGACAGGACGACGCCTGTGCCCAACTCGCGCTGCCCTTCCGGAAATAGGTCGACATCCACCCGCACCTTCCCGCGGAACCCGTGGATACCAGCAGCGGCCACTTGCTTCGCTAGCTCGTGCAGGACGGCCAGCGGGTCACCGGGCAGCGCCTTCGAGCCTGCGATTGCGCTGTACGAGTGGTCCACGTTTTCAAATGCCAGTGTTCCGTCCGGTTGGATTCGGTTGGACAGATTCGGGTCGCCACTAGCCTGAATCACCAAATCGCCTGAGAGAATTCCCTTATCGTCGACAGCGCCGGTGCGGTAGACCCGAGTGTGGAAGCGATAGTCAGGGCCCAGCAACGCAAGCGCGATGCCCTCGGAAAGTAGTTTTGTGGTCGATCCGGGCACGAACAGTTGCTGCCCATTCAACTGATACAGGACCTTGCCCGAGTCCAGCGCGAGCACTTCGACGCCGAAGCGGGCGTGCTTGAACTCGGGGCGACTAGCAATCGACTGGACGCGTTCGGAGAAGTTCTGTCCGACGGTCAGAGTCGCGAATAGGACGAACAAGCCCGTCAGCCGCTGCATGATATGGTCAATTACCTCGAAACGTTGATTGGGACAGCCCGACAATCGCGCGTTCCCGAATCGGGACATTGTACGCCAGACCGCCATCCGCAGGGATGTGAACCGCACGAGCGCGGCCCGTCGTCCTGCTTCAGTTCTTGGCGAGCGCTTCGGCGATTCCTTTTTCTACCAGTGGAGCCATAACCCCGTAACCGGCCTCAGTCGGGTGCACGCCGTCGAAACAAAGTTCAGTTTTGCAGCCTAGCCTCTCGTCTGCCATCGCCGCGAAGTAGTCCACGTAGACGGTACCGCTCTTGGCTGCGTAGTCCTTCAGCCACTTGTTCAAGTCCACAATCTTCTGAGCCGGCTCCAGGCCTCGCTTCCAGGGATAATCGAAGACCGGCAGGACGGAGCAAAGGACGACGCGGATTCCATTCTCCTTCGCCAGGTCGAGCATGGAGGCGAAGTTGTCCTCGATCATCTCGGGCGTTTCGGGACCGGTGTTGCCTGCGATGTCGTTCGTGCCGGCGAGAATGACGACGACTTTGGGCGCCAGCGCGATCACGTCCGGCCGGAAGCGCACCAGCATTTGCGGCGTCGTCTGTCCGCTGATGCCGCGGCCTAAGTAAGGCTTGCCCGGAAAGTACTTGTCGAACTGCTTGCCCCACGCGTCTGTGATCGAGTCGCCCATGAAGACCACACGGTTCTCCGTGCCCGCCGGCGCCTGCAGCCTCACGTTCGCATCGTGATAGCGTGCGAGTCCCGGCCAGTCGAGGACCGGGCCTTTGGCCTCAACCGTCTTCTTCGCAGCGCCTGGAGCGGGCGTCTGCGCCAGTGCCGGTGCGCCGAATAGAATTGCGCCCGCGGCGCACGCCGTCAGCTTACTCAACTCAATCCTGAACGTCATATGGATTACTCGATCCCCTTTGAGTGCCTGGTTTATTCCTATGGCCGAATACAAAGACACGTAACGCTGCAATCCTATCGCGTTAACAGCACCGCGAGGCGGCTGGTCACGGCTTCTTGCCGAAGTTCAGACGCCGACCCAGGATCATTTTTACCAGCAAGTGGTCGGTGCCGCTCGTCATGCCCACTCCGACCCCGAAGTTGAACTCCCATTTCGGACTCAAGTCCAGATCGATCACCGGCATGATCGCCTGCTGCTGATCGCGCAATGGGTCGAAGCCCGTGATGGAGCCGACGGCGCCGTAGTACTCGAACCCCGCGCTGACCTTTTTCGAAAGCTCGTAACCGATCTTCACGTTGGGCGAGAAAGTGACGCCCTTACCGACTTCCGCGCCGTGGAACGAGCGTTCCAGAGTCGGGTTGAAGCCGAGATACCACGGGCCCAGTTTCTTGTCGATAATCGGCCGCAGTTCCAGCGTCCAGGTGTCGGGGGAGTAGCTGCGGCGCTGATACCCGACCTCGGCGGAAAGGCTCAGGCCCACGGGCCATTTCCAGTCTTTCGGGATGCTGACCCGCGGACGGATGTGAGTGCCGACGAATTGCAGGCCTTCGCCCGGCCGGTAGCTGGTGAACAGATAGAAGCCCGTCTCGAGCCAAGGCGTCAGGCCTTGCGTAATCTCCAGTGTTTCGTGCAGGGCGTGGATGTCCGGGCGCACTCCGTCCACGGAGTCCTTGGAGCCCTGGAAGGTGAAGTTGGAGTGCAGTTCGACCATGGTCTGGCCGGGAGGGATCAACTCGGATTCATACACCTGGACCTCGTAGTTGCCTTGGGCTCGAATCAGGCCTGACGCCAGGATGCACAGCCCGGCCACGAGGCACATCCGCCGGAGAAGTTGTGGGGTTTGTTTCAATGCGCTCAATGTTACAGGATGCACCATCGGAGAGTTCCGGTGCAGCCAAGCGCTCTACTGAACAACCGCCGGCTGAGACAGCTATTTGCCAGGTTCCTTGGCGTGGACGACGCGGTCGGCTGCCACGTCCTTCAGCGTTTGCAAGATGCCCGACGGCCAACGGATCTCCACCGTAGCGGCGGCGTCCGGTCCGAGTCCAAAATGAACGGGACCGGCGCTCGAGGAGGCGTAGCCGGAGGCGTACGTGACGTGATTGTACTGGGTCATCGACTTCGTGGTCACCTTGATGCGTGCCCCAATTGCGTCGCGGTTGCTTTGCGTGCCCTCGAGCGCCAGTTCAAGCCAATGCGTGCCGGCGGGACTCTGGTTCATCCAGATCTCCGCGGGCGCGTTGATTGATGTCACCACGACGTCCAACCGGCCGTCGCCGTTCAGGTCCCCGACGGCGGAACCACGGTGGCGCGCGGGCGGGCGTACGGACAGGCCCGCTTCCGCAGTCAGCGCCGCGAACTTGCCGCCCCCGATGTTGCGGAAAACCGTGTTAGGTTGTTCAACGGCGATGCGCGGTGCGGCCAGGAGCGACTGCACGTGGCCGCGCGTGACGAAGATATCTTTCCAGCCGTCGTTGTCGAAGTCGAAAATCGTCGGCGAATAACCGGCCATCGGCAGACTTAACCCCGCCATGCGGCTGTCTTTGGTGGCATCCGTGAATTCGCCCTTGCCGTTGTTGCGAAAGATCGGGAACGTCTCGTCGTCCAACGCCACAATCGAGATGTCGGGGTAACCGTCGTTGTCGAGATCCCGGAAGTCCACGCCCATGTTGGAAATGAACTCGCCGTTCTCGCGTAGCGCGACGTTGGTCTCGAAGGCGACCTCTTCGAACTTCACGCGGCCCTTCTCCCCGACGTTCCGGAAGAACGAATTGTAAACCTTGTCGTTCGCGATGAACAGGTCCATGCGCCCATCCAAGTCGAAATCGGCGACGCCGATGCCCATGCCCTTGCCGGGGTGAGCACGAAGCCCCGCCTCGGCGGACACGTCTTTGAAAATGCCGTTGCCCAGGTTCAGGAACACCTGGCTGGGGGTCCGCTTATAGAACTTCGGATGGCAGTATTCGCGATGACCCTGGTACGGGCAAGCAGGCTCGGTGTCGATGTTCCAGGCGAGATAGTTGACCACCACCAGGTCCAGCAACCCATCGTTGTTGACGTCCACCCACGCGCCGCCGACGGACCATAGCGGGCCGAACTCCGTATCCGGCTTTGATACGAATCCGGCTTTCTGCGTGACGTCGGTGAACGTACCGTCACCGTTATTGTGATAAAGCGTATTGCGATGCACGCCACCCACGAAGAGGTCCTTGTACCCGTCGTTGTCGAAGTCGCCTACGGCCACGCCCGTGTCGTAGCCCGTTCCCGCCAGGCCCGCTTTGTCGGTGGCGTCGGTGAAGTAGCCTTTGCCGTCATTCAGGAACAAGCGGTTGCGATACTTCGGATCGGATTTCCTGAGCGTGCGAATGTCCGCTCCGTTAGTGAAGAAGATGTCGAGATGGCCGTCGTTATTAGCGTCGAAGACCGCCACTCCACCGGCCATGGTTTCGGGCGCATGCCGCTCGGGCGTCTCGCAGCTGTCCAGCGTGAAGTCGATCGGCTGGTAAGCGAACCGAATCGGGCTGCCTGCATCCGGTTGAGCGACAGCCAGCCAGACGGCGGCGCTGGCCAGGGTTGCAGGCATGAGGAAACGCGCCGCGGAATGAAATCGCATCTGAACGATTATCGTACGGAGTGCTGGTTCGCACCCTTCGCGCCCGCGGTCAAGTGCCGGCGAGCCAGCTCAGGCTAAGGCTTGAAAGTTGCTCGGTCGTAATCGCGCTGGGGCTCCCTGAGAAATGGTCCGTTGCGCTCCTGCTCCCGATGACCAACACCCGCGACAGGTCGCCACAGGCGAACAGCGTGACCACATGTTCCCGATAGGCCGGCAGATCCCGCGCGGTGAAGTGAACGTATTGCGAGAGCATTTCGCCATCGATCAGCGAGCCGGCGGGGTCGTCCTGATCGGGGGTCGGGTTCGAGCGATTTTGGTCCTCGAACATCACCAGGCTGCTGAATGGCTTGATTTTCGGCCTGATTCCAAAGCGTGCCACCAGCACTTGCGGTTGCACCCGGCGCAGGGCCTCCGACGCGCTCCACTGCACGAAGGAGTTGTTAAACACAAGCGAGCCATTGCCGCTCAACAGAATCGAACGGATGAACTCACGCAGACGCGGGACCTTGCTTAGCCTCGGGTCGAGGGACGGGCTGATGTCGAGTCGCCGCAGGTCGGCCGTGGTCTGATCCGCGGAGCGCAGATCTCGTTGGATGGCATTCAGCCGGTCGAGAAAAGTCCGGCGAATTGCCTCCAGCGCACCCCAGGAGATCTCGACGGCGTTGGTTGACTCCACGACTGCGGATAGGTCTCGGCCGCACTCGAACACCCAAGTCGATTCGAGTTCTTCCAGACCCGCGCTGACGGTCCGTCTAGCCAGCGACGACACCAACGCATTCTCCGATTCGCGAAACGGCTTCGACAGCGCGACCCATGCGCCTTGTCCGGCCAGCCCGGGCCAGATTTCGCGATCGTTCACCGGCAATCCAGATGGCAGGACGCAAAGGATTAGTCGCGCCGGGCGATTCGGTCGTGCCGACTTCTCTAGAGTTTCCTCTATGTGTGTGAAAACAGTCTCGACTTCCGTGCGCCATTGCGGATACAGCGGCGAGCGCGCCAGCACCCCGGTCTCCTCGATGCTCATTCCCACCGTGCCAGGCTTCCAATTGGGTAGGTCCATGCGGCGTTCGAGGCCTGCCATGGGAGCGAAGAGTGCTTTCAATTCCGAAGGTGAAAGACTCGCCAGATAGTCGAGTTGTGCCCGCAACTGGCGCTGCTCCGCCGGGAACAGCAGATCCCAGCGACGCAATTGATCGTTGACTGTAGGGCCGAATGTCCTCGGCAAACGTGGAACTAAGTCGGCATAGGAGGGTGGAGGCATTTTACGACTTAGTGCCTCAAATCGCGATTTCGGGAAGGAGTTCACCCACGGAGCGGTCGCACTCCAGGCCCATCCAAGTACCTATTGAGGGCGCCATGTCCACCTGCCGGATCACCCGCTCGACGACTTCCGGCTTGCGGACCGCTGCGCCCAGCACCATGCTCCACGCCATGCGGCACGACTCCGTGTTCGTGCGATGGTTGAAAAACCCGTTGGTCGAGGAACCGTCCGGATCGCGCCCGAACTCATTCATAATCACCAGGGTCGTGTTGTCCTTCAACGCCGGGTTCGTGCGGATAAACTCCCACAGCTTATGGCAGAGCGCGTCAGAGCGCCGGATGCCGCCCAGGTGCAACGAATACGCGCCCGAATGCGCCACCTCGACGTCAGAGAAATTCACCATCAGCATGGCGGGCGCAAGCCGCAGAAGCACTTCCTTGGCCACAATAAAGGTCAAGTCGTCCCCGCTGGCCGGAGCGTCCGGCCCATGGATAAAGTTCGTGAGGGCGGCGACGAAGGTCTTTTTCACTTCGGGATCCTGGAAGCTCGAGGCCGACGGTGCCCCCCAGCCTATGCGCTCGTAATCGGTTTCGAGAACCGACTTCATCTCGCTGAGAAGTTGCTCGCGCTCCAGTTGTTTGCGCGTGCTTTGGCCCATGATGATGCGCTCCACGGCTTCCACCAGGAGTTGCTTGGAGAGCACCACGTTCACGCCGGGACTGATGTTGGCGGTGAGTTGCTTGTTGCTCGTTACCACCCAGGTATCGTTCACACCGGCGTTGTGCTGCGACTTGAGGTAATGGAACAGCGTCGGGTTCGTGGGTTTTTGGGATCCCCAGTCGTCAACATGCTGCCACACGCCGGTCAGGATGCTGGAGATGGTATTGAAGTGCGAGGTCACGCCCTCGTTGGCGGTATAGGGGTAGAAGATGGACTGCGGCAGCAGTTCGTCGAAAAGGTGCGGGACATTCACCAGACCCGGTTTCGAGAAACTCTCCTGCCGTCGTATGCCGCCAATCGTCACCAGCACCAACCGCTTCCCAGGCGCATCCGTCCGGGCCTGTCGAGCGGCAAGGATGCGCGGCGCGACGGCCGCCGTCAGAAATTGAACGAGTTGTCTCCGCGTCATTCCAGACACCTGCACGCCAAGTCCCGCTGAGTCTCAGATTACACCGCAGCAGTAGAATCGCGGACGACCAAGTGCGTCTCGACACGGTACTCGGACGGCTTGCTCGCATCAGCGCGCATCGTCAAATCGGACATCAGGGCCAGACAGGCTTGTTGCGCCACCTGGTCTCTAGGGAAACGGACGGTGGTCAGGGGGGGCTCGGTGAACTCGGCCAGCCAGATATCGTCGAAGCCTACTACCGAAATGTCGCCCGGGACGGACAGTCCAGCCTTGCGAATGGCACTCATCATGCCGATCGCGGTCAGATCATTGGAGGCCATTACCGCCGTAGGATGGTCGGGTAGAGCCAGCATCTCGTTCATCGCCGCTACGCCGCCCGCCACCTTGTGATCGCCCTGCCTGATCCACTGAGCGTGTTGTGGCAGGCCATGGTTCGCCATGGATTCCAGGAATGCCGTACGACGGGTTTGGGCCGAGGCGAGGGATTCCGGACCGCTGATGAACCCTATCTTTCGATGGCCCAAAGCGAACAAGTGCTGAACCGCTTCATTGATGCCGTGCGCATAGTCAACCACGATGTTGCTAATTCCTGCCCCAGGGGTTCCAACATCGAGGAACACCGTGGGTACTCTTCGGCTCACCAGTTGGTCGACCAGATGCTCCTGCATTTCAGAAGTCATAACGGCCACGCCCTCGACCTGGCGTTCCAGCATCCGTCGGACACACAATGCCATGCGTTCAGGGTCGTAGTTAGTCGAACTGACCAGCACCTCGTAGCCATGCTGCACCACGGCGTCTTCGAACCCCTTAACCAGTTCTGGAAAGAACGGGTTGGTGATGTCCGAGACAATCAGCCCCAGAATGTTGCTCTTCCCGGAGACCAGCGACCTGGCATGGACGTCCGGGTAATAGCTGAGCTCATCTATGGCTTTCCATATTCGTCTTGCAGTTTGCGGATCTACGAGCGATGGGCTGTTTATCGCCCGCGAAACTGTCGTAATCGACACCTTCGCCCGCTGCGCGACTTCGTGGATTGTTGCTTTGGAGCCGGCCTTGTCGGCTGAACGAGGATGATTGGCCACCGCAACCGTTATACGCTACGCATGGGTTCGGTACAAGTGCGCCATTCACGGGAATGAAGGAATTCCCTTGACTCTCCCGAGTATCTCGCATAGCCTGATGAAAACGTTGCCATCGCCGGATGTAAGCGCTTCAATCGCGAAGTTGAAGTGCGCTGCTCGGTAGGGAGTTTCTTAACCGGGGTGAAAGCGTTTTTTTGAGTGCTATTTTTGGATTGCTTCGGCGGATCTGCGAGTTGTTAGGGGTTATTTACCAAATGTATGTTGAGGCCGTATTTAGGACGCAATTGTGTCCCCCGGATCTTGGCCGATAGTTTGGTGTTTTGATCCTTAACAAGACAATTAGATCCGTTTTGGCATTCAGCGTCACGATTGCTGGCCCGGTCGGCCAGCCAGCGATGATGTGAATCAGGGGGCGAGCCACGCGGCTTGCATTGAAAATTGAGGAACCACGTTTTGCGTTTCTTTACTCGAATCCTATTGCTCACGCTCGTATGTGTTGCGTCCTTGTTGGCGCAGCGCGACTTAGGAACCATCACAGGAACTATCACGGACGCCCAGGGTGGCGCCGTGCCCGGTGCGAAAGTCACTCTGACCGAGGACTCGACCGGTTTGAAGTACACCGTGGAAACCAGCGCCAACGGCGAATACACCCGGCCCGCTCTCAAGCCCGGCGTTTACACCGTTGAAGCGGAAGCCAAGGGCTTCAAGAAGTCCATTCAAAAGGGAGCGAATGTTACATCGGGCGACCGCCTGGCTGTCAACGTTGCCCTTGAAGTCGGTGAGGTCACCCAGTCGGTAACCATCAGTGAAGAGGTACCGCTTCTCCAGACCGAGTCGAACATTCTGGGCGCCGACATTGCCACCAAGCAAGTCGCGGAATTGCCCCTCGGCGGGCAGCGCACGTTTACCTTCCTGGCGCGCCTGTCTCCAGGCGTCGTCCCGGCAGAACCTGGCGCTCGTGACGCGGTCGGTGGCGGATTCTCGGCCAACGGCGTGCGTTCGAACGGCCAGAACAACTTCCTGTTGAATGGCGTGGACAACAACGTCAACGTCATCGACTTTTTGAACCAGACGGCGTTCGTGGTCGGACCCTCGGTAGAGGCGATCAGCGAAATGCGCGTCATGACCAACGGCTACGGCGCTGAGTATGGCCGTGGCGCGGGCGGCGTGATGAACGTTTCGCTCAAGTCGGGCACCAACGAAATCCACGGCGCCGCGTTTGAGTACCTCCAGAACAAGGCGCTCGACGCCAATCGCTGGGAAGACAACCTCGCGGGACAGCCCAAGGGACCCTTCAAGCAGAACCAGTATGGCGGCGCCATCGGCGGACCGGCCATCAAGAACCGGACCTTCTGGTTTGCTGACTGGCAGGGCACCAAGATCCGTTCCACCGGCGGCGCGGTTCAGAACCTCGGTACCAGCGGCTTCTTCACGATTCCGACTCCGGACATGATTAACGGCAATTTCGCCGGTGTCATGGGTAACAACATCGGCAACGTTGCCGGTGTAGGTGCAGTGAATTCAGGCGAAATCTTCGACCCGAACTCGACCCGCGTCGTGAACGGCCAGACGATTCGTACCCCATACTCTGGAAATGTCCTACCGGCTGCGCAAATCGATCCGGCTTCCCAGAAGATCATGAAGCTCTTCCCGGCGCCGAACGTCCCTTACGCCACTGGCGGCATTCCGCAGAACGACTATTTCACAACGACAAGCGGCAAACAGGATACCTGGCAATACGACATCCGCATCGATCACCGGATCAGCGACAAGGACAGTTTGTTCGGCAGCGTAAGCTGGGCGGACACGAACAAGTTCAACGCTGCGCCGCTCCCCGGCGCGCTGGATGCGACGTATTTCAATTCCAATGCGGAGCAGGATCTGTCCCGCAATGCCATGATGAGCTACACGCGAGTCTGGACCCCCACGGTTCTGACCGAAACCCGCGTGGCGTACACCCGCCTGGTCACCGCTCGTACACAGGCTTTCCCGAATACCGACCAGTTTAAGGCCTTCGGAATCGGCGGCTACAACCCGACCACGGTCTTAAATGGCGGCTTGCCGTCGGTGAGCATGGACCGCTATAGCGGTTTCGGCGCTTCCGATTGGCTGCCTTCCAAGGAATACTCGAACGTTTGGGACTTCATTCAGAACGTTGCGATCAACAAGGGCTCTCACGCCTACAAGTTTGGCGCCGAGTATCGCCCGATCAAGTTCCCCTTCTTCCAGGTTCCCAGCCCCCACGGCGATTTGAATTTCCGGCGCATCGACACCTCTCTGCCTCAGCCGTCCGGCAGCAACGTGAATTACACCACGCTGACTGGCGATGAATATGCCTCGATGCTGATCGGCTGGGTTAACAGCGGTCAGGTTTCGTCGAACAACTTCATCTCTTCTCAGAAGAGCGCTTGGGCGTTCTACGCGCAGGACGACTACAAGATCAACAGCAAGTTGACCTTGAACTATGGCTTGCGCTATGAATTGTTCTCGCCGATCGACGAAAAATTCGGCCGTCAGTCCAACTTCGTTCTTGACAACCTTACCCTGTACATCCCCAAGGGCAAAGACCAGAACGCTCCGCTACCGCCCAGCTTTGCGACGCAATTCCCGAACGTAACTGTGTCGCGCGGCCAGATTGCTAGCACCCTCATTGGATGGGACAAGTTCGACTTCGGTCCGCGCGTTGGTTTGGCCTACAATGCTTTCTCGAAGACCGTGTTCCGCGCCGGTTACGGCGTGTTCTACGGCGGTGAGGAGAATCAAGGTGGCAACCCCAACCGTGGCGAGTCTGCTCCGTTCAACGAGACGGTTCCATTGAACAACTCCGATGCCGCCAATCAGTACGGGCGCAACCCGTTCTTCACCGGCGGCGTCACCGGCGGTTTCCCGTCGAACGTGTTCACGATGCCCGCGCCGATCACCTTCCGTGGCGTCGCGACCAACTTCCGCAACGGACTGGTTCACAAGTGGAATGCTGCCATCCAGCGTGAATTCGCTGGCGGTATGGCGCTGGAACTCTCCTATGTGGGCAACCACCAGGCGCACCAACTGCTCCAGCCAGATCCGAACGCCTGCCCGAACAGCCCGCTCCCGAACATTCCGTGCGATGCTCGCCGCCCGTATCCGAACATCAGCGGCATCCAGGGCACGGCGTCCTTCGGCTTCGGCAACTATCACGGCATGACGGCCAAGCTCGAGAAACGCATGAGCAAGGGCCTGACCTTCATGGCTGCTTACACCTACGGCCACGCGTTGGCGACCAGCGGAACGACGCTGAGCGGCTCCAACGGCTTGGGCACCATCGACCCCAGGAATTACTCCCTGAACTACTCGACGGCTTCGTGGGACATTCGCCACAACTTCGTCGGCAACCTGCAGTACGACCTGCCCTTCGGCAAAGGCCGGCAGTTCGGCGGCAACATGAACAGAGCGGCTGACCTGATCGTCGGCGGCTGGCAGATCAACAGCATCATCAGCATCCGCACCGGTGTGCCGTTCACGCTGCGCAGCAGTTCCTGCATCGCGAGCGTGGACAGCTGCTTCCCGGACCTGGTTTCGGGCAAGAACCCGCAAGCCGCTCCGTCGGGTGGCCGCACTCCTTCGCAGTGGTTTGACACCAGCGCCGTGACCAATCCGACGCCGGGCACCGAGGGTAACCTTGGCATGCAGTCGAACACAGGACCGGGGCAGTTCAATGTGGACTTCTCCATGTTCAAGGGCTTCAACCTGACTGAACGCTTCAAGGTTCAGCTCCGCGCTGAGGGCTTTAACGTGTTCAACCACCCGCAATTCGGCACTCCGGACAACAACAACAACGACGGCAATTTCGGCCGCGTCACCAGCACGTTGTTCGGTTCAGAACGCCGCATCCAGATGGCCCTGCGCCTGTCGTTCTAACTTCGCGCAGTTCCTATCGTTGGCAAAGGCCCCGCCGTGACCGGCGGGGCTTTTGCTATTTAGGGCGCCGCCAATCCGAGTCGCGAACGGTGGAGAACCGATAAGCTCACGAACACGGGCTCCCTCCATCGTGGTGGCGCCCTACCGAAAGGCGCGCGTTCTCATTTCCCCGGGCGGGAAAGGGCCGTCGACCATGGGGAGATCAGTGTGGGCGAGGGCAGCCAGCCAGCGTCTACTCCGCGAGCGCGTAGGGACGCAGTGGGGAGCCTGTGGCGCCATCGAGTTTGAGCGGTGAAGCCACGAACACGAACTCGCGGATGCGAGCGGCGGAGAGTGCCTCCAGCGCCAGACATTCGAGGATGTGGACTCCAGCTTCCACCAGCAGGTGGACGTGCACTTCCATCAGCGGGGAAGGCAGGCGTTCGAAGGCCAGGGTGTCGCTGCCCACGGCGGCGACTCCCCGCTGGCTCAGCCAGCGCGCGCCGTCGAGCGTGACACCCGGCAGGCGAAGTTCGTTCACGAACCGGCGTGGGTCGCTCCAGTACCGGCCCCAACCGGTCCGAACCAGTGCGATATCCCCTTGATCCAGGCGGACGCCCGCGGCGGATTCAGCGCGTTCGAGCAGCGCCGAATCGATGCCGGCGCTCTCCTCCAGAGGGCTGTCATCCCAAAGCCCGGCCACGTCGAGCAGCACGCCGCGCTGCAGGAACAGAGGCATGGTCTCGGCGCCGTGCTGAGCGATACCATCTGTCCAGTCCTGCTGCCCCGCGACCTCGCCGCCGCCGTGCAAACGTCCACCGCAGGAGAAGTGGCAGAGCGCATCGATATGCGTGCCGGTGTGCGTGCCCAGCGAGATGGCGTCGGCAGCGGAGGACGCACCGTTTTCCAAAACGAAATCCCCGTGCAACTTCGTCAGACTGCGCGCATAGGGCGGGTGAGTGGGGTAATGCGGCATCCCGGCATGGCAGTGCTGGGCAAGGTCGAAGCGCCGTAGCGTGGCGAGCCGGGCGATGAGGTCGCGCATGGGTGAAAAGGAATCCTTGGGGCAGGGCTTTGCTCCTGGGCGCCCGTGTTCCTCAGGATAGCGGTCTACTTCCGGCCGGTCAGGAGATGAATCAGGCCGAAGCTCAATCCGCCTACTAGCGCAGACATTGGCAACGTCAGAATCCAAGCCCACAGGATATTCGTCGCAAGTCCCCAGCGCACTGCTTTGAAGCGCTGGATGGAGCCCACTCCCGCGATGGCTCCGGTGATGACGTGCGTGGTGGAAACCGGGATCTTGAGGTAGGTCGGCAGCAGAATGGCGATCGCGCCGGCAGTTTCCGCGCAGAACCCGCCGCGCGGTTTGAGCTTGGTCAGACGGCCCCCCATAGTGTGGATGATGCGCCAGCCGCCGCTCATCGTACCGAGTGCGATGGCCGCGTGCGCCGCCAGAATAATCCACCAGCTGACATGGAAAGTCTTTGAAAAGCCTGCGGCGAAAATCACACCGGCGATGATTCCCATGGTCTTCTGCGCATCGTTGGCGCCGTGAGCATAGCTAAACAGCCCCGATGACACGAGTTGAAGCTTTCGAAACCACACGTCCATGTGCTTCGGTGAAGAGTTGCGAAACGCCCAATACAGCAAGGTCATCAGCGTGAAGCCCAGAATCAGGCCGATTAGCGGGGCGATCACAATGAATTCGGTTGTGACCAGCCAGCCGTGCGCGACCGTTGCCTCGTGAGCGTGAGACCAGCCCACGGTCATTCCGACCTTGGCCATCGCAGCGCCCGCGTACCCGCCCATCAGGGCGTGCGAGCTGCTGGAAGGGATGGCATAGTACCAGGTGAGTAGATTCCAGAAGACAGCGCCGAGAAGTCCCGCGAGAATGACGATCGGGGTGACGACGCTGAGCTGCACCATTCCTTTGCCGACCGTGCTGGCCACACCGGCCTCGCCGAAGAACAACGGAATGGCGGCGATGAAATTGAAGAAGGCCGCCCAGACCACCGCCTGCAGGGGTGTCAAGACCCTTGTGGCCACCACCGTGGCGATGGAATTCGCCGCGTCATGAAAACCATTGATGTAATCGAATACCAGCGCCACCGAGATGATGACGATGACAAGAAGTAGGGTCCCGCTCATCGCTGCCGCACTCTAGCCGTTCTTCACGATGACGTTCTGGAGAGCGTCGGCAACGTCCTCGCAGTAGTCTACGGTTTGTTCCAGGTGTTCGTAAATCTCTTTGAGCTTCAGCACCGTAAGTGCGTCCCCGCCGCTGCGGAATAGAGCAGAGATGGCCGCCCGGTAGACCTTGTCTGCCTCGTTCTCCAGCCGGTTGATCTCGATGCAGCTATCAAGCAGCGGTTTGTCGTGGCTCAGGTGCGCAAACGCCTTGCGCAATACCTCCGCGCACCGATTGATGATGCCGCACAACTCGATCATCGGCGGCGGCGCTTTGTGAATCTCGTAGGAAATCAGGCGGTGCGCCGACTCCTCGATTTCGTCCAGAATGTCGTCGAGACGGGAGCCAACATTGTGCAAATCCTCGGGATCGAGGGGCGTGATGAAGGTCTGGTTCAGGCGGGTAAAGATATCATGGATAATCTCGTCGCCCTGTCGCTCGAGTTCGGCAATTCTTTTGGCCGCGTATTCAAGCCGTTCGCCGTTAGCGACGATGCCCTGCTGCAGGAGCATGGACGCCTGACTGATCAGTTCCACTTGCCGGATGAAGAAGTGGAAGAATTTCTCTTCGCGGGGAAGGAATCTCATATGGTTCAAAGAGCGGAACCGCCGAGGTGCAACGAGGCACGGCTCCGGTGTGCCAAGTTACGATTATCTCAAATGGGTGACGGCTTTGGGGCGTTGAACTTCGAAGTGATTACAACTCGTTGAAAGCCGGCTCGTCCAGCAGGGGGAAGGCTGCCTCGGTGCCTCCGTCGCTTGCTTCCCTGCCAGCTTCCAGGTCCAGGAAGCGCAAGTCCAGCAGGCGGGAAGTCGTGACATTGCTCATCGCCGTCAGCATGGTCTGCTTCAAGTGGGGAAAGTCTTTTTCGAGTTCGGCGAAAATGTCGCGCAGCGAGCGGCGGACCGTCCCGGTTTTCTGAGAACAGCCGCACGGGACCACCGGTGCGCCCGCCTCCTTCGCGTAGGCAGTGGTCAGATCCTCCGTCACGAACATGAGCGGACGGATCAACTTGAACTCCCTCTTTCGCGACCAGGTGATAGGCGGCAACGCGGCAACCCGGCCCGTAAACATCACGTTGCGCAGGAGGGACTCGCAGAAATCGTCGGCTGTGTGTCCGAGGGCGATCACGTTGGCACCGAGCTCGCGGCAGATCTCGTACACCGCGCGGCGGCGGAAACGGCTGCAGAGATCGCAGCCGTGCCCAGGTTGTTCAGCGAGCAGGCGAATCGACGGGTCGTCCACACGATAGGTCCAATCGACTCCGCGCGCGCGGAGGAACTCGCCGAAGGGTTCGATGGGGGCCAGGAACTTGCCTTGCTCGATGGTGAAAGCGCAGACGGTGAAGTTGATCGGAGCGCGGTCTCGCAGCAGGATTAGCGATTCCAGCATGGTGAACGAGTCCTTGCCGCCCGAGAACCCGACGGCAACGCGGTCGCCCTCGCGAATCATCTTGTACCGCGTGACCGCTTCGCCCACTTTGCGCGAAATGACCTTTTGAAGTTCCAAGCTCCTATTATAAGAATGTGTCCAGCGCGCGTCAGATTGCCTACGGCGTATTGTTGACCGTCGAGCACGGCGCTCAGTCGGGCGACGCGCTTGATCGTGCCCTCGCCGGACTGGATTCCCGCGAAGCCGGGTTAGCGACCGAGATCGTGTACGGCGTGCTTCGCCGCAGGGCTCATCTGCATGCATTGATGGCTCGCGTTTCCAGCCGCCGCCCGGAGAAGATGGACGCGCACGTCAGGATCGCTATCGAGATGGGTGCCTACCAGATGCGTTTTCTCGACCGCGTACCTGACCACGCCGCGGTCAGCGAAAGCGTCGATCTGGTCAAACACGCCAAGAAGAACCAGGCTTCCGCGCTGGTCAACGCCGTGCTTCGGCGTCTGCCGCCGCTGCCGGAAAAGTGGCCCGACGAAGCGTTGGAGTTCTCTTTGCCAGCCTGGCTGTGGCGGCGCTGGGTGAGCCGCTTTGGCTTAGACATGGCGCGCAGGCTGGGCGAGGCGAGCTTGCGGCCGCCGGAGCCGTTCATTCGCCTGCAAGCTGGCTCCGAGTTGCCCCCGGATTGTGAACCAACCGAGGTTGCTGGCTGTTTCCGTGTCACTGGAAGCGTGCCGGAGGGAGCCCGGCGGCAGGACATTGGTGCTCAGAGCGTTGTGCCGTTGCTGGATTTGCAGCCCGATCAGCGTTTCCTGGACGTGTGCGCTGCGCCAGGCAACAAGACCGCGCAGGCGCTCGAGATGCCTGGGCTGAAGGCCATCGCTTGCGATTCGAGCGAGGCGAGGCTGGCCGCGTTCCACGCCGGCGGGGCGCACCTGGTGCGATTAGACGCCGCGCAAGCGCTGCCTTTCACCGCCGTCTTCGACAGAATTCTGGTGGACGCGCCGTGTTCGGGCACCGGCACCTTGGCCCGCAACCCCGAAATCCGCTGGCGACTGGCTCAAACCGAACTCAAAAAACACGCAGAACGGCAGCGCAGAATCCTGCGCAACGCGCTCGAATGTCTGAAGCCCGGCGGCCGGCTGGTTTACTCAACTTGCTCTTTGGAGCGCGAAGAAAACGAAGATGTCGTGCGGGCCGTGGCTCCGGAGCGCGTGCGGGCCGAACGTTTGCGGTTGCCGGGGCGTCACGCCGGAGACGGTTTCTATGCCGCGGTGTTAACCTGAAAGGGCTTCTGCCGATGGCCGAGATATTCCCCTCGATTCTAGCGTCGGATTTTACGCGCCTTGGCGAACAGGTGCGCGCGGTGGAATCCGCTGGCGTCACGACGCTGCATTGCGACGTGATGGACGGGCATTTCGTGCCAAACCTGAGTATCGGTCCCCCGGTTGTGGCCTCGCTGAGGAAGTTCACGCGGTTGACTCTGGACGTGCATCTGATGATCACGGACGCCGACCGCTTTGCTCCATTGTTTATCGAGGCTGGCGCGGACTGCGTCTCCGTTCACCAGGAGGTCTGCCCGCACCTGGACCGGACGCTCAAGATGATCCAGAGCGAGGGCGCGAAAGCCGGGGTTGTCCTGAATCCCGCGACCCCGTTGACCACGCTGGAGCATGTTCTGGAATATTGCGACTACGTGCTGCTGATGAGCGTCAACCCGGGCTACGGCGGGCAGCGTTTCATCCCGTTTGTGCTGGACAAGGTCCGGCGGTTGAAGGAGTTGCGCGAAAGACTGCAATTCGGATTCGCCATCGAAATCGACGGCGGCATAACATTGGATAATGTAGGTGAGGCCGTTCGTGCCGGCGTGGATTGGATCGTCGTGGGAACGTCAGTTTTCGGGGATCCGGATCCGGCGTCGGCGGCGCGGCGTTTGGGCGAAGTTGCGCGATCGGCAGGCAACCTGCGAGCCTAGTCTTCCGTCTAAATCCCGGGAGCCGTTGACCGCGCTCCCGCGTTTGCGTAGTTTGGGTTCCGGCCGCGAGCGGGCTGTGAAATGAATTGAATGATATGCGAGGTCTCACTGCCCGAGCGGGAGGGAGACTGAGCGGCATGGCAAAAGAGGGCACTCTTCCGGATGAGCATCGTGCAGCGATTATTGAAGGCAAAGACCTGGCTGGTGGCGGTGTCGCTGCTGGCGTTGGCCCTGACCGGCGGATGCCGGCACAAGAAGTACGAGAACCCGATCACCAAAGACACCCAGCAGCCAGACAAGGTGCTCTTCGACAAGGCTATCAAGGACATCGAGCACGGGCGCTACGAGGTCGCGCGCCTGACTCTGCAGACGTTGATGAACACCTACGACACCAGCGAGTACCTGGCGAAGGCTAAACTCGCCATTGCCGATAGCTGGATGCGCGAGGGTGGCACTCACGCCTATACGCAAGCCGAGGCGGAATACACCGACTTCATTTTGTTCTACCCGCAGATGGAAGAATCTGCCGAAGCGCAGATGAAGATTTGCGACATCCACTTCAATCAGGCCGACAAGCCCGACCGCGATCCGAACCACGTTCAGCGGGCGGATGCCGAGTGCCGTAAGGTGCTGACGCAATTCCCGAACAGCCGCTTCGCGCCGCAGGCAGCACAGCGGGTCCGGCAGGTGCAGGAAGTGATCGCTGAAGGCGAGTTCCGGGTGGGTGCGTTCTATCACACCAAAGGAAATTACTCGGCTGCCTCGAACCGTCTGCACGCCATCACGGAGCAGTACCCGCTGTACAGCGGTACGGACCTGGCGCTGTGGGACGAGGGCGATAGCTACTCGAAACTCGGGCCGCGCATGCGCGAGAAATCGATCCAGGCCTATCAGAAGCTGATCCGGCAGTACCCGCTAAGCGCTTACGCTGAAGACGCCAAGAAGCGGCTGAAGGCGATGGAGGCGGAGATTCCCGAGCCCGACCCGGTGGCATTGGCGCACATGCGCTATGAGCTCGAGAACAGGACGAAGGTGGGGCTTTTCAGCAGATTCTGGGGCACGGTCAGCTCGAGACCTGACGTGAGCAAAGCCTCCAAATCGGGCGAGCCCGCTACCGCCATGCTGCGGCCCATGATTCCGCCCAATATCCCAATCCCGGGTGGCCAGACCGGCGGCGGAGCCGGGGTCACTGATGTCACCGCTACAACGGACACGGGCGGCACTTCATCAGTGATCGACACTAAGCCCGATGCCCGGATGAGTCAGCAGGGTGAGAAGCCAGCGGAGCCACCGGCGGTGACGCCTGCTGCCGAGCCCGCGAAGCCGGCCGCTGCCGCCGTCCCGGTGGGGAAGAACGGCAAGCCGCTCAAAGTGAAGCCAGGGAAAGTGAAGGCCGCCAAGCGGCCCGAGATGCCGAAGCGGCCCAAGACGACCCGGCCGAAGAAGCACAAAGCCATATTGCCCGCGGAGAGCAGCGCGCCCGCTCCGCCTGCGGATGCGGCGCAACCCAAAGAGCAGCCGAAGCAATAGTCCGCTACTCTTGATGACCAGCCGAATCCTCCTTGCCGACGACAGTCCGCACGCCCAGCGGATGGGCGAGCGCATTCTGCGCGAGGAGGGCTTCGACGTCGTCTCGGCCCTGGATGGTGCTGCGGCGCTAGCGGAGTTGGACGCATCGGAGCCGGATGTCGTGCTGGCGGACGTGTTCCTGCCTGGACTTTCCGGGTACGACCTTTGTCGTATGATCAAGACGAGCGAGCGGCACCGGCACGCTGGCGTGATTCTGATCGCCGGACTGCTTGAGCCGGTGGACGAAGAAGAGGCCCGGCGCGCCGGCTGCGACGGCGTGTTGAAGAAGCCCTTCGAAGCGTCTGCAATTCTGGACGCGATTCGCCCGCTGGTAGACAAGGCTCATTTCGCGCGAGGCCTGTTTGTGGACTCGCTGCCCCAGCCCAGCACCGCCGAATCGGCCGTTGGTTCCGCACCTTCAGCGCCACCGCATCCGCCGCTCGATCCCGAAGCGGTCCGCGCCGCCGTTACAATTGCATTAGACCGCAGCCTTCCGGCGCTGGTCGAAGAGATCACCGAGAAGGTCCTCCTGGCGTTGGGCTACTAGACAGCGCGCGTCCGAATCCACCATTTGGTTCAACACTATGCCCGACAATAGTTTCGATATCGTTTCCGAAGTTGAAATGCCCGAAGTCGTCAACGCCATCCAACAGGCGTCGAAAGAAATAGGGCAGCGCTACGACCTCAAGGACTCGAAGAGCAGCATCGAGCTCAACGAGAAAGACAAGACCCTCACGCTCCATTCGCAGGACGATTTCAAAGTCAGAGCAGTGGCGGAAATCCTGGAAAGCAAACTCGTAAAACGCAAAGTGCCGCTCAAGGCGCTGAAATATGGTGACGTGCTGCCTGCGGGGAACTCGCGCGTGCGCCAGGAAGTCACGATTCAGGTTGGGATTCCCATCGAGAAGGCTCGTGACATCGTGAAGTTCATCAAGGACACGAAGAAGAAGGTGCAGGCTTCTATCCAGGGTGATCTGGTGCGGGTGGCCGCGAAAGACCGCGATGTCCTGCAGGAGGTCATGGCTGCGCTGCGCGGCAAGGACTTCGGCATCGACATGCAGTTCATCAATTACCGCTCGAATTGAGGCCGGGAGGAAGTGCCGCGGCGAATCGAGTCGTTTTTCGTCGAGGGTCCCGCCGGTCGGCTGGAGGCTGTGCTCGAAGAACCCGAAGGCGCCGGGCCAGAGGAAGCAGCCTTGGTGTGCCATCCCCACCCGCTCCACGGGGGCACGCTGCACAATAAAGTAGTTCACCGACTGTCCCGCGGGCTCAGGAAGTCGGGCTGCGTCGTGCTACGATTCAACTTCCGTGGCGTGAACCTAAGTGCGGGGAAGCATGACGACGGGCGCGGCGAGGTGGAGGATGCGCGCGTGTGCCTGTTGGAACTGCGGCGGCGCTATCCCGCATTGCCTCAAACACTTGCCGGCTTTAGCTTCGGTTCGCGCGTAGCTGCGGAACTAGCTGCTCATCCTGATGGTGCTGCTCCAGGGCGTCTGATCCTAGCCGGTTTCCCCACGGTCTACGGGCAATTCCAAGCACTGGAACAGTATCGCGGGCCCCGGATCTTCATCCACAGCACCCACGACGAGTTCGGTCCGCGCAACGAAATCCAGGCCTTGTGCAACCGGCTCTGGGAACCGAAGAAGCTGATCTGGATCGACGCGAGCGATCACTTTTTTGGCGGTGCGCTCGACAATTTCGAAAGCGCTGTGATCGGACTTGGAAGGCTTGATCGGTAATCGGGGAAATGGTTAGGAAGCCAGCGAATGAGACCGCAATTTGCGAGCAACCAACCGAGTGGCCCGGCGGCTAATGAGTGTCGCCACGTCGCCGAGCAATTCAGGCACGCCCTGAGGTTCGACCAGCATCATGGCGTCGGGAAATCCCGGGGCTTCCGCCTCGTTGCGCCACGCGGTAACCAGAGCAGTGGCCGGCTGATACTCCTTGAGACGTGCGTGAGCGAGTACTTTTAACCCGGCTTCCGGGCTCTCCATGGCCAGATCGGTCAATACCAGCGCGTACTCCTTTTCGTCCATGAGCCCCACAGCTTCGGCGGCGGTGGCGGCTGAATCGACTCGATAGCCACCAGCCTCCAGGATCGTCTGGAGAGTTAGGCGCGAAGTCGGATTCTGATCGGCAAGCAAGACGCGCGCCATGCGCGGCATCTTACGAAGTCGAAGCGGTGCAGCGGCGGGGGTGCAGGTTGTCATTAGTCTCACTTAATACTCATCCGATGGGACGAATAGTACGCGTCGGGGGTTGCTACTAGATACAGTTTATCCCAACAATGGGAGATCTGATCCCATTATTTGAATTACTACAGTTGGTGCAAGATCTAGCCCGGCAGCGTAACGAATACCCGGGCAAAAATTGCATCGACGTTCTTCAGCTGTCGTTCCACTGAAAAGGCCCAGGCGATTTGCGCGGGAGTAAGGTATTTTGTGACTTCGGGGTGGGCTTCCACGGCCGCTCGGAAGTCACCTTCCTCGTGCCAGGCTTTCATCGCTTCACCCTGCACGACTCTGTAGGCCTGTTCGCGCAGCATCCCCGCGGCCGCCAGGTCGAGCAGGAGTTGACCCGAAAAAACAAGCCCTTTGGTAGCCTCCAGATTGCGTTTCATGCGTTCCGGATACACTCGCATGTTCCCGATCAGCCAATCGGTCTTGGCCAGGAGGTAGTCCGTGAGAATGCACGAATCGGGAAGGATCACGCGCTCGACGGAGGAGTGCGAGATGTCCCGTTCATGCCACAGCGCGACATCCTCAAAGGCGGCCTGGACATTGGCTCTCACCACACGCGCCAGTCCGCAGATCTGCTCGGAGACAATCGGGTTCCGCTTATGCGGCATGGCGGAGGAGCCTTTTTGCCCCACGGCAAAAGGTTCTTCAGCCTCGCGAACTTCAGTTCTCTGCAAGTGTCGTATTTCCAGCGCGCATTTCTCGCACAACGCGCATGCGAGAGCCAGCGCGGACACGAAGGCGGCGTGCCGGTCTCGCGATAGCACCTGGCTGGCAATCGGAGCAGCCTGTAATCCGAGTTTCCTGCAGATCGCGTCCTCGTCCTCAGCCGCCAGATGCGCTAGTGTTCCTACGGCGCCCGAGAGCTTGCCGTAGCGTAGGTCCTCTGTGGCGGCTTCCACCCGGCGTCTCGCGCGGATTGCTTCGTCGTACCATAAAGCAATCTTCAGCCCGAACGTGATTGGCTCGGCATGGACGCCGTGAGTCCGGCCAATTGCGATAGTATGCTGGAACTCCAGGGCCCGGCGGCGCAAGGTTGCGATGAGCTTGTCCATCCCACCCAGGATCAGGCGGGCGGATTCCTGGAGTTGAAGGGCCTGCGCCGTGTCTACAACGTCATTTGACGTAAGTCCGTAATGGAGCCAACGGGACGCCTCGGCGTGACCGGCATCCTTCATTGTTTCTGCTACCGAAGTAGTAAATGCGATGACGTCATGCCTCACCTCCTTCTCGATTGCGTTGATGCGCTCCACCGAGAAGCTCGCATGTTGTCTCAACAATGCCGCCGCATCCGCAGGCACTTCGCCTCGCTCGGCCAGTGCCTCGCTGGCCGCCAGTTCGACTGCAAGCCATTGCTGGAACTTGTTTTGTTCGCTCCAAATGTGACCCATTTCGGGTCGTGTGTACCGCTCTATCATAAATTGCTACAACTGAAATAATACGCTCTGTCTACGTGGCTCGGCGACGATCAGGACGGGTTCGCGCCCGCGGCTGGTCAGGGCTTGCCGGGCCACCAGGTCAGCCTGCCAGATTGAGTTGTTTTGCTCGCTGAGATGCCCGAGAACCAGAGTCTCCGTCTCGTCCGGCAGTTCCGCTGCGATGTAATCCGAAGCCGCCTCGTTGGACAAGTGGCCCCGGCGTGAGAGGATTCGCTGCTTGAGATGCCAGGGGTACGGGCCAACCTTCAACATTTCCGGGCAGTGGTTCGATTCGAGCAGGATGAAGTGGCTCCCGCGCAGGTTCCATCTCACGTTCTCCGGTACGTAGCCCAGGTCGGTGGCGACGGCGACCTTGGTGTTTCCGCAGGTTACCGTGTACCCGACAGGGTCGCGCGCGTCGTGCGGAATCCCGAAACTCTGCACGCGCAGGTTGCCGATTTCCAGGCCCGTCCCGGCAGCGAAAGTGACGATTTCGGGTTGAACGCCGTTCCACTCCAACCCACTGGCGGTCAAGGGCGTACAGAAGATCGGCGCTTTCACTGTCTTCATCAGCACCGGCAGGCCCTGGATGTGATCCGAATGCTCATGCGTCAGGAAGATCCCGTCCAGTTGGAGGATGTCCTCTCCGATGGCCTGAAGGCGCGCAACGGTTTCCTTCCGGTTCAAGCCTGCGTCGATCAGGATCCGGGTGGTCGGGCTGGCGATAAAAATGGAGTTGCCCGCGCTGGACGAAGCGAGCACGCAAATGCGGACTATGGCGCCCTCCTGACCTCTTCATCGTAATCCAGCGCCCAAGATCGCTCCCAACAAAATCGCACTGAATGTTTTGGCTTTCGCGCCGGGACCGGCCGTGGAAACCGCCGCACTCCGGGTTCGGCGGCGGAAGGCATATAATGACAGCCACTTCGGGAGAACTGGAATTGAGAGTGAAATTGAGGGCAGGGAACGCGAGGCCGGGCTGCTGTACGCTGCTTGCCATTACGATGCTTGCTGCAACGGCGAACGCCCAACGGGCTGCAACTTCAAAAGGTGAACCAGCCCACGCGGCGAACCTGGCGCACTATACGAGCTATCGCACGTCGGGTCCGATCGTCATCGACGGAAAGCTGGACGAATCGGATTGGCAGAAAGCGCCTCGCTCGCAGGCTTTTGTGGACATCGTTACCGGCCAGCCTGCCTGGTTCGACTCCCGGGTTTCGATTCTATGGGACGAGAAGTATTTGTACTTCGGCTTTCGAGCGCAGGAGCCGGACGTCCAGGCTAAGCTTACTGCGCACGATTCCCAAATCTGGGAGGACAACGATCTGGAGTTGTTCATCGCGGGCCGCGACGCGTATTACGAACTCGAAATCAACGCCCTCAACACCGTTTACGACGTGTTCTGGGTGTGGCAGGACATTTACTGCCCCGGCAGCCCTTACAACGTTCCGGAATGGAATCCCAAGGGCCGTAAGATTATGGTTCTAGACGGCGTGGGAGGGCACGTTCACCCGCGCGGAAAGCGCAACGGCTTCATCGATTGGGACTTCCCCGGCCTGCTGCACGCCGTGCATGTGGATGGTACGCTCAACCACCACGGCGACACCGATCGCGGGTGGACGGCCGAGCTCGCGTTTCCATGGGAAGGCCTGAAATGGCTGGCTGACGGCCGGGCGTTACCGCCAAAGGACGGGGACGTCTGGCGCATCGACTCTTCCCGTTTCCAGCATTTCGGACCAGACGGCAAGCTGGTTGAAAACTGCGCCGGGTGGACCTGGAACCGCCACGGCTACTACGATTCGCACATCCCTGAGACGTTCACATTCGTCCGCTTCTCGCGCCAGTCGGTTCCTTAAGCACGCCGGGGTAGAGACCGGCTAGGTCTCCGCCGCCGGCGTCGCGGCTGACCGTTCCGCACACGTCGTTTATGCTGGTAGGTATCTCCATGCGAATCCACGTGTACGTCACCCCGAAGAAGACGGTTCTCGATCCACAGGGCCAGACCATTCGCCGTGCCCTGAACAGCATGGGCCACCCTGAAATCGAAAACGTCCGTCAGGGCAAGTTCTTCGAAGTGGAAGTGTCCGACAAACTGTCGCCCGAGCAGGCCACGGAAGTGCTGAAGAAGATCTCCGAGGAAGTTCTCTCCAATCCCGTGATTGAAGAGTACCGGGTCGAGATCGCGCGCTAGCCAAGTCTGTCCCGGGATCGAATCCGCTCGACGTCGCGCGGTGGTGCGAGGAGAAGAGGAGAGACCTATGTGTGGGATTATCGGCTACGTTGGGCACCACAAACCCGTGCCCATCATCTTGGACGGGCTGCGGCGGCTGGAATATCGCGGCTACGACTCCGCCGGTCTGGCAGTCATCGACGAAAACAACGTGCTTTCGCTGCGGCGCGCTGAGGGTAAGCTGCACAACCTGGAGGAGGCTGTGCGGCTGAATCCGGTGGATGGCTGGTACGGGATCGGCCATACCCGCTGGGCCACGCACGGGCGCCCGACGGAGGAGAACGCGCACCCGCACCGTGACTGTCACGGCGACGCGGTGGTGATCCACAATGGCATCGTCGAAAATTACCTGACGCTGAAGCACGAGTTGCAGGAGCAGGGCCACGTCTTCGTCACCGAGACGGACACGGAGGTGATCGCTCACCTGGTCGAGAGGGCGTTCCACGGGAACCTGGCCGATGCCGTTCGCGACGCGCTGGCGCAAATGAAAGGCGTCTTCGCGCTGGTCGTGATTTCGCGCCTCGACCCGGGCAAGGTGGTGGCCGCGCGGAACGGCCCACCGATCGTCGTCGGGTTGGGCGAGGGCGAGTATTTCGTGGCCAGCGATATCCCCGCCATTCTGAGCCACACGCGCGATGTCTTCTTCCTGCAGGACGGCGACGTCGCCACGCTCACCCGGGACGGCGTCACTCTGACCGACCTTTCCGGGAGGCCCGTGAAGCGGCAGGTCACGCACATTCTGTGGGACCCCATCATGGCGGAGAAGGGCGGCTACAAGCACTTCATGCTCAAGGAAATCTTTGAGCAGCCGCGCGCGGTTCGCGACACGATCCTCGGCCGCGTCGGGCAGGAAACGGGCCGCGTTTTTCTGGATGAGATGGATATTCAGCCGCGCGAGTTCGCCGCATTTCGCGCGGTGCG
>CAIVVT010000101.1 GCA_903909435.1 uncultured Acidobacteriia bacterium | reverse complement strand
TGCTACGGCAAGGCGCTGGCAGCGCGTCCCGACTATGCCCTGGCCCACTACAATCTCGGCAATCTGTTCGACGAGACGGGGCGTCCCAAGGAAGCCATCACGCACTACCGCAAGGCGCTGGAACTCGATCCCTCCCACGCCGACGCGCACTACAATCTCGCGCTGCTCTACCAGGCGGTGCAAGACCCTCTCAGCGCCCTGCGGCACTGGCGCATTTACCTGCGGCTGGAACCGGAGGGGTATTGGGCGGGTGTAGCCCGGCGCGAACTGGCGCGGTTGCGCCAGGAGACCGTCCTGACCGGCGCGATACGCCGCGGCAACGGATAAAGTCCGCAATTCCTATCGGTTCCCCGACTTACGTGGAGTGCGCCCGTTGTATCCTGAAGAATTGGAGGTACCCGCGCTTTGAGCCGCATAGGAATGGCCTTTCGCGCCTTCTTCTCTGTCCTTGGCGGTTCGCTACCCGAGGATCTGGCGGAAGCATTCGGCTACTCGAAAACGCCACTGACGCCGCCGCGCCGAACCGAGGCGCCGGCCAAGGTGGTGGAAGCTTCGCCTGCCGATGGGGCGCTGCAATTGTTGGGAATTCTTCAACGCGAGTCCAGATTGCTGGACTTCTTTCTGGAGGACATTGCCGCATTCAGCGACGACCAGGTCGGCGCTGCGGTTCGCAACATCCATGCGGGTTCCCAGGAGACGCTTAAGAAGTACTTCCGCTTCGCACCCGTCATCGATGGAGTGGAGGGCACCTTCGCCAAACCCGAGAGCGCGGGCCAGGTGGGCAAGGATCCGGCGGCGATTCGCTTCGTCGGCAACCTGCCCGCGAAAGGCAAACCGGCCGGGGGCACGCTGCGCCACCGCGGCTGGCGCGCCGACGCCGTCACGCTGCCCAAGGTGAACCCGAAGCAGAATCTCTCCATCCTGGCCCCAGCCGAGTTGGAAGTCGAATAGGCCTTGCGGTTTCTAGGAATCGATCTCGGAACCACCAACTGCGGCTTCGCCTGGATGGACGGCGAGGCCGATGAGAACAACGCGGCCGTGCAGGCTTTCGACGTCCCTCGACTTGTCAGCCCGGGCGAGGTCAACACCGAGCCCCTGCTGGAATCCTGCCTGTATTTGTCACAGCCGGGTGAGTTCGGCGAGGGCGCGCTCGACCTGCCCTGGCGGCAAGGCTCCCTCGAAATCGTCGGACGCTTTGCGCACCGGCGCGGTGCGGAGACGCTGGGCCGGCTGGTGACCTCGGCAAAGTCCTGGCTGTGCTACACCGGCGCCGACCGCACGGCCGCCATCCTGCCTCCCAACGCGCAGCCGGGCGCATCCAAAGTCTCTCCGCTGGACGCTTCGCGCCGCTATCTGGAACACATGCGCGCGGCCTGGGACTACGAACACCCCGAAGCGCCCTGCGCCCAGCAGACCGTCGTGCTGACCGTGCCCGCGTCGTTCGACGCCGTGGCGCGCGAACTGACTGAGCGCGCGGCGCACGAAGCCGGCTTCCGCAATCTGGTCCTACTGGAGGAACCGCAAGCCGCGTTCTACGCCTGGCTCGACCGCTACCCCGACTGGCGCGAGCACGTGGGCGAAGGCGACCTGGTTCTAGTGATCGACGTGGGCGGCGGAACCACCGATTTCACCCTCGTCGCCGTCAGCGCGGAGCAGGGCGACCTGTGCCTGAACCGCGTGGCCGTCGGCGATCACCTGCTGCTGGGCGGCGACAACATGGACCTCGCGCTGGCGCACTCCGTCGCGGCGCAACTCGCAGCGGCGGGCCGGCGTCTGGACCAGATCCAGATGCACGGCCTGTGGCAGCAGTGCCGGGCCGCGAAGGAGCGCCTGCTCTCAAATCCCGACAGCCGCGAGGAGACGGTCTCGATTCTCGGCCGCGGCTCCAGCCTGATCGGCGGCAGCCTGCGCGGGAAGCTCACGCGCGAGGACGTTGAACGGCTGCTGATCGACGGCTTCTTCCCCGTGACCTCGGGCGAGGAAATGCCGGAGCGGCGCAAGGCCGGCGGGTTGATGGAAGTGGGTTTGCCGTACGAGCCCGACGCCGCGATTACACGCCACCTCGCACGGTTCCTGCGCCAGGCAGCCTCGCGCAACGAACCGGCCGGAGAGGGCGGCCCCGCCGCAGGCGGGTATGGAAAAGTCAGGCGCGGGCCGTCCGGACTGACCTGTCCCACGCACGTGCTGCTGAACGGCGGCGTGTTCCAGGCGTCGCTGCTGCGCGACAGGGTGATGCAGGTTCTGAACTCGTGGATCACGGGCGAAGGCTTCGAGCCCGCGCAGGTCCTGCCGGGCGAGGATCTGATGCACGCCGTCGCCCGCGGCGCGGCGGTGTACGGCAAAGTCCGCGCCGGCCACGGCATCCGCATTCGCGGCGGCGTTCCGCGCACTTACTATGTCGGAATCGAATCGTCGATGCCGGCCGTGCCTGGCTTCTCGCCGCCGCTGCGCGCGCTCACCGTTGCGCCCTTCGGCATGGAAGAGGGAACCGGCGCGAAGGTCCCGGCGGGCGAGTTCTCGCTGGTGATCGGAGAGCCCGCGGAGTTTCGCTTCTTCTCGTCCTCCAGCCGCCGCAACGACGAGTTGGGCGCGATGATCGACGACTATGCGGATGAGTTGGAAGAGCTTTCGCCCATCCAGGTGTGCCTGCCCGCGGAGGGCGCGGCGGGCAATCGTGTCCACGTCACACTCGAGACGAACGTGACCGCGACGGGCGTGCTGGAGTTATGGTGCGCCGCCCAGAACGGACGCCGCTGGAAGCTCGAATTCCAGGTGCGCGAGGCAGCTTCGCAGCGTGGACGGTCCCAGGGCCGGTCCTGACCCGGTTCCGCTTGATAGGAAGAAATCGAAATGAACATCGGCATCGACCTCGGAACCACTAACTCGGCCCTCTCTTTCATCGATCCGCTCGAGGCCGAAGGCGCGGACTTCCCGCCGGTTCACGTCCTGCCTATCCCGCAGAAAGTCGCCTCGGGAGCGATCGAGCCGCTGCGCACGCTGCCCTCGTTCCTGTACCTGGAAGACGATGGGGTCGTCGGCGAGTTCGCCCGGGAGCAGGGCGCGCTGGTGCCGTCGCGAATGGTCCATTCGGCCAAAAGTTGGCTGTCGAATGCCGAGGTCGATCGCAGCGCGAAGATCCTGCCCTGGGACGCTCAGGAGCAGGGCCGCGTGCTCTCGCCCGTCGAGGTGTCCGCCAAGTTCATCCATCAGATGACCGCCGCGTGGGAAGCCTCCGGCCGCGGTCCGATCGCCGAGCAGGACGTGGTGCTGACGGTGCCCGCCTCCTTCGACGAAGAGGCCCGCGAGCTCACCGTACAGGCCGCGCGCGAAGCGGGCATCGAGAAATTGACGCTGCTGGAAGAGCCCGCCGCAGCGTTTTACGCCTGGATCGCCAACCACCTTTCGCAGTCGCAGAAGTCCTTGACCGACGGGATGACGGTGCTGGTGGTGGACGTGGGCGGCGGTACCAGCGACTTCACGCTGATTCGCGTTTCGCGCGAAGGCGACGTGGTCAAGTTCACTCGAACGGCGGTGGGCCGCCACCTGCTGCTCGGCGGCGACAATCTCGACTTGACACTCACGTGGCTTGTGGAGTCGAAGCTCAAGACGCAATTCTCGCTGCGCCAGCGCAGCGCCCTGCGCAGGCAGTGCTCGTCGGCCAAAGAGCGCCTGCTGGCCAACCCGGATCTGGCTTCGGTTGAAATCACCGTGCTGGGCGGCGGGTCCGCGTTGATCGGCGGAGCGAAGAAGACGTCGATTCTGCGGGAGGAAGCGCTGGAGTTGGCCCTGGACGGCTTCCTGCCGTTCTGCGCGCTGGACGAGAAGCCGCAGGAAGACAACAAGAGCCTGTTCCGCGAGGTTGGGCTGCCCTACGTCAGCGACCCCGCGGTGACGCGCCACCTGGCGGCATTCCTCACTTCGTCGCAGTCTCCCGCACCCGACGCCATCCTGTTCAACGGCGGCTTCTTCATCCCCGAGATCCTGCGCACCCGCGTCGCCGACGTAGTCGAGAAGTGGTTCGACAAGCGCCCGCTGGTGCTGGAGAACAACGACCTGGACCTGGCGGTCTCCGTGGGCGCGGCGTATTACAGCTACGTGCGCGGCACCGGCGCGGGCGTGCTGGTGCGCGGCGGCCTGCCACGTGCGTACTTTCTGGGAGTGGAGGCGAACGACGACAACGAAGCCGCGGCACTGCGTACGGTGTGCCTGGTCCCGCGCGGAACGGAAGAAGGCTCGACGCTGAGTCTCGATCTCGAGAACCTGCAACTCGTCGCCAACCGGCCGGTCTCGTTCCGGCTCTACAGTTCGCTGATTCGCACCGAAGACAGGACCGGCGACGTCGTCGAGTTTTCCCGGGCCGAAGTCGGGCAGTCGCTGCACGAACACGCCCCGCTGGAAGCCGTGATCCGCTTCGGCAAGAAGGCCGAGGAACGGCTGGTGCCGGTTCGCCTGGGAGCGCACCTAACCGAGGTCGGAACGCTGGAAATCTGGGCCGAATCGAAGCTCAGCGAACACCGCTGGCGCCTGCAGTTCGAGCTGCGCAAACCCGTGCTGGCCGAGCAGGCCAAGAAGTCCCGGCCCTCGGCCGTGCTCAGCGCCGAGTCTGTGGACAAAGCCGAGCGCCTGATCAGGGACGTGTTCGAGGGCGGGACGCTGCCTCCCGAGAACCTGCCCGCACTGCTGGAACAGGCCCTGGCGCTGGGGCGCAATTCGTGGCCGCTGGAGACCATCCGACGCTTCGGAGATCTGTTCCTGGAATTGAACGAAGGCCGCAGAAAGTCGCCCGCGCACGAAGTCCGCTGGCTCAATCTGTGCGGTTTGTGCCTGCGGCCGGGCTTCGGTTTCCCCGGCGACGAGTATCGCATCGAACGCGCCCGGCGTGTGTGGGCCCAGGGTCTCCACTTCGCCTCGAAAGTGGAATGCGAAACGCAATGGTGGATTTTCTGGGGCCGCGTGGCTGGCGGTTTGAGCCGCAACCAGCAAGCCGACGTTTACCAGCGCCTGAGCTACGCACTGATGCCGAAGGGCAAAGCGCCGCGCCTGAATTCGAGCCTGCTGCGTGAAATGTGGCGTTGCGCGGCAAGCCTTGAACTGCTTCCCGCCGGCACGCGCACGGACCTCGGCAACGCACTGGTCAAGCAGATCCGGTCGGGAAGCTACACGCCCAGTGAGTTCTGGTGCCTGGCCCGCCTGGGCTC
>CAIVVT010000100.1 GCA_903909435.1 uncultured Acidobacteriia bacterium | reverse complement strand
TTAACTCGCGCATCGACGAAGCTTGCTTTCTTCAATTGCCCGTTCTACCTCTCCCGACGCCGGCATGGGAATTCACCCATGGTGTCTATTGCGACGACTTCGCGGAGAGCCAGAGCAAGGATCTGGTTACGCGGCACTTGGCGGGCGCGTTTGTCCCGGGTTGCGGGGTGGGTACCGCACTCCGGCGCGATGCGCTGCGGCTGCTGGAGGATCGTGATGGCGATGTGTTCGACCCGGCCAGCCTGACTGAGGATTACGACCTGGGCTTGCGGCTGTTTCGCCTGGGGCTGAAGCAGCTGTTTTTGCCGCTTCTATTTGACCGGAACGGGTGGATTGCCACGCGCGAGTTCTTTCCCAGGCGCTGGAAAGACGCCGTGCGCCAGCGCTCCCGTTGGATTGCGGGTAATGCGTTGCAGGGCTGGGAGCGCCACGGCTGGAGCGGGAGCCTGGCCATGCGCTGGTTCCTGTGGCGCGATCGCAAGGGACTGTGGGGCAACCCGCTCAGCGTCCTCTGCAACCTGCTGCTGGCGGCCGGCGCATTGAGTTGGGTTCCACACTTTTTCCGGGGCTCCCTCCGGGTCGTCGATACGGCTTTCCACGTCACCCCCTGGCTGGCTACCGTGGTCGGCGTCAACTTCGCGCTGCTAATTCTGCGACTGGCTGTTCGTACTGTGGTATCAGCGCGGCTCTATGGCTGGCTGTTCGCCCTATTGGTTCCAATGCGCTTCTTCTGGGGCAATTTCGTGAACGCGGGCGCCTCATTGCGCGCTTGCCACTCCTGGATGAAGGCCAAACTCCAAGGCCAGGGACTCGCCTGGGCTAAGACCAGCCACGCCTATCCCAGCCGTGGAACTCTGTTAGCACATAAGAAAACGCTGCCCGAGGTGCTGGAATTCCTTGAGTTTGGGCCCGCCGTGTTCTTTGAAAGTGCGCTCTGCCGTTGCCCGGAGACCTCATCCGCGGGGGACTTTCTGGTGGACCAGGGGCTGATTGGCGAAGACCACCTGATGACCGCCCTGTGTCTGCAGCACAGCCTGCCCCGGGCGCAGTTGGATTCCGCGGAGATCCCGCCGCGGGTGCGCCGGTCTATTCCATTGGGCGCTGCTAACGCCTGGCGCGTGGTCCCGTTCCGCATCGCCGAGGGCACGCTGCACGTCGCCGGTACGGCGGCTCCAACGGACGAGTTGATGATCGGCTTGCGCCTTTTCACCCGGCTTGAGATTCGGTTCTATTTGATTTCAAACCGCGAGTACGAAGGCCTACGGTTTGAGGCTCGCCATGCTTGAGCCGGGCCTGCGCACGCCGTGACCGTTGTGGTTGTCGTCCAGCAACGCCTTTACCAGCCCACCCTGGGAGTGAACGCCAGCCTTCATGAAGATGCGCTTCAGATGGCTGCGCACCGTTTGGACGCTCAGTCCCAGACGCCTGGCAATTTCGGCGGGTGCGAGACCTTCCGCCGCGTCAGACGCAACCCGGCATTCCGCTCTGGTAAAACCAAATCGATCGCGGTACTTAGTAAGCCGCGAAGAGTGTTCCTCTGGAAAGCGAATACAGACCAGTAGCCGGTGGGGACCGTGGATATTAGGGCCTGAAGGTGTGTATTTAGAGGGGACGATTCGGGCAGCTTCCAGCCGGATCCCGCTTCGCTCGCCCTCGCCCGGAATCTCGCGCGCCTGAAGCAAGGACTCGCCTGCTCCGGTGCCCCATTCCTTTGACCACGCGCCCAGGAAGGCTGGCAGGCCAGGAAACGGCGCAAGCAGTTCCATCGCGCCCGGTACGGACCCCGTGATCACACCCACCTCGTCAACAAACACTAATGCCACTCGGCCCGGCTTCAGATCGAACAACATCGTCTGTATTTCCCCGCCGCTGAATGCTTGAGAATCTGCTCGCTTTGGGTACGGGCAAGCCGAGTCCCAAGCCAGTCGAGTATAAGAATGCTAAACCGGAGTCCGAAAAGTCTACCCCCAGATGGGGTAAATGCCACTATTAATTTGAGCTAGGTCTGAGAACTGCCGCCCGCTAGCGATTCGATAGTTCTCACGCCGGTTTCTTAGTACACAGAACTCGCCTCAGATCATATCGACAGACTCAGCTGGAAACAAGCGGGTGTTACTTGCGCAGAAATGCCCCAACCCGCCTCACCGCTTCCATCAGGTTGTCCATCGAATTCGCGTAGCTGAAGCGGATGTACCCCTCTCCATACGCTCCAAACGCCGTCCCGCTCAGGCAGGCGACCCCGGCCTGCTCGAGCAGCGCATCCGCCAGCGGTTTCGACTTCCACCCCGTCCCCTCGATGTTGGGAAATGCGTAGAAGGCACCCTCTGGAACCGCGCAGCGAAAGCCTGGAACCTCGTTGAGTGCGGCCACAAAAGCGTCGCGGCGGCGCCGGAATTCCGCGATCATCGCCTCCGCCGGCTCCTGCGGCCCGCGCAGTGCCGCAATCCCCGCCCGCTGGGTGAAGCTGGCTGTACAGGAGTTCGAATTCACCATTAACGTGTTGATCGGGTTCACCAGGAATTTGGGCACGACGCCATAGCCCATGCGCCAGCCAGTCATGGCGTAAGTCTTGGAAAAG
Organism: uncultured Acidobacteriia bacterium; assembly: GCA_903909435.1. Taxonomy (GTDB): domain Bacteria; phylum Acidobacteriota; class Terriglobia; order Bryobacterales; family Bryobacteraceae; genus CAIVVT01. The sequence continues at coordinate 33,214 of CAIVVT010000100.1, read as the reverse complement.
CCGTCCAGGATGATCGTCTTCTCCTGCATTCCGGGCAAAGTCGCTATGGAGACCGGCTTCTCGCCGTAGCTCATGCGGGAGTAAATCTCGTCGGAGAGCACGATCACGTCCCGCTCACGCAACAGTGCGGCGATCTCGCGGATGTCCTCCGCCGGAATCACGCCTCCGGTCGGGTTGGCCGGTGAATTGAGGACGACCATCTTGGTGTTGGCGGAGAGCTTGTCCTTGAACAGATTGAGATCGAAACTGAAGCCCCGCTCTTCAAGCAGCGGCATCGGCACGGGAGTCGCGCCGCAAAACTTGATCATGGATTCATAGATCGGGAATGCCGGGTTGGGATAAATCACCTCGTCCCCAGGCTCGAGCAAGGCCAGCATCGGGAAAAAAATAATGGGCTTGCCGCCCGGTACCACGCACACATTGTCAGGCTCGACGGGGATTCCACGGCTGGCCGAGACGTACTCCGCGATGGCCGCTCGCAGTTCGGGCAGTCCCTGCGAGGGCCCATAGTGCGTCCAGCCTTCGTCCAGCGCCTGTTTGGCCGCATCGACGATGTGCTGCGGGGTCTTGAAATCCGGCTCACCAATCTCCAGATGGATGATGCTACGGCCCTGCGCTTCCAGCGCCTTTGACCGCACGAGAACCTCGAAGGCGGTCTCGGTGCCTATTCGCGACATGGCGGATGCGAGTTGCATACCTATGAATCCTTTCAACGCCCTTCCAGCTGAAGCTTCATGGGTTCAGCGGGAGCCAATAAGAATACAATTTGACCATAGCTCCCCTTGCGTGGCCTTGCACGTTCGGCGAGCGCCCTGCGTCTGGATCTTAGAGGAAGATGATCTCCAGCCGCATACTAGGAACGGTGGAATTGGCCCCAATGGACGATCCGCTCGAATTGCAGGCAGGCGATCTCGCTCCCGCCTGGGGGCAAGCTGAAGAAGCCTTCCTCAAAGAACACCTGCGGCGCATCTTTCTGCTGATCTACCGGATCGTCGGCAACGTCGAGGACGCCCAGGATCTGGCTCAAGAGACATTCATCAAGGCGCTGCAGCGCCGCGACCAGCTCCGCGACCTCGACAAGGCGGGTCACTGGCTGTCCCGCATCGCCTCAAATACCGCCATCGACCACCTCCGCCGGCACGGCCGCATGGCTCTCTCGTCGATTGACGATCTGGCCGATCCACTCAGCACTCCCGCGGAATTGAATCCTGAGCAGCGAGTCCTGCGCTCGGAGCGCAGCCGGTTGCTGCAAGCCGGACTCGACCGGTTGACCGAGCGGGAACGCATCGCGCTGGTATTGCGCGACGTCGAGGACATGCCAGCCGAAGAGGTTGCGCTGATCTTGAATTGCGGTAAAGCTACCGTGCGCTCCCACATAGCGAACGCGAGGGTGAAGTTCAGGAAGTACCTGGAAGGGAGGCGCGCATGAACCCGCACGCGCATCATCCCGAACAGTCGGCCATCGCCCTGCTGGCTGGCGGCGAACTGGCTTGGCAGGAGTCCTTTTCTACCCGCTTGCACCTGCTTCTGTGCTCCCGCTGCAAACGTCAGTTTGAGCTCTTCCGCGCCGACCGGATCGAACTGGGCGACGTCACCGCTGCCGAATTGCGCCAGCCGACGGTTGGGCAGCCTGGCGCGGAAGCTTCGGCCTGGGACGATCTGGAAGCTGAATTGCGCGCCAACATACGCCTGGGGTTGACCGTCGGTTCTCTGGCACCTGGCTTGGCTCCGTCCGACGCCGCAGTGGAAGAGGACGCAGATGATTTGCCCTCGCCAGCGCCCTACCCACCGTGGCGGTGGGCCGTCGTGTGCGGTGCGCTGGTGTTCGTCTTGACCGCCGGCTGGTGGCTGCGCACCCCGGGGGGCAGTTCTTTGCCCGTGGCCTCCGTGCCTGCCTGGGAGTTGCCCACGCAGGGGCCGGCAGCGGGCGACCTCGGCATGCAGGTATTGTTGCCCGTCGCGAATGTCTCCCGCACCGAGACGGATTTTGACGGCAGCACGCGTTCGAGGGTGATTGACGGGGAGACGGGGCAAGTAACCCTGCAACAGGTATATGTGGAATAGGCTCGCATTCTTGGCCTTGGTCACGCTGGCGTTGCAGGCTCAGACGCAGCCGGGCTCGTTCCGTGTGGACCTCCCGCCGGACGCTCCGGTTGCGCTGGTCTCCGCCGACTGGGGCACGTCCCGGGTCACCGCGCGGGGCGGCGCCCTGCTGCTCGAACTCCACTCGACTTTGCAGCTCAAGAACACCGGCGCGCGGCGCATCCGGGCGGTGTCGCTGCTGGTTACTGCGCAGGACCGCACTCCGGGCGGCCGCGCTTCGGTCACCGTCCCCAGCCTCGACATTGAAACCAGCGATACCTTCCCGGTGCATATCGATTTGCGCCTGATGCGTCCGCTGCAAACCGGGCCGGGCGCCGTCGTGGACGTGCAACTCGACGGCATTCTGTTTGAGGATCTTGCCTTCTACGGTCCCAATCGCATGAACGCCCGGCGCTCCATGCTGGCCTGGGAACTCGAAGCCCGGCGCGACCGCAAAGCCCTCTTGACGGTTCTGGAGCGGGGCGGCGCCGGCGCACTGCGAAATGAGTTGATCGAGGCTTTGGCGCGCGACTCCGCGCAGCCGCGTCTGGCGGTGCAAGCGGCAAGTGCGGGTCGTGCCACCGCGGTCGAACCGGAGCGCGTGGTCAATCTGGCCGCGCTCTCGCTGCCCGCCACGCCGGTGGAATTGCTCAGCGGCACCGTTAGAATCGCCGGTGATGAGGCCCGTGCACCGCATGTGGTGCTCCGCAATGTTGGCACCAAACCGGTGCGCTCGATCGAGGTGCTGTGGCTGGTGCGCGACGCCCAAGGCAGGGAATACGCCGCCGGCTCGCTGCCCGCGGACGTCAGTCTCGCCCCCGGCCAGACCGGCTCGGCGTCCAAGGAAGGCGCCTTGCGCTTCTCGCTTCCAAACGGCGGACCGGCCTCGCTCGCTGCCATGACCGGGTTCGTCAGTTCGGTTGAGTTCTCCGACGGGGCGCTCTGGCTGCCCTCCCGGCAGGCTCTCCGCGACCCTCGACTGCTGGGCGTTCTCCCGCCCTGTGGCGAGGAGGAGCGGCTGATGGAGCTTTACCGGCGCAAAGGTCTCGACGCAGTGGTTCAGCAACTCCACAAGCTGCGCTGAAGCGCAGCATTCTCAGGTGCGGATTTCCTGTGAGCCTGGAACCGCGAACCGTCCCCGGCAGTATCCTCTCGCCCCGCTGTTTTCTTCGTGGTGTTCCCTTCTCAGTCGGCATATAATTCACTGATTGCGGCGACTCGATGCTGCACATAGAATCAGGAAACCCCTATGGCTACCGCCTCATCGTCTCCTTCCTCTCAGCCGGCTTCCCAATCGGAGCCGGTGTCTCCCGTCCGCGGGCTGATCGACGTTTTCGTCAACCCGGCTGCGCTCTTTGAGCGGCTGCGTGACCGGCCGGATTGGGTGATCCCCCTCGTCGCAGGATGCGTCGTCATGCTGGTCGTGCAGTATTTCCTGCACCCGTACACCTCGCGCGCCACTTTGGGAATGATCAACGACAGCACCCCGCCGCAGGTGGCCCAGGCGCTGCGCGAAGCCGCCAACAAGCCAGCCGACTGGAAGCTGATCTTCCAGCCGATCGGCTACGCGGTAATGAGCCTGATTGGCGCGGGCATCTTGACCGGACTTGCGGCCATGTTTACGGCGAAAGGGAAATTCAAGCCCATCTTGTCGGCCTTCCTGTACGCCAAACTCGTCGTGCTGCCGTCGCTGCTGCTCACGTTGCTGATCGTCAGCCTGCGCGGCGTGGACTCGGTGAACAGCATGATGGACATCATGTGGACCATTGGCCCGGCTATGTTCGTCACGGACAACAAATTCCTGTTCAACGTTCTGACCCAGATCAACCTTTTCGAAGCCTGGTACGTGGTTCTGCTGGTGATCGCGATTCAGAAGGTCACGGGTGCCAAGCGCGGCTCGAGCATCGCCGTGGTGGGCGTCTATTGGGTGCTTGGCGCAGCCACGCAGATTGGCATGTTGATGTTAAGCGGCCTCAAGTAGATCGTGCCCGCATATCCCGGCCGCTCGCGGCGCCAAGCCGCGAGCGGCTGAAAGCGGTTAAGTCCGGTAACACGCGAGCTGCCTTCCCGGTCGCGGATTCAATCGTTCGGAGCAGCGACCGGGACAACGTGTGGCAGACCCCCGACGCGTCCCCGGCACAACGCGCCCCGTACTTATTCTTTGGCCGTTCCGTACTCCATGTCCAGCCGGAAGCTCGCTCCTGGGTTCAGGTGCTGCGGCACAGACCAGCTGCCTAAACTGACCCTGGGATGCGATTTCGCCGTCCAATTCACGAAGCAACGCCGCATTTGGGCGGCGTCGAATCGGTTCCACACCTTGACTCCCGCCGGACCGCCCAGCGTCCAGACGCCATCGGGTTGGGCGCTCTCCAGCCAGCTCAGATTGCCCGCGGGCGGCTCCCCCGAGGAGACCAGCCTGCTGCTCACCGCACTGCCGTCCTGGCCGCGGAAGTTCACCAGCGTGTCGTCGATGTCCTCTGGAGCAAAGTCCGCGCGGGTGTGCAGCACGCAATCGACTGCGGCTTGGGTAGGATTCTCAACCACGGTCTCGACGTGGACGCTCCCCCCGCTCAGGCGGAAGGTGCGGTGCAGCACCAGTCCGTTCGATGCCATGCCCAGCAGTGTCAGGCGGTCTTGAACCGCGACCTGGGCGTTGCCGCCCGCTTGCTCCGCCGCCCAGTTGACCACCCAACTCCGCGCATGCGGGTCAGGATAAATCGAGACCGCCAAGCCGCCGAGATTGGGAATCCCGCCGCCCTCGCCGAGAGCGGGGCGGCGCAGCAAGTCCCTGGCGGTCCGCTTGTCGATCATCCGTACGACGCGTCCATTGAACTCCGGGACCACGTCCAGGCGCCAGTCCCTGTCCTCCACCGTGTTAACCACGTACGCCTTCGTCTTCATGACCAGCAATTCGGTGTCCTCAGGTTCGACGCCTTCGACGAATTGGGTGACGCCAAACGCCCGGCCACTTCGGATCACCTCCTTCAACCTGGCGCGGGCAGCATCCGGATCGGCCGGCCCGTAGTCGCCCCCCCGCACGTCGAAGCGCAGCGCCAGCATGGCGTCCAGATAGTCGAGCGACAAACGCGCCTGTTTCACCCGGCGCAGCACGACATCGTCCGTGCCGGCCAGATTCTCGGCGGAGCGGAACAGTACTCTGGCCTGGGCGGCAAAGTTGTCGCTGAAGTCCGGAATATCGTAGATCCAGAGATGCCGGCCCTCGCCCTCAGGAGCCGCGCGGACTTCGCGCTGCAGCAGGTCGTAGTAGTTGCGCATGGGCTTGGCCGCAGGCCCGTACACCCCTTGCATGAATTCGTCCACGGCTTGATTCACGTCCGTCCCCGTGTCCCACAGCAGGCGCGCCATCACGTACGAGCGCAGTTCGGCGTCTTCCGCACCGCCGCCCTTCGCGCCGTCGCCTTCCAGGAACAGCCCCTTCACCCCCATGCGCTGGTACAGCGGAATGTCCGCCGCCAACTCGTCGAAGTCCGGAAAGGGAGCGAGGTAGTGGGCGAAGTTCGTGTTGTAGTGCCAGATGTACAACTGGTCCGTGATCTTCGACCAGGCCTGCAGGTTCTGGTAGAAGTAGGCGCTGCGCGGGCACTGCGCGAAGCTGTGCGCGTTGCAGATGCCGATCGGGCATAGCCGGATGCGCACGTTGGGACGCGGCCGCACGTGCGCCGGCGGCTGCTCGGAGTACCAGTAGGCCAGCGTGTCGATTAGCTTGTCCGGATTCGTCTTTTCGATCTCGGCCGCCAGCGCGTTGACGAATTGCAGGATCACCCCGGAGTGCTGTCCGCCCTCCTGCTGCTCAACCCTCCGGCAGCGGTCGCACTCGCACCAGCCCTCCGAGTCGTTTTGAGAGACCGAGTAAATCGAAGCCTCGGGGTGGTCGCGAATCCACTCCCTGACGCGCTCGATGGCAATCCGCAGCACGTCCGGGTTCGTCAGGCACAGCTGCCCGCGCTCGCCGCGCCGCTGGCCGTCGATCAGTGCGTAGTACTCCGGGTGCGCGGCGAAGTACTTGCCAGGCGGCAGGATCTCGTAAAAGGAATGGACGAACGGGTAGTAGTTCATCCTGCCGCCCGTCGTCGCGTCAAGCGCCGCGGAATGCCCGTTAACGCGATTGCGCGCGGCCCAATCCCGGTCGAAGGCTTCAGTGAAGTACGGCTCCCTGTACTCGAAGGCTGGCGTGTGCGCTTCATTCAGCGCTGCAACCTGAATTGTCGGCTGGCGGGGAATCCGCGACACCTTCGCCGTGAACCAGCGGCAACCCAGCTTGTCGAGCAATGCGTAGACGCCGTACAGCGTCCCGCGCTGGTGTGCTCCCGCGATGATCAGGTGGCGCCCCGACGTCTTCAGCACGAAACTCTCCGTGCCAAGTTTGTCGAACTCGATGCCCGCGTGAAGCGCTTGCAGCGCTTTGCTGTCGCCCACCAGCACCAGATCGCCTTTGGGTTTCTGCGTGTCCTTGACGATGGGCAGGCGCGCGCCCGATATCTCCTCGACAAAACGCTGCAACTCGGCTGCAGCCCGCTGTTCGGAGGCGGAGGCAGACGACGAGATGCAAATGGAGTAGGACGACCGGCCGTGATCGACCAGCGTGACAGCCTGCGCGCAAGCCGCGAGTAAGCACAACACAAGGGCTTTCTTCATGCCTCAACCTCCCCCGCCAGGGCGCGGACTCCCCAAGGATTCTACCCCGATTGCGGCCCGTGGGGAGCCGCCCCCGCCTTTCTGCGCCAGGATGTAACAATCTTCGAACGGCGGCCCTTATTTTCCGTCTCTCCTGTGCGAAGGGAGTCATTCACCTGATGAGAAACTTGTACACTGCGGGGCTGGCCCTGCTCACCCTCGGCACGCTCGCCGGAGCGGTTGAGCCGGGAAACCGAATGAAGTGCGACGAGGCGCGGTCCGGCCGCGCCTGCGAAATCCGCGAAAGCCACATGAGCGCGGGCAGCCGCCTGGATGTGGACGCTGCGCCTAACGGCGGCATCCGCGTGGTCGCCTGGGATAAGAAAGAGATCCTGGTCCGCGCCAAGGTTGAAGCGTGGGGCGAGTCGAAGAACGAGGCTGAGGCCACCATCGCCCAGGTCAAGGTAGTCGCCGAGAACCAGAGGGTCCGGGCCACGGGTCCCCAGGGAAGCGGCCGCCATAACTGGGGCTGGTCGGCCAGTTACGAGATCTTCGTGCCCGCCCGGATCGACCTGAGCATGGAAACGGTGAACGGCGGAATCAACGTGGACGGCGTCAGCGGAGCGCTGAAGATGAGGACCGTCAACGGTGGCATTCACCTCGCCGGGGTAGCGGGCAGAATCGACGGGCGGACGGTCAACGGCGGCGTGCACGTAGAACTATCGGGTGCAAAGTGGGAAGGCGAAGGGCTCGACGTTGAAACCGTGAACGGCGGCGTCACCCTGGCTTTGCCCGATTCCTACAGCGCCACGATCCGGGCCAACACGGTTCACGGCGGAGTGGATAGCGATTTCCCGGGAGCAAAAATCACGAAGGGGCAGTGGGGTGCCGGGCCGAACACACTCGAACTGAGCCTGGGTTCGGGCGGCGCACCCATCAAGCTGGAAACCGTCAACGGCGGCGTGCACGTCCAACGCCGCGCCTAGTGGCAGTGGTGGGGCGGCGCTCCAGCGCCGCGCGGGCACTCCAGTGCCCGCCTGCGTGTGGGTTTCTTGGGGAGATGCCGGACCGCCATCTCCCCAGGACTAACTGCTAACTGCCCTCGCCCGGGAACCCGCCGCCCCGGTATTTCCTGAAATCGAAAAGCGCGTCCTTGACAGGCACGCCGACCACCTCTATCCGCCCCGGATCGCGCGTGCCCAAACCTCTTGCCTCGGCCAGTTCCAGGAAGCTGTCGCAGACGTCGAAGGGCGGTTGCCCGCGCTTTGCCATCGGGTCGTAGCCCATCACCGCCGTTCCGATCGCGTCGGTGCAGACCGGATTGAACCCGGCGATCAAAACCCCCGGCGAGGCGATCTTCATGCGCGGACCGGTCCACGGTCCTTCCCCGCCGATCATGGTCGAAATGCCGTCAATGATCGTCAAATGAACTGGGCGCGCCGCGCAGACGTCCACCACGATGCGCGGCATGCGGTAGTCGCCCCGGCGCGGCGAGTTTGGATCCACTTCTTGCGGCGCGCTCTTCGACGGAGCGACCGCCCCTTCGTGCATCGTGCTGCCCCGGCCGCCCTTGGCTTCCAGCGAGGGTTCGTCCTTGCCGCACCCATCGCCGTATATCGTGATTGGCGTCGCCCCGAACATGTTCTTCATGCCCAGCGTGATGCCTACCGTCGCGTGTTCCTTGAGCTTGGCAATCGAGACCACGACGTCGCTCTCGGCCCAGGCGTGATTGAAATCGAAGCCCTTGAAAACGTACCCGCCCTGCGGCGACATCAGTCGCAGGTAGCGCTTGCCGCGCCCCAGCACGTTGGTGTTCTCCATCTCCACGTTCGGCGCGGCGTTCAATAGCGGGTTTGGATCCCAGCCGGCGTCGAGCATGAACTCTTCCAGTGGGTCGCTGCAGCAGAAGCACCCTTCCAGCACCCGGATGCGCCGGGCCCCGGCCGCAGCCAACAGGCGAATCGTCGAGCCGATCACGGCGGGGTGCGTGTAGTGGGCCAGTTCGGACGGCGTCCGTCCCAGGCGCTGCCGGGGGCTGCCCGTCAGGTTCACCTTGATCGCCACCGTCTTGCCGGCTACCAACTTGCCCAAGCCTCCGAGTTGGTCCAGCATGCGGCCCAGCGTCGGCGTCAGTTCCGCTCCATAGCTCGGGCAGCGGGCGATGCTGACCGGAGACGTGGGTGCCTGCGGCACATAACCCTGGAGTTTGGAGACGAACGGCGTGAGCGCCAGCGAGCCGAGCCCCGCCAGTGCCTGGCGTCGTGACAAAGCGTGGCGGTGGCAAGGGTACTCAGGCATGGGCGTTTTCCAATTCTACGGCAAGATATACGGAAAAGTGCGGAATAACGATTTCCGGCCGGGCCGGATCGCCGCTGATCTCGAGCGTCTTCGTTTCCGTTGAGCCGGAGAGGTAGGATTTCGCAGACCGGATTGGGCGGGTAACCTGCAGAACAACCGCGTGGAAAAAGGGTTCTGCGCCGTAGTTGACGATGTGGACGAGCGAGCGGTGCCCATCGACCGAGCCCACCGTATGGGTGTGCAGCAGTCCGCCGTTGAACAGCCGCACCGGATCGTAGCGGCGGCTCATCAGCAGGTGCGCGTCTTCGGCCAGCGTCCAGGCGTCGTCAAAGGCTGCCCGCGCCAGCGCCATGCGGCCCTTGCCCATTGCCAGGATGTCGAAGCGGGGATGCGGGTGCGCGGTCACGGGCTTGAGTCCAGCAAACGCCTTGGCGGACGCCGGGCCAACCAGCACCAGTCCGCCCTCGCTGGCAAACGTTTTGAGCAGCGCCAGCAGTTTGGGGCTGAGCGGAGCCTGATCCAGGTACGCCACGGCTCTCCGCCCAACCAGGTCGCTGGCCTTCAGTTGAGTAGTCGTAACGGGCCGGAACGGGATCTGCTTGCGCGCCGCCAGCAGCATCGTCTCGCCGGCCAGATACTCGTTGTCGCCGCTGAAATCGGATAGCAGGACCAGCGGCGCCACGGCAGGCCAAGCGTGCCAGGCTTCGTGCTGCTGCAGCCAGCGTGCGGTGTCCCCCAGCTTTTTCCAGTCGGTGATTGCCCGCTCGGCGCCCGCTGCCACGGCTGCGGCGAACTCGGGCGGCAGCCACAGCGGGCGGCGGCCGCCGTAGGTAAACGCCTCGGCCATCAACAAGTGCAGGTGCGGCTGACGAACCGTGCGCGGGTCCTCGGGCGGGTCCGACCGCACCCATACCGCGCGTTCACCGGCCCGTTCGCGAGCGTAGAGGTACAGCCAGCCATTGGCGTCCAGCCAGGGCTCCCCGGTAGGCCCGGCGCTCCCATCCGCGAGTCCCTTGTAGCTGTAGGCGGGCCAGAAGCCGTCACTGATGGCGGCGATCCCGTTGGATTTGGACCAGTCGATCCCCTTCCAGGCTTTCCAGTCCAATTCCGGCACGTTGAGGCCGGCGGCTTTGGCCGCTTCCAGGACGCCCTGCGGGGGCGCTCCCTGGAAGCACAGCGCGTTGAAAGGCGTATCGTGCAGCAGACCTACTTGTTCGGCTTTCCAGGCTGCGGGCCATTCGAACGGAATCCACTCGGCTGAATTACTCATTAGCCTCAAACCAGCTCAATTTCCAGCTTCGTCACTGAGGCGGGTGCGATCCGCACGGTGAACTCCGCACCGGAAGCGGTCAGCGTCTCGCTGCGCGGCTCCACGGTACGCGGCGCTTCGAACGTGTTGTGCGCATGCAGGTCGGAGTTCGCCAGGATCGTCGCCTTCACTGATTTAGCAGACGCACCGCGCAGCCGGATCGTTCTCTCCATCTGGGCGTCGTGCCGGGTATTGACCAGCGTTAACGTCAAGGTCTTGTTAGCGATCGACGCCGATCCGCTCAGTTCCGGCAGCGGGACCTGCCCCGCCACGCTACGGAATTCCGTGTCGATCTGGGCGGCCACTTTCGCGGCGCCCTGATGCGCGGCGTACATGGCGAAGACGTGATAGTTGGGCGTGACCGTGAACTTGTCCTCGTAGGCCAGGAACAGGCCGTGCAGGCAGTTGATCAACTGCGCCGCGTTGGCCATGCCAACCTTCTCGGGATGGCGCTGGAAGGTGTCGAGCGTCAGGCCGGAAACCAGCGCGTCGCGCATCGAGGATTGCTGGGCGAAGATGTAGGCCGGGTGCGGCTCGGTGCCGACGTTGTGCCACGCGCCCCACTCGTCCACGGCCAGCTTTACGTGGTGCTTGGGATCGTTGATCCCGAGGGCGCCCCAGTGCCGCTCGATGATCGACTCCATGCGGTTGGCCTTGGCCAGCAGTTCGTACCACTCGTCGTTGCTGAATTCGATCGGCGACTCGCCGGCCGTCCCGCAGTAGTAGTGCAGCGCCCAGCCCCAGACCCGCTCCACCAGGTCTTTGTTCTTGGCTGCCAGCGCGGCGAAGAAACGCTGTGTCCACTCGATTTCATCGCCGTTCGGCCCCGAGGCGATGAAGTTCAAAGGTACGCCCATGCCCGGCGTCCAGGCCGTGTAGCGCCGGAAGGCCGTCGAGTATTCCTCGGGCGTCATTTCCCCACCGCAGCCCCAACTCTCGTTGCCTACGCCCCAGAAGTGGACGTTGAACGGGTCGTGGTCGCCGGTCTGCTCGCGCAGTTTGGCCAGCGTAGTCGAGCCCGCTGGCGCGTTGCAGTAGTCGATCCACTCGTAGAAATCTTTGGCTGGCAGGCTGCGCACGTTGCCCGCGAAGTACGGTTCCGCGCCGGTCATCCGGCACAGCCGCATGAATTCGTTGGTGCCGAACGCATTCGGCTCGAACTTCTGCGGGCCGCCGGCCTGCTTGGCGAGGCCTTCGACGTCCATCCAGAAGTTGGTCCGCGTCGGCCTTGAGGCGCGCGGGCCGACGCCGTCGCGCCAGTTATAGGAGTCGGCAAAGCAGCCGCCGGGCCAGCGGATCACGGGCGGGTGCAGCGGCTTCAGCGCGTCCACCAGGGCCTTGCGGATACCCCCCACGTTGGGGATGCGGCTATCCTCGCCCACCCATACGCCGTCGTAGATCACGCCGCCCAGGTGCTCGATGAAATGACCGTGCATCAGCGGCGAGATCGTCGCGCCCGGTCGCGTCGGGTCGAGATCGATGTAGGCGCGCGATGCCGCGGAAGCGCGGGGCAGGGCAGCGAGGGCCGCAGCCCCCAGGGCAGTGTGAAGGAAGTCTCGTCTAATCATGGGAGTGACAGCAGATGCGAGGTTAGCCTATCACAGACGCCAGTGCGGGAAAAACCAACAGCGCCGGTACTCGACGACATGCAGTTGGACGCCGCGGCGATGCCGCCGTTGTGGGGCAGCTTGGTAAGCTGCGGCCGATTGCCAATCGGCCATCCGGAACTCTCAATCGGGTTGGCGATGGACGCCTCGAGTTGTCGCAGCAGGAAGCGCGCGCCCCGGTTCGGCCCCAGCTACTTACCCTTACGCACCCGGGCGGCGAAGTCCGCACCCGCGTGAAATGTGGCTTCGAGCGAGCCGCTGGCCAGCGTGCCGGTCGTCTGGTCCAACTCCGCGTGAAACTCGCGCAGCGCCTCGGCGATATAGTCCCCGTTCGTGGCCAGGATGTCCCTCCAGATCTCCCAGGAACTCTGCGCCAGCCGCGTCATGCTGCCCAGTCCGGGCCCGGCGGCTCCCAGGATGGCCTCCCGGTCCTCGCGCCCCCCCAACCACTCCGCCAGCGTGGTGGAGAGCATCTGCGGCAGGTGCGACGACCTCGCCACCCACCGGTCGTGGTCTTCCGGGGTGCAGATCACGGTGCGCGCGCCGATCCGCTTCAGCCACATCAGCAACTCGGGAGATGGCGCGCTACCCATGTTCTCCGCGACGCACGGGGTGACCAGCCACGGCCTGCCGCGGAACAGTTCCGCTTCGGCGGCCTCCACCCCCGTGGTCTCTTTGCCCGCCATCGGATGACCGCCCAGGAAGCCGCCGGCGCCCAGTTGCTTGACGCCACACTCGCAGATGCGCCGTTTCGTGCTGCCGGCGTCGGTCACCAGCGCGCCCGGCTTCAGCTTCCCGCCCAACTTTTCGAGCGTCTCCAGAATGATCGAGACGGGCTGGGACAGGAACAGCAGGTCGGCCTCGGCCGCCGCCTCTTCCAGGCTCACGCCCGCATCGATCGCGCCTCGATCCATCGCTTTGCGGACGGTCCCCGGCCGGCTGACGCCCACGATTCTGCCGCCGAACCCGGCCGCCCGCAGCGCCAGACCGAAGGAGCCGCCGATCAACCCGACACCCGCTATTGCTACCGTATTCATGGATTCATCTACCTACCTGCTCCGTTCTGGACGGAGCCGCGACCATTAGGGAGCGGTAGCATTGCTACGACGCATCTAGCCCACTCCCACTCAAGCCAGCCGAAGATCAACCCCAGTCACAAGACAACGAGTCCGGTTGATACCACCACTCCCTTACGGTCGCGGCTCCGTTACAACTGCCGTCCCACGGCCGGCGCGATGATCTTCAACTGCACCATCAACTCCTCGAGTTGAGCCGGATTTAGCGATTGCGAACCCTCGCCCAGCACGCTTTCGGGATCCGGGTGCACGTCGAGCAGCAGCCCGTCCGCGCCCGCCGCGATGGCCGCCCGCGCCAGCGCCGCAACCTTGTCGCGCCGCCCCGCGCCGCGCGAAGCGTCCCCCAGAATCGGCAGGTGCGACAGCTTCTTCACCGCCGGAATCGACCCGACATCGAAGGTGTAAGGCGTCGAGGTCTCGAACGTCCGGATCCCGCGCTCGCACACGATCACGTCGTAGTTACCGCCCGACAGAATGTAATCCGCCGACACCAGCAACTCTTCCACCGTCGCGCCCACGCCGCGCTTGATCATCACCGGACGCCGCCGCTTTCCCAACTCGCCCAGCAGTCCGTAGTTCTGCATGTTGCGCGAACCCACCAGCAGCAGGTCCACGTACTGCTCCATCAACGGCGCTTGCGAGGCGTCCACAATCTCGCTCACCGTCAGCAGTCCGTTGCGCTCCGCCGCCTTCTGCAGAGCCTTCAACAGGTTCTCGCTCAGGCCCTGGAACACGTAGGGCGACATGCGCTGCTTATACGCGCCGGCCCGCAGGAATCTGGCACCGGACTTGGCCACGGCCTCCGCCGAACGCTCGATCTGCGTTGCGTTATCGACGCTGCTCGGCCCCGCCATCACCACGACGCGTTTGCCGCCGATTTCCACGCCGCCGATCCGCACCACGGTGCCGTCCGGCCGGAACGCCCGGTTCGCCAGCTTGTAGGGTGCGATCACGCGGTGGCATTCCTTCACCCCCGGCAGCACTTCAAACTCGGACGGTTCGAAGTCCTCGTTCGGACCCACGGCCCCTAGTACCGTGTGGACCGCTCCGGTGGACCGGTGGATGGTGAACCCCAGATCCACCAGCTTCTCGATGACGTTCTCGACCTGCTCCTCGGTGGCGCCCCGCTCCATGATGATGATCACAGGTTCTCTCCCTTGGCCTGGGCTTCGGCTTGAGCTTCTTGCTGAAGTTGCGCCTGAGCCCGTTTCATACGCTCGCGCTGCAGCGTGCGCATCTCGTCCACGATGCGTTCGTAGAGCCGGCGAATTGCGTCGTTTGGCAGCGGTCCCCGGTTGTTCTCCGTGACGTTCTTGAACACCAGTTCTTCGCGCTTCGGTTCGTAAATCGGCAGCGCGGCGGCGCGCTTGATGTCGCCGATCTGGCCCGCCACGTTGGCCCGTTCGTTGAACAGCGCCAGCAGCTTCAGGTCCACCTCGTCGATGGCTGCCCGCAATTCGTCGAGCGCCGCCTGCGCCTGCTCCGGGCTCACGGCTGGCCGCCAGTCAGGTCGGCCAGGAAGGCTTCCAGCCGCGCTTCGATTTCGGCATCCGGATGCCCGTCCACTATCCGCATGATCGCGCTTCCCACCACCGCGCCGTCGGCGTACTCGCCCAGCGCCTGCACGTGCTCGCGTTTCGAGACGCCGAAACCCACCGCCAGCGGCTTGTCCGTCAAGGCTCGCAGCCGGGTGCACAGCGGTTCGACGTTCGCCGCCAGCGAAGACCGCTCGCCCGTCACGCCGGTTCTCGACACCACATAGACGAACCCGCTCGAATACTCCGCCACCAGTTTCAGCCGCCGCTCGGTGCTGGTCGGGGCCGCCAGGAAGATCGTATCCAGGCCGTGCGCGCGCAGTTGACTCACCGGCTCGCCCGCCTCTTCCACGCTCACGTCGGTCAGCAGCACGCCGTCGATCCCGCTCTCGCGGGCGTCGCTGGCCAACTGGGAGAAGCCGTAGCTCAGCAGCGGGTTCAGATAGCTGAACAGGACCAAGGGAATCTCGCTGCGCTGGCGGATGGCGCGTGCGATTTCAAGCACTTTGGCGACGCTGGTGCCCGCCTTCAACGCCCGGTCCGAGGCTTCCTGGATCACCGGCCCGTCGGCGATCGGGTCGGAGAAGGGTACACCCAATTCCAGGATGTCCGCCCCGCCCCTTTCGAGCGCCAGCACCAGGCCAGGCGTGCGCTCCGGCGAAGGGTCGCCCGCCGTCAGGTACGCCACCAGCGCCGGCCGCCCCGCGCTCTTGCACTCCGCAAATCGCCGTGCGATGCGTTGACTGCTTTCCATCCTTGTCCCCAACCCCTTAGCCCTCCGGACTATCCAATTCCGGCAGATTCTCGCGGTAGATGTCCGTGTCCTTGTCCCCGCGTCCCGACAGGTTTACCAGGAATACCTTGCCCTTGGCGTCGGGTGCTTGCCGGATCGCCTCGGCCACGGCGTGGGCCGACTCCAGGGCTGGAATGATCCCCTCCGTGCGAGCCAGTCTCGTTGCGGCTGCCAATGCTTCGTCGTCGCGCGCCGACAAGTATTCCGCCCGCCCCTGGTCGTGCAGGTAGGCGTGTTCGGGACCGATCAGCGCGTAGTCCAGCCCCGCCGAAATCGAGTGCGTCAGCGACACCTGCCCGTCGCCATCCTGCAGCAGATAGCTATAGGCCCCCTGCAGCACGCCCGGCCGCCCGCCCGAGAGTCGAGCCGCGTGCTGGCCCAGTTTGGCGCCCCGCCCGCCCGCCTCGATGCCCACCAGTTTCACTTCCGCGTCGTCGAGGAATGCCGTGAAGATTCCAATCGCGTTCGATCCCCCGCCCACGCAGGCGAAGATCGTATCCGGCAGCCGCCCGATCCGTTCTAGCATCTGCCTGCGCGCCTCGTCGCCGGTGCAGCGGTGGAAGTCGCGCACCATCATCGGATACGGGTGCGCGCCCAGCGCCGAGCCCAGCAGGTAATGCGTCGAATCGACGTTCGTGACCCAGTCGCGCATGGCCTCGCTGACGGCGTCCTTCAGCGTCTTGCTGCCGCTGTGGACCGCGACCACCTTGGCGCCCAACAGCCTCATGCGGAACACGTTCAGCCGCTGCCGCCGCATGTCCTCGTCGCCCATGTAAACCGTGCAGTCCAGGCCGAACAGTGCGCACACCGTAGCCGTAGCCACGCCGTGCTGGCCCGCGCCGGTCTCGGCGATAATGCGGCGCTTGCCCATGCGGCGGGCCAGCAGAATCTGCCCCAGGCAATTGTTGATCTTGTGCGCGCCGGTGTGCAGCAAGTCCTCGCGTTTGATGAAGATACGAGCCCCGCCCAGTTGCTCGCTCAGCCGCTTGGCTTCGTACAGCGGCGTGGGGCGGCCGGCGTAGTTCGCCAACAGATCCACCAGTTCAGCCTGAAACGCCGGATCCTGCCGTGCTTCGTAGTACGCGCGCTCCAACTCTTCGAGCGGAGCCATCAAAGTCTCGGGCACGTACCTGCCGCCGTATGGACCGAAATGCCCGCCCGCATCGGGCGTTCGTGGACTGCTCATGATCCCTCTGCCTCTCGCACCGCTTTTATCAATGCTCGCACCTTCGCGGCGTCCTTTCGGCCCGGCGCGCTTTCGATTCTCGAACAGGCGTCCACGCCCCACGGCCGCACCTGCCGGATGGCCTCCGCCACGTTGTCCGGCCCCAGTCCGCCAGCCAGGATGATCTTCCCCGGGAGGCCTTCAACCAGGCCCCAGTCGAAGACGCGTCCGGTGCCGCCGCGCTGGGCTCCGGCTGGCGTGTCGATCAGGAACGCCTCCGCCGCACTGGTCCGCGTACGCTCTTCGAGGCCCGGTCCGGCCGCCAGCGCCTGCCAGAAACGGACCGTCAACCCGCGCGCTTCACCGTGCACCTGGGCCACGTCCAGCCCCGCCGCCCGCACCGTACGGGCGATTTCCTCCGGTGGAGTATCCACAAAGACACCGGCTTTCACAGTGTTTTGCGGGACTCCAGCCGTGATTTCGACGGCCTTTTCTACGGTGATGCAGCGCGGACTGCCGGGGAAGAAATTAAACCCCAAAGCGTCGGCACCCGCCTCGACTGCCGCCAGGGCGTCCTCGACGCAGGTGATCCCGCAAATCTTCACCAGCACCCGGCTCATCGCCCGGTCAGCGCCTTCAACGCCGCACTCGGATCGCCCGATTTCATCAGGTGCTCACCCACCAGAAATGCCTGGAACCCGCATCCCATCAACCGCTCGACATCGGCGCGGGAGTGAATCCTGCTCTCGGTGACTTTCAAAACCTCCGCCGGCATCTTCGCCGCCAGTCGCTCCGAGGTTTCCAGCGACAGTTCAAATGTGCGCAGGTTGCGGTTGTTCACGCCGACGATCTGCGCGCCTGCTGCGAGTGCGACATCCAACTCCGCGTCGTCGTGTACCTCGACCAGCGCATCCATGCCGTAGTCCCACGCCAGTTGCTGGAGTGCGGCGATCTCGGCGCGCGACAGAATGGCGGTAATCAGCAGGATCGCGTCGGCTCCCGATGCGGCGGCCTCCACGACGTCGATCTCGTGGATGGTGAAGTCCTTGCGCAGCACCGGCAGCGCGGCCGAGGCGCGGGCGATCTTCAAATCGTTCAGCGACCCCTGGAAGAACTGCTTGTCGGTCAACACGCTGAGCGCCGAGGCCCCACCCGCGAAATACTGTTGGGCTTGCTTCGAGGGATTGAAGTCGGCGGCGAGCAATCCTTTGCTCGGGCTGGCCTTCTTGATCTCCGAGATGATTGCGGGAGTCACCGCCTCGAGCGCCTTGCGGAAGCCGCGCCGCTGCCCGCGCTGCGACTCGGCGTTGCGCTCCAAGCCCTTGCGCAGTTTGAGCTTCGCGGCGACTTCGACGCGCTTCACCTCGACAATTCGAGCCAGGATGTCCGGAACCGCCAGTGTCATGGGATAATCCTTCACCATAACAAACCCGGCTACCCCGGCTTCGAAGAATCAGCCTGGCTTATCGCCCGGTCAGGCCTCGATACTCTCCAGCGTCTTCCTGGAATCGAGGAACGGCCAGCACAGCGCGGCCAGTGCGTAGGAGGCGACGAAGGTGTACAGGTACAGGTTCCAATTGCCGGTGTGCTGCAGGATCACCCCGCCCAGGAACGGCGAGACGAAGCCCGCGAAGTTGCCCATCATGTTCATCGAGCCCGAGAGCGTGCCGGCGTATTTGCCGCCCACATCCATGCAGGTGCCCCAGGCGCAGGGCATCGTAATGTCGTTGAAAAAGCTGGCCAGGCCCAGCACCAGCATGGCCGGCAGCGCGGATTCAATCCGGGTGTGCAGCAGGATCAGCGCGCCCGCCATCAGGAACCCGACCGTGCCCACGGTGCGGCGGGCGCGGTCCATACTGCCCAACATGCGCGCGACGCGCGGCAGCATGAAGCCGGACACGACGCAGCCGACGCCGCCGAAAGCGAGCGGGAAGAACGCATAGACGCTGGCCATATTCTGGCTGACTTTGCGGTATTCCAGCAGGTAGATGGTCATCCACGTGATGTACAGGTACCACGGGTAGGTCATCAGGAAATACTGAATCCACAGCAGCCAAACCGAGCGCGAGCGCACCATTTTGCCCCACGGGACATCGCCGTGCCGCCCGGCCATATGCTGGTTGCCCTTGATCAGTTCCCATTCCGCCGCGTTGACGCCGGGGTGGTCCTTGGGGTTGTCGCGGAACCAGCGGAAGAACAAAAACGCCCAGATGAACCCGAGCGCCGAGAAAATGAAGAACGCGGCGCGCCACGGCAGATAGAAGAAGATAACCCCGCACAGCATCGGCGTCACCGCGCCACCCCAGCGCGCGGCCATCCACATGATGCCCTGGGCCCGGACCTTCTCGTGCGGTTGCAGCCATGTGCTGAAGGCTTTGGTCAGATTCGGGAAGCAGCCGGCCTCGCCCGCGCCGAAGAGAAACTGATTGATCCACAGCGAAGGGAAGCTCCACATCATGGTGACCGAGGCGGTGAAGCACGACCACCAGAGCACGATCCGCATCAGCACGCTGCGCGCGCCCAGCAGGTCGCCCATCCAGCCGCTGGGGATCTCCGCCAGGGCGTAGCTCAGGGCGAAGGCCCCGAACACCGCGCCCATCTGCTGCTTGCTCAGCCCCAGGTCGTGCGAGATGTACGGCGCGGCTTTGGAAATGGCGACACGGTCGATGTAGGAGAGGATGGCCAGCGTGACCGCGAAGACGAGCACGTAGAAGCGGGCGTGCGACGCCCTCTGGGATGGAGGGGCGATGGGGTCCGTTGGCATGGAGATCCATGCCATCACAGCGCGAGGGGTGAACGCAAGACGCGGGCGGATCCTGGACGGCTCAGTCGGGTTAGCTGCTTAGAGAGTGGCGGCGGAAGCAAGTCGACAGGAGTGCCGGTTGAATGTGGGGCAGGTTGGCATCCTGCGCGCCGGTTGCTTACCGGCGCTAAATGGTCCGCTCGACAGAGGCGGGTTACCAACCCGCCGCAGGATGCCGTCCTGCCCCACATTCAATCGACGGGCTTATGCTCTTCCGGGCAAGTCAGCAGGGACCTGAATTACCGGGACGATTTGCTAGCTGGAGTACTTCTCGTGCCAGGTGCGCAGCTCGGCTTCCAGCCGGGTGCGCACGTCGGCGTATTCCTGGTTCTCGTACTGATTGACGCGCTCGTTGGGGTCTTTGCGCAGATCGTACAACTCGTCGGCACCCTGCTCCTCCGGGCGGAGCAACAGTTTGAAGCGATTGTCTCGAGCCATTTCGACACCGCGCAATTCGCCGAAAACCAGGTCCTTCCACGGCTGGCGCTTGGGCAGCGGCTTGCCCGAGGCGACGGTCAGAAAACTGCGGCCGGAGAGATTGCGGCCCGCTGGCGGCGGCGCACCCACGATTTCAGCCACGGTCGGCACGAGATCGGCAGCGCCCACCAGTTCCGGACGGGATGTGCCGGTCGGGATGTGGCCGGGCCAGCTTACGAGCAGCGGCGTGTGGACCGACTCTTCAAACAGGTTGGGCGGGGCGGAGGCGTAGCCCGAACCCCACAGCCCGCGGCGGCCCAGGAACTGCCCGGTAACGCTCGTGAAGACGACGACCGTGTTTTCGAAGATGCCCTTCTGGATAACCGCTTTCTGCAGTGCGCCCACCTGCTCGTCCAGCAGCGCGATGCCTGCCGCCGACTTACGGATAGAGGCGACCGTATCGGTCAGCATCGCTTTGCCGTCGAGGGCGGAAGCGGCGGCGGGTTGAATGCCAAACGTCTGGAACTGGCTGGTCTTGTAAAGGTCGAGGTATTTGGACGCGGCACCCTCGGCGGAAGCGACGGGGTACGACACCACCAGCAGGAATGGCCCGTTCTGGCGGCCGATAAATGCGGCGGCCTGACGCGTCAGGACTTCGAGCGTCGGACCGTTCTCCTGCGTTTGCTGCCCGTTGACCAACAGCGCCGGGTTGACCGCGACGGTGTCGCCGCCAGGCAAGGTGAAGACCTCGGAAAAGCCGTGGCCGGGATGCTCGTCGTTGCCCAGATTCCAGCGGCCCACCAAGCCGCTGTGGTAGCCGGCGGTCGAGAGCAGGTCGGACACCAGCACCTCAGTCGAGAAAGAAGCGGGCGGGGAGGACTGGCCGCGTTCCGGGTTTCTGCCCGGCGTAGCGGTCAGATAATCGGCAATGCCGTGCTGGCGCGGAATGCGCCCCGTCAGCAGCGTGGCCAGACTCGCGGAGCTAGCCGGTGTGCAAGCGAAATTATTGATGAAACGGGCGCCGGAGGCGGCCAGCTTGTCCAGATTGGGCGTCTTGATCTCAAGGTTTCCGTAGCAGCCCAACATCCACGCAGCCAGATCTTCCGCCACGATGAGAACGAAGTTCGGCCGCGCCCCAGGCAGGCCCTTCTCTCCGTGCGAGGCGCTCGCCAGCAGGGGAGCCGCGGCGGCGGAGGTCAAGAAACCCCGTCGTGTCCAATTCATGCTCGTTCGCTTCTCCAATCTTCCAGACTACAGGACGTCGGCAAAGCCGCGCTTCAGACGGCGGAAAAACAGGCCGCCGATCACGAAGACCGCGATCGAGAGCCCGGCCGAGATGCCCAGGTCTCCCCAATCGGGCCAGCGGTTGAGCAGCATCGTCTGACGGTAGCCTCGCACGACGGCAGTTAGCGGGTTCCAGCGAACAACCGCTTTAGCCCAGGCCGGGAAGGCGGACTCGTCCAGCAGCAGGGGCGTGGACCAGAACCAGACCGGAAGCAGCACCATCACGAATTGCGCCGTGTCCCGCAAATAGACCTGGAGGCTGGACGCGATCCAGCTCAATCCAGTTGCGAGCAGAAAGACGATCAGCACGAGAATCGGCAGCGCCAGCATCGTCGGGTAGATGCGGCCCTCGGTCACCAGCACTCCGGCCACGGCCAGCAGCATGGCCATGCTGTTGCTGATCAGCGTCGAGAGGAACAGCGTGATGGGCAGGATCTCGGAGGGGAAGACCGTCTTGGTGATCAGATTGGCGTGATCCACCATGGTAGTGGACGAGCGCTGTAGCGTTTCGGAAAACAGCAGCCACGGCAGGTGCCCGCAGAACAACCAGACCACGAAGCTTTTGTTGGCCGCGGAGGGCGGGGGCGGCACGCGCAGGCAGACCTTGAAAACGAAGACCCACACGCCCAGCATCACCAGCGGGTGAATCAGGGCCCACACCCAACCGGCCACCGAACCGACGAAGCGCTGCTCGAAGTCACGGCGCACCAATTGGCCGATCAGGTTGCGGCGCTGGACCAGAACGCGCAGGAACATGGTCCCGGGCAAACGGAAGCGGTTGCGCGCCGGAACCGCTGCGATGGAGGGTAGAAGCAAACTTCGATTTTAGCCTGGATGGGCGGAGGACGCTGTGGGAACTGCGGGGACCGGGTCTGCCGGACCGGCGGTCTGCAGCCTGCGCGTTTCGCGATGCACCCTCGAGTCGAAGCAGATCTATACCGGACCCGGGTGTCGTGAAAGTTGATATATTGAAGCCATGCCGGAAGGGTACCTGCCGCTCTTTGTCTTCCTGATCGTGGCCTTGCTGTTTCCCGTGGTATTGCTCTGGGCGGCGGCTCTGGTTCGGCCCTCGACGCCGGGCCAGGTCAAGCACGAAGCCTACGAGTGCGGCATCGAAGCGGCCTCGAACGCGCGCGGCCGTTACACGGTCCGGTTCTACATCATCTCCATCCTGTTTGTGATTTTCGACGTGGAAACGGTCTTCCTGTTTCCCTGGGCGGTGCGCTACAGACAGTTGGGCTGGTTCGGGATTGGCGAGATCGGCGTGTTCCTGCTGATTCTGGTGGCAGGGTACATCTGGGCCTGGCAGAAGCGTGCGCTGGAGTGGGTCTAGCCGTCGGGGCCAATCGGGCAAACCGTAAATACTTACGGTTTGATGAATTTCTCCCCTTACGAATCAATCACTTACAAAACAAAACCGTAAGAACTTACGGTTTTGGTGGATGGCCGTGCTGGCTTCAAGCCCTGTCGGCCGCAGCTTCCCTCCTCCTTCCACCCGGCTTGTTACAGTGGGAACAGCCGAAAAAGCACCCTGGCTTGCCATGACAGAACGCCTCTTTTACACCGACTCCTACCTGACTGTTTTTGACGCATCCGTGGTCGAGACCGCCGACGCCGGGCGGCGCGTGTACCTCGATCGCACGGCGTTTTACCCGTCGTCCGGCGGGCAGCCCAACGACCTGGGCACGCTGGGCGGCGTCCGTGTTTTAGACGTTGTGGACGAGGACGAGCGGGTCGCCCATCTGCTGGAGCAACCGCTGCAGGCCGGCGGCGTGTCGGGCTGCGTCGATTGGGCGCGGCGCTTCGACCATATGCAGCAGCACAGCGGACAGCACCTGCTCTCGGCCGTTTTCGAATCGCTGTACGGCATGAAGACCGTGAGCTTCCACCTCGGCGCCGAAGTGAGCACCATCGACCTGGAAACCGCGGCGCTCTCGGCGGCGCAGGTCCGGGCAGCGGAGGAGCGGGCGTTCCAACTCGTCTTGGACTGCAAGCCGCTCAGCGTGGCGTTTGAAGATGCCACCGCCGCGGCGGGCTTGCGAAAGGCCTCGGAGCGTGAAGGAACGCTGCGCATCGTCTCCATCGAAGGCGTCGACCGGTCGGCCTGCGGCGGCACGCACGTGCGATCCAGCGGGGAGATCGGTCCGATCCTGATCCGCAAGCAGGAGAAGATCCGGAACAACGTGCGTGTCGAGTTCCTGTGCGGGCTGCGGGCGCTGCGCCGCGCGCGGGCCGACTTCGAGGCGTTAAGCGCGGCGGCGAAGTTGTTTTCCGCTCCGCTCGACGAGGTGCCGGAGTTGGCCAAGGCGCTTCAGGAGCAGGCCAAAGAGGCCGACAAGGCGCGCCGCAAGTTGGCGGTGGAACTGGCTCTGCGGCGAGGCACCGAACTGTTCGCGGCTTCGGCGGAAGATGCTTCAGGCCTCAGGCGGCATGTGGAGCGCGTGGCGGCAGGCGGACTCGGCGACGAAGTGCGGGCGTTGGCGCAAGGCTTTACCGCTGCCGGACGAGGCGTCTTCGTGGCGGCGTGCGACGACCCGGCCAGTGTCATGCTGGCGACGTCCGTGGAGTCTGGCGTGTACGCCGGCAACCGGCTGAAAGAACTGCTGGCCGTGCATGGCGGCCGGGGCGGAGGTAGCGCCCAGATGGCGCAGGCCAGCCTGCCCTCGGTGGCGGCGCTCAACGCCCTGCTGGCCGCGCTGTGAGCAGCGGCAATCCCCATTAGCACCGGCCCGGTTGTGGCGCACGCTTCAGCGTGCAGCGTGGACACTCCTGTCCACGTCAGGAACACTGCCGGC
The DNA here is from genome assembly GCA_903909435.1 of uncultured Acidobacteriia bacterium. Taxonomy (GTDB): domain Bacteria; phylum Acidobacteriota; class Terriglobia; order Bryobacterales; family Bryobacteraceae; genus CAIVVT01. The sequence goes on along the minus strand of CAIVVT010000100.1, from coordinate 9,415 downwards.
AAGAGTGCCGGCACTGCACGCTGAAGCGTGCGCCACAACGAGTGCCGGTCACTTGCCTTGCAGAGGCGCGATGGCGACCAGTCCCAGGCCGGCGACGTACAGCACCAGCATCAGTGCGAGGCGCACGACGACGCCGGGCCTCGCGCCCTTGAATTCGCGCCACACGAACAGGCCCCACAGCGTGCTGATCAGCGCCGCGCCCTGACCCAGCGCGTAAGCGATGGCGGGTCCCACGTTCACGCTTGACGGCGCGCTGGACGCCACGAAATTGGCGATGGTGCCCACCGTCCAGATCAGTCCGCCCAACAAGCCGATCAGGTGATGCACCGGGCGGGCGTGGAAGTACTCCTTGAACTCGACCTCTCTGCCCTGGACCGGAAGCCGCATGAAGAAGATGCTATAGACGGGCGTGGTGATCAGCACGCCCAGCGAGAAGCAAAAGGCCGCGGTGTAGGGGCCCAACGGAAGGTCGCCGCGCTTGCCGATTTCGACCAGCGGATACCAGACCGCCATCAACACGCCGCTGGCCAGGCTCAGCACGATACCGGTCATGGCGGAGGGCTTCCTCTCGGCGGCTTCGCCCCGGCGGCGTGGTTGCAGCGGGGCAGCGGGGACTTGCGTCGGCTCGACGCGGTTGTGGGCGGCATGTGCGAGCGCGCTCACGATAATCGCCATGAAGACCAGGCCCACGCCGCTGAACAGCAATGGCGCGCTGCCTGCCGGATGAACGATGTAGCTGAGCACCGCGCCGCCAATCAGTGCGAGGCCGATGCCAATGGGAAAGGCGACGGCCATGCCCGCCACGCCGATGGCCGCCACCAGCAGCATGTTCGCGAGGTTAAAGACCGCCCCGCCAATCATGGCGAAGCCGATGTTCGCCTTGAACGTCGTCGACATGTTGTCGATGAAGTTGAGTGAGAACATCTGAGGGTCGTTGCTGGTCGAATCCATCATGCCCAAGGTGAGGGCGGCAACGGTGGCTACCAGGAACACTGCAATCGAGTAGTCGAAATAGAACAACTCGAAGCGGTAGCCCTTAGCCATCTTCGTGGTGTTGGCCCAGGAGCCCCAACACAGCATGGTCAGGATGGTCAAAGCCAGGGTGATCTCGTACGTAACAGGTATCATGCCGCGATTTTCCTTTTGCCGCGCCGGTGGAACCCCGGCTGTGTGTAATATATCAGCGAAGCGCCCTGAATGAGCGGGGCGTGGTCGAAGCCATACTGGGAGCGACGCTCGCGAGGTGCTTATGAGAGTTTTGAAGTGTGCCGGATTGTTGATTTGCGCAGCCGCCATCGCCGGCGCTTGGCAGAAAAAGCCGTTTGAGATCAATGCGCAAACGCCCGAAGGCGCATTACTGTCCGAGGCCAGCCAGACCGAGGATGAGGCCCGGAAGACGGCCCTGCTGGAAGAATTCGTACAGAAGTACCCGAAGCACGACGGCATCCCGTATGCGGGCACGCAATTGCAGGCCATCTACCTGAAGAACGGAAGCCTCGACAAAGTGGTGCCCGCGGCCATCACGATCCTCGCGGTCGATCCCGCGCTGCCCCTGGCGGCCTACAACGGGCTGCAGGCCTGCGAGCAGAAGAAGGACTACGCGGCGATCCAATTGTGGGCTCTGAAGACCGTGGAAGCGGCCAAAGCCAATCTCGCGTTTCCCAAGCCGTCGGATGAGGCGCAGGCCGATCAGTGGGCCAAAGACCAGGACTATGCGAAGCAGGTGATCCTGCGCTGTGAATACTCGCTGTCGCACGCGGCGGTCGAGGTCCAGGATCCAAAAACCAAGATCGAACTGGCCGAAGCCCTGCTGAAGTTGAACCCGGACAGTCAGTACGCCGGGCAGGCTCTGCCGCATTACCTGTTCGGGCTGATGCAGACGGGGCAGCCGGAGAAGGCTGCGTCGGTCGCCGAGAAGATCCTGGAAAAGGACGCTTCCAACGATGACATGCTGCTGCTGGTCACGGAGAACTACCTGACCGCCAAGAACTTCGACAAGGCGGGTTCGTTTGCCAAGCAGGCAATTGAGGCGCTGAAGTCCAAGACTGCTCCACAGGGTGGCGATGCCGCCGCCTGGCAGAAGGCGCGCGATTCGAAACTGGGCCGGGCCTACTACTTTGCGGGAAATGCGGCCAGCGAGAACAAAAACTACGCCGATGCCGATAAGAGCTTCCGGGCTGCGCTGCCGCTGGTGGAGGCGGACGGCCAATTGCTCGCGCCGACGTACTTTTACCTCGGGTTCGTGAATCACGAGATGTCCAAGGCGCTGAAGCTGCCGGCGAGCAAGCCTTTGTTGGCGGATGCCAAGAAGTTCACGACGGCCTGCGCGGCCATCGCGGGGCCCTACCAGGAGACCTGCAAGAAGAACCTCGCGGGCATGCAGGCGGGCAAGTGAACATCCTAGTCCCCAATCTCGGTTCCACTTCGCTGAAATATCAGGTGCTGGAGATGCCGGGTGAGCACGTGCTCGCCCGGGGCCGCATGGAGCGCGTGACGAATTACGGCGAGGCGGTGCGGCAACTGCGCGCGGAAGCGGCGGGTGTGGACGCGGTCGCGTTCAAGGCGGTTCACGCAGGCCCCCATTATCGCGGGACTTTTCTGATCGACGCGGGCGTGATTGCGGCCATGGAGGAGTTCCTGGACGCCGCGCCGGTGCACAACGCCATCTACCTGGAGGCGATCCGCGCCTTCCAGGCCGAGTGGCCGGAAGTGCCGCTTGTCGCCGCCTTCGAGACCGAGTTTCACAAGACCATGCCGCCGCAGGCGCGCCTGTACGGGGTGCCGCGCGACTGGCGCACGAAGGACGGAATCGAGCGCTACGGTTTCCATGGCGCATCCCACGAGTTCATCAGCCGGCGCGCTCAGGAGGTCCTCGGGCGCGGGCCGCAGGACTTCCGGCTGATCAGTTGCCACCTCGGCGGCAGTTCCTCGATCTGCGCGATTCGGGATGGCTACTCGGTGGACACCACCATGGGCTTTTCGCCGCAGTCGGGCCTCGAGAATGCGACGCGGCACGGCGACCTGGACGTATTCGCCGTGCTGGGGATGATGGACCGGCACGGCTGGGACACTGCGGAAGTGCGGCGGCAACTGGCGCGCGAAAGCGGATTGGCGGGCCTATCGGGCGTCAAGGGCGGCGACGTGCGCGACATCGAAGCGGCCGAAAGGGCTGGCTCGGACGATGCGCGCCTGGCACTCGACGTGTTCACTTACGAAGTGCGTAAGACCATCGGCGCTTACGCGGCTGCGATGGGCGGGCTGGACGCGATCGTGTTCACGGGCGGCATCGGCGAGAACTCCACCCGGACGCGTGCTCTGTGTTGCAGTGAACTCGAGTTCCTGGGCATCGGGCTGGACCCGGAACGCAACGAGCAGGGGTTGGGCGACCGCCTCATCTCGCCCGACGGCGCGCGGGTGCAGGTACTGGTTCTGGCCACGAACGAAGAAGTAGTGGTGGCACGCCGCGCGATGCGGGTGCTGGGGTAAGGACGAGCCGAACACAATTTCTCAACGCAGCGGCTTGACCCACGCACCCTCTTCGACAGCTTCGGCCAGGTCCAGAAGCGTGATCGGGAGCATGTCGGAGCGGCCGCGGCCCATCGGCCAGGCCTTCGAGCGCGCCAGCCAGATGCCGGCCACGACCAGCAGCCAAAGCCACTGCGCGTCGAGCTGGCCGCCCAGGATCATGGCGGTAATGAGCAGGGCGAGGCAGAGGAAAATGGGCAGGCGGCGGGGAAAGCGCTCGGGTCCGAAGTAGCGATTCCACTCCTGGCGGTCGAGCAGTGCGTCGCAGTTGACGTTGAACTGCTGGCCGAATGCGCGGATGAAGGCGTCCGCCCGACGGCCGGTGAGTCCCAGATCGTGCAGCAGGCGAGCGTCGATGACGGCCTCGCGCGGTTTCAGCTTGAGTTGGGCCTGGGCGAATGCCAGAACCTGCTGCTGCACCAGAGTGAGCCCCGTTCCCGCCGCGAGTTCGTCGTGAGGATTCATGCTGCAGGCCGCCGGGGTTACGTCGCCCAATGGACGTGATGTGGGGAGTTCTCAGCCCGGCGGAAATCGGCCCGATAGAGAAACGGCTGAAGCCGGCCCCACACCGTCGAAACCAGTCGCTCAGTGGCCCGCCGCGCCTGCCGTAACCGGGTGGTCGAGCGTCAACTCGCCCGAGGTGCCCGCGGGCAACGGCGCCAGCAGTTTCTCCTTGCGGTAGATCAAGGTTGAAGTGTTGTAACTGGCCAACTCGAAACCGTGGCCGTGCGTGATGGCATCGGTCGGGCAGGCCTCCACGCAGTAACCGCAGAAGATGCAGCGGCTGTAGTCGATATTGTAGACCTCGGCGAAACGCTCGCCACCGCTCATGCGCGTCTGCGCGGTGTTGTCCGCGGCCTCGATGTAAATGCACTGGGTGGGACAGGCGGCCGAGCACAGGAAGCAGGCCACGCACTTTTCCAGGCCATTGTCGTCGCGCTGCAGGACGTGCAGACCGCGGTAACGCTCCATGAACTTCGGCGGGGCGTCGGGATAGTCGTCCGTCAGCACCGGGTTCATCATCTCTTTGATCGTGACGCCCATGCCTTTGGCGATTGCCATCGCGCCCGATAGGATCTCGTTGATGTTTGCCATATGCCCCGTGTGACTCTCGTCCCGATTGTTACCGCAGCCTCAAGCTCTCCGACCTAGTTTAGCGATCCTGGACGGCTTCGTCTCAACCTGCTCGCTTGCCTCGACCAAAAGCTCCGCACGGGAGCTTAATTCTTCGATCCTCAACCAGCCTTCAATTCGGGCACGATGTCGCCGGAGTGAAACATCGGCAGGCCCGCTTTCCCGGCCAGCGCTTCGAGTTGCCGCTTGTGGAATCCGGTCCACTCCCACGAGATGCGGCTGTCGCGCTCAATTAAGAACATCGCCGGGACATGCGTCAGGCCGAACGCGTTGCTGGCGGGATAATCGTCGTCCTCGCGGTCGAACAGCATCGGCAATTGAACGCCGAAAGCCTGGGAAAAGCCAAGCGTCGCGGCGTGGCTGTCCTGCGAGACGGGCACGATCCTAACGCTTTTTCCGGAGATGCGCTGCAGGTAAGGCAAGGTCAACTGGCAGGTCGGGCAGCTCACTTTGAAGAACGCCAGCAGCACCGGACCCGTGGTGAGCAGGCTGCTGAGCGAGTGTTCGCCGCCGTCGGCGTCGAAGAACGACACTTGCGGCGCCCGGTCGCCAATCTCCAGCGGTTTCTGCAAGCCCCGCGCCATCTGAGTCTCAGTGTACCAAGCCAGTCCGGTTCAACAAGCGTCAGCTACAGGTCCTTCAACAACTGCTGCGCCGCCAGCAGCAGCGGGTCCATCACGGGCGCAAAGGGCGGAGCGTAGGCCAGGTCGAGACCGGCTAACTGCTCCACGCTCATGCGCGCGTGCAGGGCCGCGACCACGGTGTTCAGCCGGGCCAGCACCCCGTCGTCGCCGGTCACCGTCGCGCCCAACAGCCGGCCGGAACCCGCGTCCGCCGTGAGCGTCACTTCCAGCTTCTTGCCCAGGAAGTAGCGCGCCTTTTCCAGCGCTTCGACGCGCGCCGAAATGGGACGAAAGCCGCACTGCCGCGCTTCCAACTCCGAGAGTCCGGTGACGCCAACGCCGAGCCCGCACACTTTCACGATCGACGTTCCGGCGACTCCGTCGAAGCGTTCGCGGCCGCCGCAGGCATTCGATCCGGCCACGCGCCCGGTCTTCTGCGCGGTGGTGCCCAAGGGAATCCAGCACGGCTTGCCGCTGACCACATGGTTGGTCTCGCAGCAATCGCCGGCGGCGTAGACGCCGCGCAGCGCCGTCTCCATGCGGTCGTCGGTGCGGATAGCCCCGGTGCGTCCGATTTCGACGCCCGCCCCGGCTGGAATCTCGGCGTTTGGCTTCAGACCGGCGGACCACAGAATCAGGTCATGGGGTAGCTGACTCGGATCTCCGACGCTTTCGCTCAACCGCAGTTCGACGCGGCAGCGCTTCAAACGCTCAGTCAGAACTTGCGTGAGGTGCGGATCGCCCCGGTGCAGCAGGTCCCTTTCGTTCTCGATCAGAGTGACCGCGAGCCCGCGCGTTCGCAGCGCTCCAGCCATTTCCAGGCCGATGTAGCCGCCGCCCACCACCGCCGCGCTCTTTGGAGCCTTGTCGCGCAGGAACTTATCCAAACGCAACGCGTCCTCGTCCGTGTGCAGGCAGAAGAGGCGCGGATCGCCGCCGCGGCGGGCCGGTCGCGCGCCGGCGGTCCAGATCAGACGGTCGTAGTGGAGCCGCTCGCCCGAAGCAAGTACGAGTTCCCGCGAGGCGTGGCGGATGGCGGTCGCTTCGGTCCGCGTGCGGATCCGGATGTTGCGCTCACGCTCGAAGAACTCCGGTTTGTAAACCGTCAGATCGTCGATCGAGCGCACACGTCCTTCGATGAAGTACGGCAGGCCGCAAGCGCCGTAGGAAATGCGCTCGCCCTTTTCGATGACGACAATGTCAAGCGAGCCATCCAGGCGCCGGGCGCGCGAGGCCGCGCTCAGTCCCGCCGCGACGCCGCCGACTACCACCAGCCTCATTGCCCGGCATCCTCTGCGCGCTGTTTCTGCACGAATTCGAGCACGTCGAAGCGCTTGGCGGTACGGTCCGGAAAGCAGCTGTTTACCGCCGAGATTTCGTCCTCGTAGAGTTCGAAGACCGTGCTGAGTTTGGTCAGGACCAGCAACTCCAGGCCGCGCCTGCTCAAGCCGAAAATGGGCAGTTTGCCGCCCATCTTCGTCGCCCGCGAATGAGCGAGAACCAGCAGCCCCAATGCGCTCGAGTCGATGTAGGAAGTCTCGTGGCAGTCGAGCACCACCGCTCGCAAGCCGGAGGTGCTGGCCTCTTCGAGCAGTGCCAGCAACCGGGTCCGCACCTGATCGACCGGATCGCCCGCCACCAGCCGCCCCTTTAGGCAGAGGATCGGTACACCGTCTCGTTTGCGCTGCTCAATGCTGAAACCCATGGGATCTCCCGCTGCCCGTCTGCCCCATTGTAGGGGAGGCAGCCGCCACAAGGCACGCTCCGCGATGGAGTAGATTGTATTGCAATGAGTTTCGATTCCAGCGTGACTCCTCGTATGACTCGCCGCCGGTTCGCGGCTCTGGCCGCCGCGTGCGCCGCCGCGCCTTCGGACTTCTCGGCACAGAAACCGGCGGGCCGGCTGCGCCGTGCCGACAGTTTCTTCGGGCTGCATTTCGATTTGCACCCGAATGAGGAGGACACCGTGCTGGGGCGCGACGTCAGCGAAGAGTTGGTCGAGCGCATCCTCGCTGCCGCCAAGCCCGATTATGTCCAGTACGATTCCAAGGGCCATCCAGGCTGGCTCGGCTGGCCCGCATCGAAAGCCGGCCCGTCTGCGCCCGGCATCGTCAAGGATTCGCTGGAGATCTGGCGTAAGGTGACCGCGGCCCGCAGCGTCGCGCTCTACATCCACTTCTCCGGTGTGTGGGATACAGAGGCCTGCAAGCGGCATCCCGAATGGGCGCGGGTGGCCTCCGACGGCAAGCGCGACAAGAACCAGACGTCCACGTTCGGGCCGTATGTGGACGAGCTGATGATTCGCGAGTTGCGCGAGGCCGCCTCGAAATACGATCTGGACGGGGCCTGGGTGGATGGCGAGTGCTGGGCCACCAGTCCGGATTACGCGCCGGCCGTGGCCGAGGCGTTTCGCAAAGCTACCGCCATCGATCAACTGCCCCAAGGGCCGAAGGACGCAGGCTGGCTGCGCTTCCTCGAGTTCAACCGCGAGCAGTTCCGGACGTACGTCCGGCATTACGTGGAGGCGCTGCACCAGAGCCACCCCAAGTTCCAGATCGCCAGCAACTGGCTTTACTCGACGTTCGTTCCCGAGGAGCCCACTCTGCCGGTGGATTTCCTTTCCGGGGATTACCTGGGCAACGCCAGCATCTCGACCGCGCGGCTGGAAGCCCGCTATCTGGCGCAAACGGGCCGGCCCTGGGACCTGATGGCGTGGGGTTTCCAACAGGCCGAGTCGAACAAAATCGGCATGGTCCACAAGCCCGCCGTCCAGTTGCAGCAGGAAGCGTCGGTCGTGCTGGCGCAGGGCGGCGGATTCCAGGTCTACTATGTGCCGAGCCGGGCGGGGTGGTTCGAGACCAGCCACATCGAAGTGATGCGGCGCGTCGGCGAGTTCTGCCGCGAGCGCCAGCACGCATCTCACAAGTCCGAAACGGTACCGCAGATCGGCGTCGTGTTTTCGAAGGAGTCGCTTTACTCGACAACCAATAAACTGTTTGGCGGCTGGGGCAGCGCGACCGATTCGGCGCGCGGATGGATCGACGTCCTGAGCGCGCTGCAGCACTCGGTGGATGTCGTGCCGGACTGGAAACTCGAAAAGGTCAAGCGCCACTACCCGTTCCTGGTGCTGCCCGAGTGGGCGGGGGTGGGAGACGCCATGAAGACGTCGCTGCTCGACTACGTCTCGGCGGGCGGAGTGCTGCTCGTGTCCGGCGCTGCGAATGCGGCCCTGTTTGGCGCGGCGGCGGGTGTCCGCCTGCTGGGCCGGGATGCGGTCGCGCAGGAAGCCTACGTAGGCGGCGCGGAGGTTTTGGGAAACCTGCACGGGCTGTGGCGCGATCTCGAACCCGGCGAAGCAACGCTCCTGGAGAGCCGCTTCGGCGAGTACGACACGCGCAGCGGTGGCAAGCCGGCAGCGGTTTCGCGGAAGTTGGGGAAGGGAGAGATCGTGCTCCTGCCAGGACCGGCCGGGATCGTCTACGCGCAAACCCACACTCCGGCCGTGCGCGATTTCGTAAAGCGCCTGGTCGCGCCGCGCTTCCGTGCGCTGGTGCAAGTCGATGGACCCGCTAGCGTCGAGGTCGTGCTACGCCGCAAGCACGGGAAACTGATGGTCCACCTGCTGAACAGTGCCGGGATGCAGGTGGCCGGCGACTACGCCACGACGGACTTCGTGCCCGAGGTGGGGCCAGTGAGGCTGCGGCTGGCCTGGGCCCCGGCGAAGGTGCAAATGAATCCCGGCGGGCAGGTTTTAGCGGCAATTCCCAAGCCATTGCAAGGGAAGGACTTCTGGGAAGTCCAGGTGCCGAAACTGCAGATTCATTCGGTTGTCATGGTGGAGCCTGCCGCAGCCCCCATGTTATAGTTTAGAAGTCCCTCAAGGGCTCATAGCTCAGTTGGTTAGAGCGCTACCTTGACACGGTAGAGGTCCGGCGTTCGAGTCGCCGTGAGCCCACCATCTTTCCCCCACACCAAGTCCTGGTTTCGTTTTCAGTGCGGCTGACACTCCACACGGGCTAGCGGGAGTTTACTGCGAGCTGGCGTAGCGCGCCCTTTCCTCATCGCATAAGTCCTTTCAGGTTCGTGGGTTGGATGGTTGTGCTGCCATTTGTTTTTGTATTACCCTGTATAGA
>CAIVVT010000099.1 GCA_903909435.1 uncultured Acidobacteriia bacterium | reverse complement strand
TCGGAGGTCGGCAAGAAGGTCCTGCCCACGGCCGTTCACCAGGCTTACTGCGTGTGGCCAAACCCCGCCACTTTGGCCCAGCGGCTCACCGCCAACAACCCGGACTCGCAGTTCTACTGGTGCGGAGAAGACCGGGCTCCCGACGTGGCGCCGCCCTGCCAGCACACCACCGCGACCTGCACCCGCCCGCTACGCCGCCTCAATATCACCTGGGATCCGGTGGGCCAGCAGTTCGTCACCGCCTACGGGGCCAAGTCCTCGACGCTGATCACCAACACGCTGTCTTCTGCCGTCATGGGCCAGCCGATCCCCGTGGTTTATGGGACGGGCTGGATCAACGCGAAGCCCATTGCCACGGTCGGCGACGGCAACTACACCCGCTTTGAAACCATCGCCGCGCTGGGTCCGCTCTCCTATGTTCTGAACTTCGTGGTGAACGGCGAGCAGCTTTCGCCCGCCAACAACCCCGATGGGTCGTCCTCCGGCGTGCCCAACAAGGACTTCCGCTACAACTGGATCAACAACGGCCGGCGCGATGGTTCGCCCAACCTCGATTCTCCCTGGAGCGGTCACGGTGACCCGTACGGCGGCGTGGCTGCGTTTCTGGCGGTCGTGCCCAAAGATGTGGCCGCGCCGAATGCGCCGCCGACCTGCCAGATCCTGGCCGCCGGTGGAGCGACCAACAAGTTCCAGCAGGTCGCCTCCATCTCCGTTGTTTCTCAGGTGGCCACATTGACGGTGGTGGGCCTCAATTGGGACATCGGCCCGGTGGGCGCTTTCAACTTCACGATCTCCGGGTCCACGTTTGCCGCTATTAACGGCACCTACGGCGCGATCACGGGCCGGACCAACGGGCCTCCCGGCACAATTACCTTCGCCTGCCCGGGCCTGAGTGATGGCTCGGGGACCGGCGGCTACATCCGCTATGCGGCTTACACCGAGAACCCGGTCTGGATCTATATCGACATCCGGGTGCGGACCGGCGATTCCTACTCGCAGTACAATCTCGCGACGGCCTGCGCGGCGGCGGCGATCTGCGACCAGCAATTGAATGTGCGGGGCATGACGAGCGTCGCTTACCTCGCCGTGAATCCCACGGACCTGTACATCGACGCCCTCACGACGGATGGCTGCCCTTCGCCCGGCATCCTCCAGATTGACTCCGAGCAGATTTCCTATAGCGGCACGCGCGTTTACTACGACGGGATCCGCTACATCCCGCAGTTCGTGGTGGCCTCCGGCGGCCGCGGCTTCAACTCGACCGTCGCGGCCACGCACGCCATCGGCGCGCCCATTACGGGACTCACCGGAACGGTCAGCCGCGCGCGCTACAGCACGAACCTGGTGGTCGATGCGGCGCGTTCGGTGGCGGACATCCTGCGCGGAATCCAGGCGGCGGCCAATCTGATCGTCAACCGCAACACCTCCACCGGGCAGTACGAAACCTACATCGAAGACACGTTGCCGGACTCGCAGAGCGCGCTGGTGGTGGGCTCGAACTACAGCACCCCGGTGAGCGGCCTCGACAGGAACGGGAATATCGCCTCCGGCTACGCGGCCTACCGCTTCGACGAGTTGACCGACATTCTCGCCGGGCCCAACGGCGGATCCACGCTCGAGGAATTGCAGCGCGGGATCAACGACTTTCCGAACAAGCTGCAGGTCACTTTCGCGGACGCGGCCTTCACCTACGCCCGCTCCTCGATCTCGGTCGATGCCATGGACGACGTCTACCGGCTGGGGCAGGAGATTCCCGGCTCTCCGACCAACATGCCGGAAGGCATGACGACTTACGACCAGGCGCTGTGCCAGTTGCGTCTGCTGCTCGCGAAGTCTTTGCTCGGCAACGAAGCGGGCGACGGCCGGGGCACGCGGGCTTTCTCGTTCCAGACCACGTTCAAAGGCGTGCACCTGCGGGTCGGGCATCTCGTTCTGCTCAACTCCGCGCGCCTGGGCCTCACGAACCGCGTGTGCCGCGTGACCGCGATCCAGCCGACCACCAACTGGGAAGATGCCAAGATCACCGTCTCCTGGCACGAGGACAAGTGGTATGGCCTCGGCTATGGCCGTGCGGTTTCGCAGGATTCGACCAACCGGCGCATCGCGCAGTCCGCACGAACGCCCCTGCAGTGGACCGCGAACCAGGATGCCGCTGCCTCGGACGCCGTGCTGCCTGCTGGGTACAAGACCTTCGGTCTGGGCACGCTCTATAGCTCGAACGCCGACGGCTCCAAGTCGGTGCGCATCAGCGCCACCGGCGAACTGATCGTCAATCAGTTTTCGGCGCTCGCCCAGGCGCCTCTCGTCATGTCTCCGGCCGCGACTGCTGCCACTGGGGGTACGGTGCCCGGTGGGCAGTCCTATTACCTGGCGCTGGCGGCGAAGGATACCGCGGGCCTGCTGTCTCCGCTGTCGAATGTGGTGCGGGTCGATATTCCCGCCGGGACTGCCACCAACACCGCCACGCTGATCGTCACCTCCTGGCCAGGCACCGTGAGCGGATATTGCCTGTTTGCGGGGCAAACGGCCCAGCGGCTCACCCTCCAATCGGAAGCCTCCGGTACTCCGGGCAGCATCGTGCTTTCTGCGTTCACGCCCTATGGCGAAAGTGCGCCGGATCCGGGCTTCGACCATCTCGAAGCCGATGTCGCCTTGTGTTTCCACAATGGGGTGGCGGTGGGCCAGGCCAGCGCGACCGCCACGACGGCCACTGTGACTTTCACGGGCACGCCGTTCGCTGGTTTGGCGCTCACCGGGCGTATCGCGTCGGTCGTGGCATCGGATGCCGACACGCGAGTCAGGAACTTCCTGATTACGGGAAACACCGCGAGCGCGCTGACTTTCGCGTCCACGCCGGACATCCAAATCAACGACTGGGTCTGCGTGCGCTCGCTGCTTACGGTCGCGGGCCTGGTGGTTTCCGACCCACTGTGGAACTTCACCCCTGGCGCTCTCGTCGGCAAGACGCTGCGTACCATCGCGGGCAACGGCACGCCACAGACGCAATCGATTACCGCCAACACGGGCGGGCTGGGCACCTCGTCGATCACCGTAGGCAACGCCTGGACCTACGCCATCGACTCCACCTCTCTCGTGCTCGTGGAGGAGCCCTCGGTCCTGCTCACCGTCCGCACTGTGCGCCAGCCCATTTCCGCCCGGCACACCGGCGCGACCCTCGGCGTCGATCTCAAGAATTACCCCGGCAAGTTCGTCCGGATCTCCTGCTATGCCGCCGACGGCCGCAACGCGCGGGCCGCCGAAGCTCTGGCCTTGACCCGCGACCTCTACATTGCCGGCGCATCCGGCGCACTCTCCGTGGCGGGCGTTCCAAGCCAGATCACCTCGTTCGGCATGTCGTATGAAATCGAGGGCACTTCCGCGGTCGAATCGCTCCCCGAGCAGGGCGGCGGCGTGTGGACCTGGAGCGGCTCGGCCTGGGTTCGTACCGGCCCAAGTGCTCACGCCATTGGCGACGCCCACACCGGAGTCCAGAGCGTACAAGCCAAGTTCGTGGTGGGGGTTCCCCTCGATCCAAACACCGCAGGCATCTGGATCGTCCACTCCTGCTATCCCGACAGCACCTATACGACGCCGATTCCATCCACCGAAGCGGGCTGGTTCGGTAACGGCTGGGGCATTGTCGTTACCGCGCAACCGCCGCAGGGCGCGCCGTTTACCGCCTATGGCTCGTGGAACGCTCTCGGCTCCTGGACCGACCGGACGGGCCTCAAGGATTGGGAAGCCTACACCGCCTGGACCTACAACCGCAACCCGAACCCCGATACCAACGCGCCGGCCATGGCTTCGCCCCTAGTTCTCAAAGTGGGCTACCCGCAGGGATTCCGGGCGACCGGCGTCGGCAGCGGAAACCCGCTGCTGCCAACCTCCACCACCGTCGTGCAGACCATCGAAGGTCTCACCACCGGAGCGGACGCCATCGGCTCGGCCGCCGCCAATCAGCAGAGCGTCACCTACAAGTTCAGCGGCTCGCTGCCCGCCGACTCCAACCGGGCCGGGCTTTCCGCGATCTACTCCGTGTGGACGGACAAGACCTTCACCACCATGATTCCAGGCAAAGGGAGTGGCTGGTTTGCGAGCGGACCTACGGCTGGGTGGGGTATCTTCTCGACCAGCGGGGCCTCCACCGGGCCGGGGACTTTTCAGTTCATCGCACCCACGGAGTCGCTGGGCGCCCGGCTG
>CAIVVT010000098.1 GCA_903909435.1 uncultured Acidobacteriia bacterium | reverse complement strand
GGCCACCCTCATGAGCCGCGCGCGCCATCTTGCGGATCTCATCGTACGAGCGGCGCCGCTTGCTGTTCTCGCCTGCAAAGAGGCGGCGGTTACCTGCGCTCACCTGCCGCTCGAGGAGATTTCGCGGAGGCAGTACGCGAGGGCGCTCCCTTGGTACGCTCGGATGGAAGGATCCGAGGACGCGCTCGAAGGCCCGCGATCCTTCGTCGAGAAGCGCTCGCCGGTCTGGAAGGGGCGCTAGGGGGTGGTCTTAGAAATCCGCTACGGATCCGATGTGCCAGAGGTTCGTGCAGGGAAGCATCATGAGTAGCGATCGTGCCGGCTCTATGCCACTCGAGATGCGCACGGTCAGCCATGTGCTCGAGGCGAACGCGACTACGAACCCCGACAAGGTGGCCGTCATCGAGGCGGAAGGGCGTTCACTGACGTATCGGGAACTCGACGCGGAAGCCAGGCGCATCGCGCGCGGCTTTGCAGAACTGGGCGTTGTGCGCGGCGATCGCGTCCTCGTACTAATGCCGGACGTGGCCGAATTCGTGCTTCTCTGGTGCGGGCTTTCAATTCACGGCGCGGTCGAGGTGCCGGTCAATCGGGCCTATAAGGGAGCAATCCTCGCGCGCATCTGCAACGACTCACAGGCTCAGATCATCGTCGTGGCCGCGGAGTTCATTGATCGTCTTGAAGAGATCGCCGGCGAACTGACGCATCTGAATCACTGCGTTGTCTATTCTACGACCGACGCTACCTTCGGGCACGAGACGTCACCGCAACGTCTGGCGTCCCGGTGCCGCATGACGGCGTACGTCGCGCTATTCGGGAACAGCACCCCGGGACCAGGTCCAGCGCCGGCGTTTAATGATCTTATGGCTCTCATGTTCACCTCCGGAACCACTGGAAATTCGAAGGGAGTCATGGTGACGCACGCGCATGCATACGCGTGCGCTGTCCAGTGCTCAAAATGTTTCGATGTCTCGCCCGCGTCCGTATTGTATACCGCTGGGCTACCGCTGTTTCATTGCGCAGGTCAGTGGGAAATCACGTACGCCGCGTTCATCCACCACGCGACCGTAGTTATCCGCAATGGCTACAAGAACGCGCACTTCTGGGCGGACGTCCGCCAGCATGGGTGTACGGCGACGACATTGCTAGGGGCCGTCGGGACGTTCCTCTGGAAGCAGCCGCCGACGCCCTTGGATCGTGATCATTCGTTGCGAACGGCACTGTTTGCGCCGATTCTCGCAAACCACCGAGAGTTCACTGAGCGGTTCGGGGTTCGGGTTGCGAGTGCGTACGGGTCAACAGAGCTCCCGTGCGTATCGGTCCTGCGGCCGGGCGACGCTGTTCCAGAGCGTACTTGCACGGGCTCGGTCGAATCTGCGTACGAAGTCAGGATCTTGGACGACGCCGACCGAGAACTGCCTTGCGGGGAACTTGGGGAGATCTGCGTGCGCCCACGCGAGCCGTGGTCGATGCTGACGGGATACTGGAACCAGCCCGGCTATTCGGCAAGAGCCTTCAGGAACCTGTGGTACCACACGGGTGACGCCGGCTACCTCGATGCTCTCGGCCGCCTGTACTTCGTCGATCGCCTGACCGACAGCATGCGGCGTCGCGGAGAGAACGTCTCTGCAACGGAAGTCGAGCAGGAGATCCTGCAGCACCCGAATGTGCTGGAGTGCGCCGTCTATCCGGTACCGGACGAGTACACGGAGCAGGAGATCATGGCGTCGGTCGTTGCCCGCACCGGAGAGCGGCTCGACCTTCTGTCTCTGGTTCAGCACGTTGACGCTCGGCTGCCGTACTTCATGGTGCCACGGTACTGGAACCTCTTACCTGAGCTGCCGAAGACGCCCACAGGGAAGCCACAGAAGGGTTCTCTCCGGGCTATCGGCGTAACCGCGACCACCTGGGATCGCGTCAAGGCCGGGATCAAGCTCACTCGTTGAATTGCGGCAATGGGTCCGATGCGTGGAGGTGTGTGATGATGTCTGTCGTCCTGACGTGTGCAGTAACCGGGGGTGGCGACACGACCGGACGGTCACGTCACGTTCCTATCACGCCGGAGCAGATCGCGCGCGCTGCAATTGAGGCTGCGGAGGCGGGTGCCGCCGTGGTTCATCTCCATGTGCGCGATCCGACCACTGGGGCTCCCAGTCGGAACGTCGCTCTCTTTCGGGAGACCGTGCGCTTGATTCGGGCGTCGGATACGGACGTCGTGCTAAACCTAACCGGCGGTCATGGTGGCGACCTGACAATCGGGCCTCCTGAACAACCGATGGCGTTTGACCTCGCGACAACGGATCTGGCGTCGGTCGGCGAGCGATACGCGCATGTGGCTGAACTACGGCCCGAGATCTGCACGATCGACTGCGGATCGATGAATTTCGGCACGGGCAACACGTTGATGGTAAATACCTACCCGCACCTTCTCGAGATGGCGCGCTATGCCCGAACACTCGGTGTTCGAGCGGAGCTCGAGTG
>CAIVVT010000097.1 GCA_903909435.1 uncultured Acidobacteriia bacterium | reverse complement strand
TAGCGCGGCCAAGCCCGCAGGCCTGGAGCTAAGTGGTTGAAAAGACGATGGGTGCACGGCATTCAGAGAATTTGAAAATGCTGTGAACGGGGGTGGCGGGGTGGGCCGATATGGGAAACCGCAGAACCCGGGGTGTTGCGGGGCATGGCGGAGCGAGTTGCACACTTAAGTGAGGCCACGGATTCAGCCGGAGCCCACAGGCTCAGGCAGCCGGCGTACAGGCGTCAGCGAAAGGTGGCTTAATGCCGTGCTCGGGGAGGTAGGTACCGAACGCAGTGTGAAGCGGCCCCGCCATCGAGATACTACCGAAACTCGGGATGGCCTAGGCAGTGGGCGCGATGCTGCAGGAGAGAATCCGTGCGTCTCCGTGGCAGTCTCGCAGCCTCGAAGTTCCTTGAGCAACTCGGCACGGCGGAACTTTCCGCTTCCCTGTTGACGGGGAACGGTGGCGGTTGGGAACGCAAGAAACCTCGCGGGACTCAGAACAGAACCCCGCGAGGCGAGAGGAGAAGGACTAGCCGCGGAACTTGCGGCGGAGCACGGCGAGACCCAGCAGGGCCGGAGCGATCAAGAGGCAGGAGGCAGGCTCCGGGATGGCGGACCCGGTTTCAAAGCCGGTGACCAAGCCATAACTGGAAGTGACTCCGACACCACCTGCAGTCACGCCACTGTAGTAGAACAAGCGCCCGGTAACGGCGTCAGAAGTGGCATCAAAAAAAATGCGACCATTGGGATCGCTTGCATTGGCAATCACGTCCATCAACAGACTGCCGTTCGCCGGGTTGTAGGTAAAGGGCGTGCTCAGGGTGATTTCCAGAGTGTCGCCGAATGCCCAAGGCTGGGCCAGGTTGCCCGCGAAAACCAGCGTGTTATCCGCGCCGATATTGTTGGCCGGCGTGCTCGTGAGCGTGCTGGCATCATAACCTGTGGTCGACAGCGAAATGTTCCACTCTCCGGTGTTCATTGCCGTTGCGTCTTCGTTATAGAAGTTGTTGTAGAACTTCAGGCCGGTGATAGTAACCGTGCCCGAAAACTGGTTCGCGTTGTAAACCTGTTGATACTCCGCCTGGTAGGCGCAGCCAAACGGGAAACAATTGCCGGCGCCGTTCGGTGTGCCGATGACGATAGTGCCCGCGCCAGCGGACGCAGCCGTCAGCAGGAGTAGACACGCGACCAAAAACGTCGATTTCAATGCCCTCATTGTGAACCTCCTCGTTGATGCATGGATGATCTTCACTAAGTTAATACTTGATATATACTTCAAGTATATTGAAGTAATATACTGAAGAAAATCCTGCAGCGATACTACGTATTATTCTCCGACAAGTCAATGGACTGGAAGTACTTACTGCTTAGTACTACTTGGCCGACATAGCGACTGCAGAAGTGACTCACGGGAAACGTATTAGCTGATACGATACGCCAAGCGCCAGAAACAGCGCAGCTTGTTCTGTTTGGTTCTGCGGCAGTCACAAATCCCCGCAAATTCCTGATTGTCGGGATCTAACGGCGAGACGGTGCATAGCCCGTGACCGTGTTCAGGCTCAACGGGTGAATGTGGATCAGCCCACAAAGGCCGGTGGAACGGGCGGGACTTCACGGAGAGCACTTCGATCCGTTCCTGTTGGGAATTGCGGCTCCGGCGGTGGATCGCACCATCCCTCGCGGCCTGCCAAAACTGCAAGCCCAAACTGCTAGGCTGTTTGGATTATGTTTGTCTTCGCCCACAAACCTAACTCGCTGTCGACGCAGGCCCGCGCGGGACATTCCGCGACGCAAGGTCCGACGCCCGCGACACCTGTGCCCGAGGCGGCATCCGGCCCCACGGCTTCCAGAGTCCAGTTCGATTTCAGCCGCGTGCCGGTTCATCCGCCGGGGGCGCAGATTCACGAAGCCGCCCGGTTCGGAACCAGCGGCCCTGGCACTGCCCTACCCTACTTGGACCGCATTCAGGAGTCCTTTGGACGCCACCCGGTGGCCGGAGTCCAAGCCCACACTGGCGGTATGGCCCTGGCCGCGTCCGAAGCTATCGGAGCCAACGCCTTCACCACCGCCGGACACGTCGCCTTCGCCGCGCGCCCCAACCTGCGCGTTGCGGCGCACGAAGCCGCTCACGTCGTCCAGCAGCGCGCCGGGTTGAGTTTGGAGGGCGGTGTCGGCCGCTTCGGCGACCGGCATGAGCGGCATGCGGACGCGGTGGCGGAGCGGGTGACGCGCGGCGAATCGAGCGAAGCGTTGCTGGATCAATATGCGGCGTCCGGGGTGCCGACGGGAGAGGTGGTGCAGAAGGACGGACCGCCGGTTCCGGGCAACGCCAGGAAAGGTGAGGTTCGGCTGAAGGCCGACGGCGAGAATATCACGACGGAAGACGATAAAGAAATCAGAACCGAGGATCCGTTCGAGCATTCCATTCTGATCTTCGACAAGCAGAATAAGACGTGGAAGCGCCAGATGTACACCTTGGTGCCTGGCCCCGACGGAACCACGAGCAAGCAAATGGGAGCCGCCGAAGACATCTCCGAGGCGCGGGCCAAGGCGTTGAAGGTGATGAACCAGAAGACTGCCCCGTCGGCGCAGGAAACCGAGGCCGGCGCGGCTGCTCGCGTGGCGGCAGACGACGCTGTATTTAACGCCAAAGTAGAGGCGTTCGATCACAAGGACGAGTACCCGGCGCGACTGGCAAAGTACCAGAGTGACCTCGAGGCTTACAACCAACTTCCAGCGGCCGAAAAGAAGTCCGCCCACAAACCGCAGCGTCCGATCGCCCCCCCGGCGGTCAGGCCGACCACGAAGTCAAAAACTACCAAATGCGTGGACTGGCCAGCCCAGGTCTACGGCGCGGCCGGGGTGACATCAAAAAGCCAGATCAGTTTTACTCCTCCGACAACCCTGAACAGTTGGCGGACGTTCGACAAGCATCCGGAGGGGCCGAAAGCGGGGGATGTTTACTACATCTGGGACGAGGTGAAGAACCAGGCGGCGCACATGGGCGAGTTCAAGTCCGCAGTGAAGATTCCAAAGGACCAGGCGGGCGGCAAAGAAACCCTGCAACGCTGGGTGGTGACCGATGGCGGGCAGGGCGACGGTTACGAAAAGGTCAACTTCATTTACGAGCGCCAGCGCATCTTCGACTCGGCCGACTTCCACTTCTACGACAAGGCCGCGGACGCGGGCGCGACCACGGCCGGCCGCAGGCTGGTGGGTTGGGTAGATATCGATGCGCAGATCGCGGACGAGGCTGCCCAAAAAGCCGGTGCGAGCAAACCGGCCGCCGCAGGCACTGGAGCCGCCAAGAACTGACGCCGACTGAACCGGAACCGGCCGCGCCACAAGCCAGCACGCAGTCTCCGACTGGATTCGCTTGGTCGTTCGGCCCCGTCTCCCCGTCGAGCGGTCTTCCCGTGGCGAATAAGTTCACGGCTACGCTGGTCGATCAGCCCAATCTGGAAAAATGATAGTAGAATGCAGGAGTCGTAATTTCAAGGTGGGCCGGCGAGTACGATTCTGCAGCCCGGAGGCAGGCTCGCCAGCGTATTTCTGGCGATTGCCGGCAGGCCCAGGAAGTTGCGCGCGGACTTGAAATCCAGCCAGGAAGCCGCGGATTGCCGCGCTTCCGATCCAGCCGAAAGGTGGCCAACCTTAGGCCGAGAGCGCCCGCCACGGCGTTCCCCTTGCATGGTCTACTGCTCACGTTCCGGTGGCATGTCGTGCCGGCCTGGTCGTGAGAAGCAGCGGTCGCTTTGTCATGGGCTGACCGGCGCCGAAACCGGTACATTTCGGCGGACCCCTTACTGACCCTGGGCGGGCGATGTTCCAGAGCGCGTTGATTGGCGCGCACAAGTCGGAGAACTTCTCTCTTGGGACTCCCCGTGCCAAACCTCCAACTTCATTCTTAGCCCAACTGGAAGGGACACCTATGAAGAATACTCGTCGTTTGAACGGTTCGCGCCTGCTTGCGGTTCTCCTGTTAACCGTCTTTTTTTTGGCGCGGCCGGTCTTTTCAGCTACGCCGGCTTTTCAATACAACATTGTGTCGGTCCGCAGCCTGTCGGGCGGGAGCACGGTCGCCCCAGGACAATTCGTGGTGGTGCGTTTCTCTGTGAGCAATCCCCAAACGGGGACGTTCTATAGTCTGGCAACCGACCCGGCCTGGACCCAGACTGCCAGCGGCGCGAGCCGTCTGTTCCTGCAGATTGCGTGGGACACGCGGGACTTTACCAACGCCAACAGCAACATCAACTCGCTGGCGGGAAGCCGCGGCGCCGCCGATCCCATACCCGTCAACGCGCTGGCTGCCACGGTAACTAACAACGGGGACGGAACCTACACCGCCACTGCCCCGCTGCCGATACCGAGCACGGCGGGCGGAACGGGCGAGGTGGCCATGGAGGGACATCCGGCGGGGCCTGACGCGACTGGCGCATTCACGGTACGCGTGCCGGTGAAAAGCGTTTTCAAGTACTTTCCCATTACCGGCGCGGCCAGCGTGGCCCGACGCCAGATTGTGGACATCAACAAGTGCATGGTCTGCCACCGCCCGGACGGGACGGGCGTCGCCCCGCGTCTCACTTTGCACGGCAACAACCGGACCGAGGAGGTGCAGGTGTGCGTGGTTTGCCATAACCCCGACAACACCGACATCGCATTCCGCAGCACCATTCCCAAAGTCGTAAATGGCGTGACGATCAATGAGAATCCGGTGGTGCAGGTGGGCTCGAACAGCTACCCCGAGCAAGGCATCGACTTCAAGCGGCTGATCCATGGCATCCATGCGAGCACCACCGGGTTCCGCCGGAATCCGCTGGTCGTGATCGCCTTCAATGGCACGGTTTTCGATGCCAGCACGCTGACCCGCTTCCCGGGCGAACTCAGCAACTGCGTCGCCTGTCACATCGACAACGGGAGGGTTGGGACGTTTGAACTTCCAATGGCTTCGAGCGTGCTGGGCACGACGATGAATACCCGCAGTTCGGGCGTCAACGCCAACGGCACATTCGTCATCAACTCCGATCCGGCCAACGACGTGAAGATCTCGCCGACCGCTGCCGTCTGTTCTTCGTGCCACGACAGCGGCGAGGTAACCCGGCACATGGTCTCGACCGGCGGTGCATCGTTCAACACGACACAGGCCGCGCTCAACAGCGGTGCGGTGAAGGAGCGCTGCGTGAATTGCCACGGGGCGGGAAAAGAAGAGTCAGTCCGCAGCGCGCACCTGGACTAGGCAATCGGCTGGACGGCAGCAGGCAGCGTCAGGACGCGGAGTGGGGGGACAGGCGGTCCCCCCTTGAACACTGAACTGGCGCGGCGACGTGGAATTCATGGTGATAGCACCTGACCTTTGGCCGGGCGCTAGCGGAGGAGTCAGTTCCGGCGAGCGCCGCTAGCGCTGAGGAGGATCAGCCGCACTCCTGGCGTGCAATGAGGCGTCCATCTGGTGGAACCGATGGTGCGCCAACGCCCGTGTTAGTCCGGAGTTTGCAGACGAAAACAGGATTCAGGGCACGTCCTACAAACGAATCGGGCTGGCGCACAATCGCTGGCTCAGCATCGCTTTTGTCTGATAGCTTAAGCTTGATGGCCGAGCCTCAAGGGTTGGAACCCGCGCCAACGGACCGCGCCGAAAACAATCAACGCGAGCTCAAATGTCCGCGCTGCCGCACTCACAATATAGCCGCTTCACGCCGCAGGACTTCCTGGGAGGAATGGTCGGCGCTGTGGGGCAGGAACTACTATCGCTGCGGCGCCTGCGACATCCGATTCAGCTTGTTCGGCGGAATCGGAGAGAGCGCCAGCTACTACGAAAAGATGTTCATTTTGCGGCGAGTGGCTGGCAAAATCGCGCTGGTCTGCGCGATTGTAGCCCTGGTCGTGCTGGCAACGGTCGGCGTTGATTTGCTGATCAACGGGCGCAGTTCCGGACCGAGCTTCCGCAAGTAGTCCGGTCGCGACCGGCCGGTCGTCCCTGGTCGCCGCCGCGCGGATGCGTACAAGTATTGCTAACCAGTACCAACCGTGCCCGCTATCCACGCGATATACCGGAGCTGAGGCAGGCGGCGTGGATGCGGCCATGCCTAAACCTGCGCCAGAGCATAGCTGGTGCTGCGTCCGCCTGCGACAGTGCGGACCAGGATGCCGAGTTCGACGAGCGGCTGGATGTCGCGCAGGGCCGTGTCCTGGGAGCACTTCGCGAGCTTCGCGTACTTGGATGTGGTGAGCTTGCCCTCGAAGCCATCGAGCAGCCGATTCAACACAATACGTTGGCGGCCGTTCAACGGGACGCCCTGGAAGCGCTCCCAAAAGCGGGCCTTGGCCAGCACTGCTGAAAGCGTTGTTTGTGCCGCGTCAACGGCCCGCCCCAGGCAGCCGAGGAACCACTCCAGCCAAGGCGTGATGTCCAGGGTTCCCTTTTGCGTTTCCTCCAGAATGCGGTAATAGGCGCTGCGCTCCTGCCGTATCTGCGCCGACATACTGCAGTAGCGCTGAGGGCTCTGCTCCGAGCGTGCGAGAGCCAAATCGGCAAGGGCGCGAGCGATGCGGCCGTTGCCGTCGTCGAACGGGTGAATGGTTACGAACCAGAGATGGGACAAGCCCGCTTTCAGCACAGCGTCGATGCTGGAATCCCGCTCGAACCAATCGAGGAAGCCCTGCATTTCCGCAGCGAGGCGAGCCGACGCGGGAGCTTCGAAATGGGCGGCTTCCAGCCCCATTGGGCCGGAGACGACCTGCAGCGGCCCCGCGCTGTCGTCCCGCCAGCCGCCCACCCGGATTCTGGTCATGCCGCTGCGCCCAGTCGGGAACAGGGACGAATGCCACGCGAACAACCGCTCGACGGTGAGGGGTTGGTCATAGTGACGCGTGGCATCGAGCGTCATTTCGACGACGCCCTCGACGTTGCGGTCCGCTGGCTTGAGGGCTCCGACGTCCAGGCCTAAGCGGCGGGCGATGGAAGAACGGACCTGTTCGGCATCGAGACTCTCGCCTTCAATCTCACTGCTCTTCAGAACGTCGGCGGTCAGGGTTTCGAGCACAGCCTCCTGGCGCAGGTTGAACCCGAGGGCGTTCATATGGCCGAGCAGCAGGCCCTGCCGGTGACGCACGGAAGCCAGCGGGGCGGCGAGGCGCTCCCAATTCCAGTGAAACCGGGGCCAGTCCGGAAGCTGATGGATGTACATTCTCCGCACCTTCTGCGGAGATTATAGGTTGTACTCACCGCGGCGGTCAATTATTCGCCGCATTATCTGCGGCGAATACGGCCGCTAAGCACCGCAGGTGGAATCGGGAACGGGGGAGGGAGGCGGCCAGTGTTCAAGATAGGGCGTTGTGTGGAATGCGGGAGAAGCGTGCGGCCGTTGCCATGAAAACTCGGTCCTCACATCGAGCGGCGGCCGGCGGACGTGAGGTCGGAGAGCACTGCGCTTCAAGCGACTAATCGACCGGTTAGCGGGTGATTGGCCGTCGCATTGGGGGTGGGGCCTGTCAGGCTTTCCCGATTCCACTGGTTCCAGACTAATCCTTTAGAATTGTATCGACCTGTGGAGCAACCAGATTTTACCTCGTTGTTCCATGATGCGCTGCTTGAGAGGGCTGTTCTGTGCCAACCAAGGACTTGTCTAAGAAGATCGTAGAGCACATTTCAATAAAGGGTCCGTCAACGACAATTCAAATCGCGACAGCTCTTGGAGTAGACCGTGCAGCCGTCAATCGCACGATCTATGGCCAACTTCGCGGAAAGGTCAGGCAGTCAAGCAACTACGCTTGGTCACTGGTTGGGACTGCAACCCCTGAACGCGCATCGACCACCGAGAACGCTCGCAACTCGTACGCGAGCGTGTTCCGATACTATCTCGACTGTCTTTGTCAGGATGACGACAGCGGAATAAAGGTGTTTGCTGACTCCAAGTACGGCCTGGATTACGTCGAACTCGAACAATGGCCTCTTGAAGAGGGGCATCTTGATCCAGGGTCCGAAGAGTTGAGGAAGCTCATTGGCCGACAGAAACGAGATGCGCGAAAGAAGGCACTCTGGCTTGGATATCCGGTGCTTATTCGCCAAGTTCGTGGTCGAAATGGGTGGGAAGGGGCTTTTCTTGCGCCGGTGTTCGTCTGGCCTCAGGACTCCGACGCAGATGGACTGGCATTTCTGCCCGAGCCGACGATCAACACAAAGGCGTTGGAAGGGCTGACCACCAGCGAGAATCTGCTGGAAGAGGCTGCATGGCTCGCTGAGGAACTTGGGTTGGATTCCCTTGAGGCAGTGCCGATAGACGAATTGACAGCTCGAGTGCGCGAACTTCGGCCGGAATGGAGTTGGAAGGAATCACTCGATCCCACATCGCTCAGACAGATTGGTGAACTTCGCTCGGTCGGCGATACGGGCATCTACAACGCGGCAGTCGTTGTCCTGGCGGACAGATCGCCATTCACGCTCGGCCTGGAACGCGAACTGACAGACCTGCAGATGGCAAGCGACGCTTCCATCAAGGGTTCGAGCCTGGGTGTGCTTCTCGGTCATGCTGGAAGTTCAGCTGAGATTGACGGTCCGCTCATCGAACCGGCACCGCTGAATGCTGAGCAACGGACGGCAGTCAGGCAAGCTCTTATCGAACCATTGACGGTGATCACCGGTCCCCCAGGAACGGGGAAATCTCAGGTTGTGACGTCCATCCTGGTGAACGCCGCTTGGCGTGGCCTACGTGTACTTTTTGCGAGCAAAAACAACAAGGCTGTCGACGTTGTAATAGAGAGGGTGAACGGTCTTTCTCCTCAACCAATCACGTTGAGATTGGGAACGCGATCACTCCAGGAAGAGCTATCGAACCAGCTCACCTCGATCCTGTCTGCGCGAGCAACGGAGGGAGAGCGAAACAGCTATGCAACAGCCTTATTGGCCCTTCAGAGAGAGAATAGTCTCCTAGAATCGACAAGCAAGCAGATACAGGATCTCATTGGGTTGCGTAATCAGGTTGACGGGTTTGAGAAAGCTTGTGAGGATTCGCGCAGACTACTGCCAGAACAGGTCTTTCGGGAGGCGGATCAGTTCTCGATTGCTGAGGTAGAAGTCAACACAGAGAACCTCAAACAGGCAAGCCGTCGTTCCGACCGAAGTCAGGCTTCGTTTCTGGAGAAATTGGTATGGAAGTTCCTTCGGGAATCCCGCCAGGAACAGGTTAAGGCCGCAGCCGATACCCTGCTGAATTCCATACAGAAAGTCGGAATCCATCTGCCAGCGATTTCGTCTTTTGACCAACTTGTAGTTGCGGGAAGCGATCTTATCCTTGCAGTGAGGGCGGCGGCGAGCTACCAGACTGCTCTTAGAGAGATGGCTACGAAGCCTCAACTGGGACTTCTCGCCAAACAGATTGGCCATCAGAATAAGAAAGTAGCTGAACTTTCAGCTGAGGCATGGCGGAACTGGACATTCCTCCTGCCGGACCGCCTAGATCAGCGCGATCGTGCAGATCTGGGCGACTATGCCGCTATTCTCCGAACGATCGCGAGGACAGACGAGGAAGGCGGAAGCATTGCTGCTCAGGTCTGGCGGCGATATTACGATCTCGCGGCGAAGACAACGAAGGCGCTCCCTTGCTGGGCGGTTGCTTCGCTCTCGGCGCGCGGCAGGGTACCTTTTGTCTCTGCTGAGTTCGATCTCGTCGTGATTGATGAGGCGAGTCAATGTGACATTGCGTCTGCATTGCCGCTTCTCTATCGGGCGAAGCGCGCCGTTGTGATTGGGGATCCGCAACAGCTTCGACATATCAGCCGCTTGTCCGCGCAACGAGATCAGGCGCTGATGGTCAAGCATGATCTCCTCGCATCTCCTGGGCCAATTTGGGGTTACCGTGCGAACGGACTATACGATCTGGCGGCAACCAAGGCAAAGTCAAATTCAATTGTCGTTTTGCGTGACCACCACCGCAGCCATGCTGACATCATCAACTTCTCAAATGAGTTCTTTTACCACGGGAAGCTCAGGGTCGCTACGGATTACAGACGACTGAAACGGCCGGAAGGTCCGGCAGTTCGATGGGTCAACGTCCAGGGCAGTGTGATCAGGCCATCAAACGGAGGAGCCATCAACCGTGTGGAAGCCGAGGCAGTCGTGCGAGAACTGCGAAAGATTGCAGTTGAGCAGCGATTCTCCGGCGAAATCGGCGTTGTAACACCTTTCCGGGCACAGGCGAATCTGATTGAGGAACTCATCACAGCCGACGATGGGCTGGCCTCCGTCCTCGCATCCCGGAACTTCATTTCCGAAACTGCACACAAGTTTCAGGGGGATGAACGCGATCTGATCCTATTCTCGCCTGTATTGTCGAGCGGAATGCCACAAGGTGCATACGGGTTTCTCAAAGCCCAAGGCAATATCTTCAACGTGGGGATCACGCGAGCACGAGGTGCTCTTATCGTCGTCGGAGATGCAGCTGCATGCGCATCTGGAGAAGTTGAGTATCTGCGCGCATTTGCTCGGTATGTCGCAGAGCACAGCAAGATCTTGAGAGAGCGTACCGTGCAATTGCCGGATACAAATGGGCGCGACTATCCTGTGGTTGCAAGACCTGAGTTGGTGTCCGATTGGGAAAGAGTCTTCTACCCCGCACTCATAGAAGCGGGTTTCCGACCCATACCGCAATTTGACGTCGACCATTACGTTCTTGACTTCGCATTAGTGAGGCCAAATGGACGTAGGCTCAATATTGAAATCGACGGAGAAAAGTACCATAGGGACTGGGACGGTGAACTCATTCGCAAGGATCAGCTGAGAAATCTGCGGCTCATTGAAATGGGATGGGACGTCCTACGGCTGTGGGTCTATGAGGTCAGAGACAACCTCCCCGGCTGCATCGCGCGTGTGAAGCGCTGGGCAGTAGAGGCCGATTCGTTGCCCGAACTGAGCACTTCTACCTCCGGCCAGGATTAGTGACCAACAATCGGCCTTAGGCTTAAACTCCGCCTTCAAACGCAGCAAGGCAGCATCATGCTAACAGAGCCGGTTGAATCGACAGCACGCGTTCCCGCTGCCCAGCCCCCCCTCACAGCTTCCAGTCTTCCGGCACCTGCCCCTCGGGCAGTAGCTTGCCCTTCTCCAGGTGCCGCACCTTCGTCGCGTAGTGCGCCGCGTGGGGGTCGTGGGTCACCATCACGACCGTCTTGCCGTACTCCGTGTTGAGCATGGAGAGCAGGTCCAACACGTCGCTGGCCGACTTCGAATCGAGGTTGCCCGTCGGCTCGTCGCAGAGCAGCAGGTCGGGATCGGTGACAATGGCGCGGGCTATGGCCACGCGCTGTTCCTGGCCGCCCGATAACTGCCGAGGATAGTGGTTCATGCGGTCGCCGAGCCCCACCAGCCCCAGCGCCGTGACGGCGTGCTGGTAGCGCTCGCCCTTCTTCAGGTGGGTCAGCTTCAGCGGCAGCTCCACGTTCTCCAGGGCCGTGAGTACCGGGATCAGATTGAAGTTCTGGAAGATGAACCCGATGTGGATGTTGCGCCAACGGGCGATCTGGCGCTCGCTCAGTTTCGTCAGTTCGTGGCCGAGCACGGTGATAGTGCCTGACGTAGGGCGATCCATAGCCGCCGTCAGATGCAGCAGCGTGGATTTGCCCGACCCTGAGGGGCCCATCAGCGCCACGAAGTCGCCGCGTTCGATCTCGATATCCGCGCCATCGAGAGCCAGCACGCGGTACTCGTCGCGCACGAACTCCTTGGTCAGTCCGCGCGCGGAAACAACGACGTCGCTCACGACTGCCTGGCCCCCCGCACCACGACTTTCGCTCCCGGCTTGAGGTCCTTCGGCGGATTGAGGATCAACTCTTCCCCGCCCTGCAACCCGTCGTCGATCCGGATGCCCGCGGGCGTGTTGCCGCCGGTCTTGACATCGCGCTGCGAGGCCATGCCGCCTGATACGACCCAGACTTTGCCGTCGGCAATCGCGGCGGGCGGAACGAAAACCGAGGCTTTACCGGGCACTCCGCTGTCCGCCTTACCGAGAAACGCGACGGAAGCGTTCATCTCCGGGCGCAGGAATTCGTCCGGGTTCGCGACCTTGACCTTTACCTGCACGGTGGCCTTCTGTCGGTTCGCTTCGGGCGACAACTCCTTGATCCAGCCTTGCCACTTCTTGTCCGGATAGGCGTCCACGGTGATGGTCGTTTTTTGTTTCAGATACAGTTTGCCGAAGTCGTTCTGGGAGATGTCGAGTTCGACCT
This sequence comes from uncultured Acidobacteriia bacterium, assembly GCA_903909435.1. Lineage (GTDB taxonomy): Bacteria > Acidobacteriota > Terriglobia > Bryobacterales > Bryobacteraceae > CAIVVT01. The sequence continues at coordinate 10,134 of CAIVVT010000097.1, read as the reverse complement.
CCAGGTCGTTCAGGTCGGCGAGCGAAACGACGTAGCCCTTGGCGCCGCGCTCGCCCACAAAGCTAGTGGTCACGAACTCGCCGCGCTCCACGGCCCGCTCCAGAATGGTGCCGGTGGTCGGCGCGCGGATGATGGTGTTGGAAAGCTGCGTTTCGGCGAAGGAGACTCCGCCCTGAGCCTGCGCGACGGCTCCGCGCGCGGCGTCGATCTGCTCCTGGCGAGGACCCAGCTTCACCAGGTCGTAGGTCTTCTGGAGCGAATTGACGCGGGCCTCGGCCGAGCGGAACCTGGCCTCGGCGTCGTCCAGCGACTGCCGGGAGAAGACGCCCTGCGCGACCAACGGCCGCGTGCGGTCGAGCGTGACGCGGGCGTTCTCCAGATCGGCCCGGGCCTGGTTCAGATTGGCCAGCGCCGTGGCGACCTCCTCCGGCCGCGAGCCGTGCTCCAGCTCCGCCAGACGCGCCTTCAGGTTCTCAAGCTGGCCCTTCATCTGCGCCAACTGGGCGCGGTACTCGTCGTCCTCCAAACGGACGATCACCTGACCCTCTTTGACGTGGTCGCCCTTCTCCACGCCAATCCAGGCTACCTTGCCGACCACTTTGGCGGCGAGCTGAATCTTGTGCGCCGCCACGATGTAGCCGGTGGCGTTCAACACCACGGTCTCGCCGGAGGCCGCCGCGGCGGCCGATGCCCGCACGGTGTCCACTTCGAGCGCCGCCCCGGCGCGCTTATAAATCAAGGATGCCAGGCCCAACACCACCAGGATGACCACGCCGGCCACAATCCAACGCGAAGACCAGCGCGAGGCCGGCGCCATTCCGCCTTCCGCGCCGAGGTTCAGTCCGCGCTTGATTCTCAGATTCTTCAAATCCGGTTCCACTTGAGTGCTCCTAAATCTGCTTCAACGCTTCAAGGATTTGCTTGCGAGCCGCCGCGTAGGCGGGCAGAAAGCCTCCCAGCACGCCCATCACGACGGCAAACGAAATACCGCTGGCGACGACCTTCGGGGTGATTTTCAACTGGAAGGCGGTCTCGGCAAAGGTGGTCATGCTGCCGACTCCGGTGGAAAGCCCATTCAGGGGCAGGACCAAGAGAACGCCCAGCAGGCCGCCGAGCAGCGACAGCAAGACGGATTCCAGGATGAAGCTCACCAGAATGCTGAACTGCGAGAAGCCCAGCACGCGCAGCGTCCCGATCTCCTGCGAGCGCCGCGCCACGGCGGCGTACATGGTGTTCATGGCGGCAAAGCAACTACCGACGGCCATGATGATGGCGACGAACGTGCCGAGGTACTTGATGACGTCGCCCGAATTCGTCTGCTTGGCGAAGTAGTCGGGTTCGGGCATCACGTCGAGTTGCAGGCGCTGCTCGACCAGGAACTCGCTGGTCAGCGCGCGCAAGGCGGTCGGGTTCGCCGCGCGCAGCAGCACGCTGGAACAGGCGTCGTAGCGGTTCAGGTCGGCGCGAACCTGGTACAAGTCGCCCCATATTTCGCTGTTGCGCGCCGGGTAGGCGCTCTCGAAAGCGCCGACGATTTCCCAGTCGCCGCGCCCGAAATGAATCCTGTTTCCAACCTGCGCACTCGGGTAGCGCCCTGCGATGGCCGCGCCCACCACGACCTCGCGCCGGCCGGGGTTGAACCAGCGGCCGCGTATCAAACGGGTTTCCTCGCGCACTTCCAGCCCGATGGGGGAGATGCCGCGCACGTTGAGGTTCATGCCGTCGGGCGCGTCCTTGCTGGGCAGATTGACGATGGTGACCAGCTCAAGCGACGCCAGCGGTTCCCCGGCCGCATCGCGAGCGATGCCGGGACGATAGCGGATGACTTCCTGAAAGTCGTTGCGCGGGACGACGCTGCTCAACTCGGAGGTGCCGCCCTTGCGAATCAGCAGCAGGTTCAGCGCATTGCCGGATGAGGTAAAAGCGACGCGCAGCCCCTCCACCAGCGAGAGCACGGCGCACAGCACGGCGACGGTCAGCGCAATGCCGAGCGCGGTCATCACCGTCGTGGTTTTGCGGACCGCCAGATTGCGCAGGTTATAGGACAGTGGAATGGGCATGGGGGATCAACGAAATACGCGCCTAATCCGCGTTTTTCAATGCCTCCAGGATCGGCGTATGGGCCGCCCTCCAGGCCGGAACCAAGGCGCTGGAAAGCCCGATGAAAACGGAAAAGCCGACCAGAATTGCCAGTACCGGCGGCTGCAAGGTCAGGGTCTTGGTCTGCTGCACGATGGCCGGTCCGTGCCGCAGGACACCCACCAGTCCGTTTGCCAGCAGCAGACCGAGTCCACCGCCGAGCAGAGAGATCACGGCGGATTCCCCGAGCAGCAGGCCGATCACCATGCCGGGGGTGAAACCGAGCGTCTTGAGGATGCCCACCTCTCGCACGCGCTCGCGGACGGACATCGCCATGGTGTTGCCCGCCACCAGCAGGATGGTGAAGGTGACCGCGCCGCAAATCGAAATGAGTGCGAGTTTGATGTTGCCGAGAAACGACAGAAAGCTCAGGCCGAAGGCGTATTCGCTTTCAGTGTGGGTCGGCTCTTCGGCGTTCGCGAACATCTCGTCGATGGCTTTTGCGACTCTCGGTACATCTTCGGGTGTAGCGACAAGGCTGGTGAACGTGCCCGCGTAGCTGCGGTGGGAACCGCGCGCCTTCAGAGCCTCCTCCAGATACTTGATTGGAAAATACAGCGAGTCCGAATCGATGTCGGAATCGTAGATGGCCCGCACGGTCAGATCGAGGTCGAACGGGAAGATATTGCCCTTGATCTTGATTTTGTCGCCCAGCTTGATTCCCTGGTTCTTCGCCAGAGTCTGGCCCAACATCGCGCTCGCAATGTCCCGCTTAAAGGCGAGTTGTTGTTCCACCGGCACACGATAGTCGGGATAGACATCGAAGAAACGATCCGCTTCCACGCCAAAGCGCGGGAAGAACTTCGAACGGTCGCGATCCTCGTCTTTGTACTGGCCGCCGAACCACTGCCAGGTGCAGACCTGCTTCACCCCGGGCAGACCGGCGATACGATCCCGGTAGTAAATAGGCATGGCGAAGGCGATCGCCACTTTGTGACGCGTGACAACCCGCAGCATCTGCGATTTGGGCGCCTCGCCATGGAACAGCGCGTAGTAGAGCGCCATCAGCACGCCGAGCACGCATAACGACATGGCCAGCGAAGAGATGGTCAGCAGGCTCCGCCGCCGGTTCCGTAATGCGTTCTTGAAGATCAGCCCGAGATAGCGCATCGATGTTTGCTTAGGCTTTATTCTACGGGGAGTGGCCGAAGACTCCATGCCTTCAGGGACCACTGGTGGCTTATTCGAGATGAAATGACGCAATCCAGCGACGAAATGTTCATGCGCGAGGCGATCGAGCTTGCGCGGAAGGCAGAAGCAGCCGGTGAGGTGCCCGTCGGGGCGGTGGTCGTGGTGCAAGGGGAGATTGTGGGCCGGGGATTCAACCAGCCCATCGGGCGCTGCGACCCTAGCGCGCACGCCGAGATCCTGGCGCTGCGCGAAGCCGCGGCGAGGGCGGAGAATTATCGCCTGGAGAACGCGGACTTATTCGTGACGCTGGAACCGTGCGTCATGTGCGCCGGGGCGCTGGTGCACTCCCGTATCCGACGACTGGTCTTTGGCGGGCGGGACCTCCGCTTTGGAGGCGTGCGCAGCAAGTTCCGGCTGGCCGATTCCGACCTGCTCAACCACCAGATCCAGGTGGAGGAGGGGCTTCTCGCCGCGGACTGCGTGGCGCTTTTGGAGGCGTTTTTCCAGCGCAGACGCCACTGAATACAGAAACGCTCCCTGCCCGGCGAAACCGGAGCAGGGAGCGTGGGGTCGCAAACGAGGACTCAGGCAGCCTTGGGCAGGGCCCAGACTGGCGAGAGCGGTGGACGTAGCGCGAGCATCCGTGACTGGGGGGTTGGCTCGGGTCGCCAGCCGGTCTCGGCGCGGCCATTGAAGTACTCGTCCAGGGGGAACAGGGCGTAGGGCTTCAATTCGCGGAACACTTTACCCAGTTTCTGCTCAATGCGATAGACGGCGTGGAAGAAGTTGCCCCGGTCCATCTTCATCTGGCGGCAGCACAGACGCCAATCGGCGCCGAGCAGGAAGTGAAAGCTGAAGAGCCGGTACTCATCCGGGGCCAACGTCCTGCGCGAAACGAGCGTGAAGTCGGCGACGTACTCTTCGTCCTTCCGGCCCCAGATCCTGTGGCCGCCACGAGCGGTGTATTCGAGCGACACCTTACTCAGGTATTTTTCCTTCGTCGAACAATGCCGAAAGCGGGCGTAGCAAGCCCGAAATACTGAACGGAATACGCAATTGCATGCCTGGGGGGTGCCATTCTTTACGCCATGCGTACCTGTGCCATAGCAAGAAGCACAGCTTGGCACTGCCATTGCCAAGGTCTCGGACCGGGTCCACTCCATTTTCAGATCCTTTCATCGGATTTCTCTCCAGCCGCCTCACGCGGCAGAGGAAATACTCTGAGTGAAAGTGTTGTCCTGTAATGAGTTTTCGTCAACCGCACGAAGGGCTTCCATTCGGATTTGATCCACAATTAAATGGCCAGTCGAAGTAATTCGACCCGTTTACTGGGGTTTCCGGCCTGAAAAACTACTATTAATCTCTTTTCATTGCAAGGGCCGGACAGGTTTGGCAGTATGTTCTAGTACAGACCTATTTCAAGTTGCTATATGCCATGGCCCTCGGCCTCCATTGCCATTGGAGACCTGTGCAATCGCCTGATTCAGAACTTGCGGCTACGGGTTTCCTCCGGCTCGCTAACGGTACGACGACTCGCCAAGGAGGTTGGCGTATCGCAACCGCATATGCAAAACATCATGAGCGGTAAGCGGGCGTTGACGATTGGCATGGCCGACCGTTTGCTCCAATATCAACAGCTCTCGGTTCTGGATCTGGCCAATGCTTCGGAGTTGGGCGAATCGCTCGGGCGCGCTGCCAGTGACGCGGTCACGATGCGCTATGTTCCGGTTCTCCCCGGACGGCTTGGGCCTTCCGACCCGTTCCCGGAATTGAGGGGAGAGACGCGTTGGAGGTCTCTGCCGCCAAGGGCGTGCGCGCACGTACTGCGGCCCGCGTTTGTCGAACTGGGCTCCGACATGGACCTGGCAAGAGAATTCCCGGGTGCCGCGTTCGCCCTATTGGACCTGGCGACGGATGCCCGGCGCCGGATCAGCAAGCAACGCTGGTACGCGATCCGCTGGTCGGGCGGCGGCTGGATCCGGCGTTTGCGACTGGAGCACGAGAGCCTGATCGTCCTGGGACAAGGAGGCTTGCGCCCCTTCCCGGGACCGGCCCGCATCGAACTGGGGAAAACGGTTGTCGAGGAGCACGTGCGAGCGCTCGTGATCTGGATCGGGCAGGATCCGAAGTTCGAGAACCCGCTGCGGCGTTCCGGCTATCTGATGCCGCCGCCTGCCGAGGCTTCGTAAACCGCATTGACCTGACGGGCCGTAGCCTCCCAGGTGAAGCGGGCAACCTGCGCATAGCCGCGCGTAATCATGTGTTCCCGCAACTCGGTGGACTGCAGCACCTCTCGAATTCCGCGAGCGATATCAAAAACGTTGTCCGGGCTGACGATCATCGCGGCGTCGCCGACAACTTCGGCCAGCGAGGTGGACTTGGAGCAGACTACGGCGGTGCCCGAAGCCATCGCCTCCAACGGCGGGAGTCCAAAGCCCTCGTAGAGCGACGGGAACACAAACGCCTCGGCCGCCCCAAAGAACACCCGCAAAGCGTTTAAGGAGACGAAACCCAGGAAACGCACGGCTCCGTCGATTCGGGACTGCAGCACGGTCTGCCGGACCAGCGGATAGCGCGAGATCTCGTCGCCGATGATGATCAGCCGCAGGTCGGAGTACTTGGGATCATTGGCCAACTCGCGTTTCACGAGCGCAAATGCCTCGATCAGCCTGGGTATGTTCTTTTGCGGCCGGATCGTGCCGGCGTATAACAGGAAAGGATAGTTCACCTGGTAGCGTTCGAGGATGCGCCGCTGCTCGCGCTCCCACGCTTCCGGTCCCGCCGCGCGCGCGTCCCCTCCGGGCAGATGATGAGAAAAGCGCGGATCGGGCGCACCATAAATGCGTTCTACCTTACTGGACGGGATGCCCACGATGTTCACCACGTCGTGCATCGTCGAATCGGAGACGGCCATGACGCGAGCCGCTCGCTGGAATGCCCGGCGCAGTGTCATCAGTCGAGCTTCGTGCCGCCAGCCCGCCCGGGCCTCGAACACCAGCGCGCTGAGATCGTGCACCGTCACCACGTAGGGCCGAGGCATTAGCAGCGGCACCTGCACGAGCGGAATGTGGCTCAGATCCACCTTGAGCCGCCGGATCAGCCACGGGAACGCTAGCTGGTTGTCCTTGTCCGTGTCGCGTTTTTCGTAAAATACCCGCTCAAAATTCGCCGGCAGGCCATCGAACTCATGCCGGTCCTCCTCGCGCGAGATCAGCAAAAAATGGTGCGGCACGCCAATGGCGGCCATGGCATGCAGCAGGTTCCGGATGTAGGTTCCGAAACCGAAGTCCCGCACGTGGCGGGCGTCGAATGCGATACGAAGCGGCATGATCCGCTGTTCCGGTCCGTCAGGCGCTCACGGTCTGCAGTTTCCAGCGGTACAGCGGGAAACGGTCGGTCAGGATCTGGACTTTGCGGCGAACGTCCGCCAGATTGGCCGCATCGGCCGGGGCGGCGAAGACTTGCGCGATCAGAGCACCCACTTCGCGCATCTCGGTCTCGCCGAAACCGCGCGTGGTGACTGCCGGGCTGCCCAATCGAATGCCGCTCGGATTCATGGGCGGATTGACGTCGAACGGGATCGTGTTCTTGTTCGCTGTGATGTAGGCCTCGTCGAGCGCCTTTTCAGCTTCCTTGCCACGCAGTCCCTTGGAGAAAACGTCGACCATCGCCAAGTGCGTGTCGGTGCCGCCAGAGACGATCCGGTAGCCTTCCGCGGTGAGCGAAGCGGCCAGTGCGCGGGCATTGGCTACGACTCGCTTCTGATACTCCACGAACTCGGGGGCCATGGCCTCCAGGAAGCAGACCGCCTTAGCGGCTATAACGTGCACGAGCGGGCCGCCCTGCATGCCGGGGAAGACCGTCTTGTCAATGGCCGCGGCGTATTTCTCTTTGGAGAGGATCAGGCCGGAACGGGGACCGCGCAGTGTCTTATGCGTCGTCGTGGTCACGATGTCGGCCCAATCGCAGGGGTTCGGGTAGATGCCCGCCGCGACCAGCCCTGAGAAGTGCGCCATGTCCACCAGCAGGACGGCCCCGCAATCGTCGGCGATCTCACGGAATTTGGCGAAATTGATGATACGGGAGTAGGCGCTGGCTCCGGCAACGATCAGTTTGGGCTTGTTTTCGTCGGCCAGCCGCGCCACTTCGTCGTAGTCGATGGTCTCGTCGTCATGGCGGACGCCGTAGGGCACAATCTTGTAAGTCTTGCCGGAGAAGTTCAGCGGATGGCCGTGCGTCAGATGCCCGCCGTGCGCCAGGTTCATGCCTAGAATCGTGTCGCCGGGCTGCAATACCGCGGCATACGCGGCCTGATTGGCCTGTGAACCGGCATGCGGCTGCACGTTGGCGTGCTCGGCGTGGAATAGCTTCCTGGCGCGGTCCCGGGCCAGATTCTCGATGATATCCGTGTACTCGCAACCGCCGTAGTAGCGCTTGCCGGGATAGCCCTCGGCGTACTTGTTCGTGCACACGCTGCCGGTGGCTTCGAGCACCGCTTCGGACGTGAAGTTCTCGCTGGCAATCAACTCGATGCGAGAATGCTGCCGCTCCAATTCTTTGTGGATGGCCGCGGCGATTTCGGGGTCGACCTGTTCGAGGCGCCGGCTCATCAATTGTTCATCGGTCATCGCAAATCCTCCATAGTGGGCGGCGGGCTAATGCGTCGAGGCACTCTGGTCTTCGTGCTCCAGTGCCATCATTTTATGTACACGGCGTTCGTGGCGGCCACCACTTTCAAACTCGGTGTCGAGAAAAACCCGCGCCATCGCGTCGGCTTCTTCCGGTTTTGTGTAGCGCTCGCTGAAGGCCAGGATGTTGGCGTCATTGTGCTTACGGGTCAGGAGGACTTCGTCGAGGTTTACTGCGAGTGCGGCCCGGGCGCCCTGGACTTTGTTAGCCGCCATGGTCATACCCATGCCGGTGGTACATACCAGAAGCCCGCGTTCGGCCCGGCCCGCAACCACTTCATGCGCTACGCGCGAGGCGAAATCCGGATAGTCGCAAGAATCGGTATTGTTTGTTCCCAGATCCGATACTTGATGGCCTTGAGCCACGAGCGAGTCCTTCAGATGCTGTTTCAGGTCGAACCCCGCGTGGTCGGAGCCGATAGCGATTCTCATGGGAAACTCCAAGTCTAACATGCGGAACGGGATCTGGCCGCGTGCTACAATTAACAGTTTAACATCTGAAAACATAGGACTTATCCATGCTTTGGAGCAAACTCTTCATCCCCACCCTGCGCGAGACTCCGGCCGAAGCAGAGGCAATCAGCCATCAACTGTTGCTCCGTGCAGGCTACATTCGCCCGCTCGCTGCCGGTGTCTATAACTTTCTCTACCTCGCGCAGCGCGCGGTTCTGAAGATCACCGCCATCGTCCGCGAGGAGATGGATGCGATCGGTGCACAGGAGTTCTTCCTGCCCGCGCTGAATCCGGCCGAGGTGTGGCAGGAGTCGGGCCGCTACGGCGTGATGGGCGATAACCTCTTCAAGCTGAAGGATCGCTTCGGCCGCCAGCTGTGCCTGGCCATGACGCACGAAGAGGTGATGACGTTTATCGCGCGCGGCGAAGTGCGCAGCTACAAGCAACTGCCCCAGATCTGGTACCAGATTCAGACCAAATTCCGCGACGAGCCGCGTCCCAAGTCGGGTCTGCTGCGCGTCCGCCAGTTCACCATGAAGGACAGCTACTCCTTCGATCTGGCGCCCGAAGGCCTGGACGTAAGCTACGAGAAACATCGCGTGGCGTATTGCCGCATTTTCGATCGCTGCGGCTTGGAATACCTGACCGTCGAGGCGCACTCGGGTGCGATGGGCGGCAGTCAGTCGCAGGAGTTCATGGTCGCCACCGAAGCCGGAGAAGACTACGTGGCGTTCTGCCGCGAGACGGGCTACGCGGCGAATCTGGAGAAGGCGGTTTCGCGTCCTGCTCCGCTCGGCGCACCCGACCCCGAGGGTGACCTTGCTCCCGAAGAGATCTACACGCCTGATCAGAAGACCATCGAGGAAGTCGCCGCGTTCCTGGGCGTTCCCGCCACGTCGCTGATCAAGAGCTTGGTTCTAGTCGCCGACGGCAAGCCCTACGTGGCCCTGCTGCGCGGCGACCACCAACTCAGCGAGACCAAGTTCCAGAGCGCGACGGGCTGCGTCGAGTTCCGGCCCGCACTGCCCGAGGAGATCCGCCAGTGGTTCGGCGCGGACGCGGGCTCGCTCGGTCCGGTCGGCCTGCCCGGCTCCCTGCCGGTGCTCACCGACCAGACGCTCGAAGGCCGCAGGAACATGGTTTCCGGCGCGAACAGGAACGACTACCATCTGAAGAACGTCACGCCCGGCGAGGACTTCGCCGCCAATTACCACGACTTGCGGCAGGTGGCCGAGGGGGACACGGAACTCCAGACCGGCCTTCCGCTCGAGATCAAGAAGACGGTCGAAATCGGCCACATCTTCAAGCTCGGTTACAAGTACGCCAACTCCATGGGGCTGAACGTGCTGAACCAGGACGGCGTCGAAACACCTGTCATCATGGGCAGCTACGGCATCGGCGTCGAGCGCATTCTATGCGCGGCGGTCGAACTGTACTCCGACAAGGACGGCATGTGCCTGCCCGTCGCCATCGCACCCTTTGAAGCGGTGGTCACCCCGGTCAAGGCGAGCGATCCGAGCCTGAAGGGGGCGGCCGAGGAAATCTACGCGGATTTGAAAGCCGCTGGCGTCGACGTCCTCTACGACGACCGCGATATGAGCCCCGGCGTCAAGTTCAAGGACGCCGATCTGGTCGGCATCCCCTACCGCGTCACGGTGGGCAAGAAACTGGTCTCGGGGCTGGTCGAAATCGTCGAGCGCCGAGGCAAGACGATGACCGAAGT
>CAIVVT010000096.1 GCA_903909435.1 uncultured Acidobacteriia bacterium | reverse complement strand
TCGTATTCAGTCTTCGGGATTTCGAGACGCTCCGACTTCCGGACAGGCTTTTCTGGGCTTATGCGCCTCTGCATCCTTTCCTGGCGATATGGAGATTCGCATTCCGGGAGCAACGGAACAGAAAACTCGCTTAACCGCGGTGCAAGTAGCTGAATTCCAGGTGGTCCGGCATCGGGTCCTGGTATCACGATGGGTTCCGGGCGAAGCAAGAACTGGGTCTGCTTGGGGTTCAGCTGTGCTCTCGGGCTGATTCTGGCGGGTGAGCAACCGGACAATCCGCAAAACAAGCCTTGTTGCCCTGTTCTTCAGTTCCCGTGGGGTGCCCGCGCCCAGCAGTTGGCGCATGACCAGACTCAGGTTGAAGGCGCTCACATGAGCCAACTGCCGTTTGAGAATATTCTCGCGTCCACGTAGGTGGCAGCGCCGCATCCCGCCTGTGACGGGCGACAATTAAAAGTACTGGAAAGATTAGTTGACGCCAGACACGCCTGTTTCGTAACAGTGGGCGAAGCTGCGTTCCACCAGTTCACCGCGCCGTTTCAGCCGGCTTTTACCGTAGTTGCCCTGCACCCGCCGCCGGTTTTCATAGACCGCTTGCCGCTCCTCGGCCTTGCCCTGCCAGCGACGCTTGCCCTTCTGCCGCTTCTCCGGAATGTAACTGCGCACCCCGTAACTCTTCACTCGCTTGAGAACCGCGCCGCTCAGATAACCCTTGTCCGCAACCAGCTCTTCGATGCCGTGGATGTTGACCTTCATATCGGCAGAATGCGACTCGGACTGATGCACCGCCAACTCGGCAACTGCCATCCCGGCCTCGATCAATGTCTCATCCACCGTCGCGGTATCGCCCTTGTCGGCCGCCTGCAGGGTCACTGCCGCTACTGCAGCCATCGCTCCGCGCCGTACGTTTCGATGTCCTCGAACGTCTGTCCGTCCACTCCCGCCGCGCCGCCGTTGGCTTTGCAGCAGGCGTAGACGAATGCCAGAACGTCTTCCCGGTACACCTTGTCCAAGGCGTAGAAGCGAAAGTTGGTCGATTCCTTCGCTTTTGCATGCAACGCCATCTGCAACTTCTGAACGCTTGTCGGGGTTGTTAGGCTCATCGCCAATCTCCCAGTCCTTCGTCGCTTCCTGCGTTTGCCTTCAACTGAGGTCCCTTCTCTCCCGCGGCATTACCCGGCTTCATCGGTAATACGGACCTCTCCGCCACCCCAGACGGCCCGGCCCATCCCTCGCGGGCTGCCAGTTGATCCAGTACCGCGATTACCGCCGGGGCTTCCCGTGTTGCGTATGGTCCCCGTTGCCTGCATGCCGCCGCCCATACCCCTGCAGGACGAATGAGGCTTGTTCGCTCGTGCTTCCTCATCCGCTTCGGACTTCCCACGAGTGTTGGCGGGGCGTCTCCTGCGTTATACGTTGCCGAGTAGAGGAGACCGCTTTGTGCTTTAGGCTTTCTTTGGCTCTATCCGCCGTTTCCAGCTTCGTGCGCGTTTAAGTCCGCCGTGACATTAAGCGTTCTCCCCCCTCACGGACCTCACCGTGCGGATTTCCCGCAGCGAGTTCTTCAAGACGCGTTTCGTCCTTCTTTGCCTAAGTGTGCATGATCTCTGGCGTCATCAGCGGGTTCTGACGTAAGACTTCGTAGAACTTTTCCCACGTCAGCGGATTCCCTCTTGTGCGGCGGTTCAGCCATTTCCTCCAGATACCGCAAACCTCCCGATAGAACCGGCGAAGACTCGCGTAGTTCGTTCGGCGTCCGTAGTACTGGTAGTGGCCGCGGAGT
>CAIVVT010000095.1 GCA_903909435.1 uncultured Acidobacteriia bacterium | reverse complement strand
TCGCCGCTACCGGGAGGGCCCCCCGTGGGCGTCCAGTTCCCCGCCGTCTCGAAGCTGCCGCTGGTCGCCGTCTTCCAGGTGTAAGCCGTCATGTTCGTCTCCACTGATCCAGGCCGCCGGGGCGGCGCCATGCCGCCCCTCGGCAGGTGTTCGCTCGTTCGAATCTCTTTCAGCCCACTTCTGCGGGCGCCGGCTGGCGCGCGCCTCCGGATGGACCTGTAGAAAAATCATGCCAGGGTGCGACGAAATGCGCATAGTGCGTTTGCACTAGCAGGCTGCTGAAAAACCCGCTCGCCTATCGTCGCGCCGCATGATTCAACCGTGAGACGGTGACTGTCCACGGGGATTGAGATGCGTGGTTCTGATCAGAAGGCGGGGGCGCTGTTTTCCTATGTCGACCTGGATCGGCGGGTGCGGGCGGACCATCCGCTCAGAGTGATCCGGACGATCGTCAACGAGGTTCTGGCCGATCTGAGCACGGACTTCGAGGCGATGTACGCTCCGGGCGTCGGGCGGCCGTCGATCCCGCCGGAGCGTCTGTTGCGGGCGCTGCTGCTGCAGGCGTTCTACGGCATCCGCTCGGAGCGCCAGATCATGGAGCGGCTCGATCACGACCTGCTGTTCCGCTGGTTCGTGGGCATGGGGATCGACGATCCGGCGTGGGACCAGACCACGTTCAGCAAGAATCGCGACCGCCTGTTGGCGGGAGATGTGGCGCATCGGTTCCTGACCGCGGTCATGGCCCATAAGCGGGTGAAGCGGTTGCTCTCGAGCGATCACTTCAGCGTCGATGGCACGATGATCGAGGCGTGGGCGTCGATGAAGAGCTTCAAGCCCAAGGACGGTTCGGGAGACCCGCCGGCGCCAGGGCGCAACGGCGAAGCCGACTTCCATGGCCAGAGCCGGAGCAACGACACCCACCAGAGCACGACCGACCCCGACGCCCGGCTGCTTCGCAAGGGCCGCGGCAAGGAAGCCAAGCTTTGCTTTCTCGGACACGCCCTGATGGAGAACCGCAACGGGCTGATCGTCGACGCCTGCCTGACCGAGGCCACGGGTCACGCCGAGCGGATCGCCGCCCTGCACATGATCGAACCTCGCGCCGAGCGACCTGGGCGCGTCACCCTGGCCGCCGACAAGGGTTACGACACCCAGGACTTCGTGAACGAACTGCGGGCGATGAACGTCACACCGCATGTCGCGGCGAAGACCAAGGACTCGGCGATCGACGGGCGCACAACGCGCCACGCCGGTTACGGGGTCAGCCAACGGATCCGCAAGCGCATCGAGGAAGCCTTCGGCTGGGCCAAGTCCGCCGCCGGCCTTCGCAAGACCAGACACCGTGGCGTGGCCCGGGTCGGCTGGCAGTTCACCTTCACCATGGCCGCCTACAACCTGATCAGGCTGCCCAGACTGCTCGCAGACCCCGCATGACCAACAATCCAGGCCAGGAGTCCGTCAAAAGCGGCATAATCGGGTCGATCGGGGTCTGAAATCGGGGCGAAATCGCCCCCAGCGGCTCGCCAACCGCAAGGACGTACCTCAACCGTCCAGTTTTTCTTCAGCCTGCTAGGTTCACCCGAATTAACAATTTTTTCAGGTCAGAACTGCAGGTGGAGCCTTGCGCCGAAGATCGAGACCGGACCGCGGTCGCGATTGTAGGCGGGGTGGTCGACGAACTGGTAGTCGGCCACCAGCTGCGCCCAGGGCGCGAGGGAGAGGCTGTAATAGGTCTCCAGGATCGATTCCCCGCCGGGATTTGGCAGGCGCCCATCGCCCACCAGAATGCCCAGCCCGCCGGCGGCCAGATATTGCTG
>CAIVVT010000094.1 GCA_903909435.1 uncultured Acidobacteriia bacterium | reverse complement strand
CGGGTCTCCTGAGTGTGATCCCTTCGATGGCCATTTACACAAACCTTTTTACACCCTCAGGTACTCCGCGTCAGCCACACGACGATCAAAGGAAAGATGCCCTTCGCCGCTTTGGCCGATAACAGTTCCGCCCAATGAGTTGCACCCTCGAACCCGCGTTGCAAGGCTGATACAAAGCTACACTTATTGCCCTTCGCAGTCGACGCTCCGTAGAACTGGGCGCTCGGTAACTGTGCCAGTGGTCGAGACCGCGTTATCGGCAACTGACCCAAACACCACACCAAGCGCGTGGCTCATCCAGATGCCCACGTGGGATTTCGATCAGCGGCTGTTGCCTGGAGACTGCCAGAATATGATCGTCCTGAGCGATGAGTTTTACCGCGAAATCCTCAGCCACCCGATCCCAACTGATCTCGAAGCAGCGAAGGTTCTTTCTTCCTCCCCGGCTGCCGTGGACCTTTTCATGTGGCTCTCATACCGCTGCTTCACCGCCCGGGGGAGAGAGCGTGTGCCGCTCTTCGGTGACTTCGGCTTGGTGAGCCAACTCGGTAGTTGTGACTACGCCAGGCCCAGGAAATTCCGCGAGCGACTCGAAGGCTGGCTGGACTTAGTCCGGGCGATGTGGCCGGAGTGCCCGGCGTCTATGGATGCCAATGGGACCGGACTCTGGGTTGGGCGCGCCAACGCCGTGCTCACGGCGCAAGCCAACAACGTTCGATCGACGGCCGAAGTGCGTCAGCTAAGAAACCTCGATCAGTTTGAATTCAAGCGGGGTTGCGGAGATCGACCGGTTACTCAGGAAGCCTCTTGAAGCGAACGTAACACGACGTAACGTTGCCCACAAATCGAGCCTTTACATGGGCCGAACGTCGTGCCTAACAACCCAGCGACGTCCTGTGTTCTCAGCGCGATAGAGTTTTCGGATACTACGAGGTGTGGGCAAGACCACACTTGCCGTCAACTTCGCCATCGCCGCCGCTCGCGCCGGCCGCGAGGTGCTACTGATCGACGGCGATGAACAGGCCACGGCCTTGACCTTCACCGAGTTCCGGAGTGAGCGCGGCGTTCACGACTTCACGGCGATTGCGCTTCACGGCAGGGCCATTCGGAGCCAGACGCCTTTGCTGCTACCCAAGTACTCAGATATCTTTATCGACGTTGGTGGGCGTGACACGGACGGTTTGCGCGCCGCGCTTTTGGTGTGTGATGCCTGCCTGATCCCGGTAAGACCCCGCAACCCCGACGTGTGGGCAATCCCATCAATGCTAACGATTGTCGAGGAGATTCGGTCCATTAGGGAATGCTCCGTCTTCACGGTTCTCAACGCGGCCGACGCCACGGGTCAGGACAACGTTGAGGCCGCCCAGTATCTGGCCAGCCTTGGGGGCACCACCTACTTGGCCTCGCCTCTGGTGAATCGCAAAGCTTGGAACTCCACATTCGCGGATGGACTTGGCATCCTGGAGTACTCCGACGCGAAGGCCAAGGCGGAGTTCATCGCGCTGGCTCATCAACTGATTGATTGCAGAGTGCAATAGGAAGGCAGCAGATGGCTATCAGAACAGTACACAAAGTAAGCGAAATGATATCTCCTGAGGAGGACGCCCTCTTGGGACATGCCAGGCATCTCATGAGCTCGGCACTACCGGCATCTGCGGCGGGCCGCAAAGGCGAGAAGACGGCAATCATGATTCGCCTTGATGGAGCGATTGCCTCCCGGCTCACCCTTGCTGCCAAGTGGTTCGGCATCACTCGGACCGCTTTGATCGTTCAGAGCCTCACGGACAAACTGTTCCAACTTGAAAAGGATGGACGTATATAGAGCAGCGATGCTTCTGGGCTGCGGGTTGCCAAGTGCCGCGGATGAGCGCCAAATAATCGGAGTCCGCGTCCGGCTCTTGAATCTGCGTCGGCGGACTTGCCAAGGTTGAGAGAAGACAATGTATTCCCTCTTAGTCCGTAGATCCCCGGAACCGTGCAAAATATCCGGCATCAGATAGTTGCGAGGCTCGCGCGGCTCTGTGAAGCGAAAGTCGCTTCAGTAAGGGCCTCTCCGGCCATCGCCGACCGAATGACAATCGAGGTGACGCTTGCGGGCCGGATGCTCAGTGGGAAAGGCCGCTGCGCCAATCGCGGCTCAGCACCGTGGCGTATTGTCAAAAACCGGGCATGCCGCTTTAGAATGCCCTCTGTTTACAGCGGGTTATGGTCTCTCCGGCTCTACGGCAAACCGTCTAGCAATAGGCCATGGCCTATTGACACGATGCAGCTCGATAAGCTAGAGT
>CAIVVT010000093.1 GCA_903909435.1 uncultured Acidobacteriia bacterium | reverse complement strand
GGCCCACCCAGCCCCAGAAGAACCAGCCGGAAAGCTTGCTCGAATAGCCGTAGAGATCGATGAATCCGGGCTCGGGCGGCGCGGGCGTCGCCGCGTCCGGGAGGGTGTCCGCCGCATCGTTTTCTAACGACATGTCAAGGCCTTGCCGTGAACGCCACACCCTGGGGCCGTGGCCGACGAACGCGAAGGCGAGCGGCGCGCTCCGATGGCGCCCGCAAGGCTGCCGGCATCGATCCACCCCTCCGCCATCGTCGCCCTATCGGGAATGGGGGAGGGCATGTCAAGGATAACCGCCCCGCGCGGCCGCTCCCGCCACGGCGCCTGTTTGATGAGCGCCCGGCCTCGTCGCGGAGGTCGCGCGCGCCGTCCGGCGCGCAGATCGCGCCATGCCGACGTCCGGCCTCCATATGATGGAAATTGACGATGGCCCATGGCGATATGCGGTGATAATTTAACCCGCATTCCCCAGATGACTTCGGGACTTTGGCGGCCCAAGATGTTAAAATACAAGCCGATTCAACAGGTTGAAGGCGGCTTGCGGGGCGGGGGATGGCTGGAGCGGCGGGTGAGGCCGATCGGGGCGACTTGCGGGTCGATTTCGACGCCAGATTGAAGCTGGAGTTCCACGGATCGAGGGTGACGTCCGACGCGGGCCTGCTGGCGTTTCGTGAACTGGACGACGCTCTGGGACTGAGCGAGCTTGCCGGTCAGGCGCTGGCCGACAGCCGGACGGGTCGCAACGGCCGACACACCCTGCTCGCCCAGTTCCGCCAGTCTGTGTTCGGCCGCTTGGCCGGCTATGAAGACGTCAACGACGCCGACCGTCTGAGCCATGATCCGGCCATGCGCTGGGTGGTCGGCGGCCGGGCGACGGCGAGCGTGGCGGCGTCGGCGAGCCAGATGGGCCGCTTCGAGACCAGGGTTCTGGCCCAGGCCGGCAATCTCGCCGCCCTGGCCGATCTATCCGGCCGATGGATCGACGTCGTTCGCGGGCGACATCCGGCCAAGGTCGTGGTGCTGGACATGGACAGCAGTGTCAGCCCGGTGTTCGGTGAACAGGAGGGCTCGGCCTATAACGGCCACTTCGCCTGCACCTGCTATCACCCCCTCTTCCTGTTCAACCAGTTCGGCGACCTGGAGCGGTGCGCCCTGCGCCCCGGCAACGTGGCCAGCGCCGACGACTGGCGCTCGGTGCTTGAGCCGGTCATCGCGAGATACCGTGGCGCGGGCGTGAAGCGGCGATTCTTCCGGGGCGACGCAGCCTTCGCCATTCCGGATATCTATGAGTTCCTGGAAGCCGAGGGATACAAGTACGCGATCCGCCTGAAGGCCAACGCGGTCCTGCAAAAACGCATCGGCCATCTGCTTCGCCGTCCGCGCGGTCGGCCTTCCCATCATGTGCGGCGCTTCCACGCCAACTTCACCTATCAAGCGGCGTCATGGAGCCGGAAGCGCCGGGTGGTGGCCAAGGTCGAATGGCATCCGGGCGAGCTTTATCCCAGAGTCGGCTTCATCGTGACCAACCTCGCCCGCCCGGCCGAGCGGGTCGTCGCGTTCTACAATCAGCGCGGCACAGCCGAGCAATGGATCAAGGAGGGCAAGAACGCGGTCAAGTGGACCCGGTTGTCGTGCCGAACGATGGCGGCCAACGTCGTGCGGCTCCAGCTTCATGCCCTGGCCTATAACATGGCCAACTTCCTGCGCACCCTGGCCCTGCCGCCGGAGATGGCGACCTGGTCGCTGACCTCGCTGCGGGAAAAGGTCGTCAAGATCGGGGCCAAAGTCATCGCCCACGCCAGATACACGGTCTTCCAGATGGCCGAGGTCGCCGTGCCGCGCGACCTGTTCCGGCGCATCCTGGAAATGATCGGCGACCTGCGCAGCCGACAGGTCGCGCGATGTTGACGCCCGAGGCGACCGAGACCCCGATCCCGCTGACGGGCGAGGTGCGCCCGAAAATCGGCCCGACCGCGCAAACGGGCACCCGGGCCGCTTCGGATGACGCCGGTCGGGCGGGATTGGCCCAAAGGCTACGAAAGGGGACTCGACAATGCGGCCATATCCGCCATTCTGCGGATCCAGAAGGCCGGACGGGCCGTCCATCTGGGGAATGTCAG
>CAIVVT010000092.1 GCA_903909435.1 uncultured Acidobacteriia bacterium | reverse complement strand
GGTGCGGTGGATTTCCCTACCAACGGGAGCGGCCGTGCGCTAGCCTGTGAGGATTAGAAGATGCTCAGAGTGAAGCGCTTGATCCCATTCGTGATGCTTATGGCCTTTGCCGCGTCCGCCACGGAATTCTCCGTCTCCCTCCCCAAGCAGCGGCGCGACCGGCCGCTGGACGGACGTTTGCTGATCCTGCTCTCCACCGACCCGACGGAGGAGCCGCGACACCAGATCAACGACTCGCCCAGGACCCAGATCGTCTTTGGTACGGACGTGGACGGCTGGAAGCCGGGTTCGGTCGTCAAAGTGGGAGAAGGCGCCACTGGTTACCCGATTCACAAGCTGTCCGAGCTGAAACCCGGCGAGTACACGGTCCAGGCCTTGCTCAACCGCTACGAGACGTTTCACCTCTCCGATGGGCGTGTAGTGAAACTGCCCCCCGACCGGGGCGAGGGCCAGCAATGGAACAGCAAGCCGGGCAACCTGTACAGCAATCCCGTGAAGGTCACCATCCAGGCCGGCGGAGCGTCCATTGCACTGAGTCTCGATATGGAGATTCCGCCCATCGTTCCGCCGAAAGACACGAAGTACGTCAAGCACATCCACATCCGCAGCGAGCGGCTTTCGAAGTTCTACGGGACGGACATGTACCTGGGCGCGCACGTGCTCTTGCCCGAAGGGTTTGACGAGCATCCCGAAGCGCACTACCCGCTCATCATCAATCACGGCCATTTTCCGGCGGACATGGAGTTTCGGACCGAGCCGCCCGAACAGGACCTGAAGCCCGATCACAGCGAGCGCTTTCACCTTGAGGGCTACAACAAGATCGTGCAGCAGGAAGCATACGACTTCTACAAGAAATGGACCTCGCCGGGATTTCCCCGCATGCTGATCGTTGAGATCCAGCACGCGACGCCCTACTACGACGACAGCTACGCGGTAAATTCCGCGAATGTCGGACCGTACGGCGACGCGATCATGTACGAGCTTTTGCCCGAGATCGAGCGGCGCTTCCGCGGCATTGGGCAGGGCTGGGCACGGTTCACCTACGGCGGATCGACCGGTGGCTGGGAAGCCCTCGCGGTGCAGATCTTCTATCCCGACGAGTTCAACGGCGCCTTCGGAGCGTGCCCCGACCCGATCGACTTCCGGGCGTATACGGTCATCGACATCTACAACGACAAGAACGCGTATTTCATGGAAGGCCCCCACAAGCGGGTCGCGCGCCCGGCGGAGCGCAACTACCTGGGCCACATCTCGGCCACGGTGGAGGACACCAATCTGCTGGAACTCGCGCTCGGCACGAAGACGCGCTCAGGGCAGCAGTGGGATGTCTGGGAGGCGGTCTATTCCCCGGTTGGCCCCGACGGCTATCCCGCGCGGCTGTGGAACAAAGCGACTGGCGAGATCGACCGCAGCGTCGCGGAAGGCTGGAAAAAGTACGATCTGCGCTACCAGCTCGAAACCAACTGGGCGACGCTGGGTCCGAAGTTGCGCGGCAAGCTGCACATCTACGTCGGCGAATCGGACACTTACTATCTGAACAACGCGGTCTATCTGATGGAGGACTTCCTGAAGAAGGCATCGAATCCTCCGGCCGACGCCGAAGTGGCCTACGGAGCCCGTTTCGAGCATTGCTGGAACGGCGACCCCAACGTCCCCAACTACATCAGCCGCTTGCGCTACAACACCATGTACGTGCAGAAGATCGTGGAGCGCATCGAGAAGTCGGCGCCGGTTGGGGCCGATCTGAAGAGCTGGCGGTATTAGGCGGGGCTGCCCAGCTGATCTGTGCGGATCCCCCTGGCGCCGCTTCGGGCTCTGGCTCAGCGCCCAACTCGAGCCCGGATTTATGGCCGGATTCGTTTCACATTCACTCGCATGTAGATGAGCTGGAACCCGGCGCGCTCGTAGTTTCGGTGCGAGCCGCTCCCAGGCAGGACGCAGGCCATCGCCAGGTCGCAACCGGCTCGCGCGGCCCGGGCCAAACGCTCGCGGATCAGTACGCCTTGCAACCCAAGTCCACGCGAGGCCGGTAAGGTGGCATCTCCTGACAGAAGCGCCACACCGTCCTGCGCCGACATGCCTGCCGCCGAAACGGGAATCCCTTCCAGTCGCGCCATTAGTGTCTCGCCATAAGCGGGAATGTTCTCAAGCACTTCCAGGGGTACTCCGAAGCCCTCGGCGACCAACGCGAGCCATTCCCCATGCGTAGCTGCTACGACGCGCTCAAGCTGAAAGCCGCCCGAGTTCCATTCGCCGTCTGCCAGCGCAATCTGGCGAACCATAAGATTGTTGAATTCGATGATCGAGTAGCCGCGATCCATCACCGCCTGGACCAATCCAAGGTCGGCCAGCGGGCATAGGTCAATCAGGCAATCGCTACCATGGTCGAAGAAGAAGTTCTCCAGCCGTTCGATTTCGGTGGTGCTCACCGGACCAGCCAAACCGCAGCCAATAGCGTGCGAAAAAGGCGAATCGACTCCGGCGAACAGTGCGCAGCCGCCGGCAATCGCATCGGCTTCAAATCCCGTCGCCGCGCGAGCCAGAGAGAATGCGTTGGCGGCTTCGACCGCCTCCAACCTGCGCGCCAGCCCCAGATCTGAGGTTAGTAGCCTTGAGTGCATGGCGTCAGACTACCACTCTGCCGGAATGTCACTTGGACGGATAGCCGATTCAGTAGCCGCCGCGGACTCCGGAATACCGCCCCACCCGGACTGGTAAAGGCCGTCTGCTAGATTAAGGGCAGATCTATGAATGGCGTTATTGTCGTGGACAAGCCGGCCGGCTGGACGTCGCACGACGTAGTTGGCAAAATGCGGCGCATCGCGGGCACCAAAAAGGTCGGCCACCTTGGTACCCTCGACCCGGCCGCGACCGGCGTGCTTCCGCTGTTGCTAAATCGCGCCACCCGGTTGGCTCAGTTCTTCACCCACAACGAAAAAGTCTACGAAGGAGTGATCCGCTTCGGATGGTCCACCGACACGTACGACGCCGAGGGCGAGCCGACATCTCCCATAACCGAGGTGATCATTGAGCGCGACAGGCTGGAAGCCGTGCTCGATGCGTCGCGCGGCGTGATTCAGCAAATGCCGCCGCCTGTGTCGGCGAAAAAGATCGGTGGCCGGCCCGCCTACGAACTGGTCCGCAAGCACATCGCGGTCGAGATGGCGCCGGTGGAAGTCACCGTGTTTGCGCTCGACGTGCTGTGGCTGGAAGGCGCCGAAGCGGGTGTGCGGGTGCACTGTGGCTCGGGTACGTACCTGCGCTCCATCGCACATGATGCGGGGCTGGCAATGGGCTGCGGCGCGCACCTGAAGTCGCTGCGACGATTGCAATCCGGGCCGTTCAAAATCGAAAGCGCAAGGACGCTGGAGGAATTGGGCCGGATGGGCGCAGAAGAGCGACTGCGGGAAGCACTGATTCCGGCGATGCAACTGCTGCCCGAATTCCCCAGCGAAATCGTGGACCAGATCACCGAAGGCCAGATCCGGCAGGGACGCGACTTCCGCGTCTCACCGTTCCGTGTGCGCGATGACGTGAGGATGGTGAAAGCCGTTTCGCGCTCGGGGGATTTGATCGCCATCGGCCACGCCGTGCTGCCCAACCTCTACCACCCGATCCTGGTGCTGTAGTTTCGGCTAAACCGATTAAACTCCCTTCGTAAAGTGCAACTACGAGTCGCAAGATCTGTCGCGGATTCCCCCACCCCGCAGATTCGTCTCGATCAGTAGTGTGTTCTGGGGGGAGGAATCATGGACCAGAAGGTCCAGACTGGTTCAAACGGATGAGTTGACCCACACCAGGCTGTTCATCCGGTTCGAGATCTCAATTCAGATAGGAGATTCAGACCATGAGAAAACTGCTGGGCATCCTTCTGCTCGCGACTTTCACCACGATGACGATGACCGTCGTCTTCGCCAAGGACGATTCGCCCACGAAGACGGAGAAGAAATCGAAGAAGAAGTCCAAGAAAAAGGACGATCCGCCGCCCAAGAAGTAGGGCTCATCGGGCGTCCTGAATTCGTCAGAAGCGCGGCCGCCGGTCGAAAGCCGGCGGCCGTTTCCTGTTTTGTTAAGGCTGATCGCGCGTCGCGAATTGCCACAGATGCCTGGGACTTAATAGCACCCGCGGCTAGTGCTCATGGGCGCGCTGGCTACTGCCTGGCCAGCTTAGGAATCAGCGTGAGGCCCCCGGCCGGGTTGATCCGTAGGCCAAGTCCCGAAACGTAATTCGTCGAGCCTGCACTGAATTCAATGACCCCCCGATTGGAGGTTGTGGCAGGCAAACGGTCCGCTAACAGGAAGGAAGCGTGACCGCCCGCAGGCAAGTTGATGGAAGAGGAGCCGACTTGACTCCCGCTCTCATCCCAGATTGTGGCCGTCACCGTAGCAGGTTGGGCCGCAACCAGGTTGGTCAGGGCCACGCCTGCGGTTAACCCGTTGAGGGAGTCGAAAGGAAGTAGGAACGATGGCGTGAACGTCGTTTCCAAAGGCACCGTTGCCTCCGATACGGCTCCGCTGGAGGAGGTGTAATGGAGCACTCCGAAGCCCGCAATCCTGGCCGTGCTGAGCAGCTCCACCCAGCCCGTGGCACTCACCGTGGTCTGCGCGTCGCTCTCGACCAGCAGTGTTGCATTGGGCGCGATGATCTCGTCGATGCTTGCCGCGGTTTGGGTTTGTTGGCTGCCCGCCTGCGTCACGACCAGGGGCAGATTCAGGACGTTCCCGCTGTCGGACCAGAACTTCAGCACGACGGCGACCGCATTTGCTGAGCCATTGACCAGATAAATGGACGACTTCCAACCTCCGCCCGAGGCGACCTGAGAGAACACGCCGGATCGAATCGCGCCCGTTCCAGCTGGGTTTACGGTCAGCGAGAAGGTCAGCGAGGAGGTGGCCTGCAGCTTGTCTACTACCTGGACCTTGAAAGTACTCGACTCCTGGAGGGTTGGGGTGCCCGAGATGAGACCGGTACTCGATAGCGTCAGCCCCGCGGGAAGAGAGCCTGAAAGCACCGACCAGACGTAGGGGGCGGTCCCGCCCGTCGCACTCAGCGTCTGCGAGTAGGCCGATCCAACCACCGCGTCGGGCAGGGAAGCCGGCGTGGTGATCGAGGCGCCGGAATTGGCGTCCGCGATCGCTAGGATGAATGACTTCGTGACCGTCGCAGAGGCGCTATCGGTGGCCGTGGCGCTGAAGAAAACGGAGCCAGAGCTGGTTGGCGTGCCGGTGATGGAGCCGTCCGGCGAGAGTAGCAAACCGGGCGGAAGACCGGAACCTGTAATCGTCCAGGAATAGGGAGCCGCGCCGCCCGTGGCAACCAGCGTGGCGGAATAGGCAACGCCCACTTTGCCTGAGGGCAGCACTCCACCGGTAGCAATTGCGAGCGTCTGTCCCGACTGGAGGCCGACGGTGATCGAAAGACTGTTGGAAGTGCCGGACGCTTGCAAAACGGTGATACTCGGTACGCCGACGGAAGCGATGGCGCTGGCTGGCACGACCACCAGAATCTGGCTCGCCGTCACCGAGAACGGCGTCAAAATGACAGATCCGAAACGAACCGTCGCGCCTGGCACGAAATTGGCGCCGGCAATCAACAAGGTGAAGTCGGCTCCGCCCGCCAGCGTGAAACTGGGGGCAACACTGTTGAGCACAATGTTCGAGTTCGCCGCAATCGTGAACGTAATGGCGTTCGACGTAGTGCCCGATTGCACCACGGTCACGCTCGCCGTCCCGGCCGTGGCAATTAAGCTGGATGGCACAGTGACCTGAATCTGGGTAGGGGTCACCGAGGAGGGAGCCAAAGTACTTGCGCCGAAATGAACAGCCGCATTCGAGGTGAAATTCGAACCGGTGATCGTCAAAGTGAAGTTGGGCCCGCCGGCTACCGCGGAACTCGGGCTGAGGGCGGTGAGTGACACTGTCCCGCTGGAAGAAACCGTGAAGGAGAGTGCATTGGAAACGCCTGTCGCCTGAATCACGGTGACACTGCGGGTGCCGGCGGTGGTGATCAGGGCGGCGGGTATGGTAACCGTCAACTGCGTGCCGCCGGTGCCTATAACCGGATACAGCGGAGTACTTCCGAAATAGACGAGTGCGTCCGAGGCGAAATTGGAGCCGGTGAGGGTGAGCGTGAAGCTCTGGCCACCGACCAGCGTCGAACTCGGGCTTAAAGATGTGATCGTCACGGTTGGCACCGAGGCGACCGTCACGTAGAGGATATTTGAAGCTGCGCTCCCGGGATTCGTTGCCGTGATGGCCGACTGGCCGGCTAGCCCGACTAGAGTGGACGGGACAGTGGCCTGCAGTTGAACAGCACTCAGGAACGTCGTGCTGAGGTTCAGACCGCTCCACTGAATCGTCGCCCCGTTGAGGAACCCGGTGCCGTTTACCGTCATGGTGAACGCCGGACTGCCGGACGCAACCGTGTTCGGAACCAGCGAGGTGAGGATGGGCGGGACGGGCGCGCCTGAGATGGTGCCCATAATCTGGAAAGCGCCGACCGGGCGGCCATTGACCAGACCAGGCGTCCACGGGCCGCCGTCGAAGCCCTGAAAGGCCGGAGCAATGTCCACCTGAGTGGGACCGGATGCTGTGGCCAACTGGCTGATTGTATTGCCCTGCCAATATCCGTAGGTGGTGGCAGTCGTGCCAATTACGGCCAACCAGTACGTCGTGTTCGCCGTCAGCGTGGGGTGGGTTACCGAATTGACGACGGTCGGAACCACTGTGTCACCAGTCGAACTGGGAACGGCCGTAACGTTGATCTCTTCAACAATCGTTCCCGGATCGCCAGTGGAGTTGCTGGTCATGATCGCTACGCTATATGCACCTGTCCCGGTGGTGTCGGACAAGGCAATGGAAATACTCTGGAGCACGTAGTCCTGCGCGGGTGTAGTGAACACCTGGGCAATCGAACTGCCCGGGTTGCCGCCATCGACGACCAGTGAACTGGCAAAAGCGTTCGTCGGCCCGGAATTGGCGAAGTTGGTATAGACAACGTCCGCAGCCTGACAGGCCCAGCCCATTAGTCCCAGCACAATCGCGGCGCGCAGCACACCTGCCCGCCGCTGGGTGGGGCGTTGAAATCCCCTGCGGACTGGCCCGCTCAGGGGGCAACTCCAATTGCTATTCGACATGGACCCTTCTCC
The DNA here is from genome assembly GCA_903909435.1 of uncultured Acidobacteriia bacterium. Taxonomy (GTDB): domain Bacteria; phylum Acidobacteriota; class Terriglobia; order Bryobacterales; family Bryobacteraceae; genus CAIVVT01. The sequence goes on along the minus strand of CAIVVT010000092.1, from coordinate 43,327 downwards.
TCCGGCTTGACGTGATTCAAATTTAGATGGTTTCTCCGGGCGTTTGGGCTCTTCGATTTACAGCGTCCGGGACGGATGCCGACGGTTCCCGCGCGGACGCTTGGAGCAACCCGCATAGGCGTCCGACAGCCTTGTAACCGCTATTGATCAATTGGATGATTGTCGACGGGACTCTGGCCATCTTGCCCCCATTCGCCCGCTTGTTCACGTTCAAAAAAGGCAAATCCGGCCTCGGAGCGAAGTACCATATTGGCACACGTCGCGTCCCTCATGAGCCGGCACTTAGAGTCAAAGGCGCAGACCGAAACCGCGTGGCTTTCTCAATTCAGCAGACTGTTCGTGGCCGGTTCGTTCCTCAATGGGCCGCTCCTGGTTGGGATAGACCACGTCCCAGAAACCTGCCCCATACGCTGGCATCCGTGCTGCGAAACTCCGCCTCAGCTGGGAAACCCTTTTGGTCGATCCCCCTCCCGGGAACGGTTCGAAGACGCCCCTCCGGAAGTTCAAGACGGTAGGATGGTGTATATTTTTGAGTGTTGTATACTTTTTGGTCCGCTTTAGGCCGGATGGATCGATCCTGGGACCCTGTCCAAATGCGGCGAACTGATCACCCAAAATGAAAGAGAGCCGCACTCCTCGAGGAATTGCCCACCGCTCCCTTCCGATCGCGGTTCCGCATCGGAATGGAACAGTGATCGTAAGGGAGTGGCGTGTGGACTGCTCGGCTTCTGACCAACCCGAGCTGGAAGTTGTGGGGTGTTTCACGTGATCGGACGAATAGTCGAATTCTCGGCGCACAACCGCTTGTTGATCTTCGCTCTCACCCTGGCGGCGTGTGTCGCCGGCTGGTGGTCCATGCTGCGCGTGCCGCTCGACGCGATCCCCGATCTGTCCGACACACAAGTGATCGTTTATTCGAAATGGGACCGCAGCCCCGACATCATCGAGGATCAGGTGACCTATCCCATCGTCACCGCCCTGCTCGGGGCGCCCAGGGTGAAAGCCGTGCGCGGATTCTCCGACTTCGGCTTTTCCTATGTCTACGCCATTTACGAAGACGGGACGGACCTGTATTGGGCTCGCTCGCGGACGCAGGAGTATCTCGCCGGGGTACTAGCAACGCTGCCACCGGGGGTGAAGACGACATTAGGCCCGGACGCGACCGGGCTCGGCTGGGTTTTCCAATACGTTCTGGTGGACACCAGCGGCACGCACAGTTCGGCGGACGTCCGTTCGGCCCAGGACTGGTACCTGCGCTACCACTTGAAATCCGTGCAGGGCGTGAGCGAGGTGGCCGCCGTGGGCGGCTTCAACCGCCAATACCAGATCAACGTCGATCCGCAAAAGCTGCAGGCCTTCGGCATCAGCATCAACAGGGTTGTGGAGGCGGTGCGCGGGGGCAACGCCGAGGTGGGCGGCCGCTTGATTGAGATGGCCGGGGCCGAGTACATGGTCCGGGGTATCGGTTATGCGAAGTCCATTCAGGATCTCGAGAACGTCGTCATCACCGCGACGGACGATGGCAGCGCAGTGCGCGTTCGCGACGTCGGCCAGGTCACTACCGGACCGGATTTCCGCCGCGGCTTGGCGGATTCGGATGGCCAGGGCGAGGCCGTCTCGGGCATCGTTATCATGCGGAACGGGGAAAATGCGCTGGACGTGATCGATCGCGTCAAGGCGCGGATTCGCGAAGTGGAAGCGGGCCTGCCCGCTGGCATGAAGGTGGTCCCGATCTACGACCGTTCGGATCTGATCCACCGCTCCATAGACAACCTAAAGCAGACCATCGTCGAAGTCGTACTAACGGTCACCCTGGTGATCCTGTTGTTCCTATGGCACATTCCGAGCGCCTTGATACCTGCCATCACGATACCCATCGCGATTCTCATCTCGTTCATTCCTTTCCGGCAAATGGGAGTGACGGCCAACATCATGTCGCTCGGCGGGCTGGCCATCGCCATCGGGGCCATGGTGGACGCCGCCATCGTCGTGGTGGAACAGACGCACAAGAAACTGGAGGAATGGGAGGTGGGCGGGCGGCACGGCACTTACAGCGAGGTGGTTGTCGCGGCGGTCCAGCAGGTGGCCGGCCCAAGTTTCTTCGCGCTGCTGGTCATCGCAGTCTCGTTCCTGCCCGTATTCGCACTGGAGGCCCAGGAAGGACGTCTTTTCAAGCCCCTCGCCTATACAAAAACCCTGGTGATGCTGGTTGCCGCCGTCCTCGCCATCACGTTGGACCCGGCGCTCCGCCTGACCCTCACCCACCTTCGCAGCTTCCGTTTCCGCCCCCTCTGGATGGCCCGCATCACGAACGCGATCTTCGTCGGCAAGATCCAGGCCGAGGAGCGCCATCCCATCTCGCGGGTCCTGATGCGTGCCTATGAACCGGTGGTGCGCTGGTCGCTGCGCAATCGCCGGTTCGTGATCGGCGGCGCCATCGTTCTGGTGCTGTGTACGATTCCGGTGGCGCTCCAACTCGGATCCGAGTTCATGCCTCCGCTGGAAGAGGGCGCGTTGCTATACATGCCCTCGGCCATGCCTGGAATTTCGATCACGGAAGCACAGCGATTGCTGCAGGTATCCGACCGCATCATCAAGCAATTCCCCGAGGTGGACCGCGTTCTGGGCAAAGCAGGGCGGGCCGACACGGCGACCGATCCGGCGCCTCTCTCCATGCTTGAGACGGTGATCACGCTCAAGCCGAAGTCCGAATGGCGGCGGACGAGCACCTGGTACTCAAGCTGGGCTCCGGAGTGGTTGAAACCGCTGTTTCGCCACGTCACACCGGACCACATTTCGCAGGAGCAGTTGGTTTCCGGCTTGAACGATGCGCTGAAACTGCCGGGAGTCACGAATGCCTGGACAATGCCGATCAAGGGCCGCATCGACATGCTGACCACCGGGGTACGGACTCCGGTCGGTGTCAAAGTGCTGGGAGCGGACTCTGAGGAGGTGCAGCGCATCGGCGCCCACGTGGAGGGCACGCTCCGTCCGCTGAGGGGCGTGCGGAGCGTCTTCTCGGAACGCACCGGCGAGGGCTACTTCCTCGATATCGTCTGGGATCGCGTTCAACTGGCGCGCTTTGGAATCAGCATCGAACAGGCCCAGGACACGTTGGCCAGCGCGATCGGCGGCGAGAACGTCACCACCACGGTGGAAGGACGTGCCCGCTATCCGGTGAACGTGCGCTATATGCGCGACTACCGGAGCGATCCGGAAGCCATCGGGCGAGTGCTGGTTTCCGGCGGGGAGGGCAAGCGCCAGGTGCCGCTGGCGAGTCTGGCCACGGTGCGCACCAGCAAAGGCCCGGGCATGATCCGCGACGAGGACGGGCTTATCACGGGCTACGTTTACGTGGACGTCACGGGGCGGGACATCAGCGGCTTTGTTGACGAAGCCAAGGAACTCACGGGCAAACTGAAGCTTCCTCCGGGGTATTCGATTCGCTGGACCGGCCAATACGAGGCGATGGAACGGGTGTCCGAACGCCTGCGAACGGTGGTCCCGATAACCCTGTGCCTGATTTTCTTCCTGCTGTGGTTGAACACCGGCTCTCTCGCCAAGTCGATGATCGTGCTGATCGCCGTGCCTTTCTCGGCCATTGGCGCCTTCTGGCTCATCTACGCACTCGGGTACAACCTGAGCGTCGCGGTTTGGGTCGGCTTAATTGCGCTGCTGGGAGTGGACGCTGAAACAGGCGTGTTCATGTTGCTGTACCTGGAACTGGCCTATGAGCAGGCAAAACGCGTCGGCAGAATGGCGACCAGGCAGGACCTGCACGAGGCGATCGTCGCGGGAGCGGCTCGCAGGATCAGACCGAAGTTCATGACCGTGGCCACCATGTTTATCGGACTGGTGCCGGTATTGTGGGCCACCGGGGCTGGATCCGACGTGATGAAACGGATCGCGGCGCCCATGGTCGGAGGGATTTTCACCTCATTCCTGTTGGAATTGCTGGTGTATCCGGCGATCTACGAACTTTGGCGCTGGCACGGGCAGATGCGCGGCGGCGCGATAGAGGACGCCTCCGCAAACGAAGCAGTTTACGGAAGCTAGGCAGGCACGGACACGCGCACGAACAAGTGCGGGAACTGGGACCGCCCCGAACTCCGGAGCTGCGCTTTTCGGTACCCCACGACGGGTATTTACCGCCTGTAGTTGAAATGCCATAACCGTCAGAAGTTACGGTTTTGAAAAAACCATGGCTTGGAATCAATCACTTACGGACAGTAACCGTCACATCTAACCGTTCTTGAATCTTTGAGTCGCTGTCCCAGCCTCACCGCAGCGCGCTGCGATTACGGGCTGTTTGCGGTAGCGCAAGCACTCTTTTGAATCAACCCGGTATCTTTAAGCTTCTGCTAGATCCAGGTTTACTTTGGGCGCGGCCCGGCGGGACCAACGGCGATTTCGAGCATTATGAAGTTTCAAGACCCATGCCATTTAGTCGATCGCGCTGAACGGCGTGTCTCCGCACGGCCATCGAACTCGTGCTCCGACCCGGCACGGAGGTGCGGCCATGTCTGCGCCTGAAAAGTTCGGGGCCGAACGCAAGAAGGTGGCGCTCCTGGTTCTGCTGGTGGCTGTCGCCGCTGTGATTTACTTCCGCCAGTCCCCCGGCGCGGAGGATTCTGCGGGAGTTGCCAAGTCCGCCGCTCCTTCGCGCGCCTCGATACGGCAGATCTTCCAGGGCTCGCAAACCGCGGAGGCTTCCGCGACCCCGGTCAGCACGGCGGTACCCGCAGCGGCTGGAAGGGCCGCTTCGCGCGATTTCCGGCCAACGATGAAGCGCAAGCCTGGTAGCGGACCCGATCCCGAGAACTTCGATCCAACACTGCGCACGGATCTTTTGAGGAAAGTGTCATTGGTCAAGGTGGCGCGCGTTGAACGCAGTCTGTTCGATTTCTATGCGCCCCCGGTCGTGACGCAAAGGGTGCTCCTGGTCGGTCCGGAGGCGCCGCCTCCACCACCTCCTGCGTACGTACCCCCGCCACCTCCGCCGATCACCTTACGGTTCTTTGGCAACATTATGCAGGTCAAAGGCGGCGGGAAGAAGGTCTTTTGCGGCTTGAATGACCAGGTGCTGATCCCGTCGGAGGGAGACATCCTGCAGCACCGCTACAAGATCAAAAAGATCATGCAGGCATCCGTCCTGGTCGAGGACTTGGAACATCACCACGAGCAAACGCTAGCCATCGACAAGCAGGCCGATAAGTAGTCCGAGCAGCGCCAGCGACGCGTACGCAGGATCTTCAGGCCGCCTGTACCCGGTTGGGTATGCCCCGTTCATCAAGCGCCGTGGGCCGTCCGGATCATGGCGCGCAGGTTCTCCGGCGGAGTGGTAGCAGGCAAGGCGCAACCGGCGTTCAGAATCAGCCGTGGCGTGCCTGCGAAGATCGTCATCAATTCCCGGCATTTCGATTCAACCAACTCCGGCGTCCCCTGCGCCATCACGCCGGTTGGGTCGATATTGCCGATCAGGGTAGCGCGGTCAGCCAACGTTTCGCGCACTGCCTGCGAGTCGGTCTTGAAATCCAACTCGATGGCATCGGCTCCCGTTGCCAGCAAGTCCGCCAGAATCGGCCGGGCATTGCCGCAGACGTGCTGCGCGTAGGGCAGGTTGAGCTGATGCGAAAACGAAGCCAGACGTTTTTCGTAATCATGCGCGAACTTGCGGTGGAGACGGGGCGAAATCAGGCTGGCGCCGGCCGAGCTATCCCCATTCGATAGCATGTCGCACCCGGTCGATGCCATCAGCCGCAGGAACTGAGTGCCGGCCTCGTAGCAATAGTCGAGCAGCCGGAAAGCCGCAGCTTCGTAGTCCGGGTCCATCAAGTCGAGCATCCAGCCCTCGGCTCCACGGAGGTGCGCGGCCAGGCTGAAAGGCGCCTGGTCGCAATTACCGCGAATAAACACCTCGCCGCCGAATTGCCGCTTGAGCAAGCGAACGGCTTCCAACCAGATCTGCACACCCTCGTGCTTCGAGACGTCGGGTGGCGGCAGTTCATCCACCGACGCAAGGTTCGGCAGCAGGGCGCCGCGGCAGACGGCGGGTTCGTCCTCGGGGTAAGCCACCGGGACCCCCAACGCCGCAGCCAGCGTGGCGGTGTCGACGTCCACGAGCAGGCCGTCCTGGCCGTAACGCTCGACCGACTCGGCGAACGCCCGGGCGATATTGCGGGGATCGGAGCCGAACTCCCGCATCGTGAGTCCGGATTCACGCGCTGCCAGCATGAAGTTGTGCAGCATGACGGGCGTTTTGTCTACCGGCTCGCCCTTCAATGCCGCCGCGATGCGTTGGTATCCGTTCATGAGTGCCACCAGCCGGGCGCGAAACTATCACCCGGAACGGTGGGGCAGATCAGAAGCGCCGCCCCACCAACACTACTAGCTACTTCGACTTGCGGGCAATCGCCTTCTTCGCCGCAGCGACGATATGGGCACTCGTCAAGCCGTACTTGATCGGTACGCCTTCGGGCGTGCCGGATTCGGCATAGGTTTCCACACCGATGAACTCGATTGGCGCCGGAGCGTGTCTGGCGACGGCCTGCGCCACGCGGACACCGAGTCCGCAATCCACCAGGTGCTCTTCAGCGACCACCAGCGCGCCGGTCTCGCGGGCCGCCTGGGCCAGGGCCGCCTCGTCCAGAGGCTTGATGGTATGGAAGTCGAGCACGCGCGCAGAGATGCCTTCGCCGTCCAACGCCTCGGCGGCGCGGATGCACTCGGCCACCATCATCCCGTGCGCCACCAGGGTCACATCCGTGCCCGGCAGCAACAGGTTGGCCTTTCCGATTTCGATCTTGGCATCGGCAGCGTAAATCACGGGGACTTTGGCGCGGCCGGTGCGGATGAACACCCCGCCAAAGTGATCGGTGGCCCACCGGACGGCGGCCCGGGTGGCCACCTCGTCGGCGGGGCTGATCACGGTGAAGCCGGGCAGCGCTCCGGCCAGCGCGAGGTCTTCGATGGACATCTGCGACGGGCCGTCCTCACCGATCGAGATGCCGCTGTGTGTGCCGACGACCTTGAGATTCACATTCGGGTAGGCGACGTCGGTGCGCAGCTGCTCGAAGCCCTTGTTCATGACGAAGCAGGAAAAGGACGAGACGAACGGGATCTTGCCGGCCATCGCCAGACCCGCTCCGATGGCGACCATGTTCGCTTCGGCAATGCCGCACTCGAAGAAGCGGGTGGGAAATTCCTTAGCGAAGTAGGTCATCATCGTGGACTTGGATAGATCCGCGTCGCAGCCTACGACGTTCGGGTTCTCGCGGGCCACTTCGGCCAGCGCGCGTCCGAAGGCTTCGCGCGTCGCGACGCCGGGTTTCAATTCGTACTTGGTGGCGACACTCATATCAGACCAGCTCCTTCAGTGCGAGTTCGACTTCCGCGGGCGAGGGGGCAACGCCGTGCCATTTGGGGTTGTTTTCCATGAAGCTGACGCCCTTGCCCTTGATGGTGTTGGCGACGATGCAGGTGGGCTTGCCGTTGGTGGCGGCGGCTTCGACGAAGGCGGCCTTCACTTGCAGCAGGTCGTGGCCGTCGATCTCCAGGGTGTGCCAGCCGAAGCTGCGCCACTTGTCCGCCAGCGGCGCGACATCCAGGATGTCCTTGACGAAGCCGTCGAGCTGAATCTTGTTGTAATCCACGATGGCGCAGACGTTATCCAGCTTGTGATACGAGCCGTACATGGCCGCTTCCCAGATCTGGCCTTCCTGAATCTCGCCGTCGCCGAACACCGCATACACGCGCGAGTCGAGCCCGTCCAGCTTCAAGGCCGAGCCCATGCCGAGCGCGAGCGACAGTCCCTGGCCCAGCGAACCCGTCGAAGCTTCCAGCACGGGCAGAAAGCGCACGTCCGGGTGGCCTTGATAGATCGACCCCATCTTGCGGAGGGTCTTTAACTCGTCAACCGGACAGTAGCCGCACTCGGCCATCACCGCGTACAGCACGGGCGCGGCGTGGCCCTTGCTGAGAATGAAGCGGTCGCGGGCCGGCCACTTGGGGTTAGCGGGATCGTGACGCATCACATCCCAATAAAGCGTGACCAGGATTTCGACGGCCGACAGGGAGCCGCCCGGGTGGCCGCTCTTCGCTTCGCCGATCATCTCGATGATGTGCCGCCGGACCAGCTTTGATATTTCCGCCAATTCCTGCGGATTGCTCGTTTTTTGCATGAAATCTACCTTTGCGTTGGATTGCTGTAGCGCCAGTGCGCGCGCCTAACCGAGCAGCCTCGCGGCGGCTTGGGAAAAATACGTGAGGATGAAGTCGGCGCCCGCGCGCCGGATGCAGGTGAGCGATTCGAGGATCGCCCGGTCCAGGTCGATCCAGCCGTTGCGCGCGGCCGCCATGATCATGCTGAACTCGCCCGAAACCTGGTAGGCCGCGAGCGGCTCGTCGAAGCTGTCGCGCGCCATGCGGATGATGTCCAGGTACGGCATTGCGGGCTTCACCATAATCATGTCCGCGCCTTCTTCCAGGTCGAGCGCGATCTCGCGCATCGCCTCCCTGGCGTTGGGCGGGTCCATTTGATAACTGCGGCGGTCGCCGAACTGAGGCGCGGATTCGGCGGCGTCGCGGAAGGGTCCATAGAAGCAACTGGCGTACTTGGCGGCGTAGCTCAGGATCGGCGTATTGTCGAAACCAGCCTCATCCAAAGCTTCTCGGATGGCTCCGACGCGCCCGTCCATCATGTCGGAGGGGGCGACCACATCGGCTCCGGCAAGGGCGTGCGAAACCGCGGACTTCGCCAGCCATTCCAGCGTGGCGTCGTTGTCCACGTCACCGTCCACGATCTTGCCGCAGTGGCCGTGACTGGTGTACTCGCAGTTGCACACGTCCGTCATCACCACCAGCTTGGGAACCGCCGCTTTGATGGCGCGGATGGATTGCTGGACGATACCGTTGTCGTCGTAAGCCCCCGACGCGCATTCGTCCTTGCGGGTCGGAATGCCAAACAGAATCACGCCGCTTACGCCCAGGCGGTGGGTCTTCTCGCACTCCTTTACCAGTTCGTCCACGGAGAGCTGATAGTTGCCCGGCATCGAGCCGATTTCGCGGCGGACTCCTTCTCCTTCGACCACGAATAGCGGCAGGATGAACTGGGACGGCGCTAGGCTGGTCTCTCGCACCAATCGCCGCAGGGATTCAGATGAGCGCATTCGCCGCATTCGTTGGACGGGGAAGGGCATAAGGATATTCTAACGCCAGCCTCCGCCGCTGCCCGTCTGGATCGCCTCGATTTGCCGCGGGAGCGGATCAGGCCATGGGCCGATGCGCGCGAATTCTGCTCGGAGAACCGGAGCATCTGCAGGGCCCGTCTACTCTTGGAATCAATTGGATCTGGCGGAGAGGCAGGGATTCGAACCCTGGGTAGCGCTTATAGCACTACGACGGTTTAGCAAACCGCTGCTTTAGACCACTCAGCCACCTCTCCGCAAGGCAGTATCGGTCTCGCCTCAGAATACCATATGGATTTCCCCGTCAGTATCCGGGTCCGCCGGTCGGGCAGCGGGAATCGCAATCCGGCTTTTGGAAGTGCCTGCGACCGCCTTTGTCGTCCGGCGGCGGGCGCGTTGCGGGGACTCGATCCATAATGGAGGTTCAGGATTTGTCATGCCTTTTTCCTCCATTGAAGCCGCGCTCGAAGACTTCCGCCGGGGCCGGATGCTGGTGGTCGTCGATGACGAAGATCGCGAGAATGAAGGCGACCTCACCGTTGCGGCCGAGTTCATCACGCCTGAAATCATCAATTTTATGGCCGTGAAAGGGCGCGGCCTGATCTGCCTGGCGCTGGCTCCCGAAATCTGCGACCGCCTCCAGTTGCCGCTAATGACGCGCCACAACACTTCGCAATTCGGGACTGCCTTCACCGAAGCGGTCGATGCGGCCGAGGGCGTCACCACCGGGATCTCCACGGCCGACCGGGCCAGGACCGTGCAAGTGGCCATCGATCCGAAATCGCGCCCATCCGATCTCGCGCGTCCCGGGCATATGTTCCCCATCCGCGCCCGGCGCGGCGGCGTGCTGGTGCGTACCGGTCAGACCGAGGCGGCCGTCGATCTGGCCCGTCTCACCGGCCTGCAACCCGGCGGCGTGATCTGCGAAGTGATGAACGAGGATGGCACCATGGCGCGGGTGCCCCAACTGCAGGTCTTCTGCGCCCAGCACGACATTAAGATGATCTCGGTAGCGGACCTGATCCGCTACCGTATGAAGCACGAGCGGATCGTCCAGCGCCACGCCGAAGGCATCCTGCAGACGGACCTGGGCGAGTTCAGGACTTACGCCTATCGCAGTTCCATCGATCCGGAGATGCATCTGGCAGTGGTCTTCGGCAAGCCCGAGGAGCGGGATGTGGCTTTGGTGCGGATGCACGCCCGCTGCACCTTCGGCGACGTGTTCGGTTCCACCGAGTGCGACTGCCGGCAGGTCGTGCGGGCCTCGCTGGAGAGGATCGCGGCAGAGGGCGCCGGAGTGCTGGTGTACCTGCACCAGACCGACGCCGGAACCACCCAGACCGAGGTCGAGCCGGGCAGCGCGCTGGCCCACCTGGTGACGCACAACCGCCAGCACATGCACTACGCCTCCCCGGCGGGCCAGAAACTGCTGCAGCACGAGACCGGGATCGGCGCCCAGATCCTGTCGGACCTTGGGTTGACCCGCATCCACCTGCTCACCAACCATCCGCGCAAAGTGGTAGGGCTGGAAGGCTTCGGGATCGAGATCGCGGGGCAATCTCCTGTCGGTTAGGCGTCCCTTCGCCGGAAGCCCTAAGCCATTGAGAAGCAGGCGACGGCCGCCGCCTTCATTTGACCCTAGTCTTGTGTTCCACTTCAGCGCACGGGGCTGGCACTCTTCCGGGTCTGCGCATGATTTTCCACGCTGCGCGGTGAATCGTTCGCCACAGAGAAGCCTGGAGGGTCGGCCGGTTAGTACAGGCGCTTCCAGATCTCGTCCGCCTGGCGGATCGCCGTGGCCACATCCGCTTCGAAAAGGCTGAGCGCGTCGCGGCTGGATACGAGATACAGCTTACCTTTGTGAATCAGCCAGGCCTGCGGATCGCTGGCCATGGTCTTGCCCTTGCTCAAAGCCCAGCTGCAGTGCCCGCCGTATTGCGGCAAGTAGGCGTCCGGGTTGGCGGCAAACTGATCGCGGTGCTGCGTCGAAACAAACCTGTACTCGGCGCCCTCGCGCTTTAGCGTAAATAGCGGGCTGCCGAGCTCCGGTCGCTTCGCAGAGAAGTACGACACGACATCGTAGCCGCCCGCCGCTACGCCCGCTTCGTTCTTGCATACCTTGTCCCTAGGCGCGGGCTTATCTTCGGCACGGCCCGGAACGCCATCTGCCCAAAGCAGGACTGTAGCGAGCAACGCGATTTGAAAAATGTACGGTTTCTTGTCCATCTAACTCTCATTCGAACGGCGCCGCCGGCGGGTTACGTCGCCACGCTGGAAGTGCCCTCCACCTTAGTTTGCCCGGCGCACGACCACCAGACTCATGTCGTCGTGCTGCGGTGCGCCGGCCGCGAAGCCGTTGACAGCATCGACGATGCGGGCGCAGAGTGCCGCCGCACTTTCAGCGGCGTGCCCGGGCTCGCGCAGCACCGCTACCAGGCGATCCTCGGAGAACTGATCCTCCTCGCGGTCCATCGCTTCCGTAATACCGTCGGAGTACAGCACCAGGAGGTCGCCGGGCTCCAGAGTCAACGCCTCTACCCCCAGTCTAGGATCGAACGTGCCCCCCGGGGCCATACCGAAGGCCAACCCTGAGGGTTTCAAGAACGAAGTTTCTCCCCCGGCTCGCACCAGCAACGGCGGATTGTGCCCGGCGCGAACGAGTTCCAACTCTCCGGTTTCGGGCCGCAGGGCCGCCAGTGCCGCCGTAACGAAGACGCGCCGCTCGCGTTTCCGGTGTGCGCCCGCCGAGTAGACATGCCGGTTGGATAACGAGGCGATCGTCCGCAGGTCGCTCGTCTCCTCGCAAACCGCCGCCAGGATGCCCTTGCAAAGGGTCATGTAGAGCGCCGCGGGCATGCCTTTGCCGGAAACGTCGGCAATCGAGAAGAGCGTCCGCCCGTCGGGAAGAGGATGAAAGTCGTACAGGTCTCCGCTCACGTCGGTGGCCGGCACGCACAGCGCCGCGACGTCGTAGCCGGGCAAAGCAGGCGGAACAGCGGGTAATAGCCGCCTTTGGGCCTCGCTGGCATCGGTGAACTCAGCCTTCAACCGCTCTCTGCGCGTGGAGGGCAATTCCGACTCGTCAACCGGCAGCCAGACTTCGGAGACCGGTTCGGGTTCACGCCACCCCAGCAGCAGGGCGACGACGGCCACGCCCGCCAGCGATGCCATGGCAACCGGGTTCGCGCTGCCGGACGCCGCCAGCCAGAGTCTGGAGGCCGGCAGGGCGACCAGCACGGCCAGTGCGCCGGCTTGAGAGAAAGCGAGCACGGAAATCGCGCCGCCAGCCAACCCGGCCCAGGCCAGCAGCGACGGTGAAACCTCGGTGCGCGTCTGCCCCATGGCCATCAGCGCAGCGGGCGTCAGCAGCAGCAGCGCGCGGACCCAAGCCCGGCGGAAACGGAGCGCCCAGGTTAGCGCGAAGAGTGGAACGGCAAGTACCTCGGGGTCCGCAAACGAAGCGAATGCGTCGGCCATCGGGCTCGCGGACAAGCCCCCTAGTCCCAACGCACGCCAGAATGGCTCGGGGGTGCCGAGCCATTCGGGCGCTACACGGCAGACCGCCAACAGCGCGCCCGCTCCCAAGCCCGCCGCTAATCCACGCAGCACATTTCCATCCGCCAATCGACCGCTCAACGCCATCCGCAGTGGAGCCCAGGAGGCAGTCGCGAAGCGTTGTGCGCGGGCCTCGGCCGCAGTCAGCAGCAGCGCGCACCAGGCCAGCACGACGGCGGTCTGGAACACCGTACCCTCCAGGTCGCCGGTGGCTTGGGAGACGGCCACGTCATCGTTGAATTGCCCCCACGCCCAGGAGCCCGTCGAGGCCAGAATCAGCAGGCCCAGTGTGACGGCGGCGAGACGCCGGTCCAGGCTGCCCCGACGCCAGGCGAGCAAGCCCGAAAGCGTGGCGCCGATAGCGATGAGCACGAAGACCGCATAGCTGACGAAGCGCAGATCCGTGGTCGTAAAGCGCCAACTGAAGGTACTGAAGAACGACCCATCCATGACGTCCGGGTCAAGCTCCGCCTTGACCAGCAGTCCGTGCTTCAGGCCGATGTGGATGCGCCAGTTCAAGGCGCCGTTGGCTGGGTCGCGAGCCTCAAACTCATAGTTGCCGTCCGCTTTGATGGGATCCGCGTTCATGCGGTGGAACAAGGGCCTGGCGCCGCCGGCGAGCTTGTCTTCGGCTTTCAAGAGCAGTTCGGCCGGGTCGGCCGGGCGGGACGGGGCAGGGAGGCCGGCGGCACGGTGGGCGGGAGAACCCGAGCCGGCGTCCGGGTCACCCTGCTCGCCTTCCACGTTCCAGTCCAGCAACCGCCCGTCCTGGGTGAAGTGCAGGTGTACCCTGGTGCGCTCATCCGGCCCGCTCGAAGGTGCGGTCAGGTAGACCTCGACAGCGACGGAGGGCCGGAGCAGGGGCGATCCCGCAGACTTGGAGTTAGCCTCCAACAACCGGGTTTCCGCGCGCTGGTCCCGCGTGAGCCGCACTTCGGCCCGCCAATTGTCCGCATTCAATCCGAAGTCGCGCGCGAGTGAGCGCGCATGCTCCGCCAGGGCCTGACGCGAGAATCCCCGGCCCTGGAGCGTGGCGTCGTGCAGAGCAACAGCCTGCCACAGCCACGCCGCTGTGCCGAGCCCGCCCAAGCCGAATAGGACGAGAGCCGCGCGGGATGGTTGAACGCGCACGGCCGTCATGCCACCGCCTCCACCGGTAACGATTCGAGCGCTGCCAGCCGCACTGCGACCAGGGTGAGATCGTCCGTCAAACGCCGGCGTGCGCGCCGCGACGCTTTACCCAGCACGGTCTCGACGATTGAGGCCGCGCTCAGCCGCGCCGATCCGTGTTCGAACCGGCTGCGGCGCATCATTCGTAGCATCGCGTTGCGACCGCCCACACCGTCGCTGTAGAGCAGGATGACGCTGCCTGGCTCCAGCGTGGCCGCGCCTTCCAAGATGCGCAGTCCTTGGACTTCGCGGGAGGCCTCGGCACAGGCCAGGGCCGGTGCGTCGGGAGTCCTGCGGAGCAGCAGCGCGGGCGACTCGCCGGTGCGGGCGTAACGCAGCGACAAGGCCCGCGGATCGACCACGGCGAGGCACAGACCACCGGTACTGCCTTCCACCAGGTGCCCAATGGCGCCGTGCAGAGCGGAAAGCGTATCGGCCGGCGACCTGCCGCAATCCACCTTCTGCATCAGGTAGCCTTTGACCAGTGCGATGGACAGGGCCCGCGCGAGCCGCTGGCCCCCGCCTTCGGCCAGCAAGACCGCTAGGCGTCCTCCAGAAAGCGGGAAGGCGTCATAGAAATCGCCGGCCACGTCATGCGCGGGCAGACAAGTGCCAGCAGCATCGAGGCCCGGAACGTGCGGAAACGCAGCCGGAAGCAAACAGCGTTGAGCGATGCGGGTCGCGTCAATTTCCCGCTCTAAGCGGAGGCGCTCCGCGAGGTTTGAGGCATACACCGGACGCACGTCCTGGTCCCGCAGGAGCGGGCCCCGCCGCGCGGCCAGCCACGACCCGGCGGCGACCACGACGCCGCAGCCGAGCAGGATAGCGACGTCGAGCGAGCCGGGCGAAGCGGCCATCAGGATTCCGGACGCGAGGCCAATCTGCAGGCTAGCGAGTGCCGCCAGGCCGGCAAGCAGGTCGGAGGCCAGGAAGAACGCTGCAAACAGGCCCGCGGCGCTGGCCAGGCCCCACAGGGTCCGGCCTGTGAACGCCAGAGTAGACGGGGCAACCAGGGCGAATCCACTCATCGCCGCCAGAAACACCAGCGCCAAGTGCACGCGCGGCGCCTGCCGGGGCCAGCGCCGGAACCAGCGCAGAACAGGGCGGTGGAACATCGCCAGCGGGACCAGGAATCCGAATACGCCGCTGAGGATTGCGCTGAAAGGCGCCTTCAACAACGCCGTCAACCAAGGCAGGCGCGCGAAAGCGAACTCCACTTCAGGCAGGTCCACCGGCCCGCGGTTGCGCAGCAGTGAGGCGGACTGGGTGCCGAGCAAAAGCCACCCCCCCAAGGCCATGCCCAGCAGCAGCGCCGAGCCCACATTCTGGGTGAAGAACCGACCGGTCAGCAGGGCGTCGAGCGAGGTCATGGTGCCCGGATGGAGCTCCCGCGCTTCGCCCTCGGCCGCGGCGTAAGCCATTCCAAACAATAGGGCAACCAAGCCTAATGCCAGCGAGCCGAATACGATCTGAAGAGGGATCGGCAATTGATCGCCTGCGATGCGGATGCCAGACGCCCGGTCATACAGACTCAGCACGACGAACACAGTGAAGACCGCACCGGCTACCAGAATGCGCCCCTGCGGCGCCTCGCGCTGCAGGGTGCGCTTGATATAGCGCACGGCAATCCAAGGAATCGCGATGAAGAAATAGAAGGCCGCCAGGGCGCGGTAAAAGCCAGAACCAGGCTCCTTAGTGATACGCACGCCCCGTTTGGGAGGGCCCTCACCCGGATCAGGAACCACCCGCTCGCCGGCAATGCGACCGCAAACCACGTCCGCCTCGAAGCGCAGCGGCAGTTCCGGCAGTTCCGGTATGTGCACGCGCCAGCTATAGTTGATCCGCGTGGCCTGTCCGGTGACATTGATCTCGCTGCGCGAGGGTTGCTCGCCGCGCAACTGCGGCCAGGCGGCAAAGCGCTTGAGAAACAACTCCCGGGCGAGGTGCTCTTCTCCCAGACCGGCGGACCGGCAGTCGCCGCCGGCGTGCACTTCCCGGTGAAAGCCAGTTACTTCACCGCGCATATTTAAGTCGTAGGTGATTTTCTCCCCGGTCCTGAGATTTGCGAATCCCGCGATCAGGGAGCGCGGGGGAGCGTTCTGGTACACCCAGCGCCGGAAAGCGGCGGGCTTGCCGTGCAGCGCTTCGTCCAGTGCCGGATTGGCGTGCAGTTCAATCGACTCCTGCCACCCCGTGACGTCCAGGCCTTGACGACGCGCCTCCAGTGAAGCCTTGTGCAACGCCCCGCTGCGGTCTAAAGCCGCTTCCGGCCACGTGTGGGTCGTGACCTGGTAGCGCAAGTACAGTCCTCCAGCCCAAGCCAGAGGGGCCAGCAGTAGCACCCAGGTCCAGATCTTCAAAGCACGCGGGGGCAAGCCCATTCGCCCCAAGACAACTTCAGCCCAAGCCATTGCACGCATGGTCGCACCGAGTGACCAGCATCTCAGATTGCGAGGCGATATAAAAGACTGGCCATGGAGGCGGATCATCAACGGCCCGGAGACGTCACCGGCTCACCGGAATCCGTCGCGGAGGCGTTCGAGTCTGGGTAAGGCTCGTCCGGACGCCGCGACGGAACGAGAGCCGAGGAGCGGAGCAGCTAGCAGCCACGCTGCGTGGCTACGAATCAGAAACGAGTGTTTTCCCTGGAGTCCAGGACGGCCGCGTGGCAACCGCAGTCAGTCTCGACAACAGGCGGGCTGATGCCAGTCGATCGCGTCTACCGCTTCCCGGCCGCACGGCGCTTTTGCTGCCACCGTTCAATCGCCGCATGGCCATACTCGACCCACTTTGTCGGAGCCGAGGCGATGAATGCGACGGCCAGCCCGGCCACGAACATCAGGATGAAGACGGGTGCCGGAACCGGCCCAAGGTAGTCTTGAATCAGCTTCCACATGCCTGGGTTGCCTGGGGGCTACTTTCCGGCCTGGAGAGTGATCGACGTCGCGTCTTTCAACTCTGGCCAGACTTTTTCATCGAATACGCCCGCGTGCCGCCAGCGGACCCTGCCTTCGCGGTCCAGCAATAGGAGATAAGCGAGGTCCGTGTCAGCTACCGCGAGCCGGTCTTTCCAGTCTGCAGAGCCGCCATATACAGTGATTACCTTGTCGTGGTCTTCCTTGGCCGTTCCGCGCCGCATGCCCGATTCGATGAACAACTTTGCGAGTCGCGCCATGCCGCTGATCATCGGCACTTCGAAGAAGGCAATGTCGGGATTCTGGCCGAAGTCGCCCCGGAACCGCTTGGTCCAGGCCTCGACGGAACGACGCGACTCGTAGCTGAAGCCCATCGCCACGAGGGTCACTTTGCCTTTGGCTACATCAGGCAGCACTGCCTTCTGACCGCTCAAGTTCTCGCCCTCGATCTTGGGCATGGGAGTTCCTACGGTCAGCGCCGCGGCGAACATAAGCATCATTCCAATCACATCTACTAGGATGCGCCAAAAAACCGACGTTACGCTGGAAACTGCGAGCCGGGACGAAATTCGCAGCATCTGTGGCGCACCGCGCGGGCTCGGAACGGCCTTCCAATCGTTCGTCCACTCAGCGCGAACAGGCCTACCCTATTTGGTGTAACTTATTAACCACTTTAATGCGCAAATCGGTCACCATAATCCCCCGCAACCGTATTGATTTGGCTCCATCTGGACGGAGGCCAAATCGACTGCGCCAAGGCGCACGCAAAACCATACCGCCTGAACACGCTGAAGCGCTTTGAAGAAACCCCGATCAAGGTGTTCGCTTTCATTCGTTTGCAGTGAGCGATGGGGGTGAATTGCGCCCAGTGCACGGCACCCAAGGTACGATTCGTATTACATTGAAGCGGCTTACGCGGACGGTTCTGTATGACATTTCCCAATCACGAACCCGCATCTAATCCAGAGTGCGGGGAGCGGGTGTTGCAATGGAACGGATCAAGAGAAGGCGGCATGCCGGGCCTATCCGCTGGAGCATGAGCGGCTTCCTGTATTCCAAATCTCGTGACATGGTTGGATTCCTTTGAAAGCGCACCGGCGCGTCCGGTAAACGAGCGCAAGCGCCCGCGTCGAAATTGCGCTTCACTCTAACTCCTTTTTACTCACATTCAGGCGATACGGCACCGAAGAGGAAAGCAGGGATCGGACATGGAGTCCCAACTTCCCCAAGAAACTCTGTTCGGAGGCCACATGAGGATCGCAGGACTACTCGTACTAGTTTTTGGAATTATGCTGCTGCCGGCAATCGGCCAGATTGTAGGGAGCGAACAGTCAATCGTGAGAGGGCCACCAATTCTATATACCGCCACACTAGTGTCGCCATTGGAATGGGGACTGCCTGCTCTGGAAGCTGACGGCGGGGGAGTCGCGGAACTGCCTTCTGCACTACCCTTGGCTCTAACCTATGTTTCTCCCGTTGTCCCTTCTCCAGTTTTGGCAGAACGGAATCTCGAGCCGCTGGAGTCGCGGAGAGTTCAGACGAGGAGCATGGAATGGAGAGTCTCCCTGCTGGCCCTGATCGCGGCACACTCCGCCGACGCAGCGACGAGTTGGAACAAACGGGAATTGAACCCTGTGCTCTCGCCTAGCAGCGGGGCATTCGGCCTGCAGACGCTGGCCATCAAGTGCGCAATTAGCATCGGGTCCATCGGCCTGCAATTCGTGCTACTGAAGCGAAGACCGGAGCTAGCGAAGTTGTTCGCCCGGATGAACTTCGTGGAATCGGGTGTGCTTGGCGCCACGGCCCTGCACAACAGTTTCGTGCCTTGCCGACAGAATTAGATTCCCAGGCGACCGGAAGCTTCCGTGGTGCGCTTTCACTCGCCCGGCAGAAACCACTGTCAGTGGCAGTTTGCGGACCGAACCATTTCTAGATTGACTAAGCGCGCAAATCAGAAATCACGCAGCCCCAGCAAGGTGATAGCCGGGAGCGACCAGACGCACGTTATAGCTTTCGATCTCCGTTGCGACCGAGCGTTGAAGCAGTGGTAAAGAGACAATCAGCCGGTCCTCGCTCTTGGTCCGGATGTAGGTACCTCTCAAGCCGGTCATCGGGCCCGCGACCACCTCTACTAGTTGACCGGCCTTACAATATGGCCAGGGCCCAACGCGTACGCCCCTCGCCACAAGCCGCCTGACCGCTGCAATTTCTGCTTCTTCAAGGGGTTCGGGAACGTTGCCTTGTCCGACGATGTGCATGAACCCTGGGACGGTGTGGAGCCGGTGAGCCTGCGCCCTGCAGAAATTCGCGAAAATATAACCTGGGAAAAGTGGGAGTGAAAGGGTTTTCACCCGATCTGACCACTGTGTTTTTTTCTCATAAAGAGGTAAGAAATTAGTAATGTCGCGTTGGTTTAAGCCGCTTGCTACTATGTTCTCGTATTTTGTGCGCACTTGCAGCGCATACCACAATGACCCCGCAGTATTTCTGTATTCCATATGAGAATGTTCCTCATTGAATTCACAGATTCATGCATCTCGCAAGACTAAGTACCACCCTCTCGCGAAGATGCCCCAAATAACTTGGTTGAATCCGGTCAGACCCCGCGATACCTCCGATTGCTCCGATTCACCGCCAACGTGTTCGCTTGCCGCGCGTGCACAACAAGGTTTCGAGGTGCCCGTGGATCCTCCGATCTGGCACCTCCGCGAGCATGCGCTCAGCGTGTTGCTTCTGATTAGCATTTATAACACACATTTTGAGTCAATGATTTGAATTTCAGACCTGATTGTCGTACATGGAGGATTTATAATACTCTCCCTGTGGAAGGGGCTCGAAGGTCGTGAAAGAATAGCGAAAAGAATGCCGGGAACCTCACCCAAATTGGGCGGATGCCGGGGTTCAAACTCCATGAGGTGAGCACCGTACGCATGCCCTCGAAACTAACGACGTCATGCTGCGGATATCAGCGGGAAATCTGACAGGAATGGGACACATTTCGCTCTATAATCAGAGGTACCCGACTGCGAATGCTCCGTTCCCCGCGCTCGCAACAACCTTATTTGCCTGCGTTTGGTTCCGCCGATTCCACTTCGATCCGGGGCTCCCTCTACGGACTTGCCGTCTGGTAGTAGAGTATGAATTGAGTTTGGTTGAGGTGTGCCTGCGCAGGTGATCGGACTATGCGGAGACTAGGGATGCCTGGACTCGATGTCGCAGCACGGCGGGCTGGCGCGAATTGATCAGGAAGGCTGGTGTAGCTGAAAAATGGTCTGTCCCAAGTGCCACCAGGATCGAGCCCACAGAGCACACAGGAAGGGTATCAAGGAGGGTCTCGCCGGGCTCTTCTCCAGGTTTCCTTACCGCTGCCACGAGTGCAGCCACCGTTTCCTGGTCTATCGCTATGCCCCGCCGGTCCAAACAGGACCGCTTACAGCCGCCGAACGCGACATCGTATCGACCCGGCTCAGCATGAAGCGGAAAAGAACGCGGCGCGTATTCTTGCTTTACTCTTCCGCCCTGCTCCTATTCCTGGTTTTTCTTTATTACATCACCAGGGAACGGACGCCTCAGTCCGACTAGCGCGCACGGCGCAGGCGGACCTGCCTCAGCACCATCCGTCCTTCAATCCGAGTTGTCCCCGGCGCGCGCCGGTAAGCCAGCATCAATCGCATCAAGTGACAACCGGCAGGCGTGCCGAAGCTGAACACGCGCGGATTGCCCATTTCGTTTGAGGGGATTGCCGCGAGCGTGGTTGGAGCCCCCTTCACATCCGCGTAATCAACGTTCCAGGTCAGACCGGCGCCGTTGGCAATCCCAGACGTGTTGTATCGGTACTCCAGTTCATAGTGCGTGTTCCCCTGGACCGCTATGAATTGGGACAGCGGCGAACAGGCTTCGGGCTGGCTACCGGTGAAAATCAAACGGATTCCGCCCGCGCTATCTTCTCTGACCACACTCACCCCGCCGACGTCAGGCGCATGCCAATCGAAGCCATGCGAAGTAAGCTCCGAAGCGAAGTCGCCATTGGTGATTGCGCCACCGTCAGCCAGGGAGAGCGGGCTGTACGAGATGAGCCTGGCTTTCGCCAAGCCATTCCATAACTGCAGGGCCTGGTCAACCATGGGCAGTTCCAAAAGGCGATCACAGGCCGCCAGGAGGGCCGGGACATCAGACTCCCGCCCGTCGGTCAGAATTCGATGGGCCACCGCAGGGATCAGTTCCGAGCGGTTCTTGGCCAACACGTAATTCAAGTAGCCGGTGCGCAAGTCCGGGTTCCGAAGCGCCAGTCGTTCAATCAGATTCTGATTTCCATCGACTTCGTCGCACAGTCGGAACAACGGTCTGGGATCGTCGTACACCATTGTGGCGGCTCTTTGAGCCCACGGCCAGAAACGTGCGTTGTCGCTATGGCGGAAGTAGTAATTTGCCAGACTCCAGCGCGGGAGATATTGGCGATCGACCTCGGCGGCGCGCAGCAGGTCGCGCTCGGCTGAGAGCAGGTTGCCGTTTAGCTCACGCCGAAGCGCCAAGTCAATCCATGACCGCGAATCCAAGTAGTTTAAGACCACAGCGCTCTGAAGCAGCTCCGCCGCACGTTTGGGATCAGCATCGGAGAGAAGTGCGGACAGGCGGACGTAGTTGAGAGACTGCCGGGGGCTCCACGCGATGGCCTGTTCGAGTCCCTGAACTGTTACGAGACGAGCCTTCTGATCAGCGGCGGCAACCCGAAAAGACCAAGTGCCTGCGGCGGCTAGGCCGGCCAGGGCGGCGAGCCTAGCCAACGCAACGAAAGTTCGGCCAACCGGCTTCATGGTTTCCGCTGTCGCAACAGCTTGGCGGTACCGGAACTTAGACTCGACTGCCCGCTGGACTTCGTACGCCACCAATGGAAGTCCATTATGCCGGTCGCGCCCAAGGTCAACTCCGCTTCGCCTCGAGTTCCGTCCGCTGATGACCAACCCAGGTGAGCTTCTCTGACGGAACTAGCGCGACCTTCAAGGTGGAACGACACTTGCGGCGAGATCGCCTGGTCCGGAACAAGGTAGCGAGCACGATAACTACCGGACAACATCCCGTCTATCTCCGAGAGTAGTAGTTCGACGTATATCGCCTGGTAGCCATCACTCACTTTCCCTGAATCGAGCTCAGTATTGTACAACCAATTGCCGGCGAATGAATTGACTTGGGAAGGCGTTGTAGCCGGGCGTACCAGAGTAAGCCTTGGAGCCGCAGTTTCGCCCGCGTTCTTTAGCGGTTCGACATCATCCACCCGCGGCAGAATTCCCGGCGATGCAGTGATTGCCCCTCCGATCGGAGGTGAGATCTCGTCGGAATCTCGCTTGGGGTCGAGTGCGGCGAAACGTCCAGCGCCCTCAATCCGTACTGGCGCCGGTTGCTCCTGAGCCTTCTGTTCAAACTGCGGCCTTGACGACCGGCCGGGAACCACCAGTTTCGCCGGGGTCAACTTCGAATCCGGTCGCAGGGTTCCGGCCGAGTGCAACTCCGGAGTGGATTCGCTCGATCCACGCAACAGGGTCGAAAGGGCGGCGGCTCCGACGATCACCGCCGCGATTAGAATCATTGCCCAATACTTGATTGCAAAGTGTGTGATCAGTGAGGAATTCTGCACTGCGCCTGAGCGGTCTAGGTGCCGTCCCGTCTGATGTGCCGCGGGCCGGTGCGGGACCTCCGAGATCCGTGGGTTGCACTCGCGCTCCAAGCTCAAATCGTAGGCGCGGCGAGTGTCTGCATTCAGCAGGACGGTGAGCATCTGATTCAATCGGACCAACTGGCGCTCAGCAGCTAGTCGCAAATCGTCGCCGGTTTGCGTATCCGGATGCAGTAGCCGGACCAGAACCCTATACGCCTGACGGAGTTCCCGCTCCGAGGCGGTGCGGCTTACGCCAAGCTCATCATAGTAATTCACAACCAGGCCCAATAGTTGAACTTAGATGATAACTGTATACAACCGTGCTACAACAATGATAATAAAGAGCAAACGAACCCTTGCAACACACGCCGTGTCTGTTACACTATACACGAGAGTTACGCTCCCAAGGAGGATGAACGCAGTGCGGATTTTTTCGTACGCTTTGTTGGTTACCGGGTGCATTTTCTCGCTTTCCGCTGCATCTACTTCGATCGGCATCGTTCGTTCGTATGGCGAATTCAAAGTTGATGGAGCTGCGGTTCGCGGCAACAGCACGCTAATTGCATGTGACGTTGTGGAGTCGATGGTGATGAACACCACGATCAACCTCGGCGCAACGGAAGTGACAATGCTGCCCGAATCCCGAGCAGCCCTGTACAGCGATCACACGACGCTGCAGCGCGGAACTACGCTGCTGCGCGGCGCATCGACGCATGCCCTTGAAGCTGGCAACCTGCGAGTTGTTCCATCCTCGGCGCAATCGCTGGTTGAAGTCGGCTATAACGACCGCAAGCTTATTACGATCTCCACGCGTGTCGGCGCGGCAGACGTGTTCACCACATCGGGCGAGCTTCTGGCCAGCTTGAGCCCGGGGAGCGCGCTTGCTTTCGAGCCGAGTGCAGGAAAAGGTGCGGGAGCGCCCGGCTTTGGTTCAGGGCAGGCTAGCGGGAGCGCCGATATAACAATAAAGGGCGAGCTCACCAGCTCAAACGGAAAGTACTACGTGACCGTAGGTGGAAAAACCTATGAGATCACCAGCACCACGGTGAATCTAGCTCAGTACGTCGGCAAGATCATCAGCCTCACGGGTAGCGTCGCTGGCACTACTGTCACCGTCGCTTCTGTCACCGTTGCCGGGGTTGCCCTCAGCGCCGGTCTCATCACAGTCATAGCTGTTGGTGCGGCAACAGCCGGTACTCTCGGCGGACTCGCCGCAGCCGGTACCTTCTCGGGTCCGAGTGCTAGCACTAAGTAAACCGCGGTAGGCTGGTGGTTGGCAGCAGTTCCGCACCATGTCCATCATCCTCGCGGTTCTGCTTACTTTTGGAATCTGGACCCTTTGGGTTCCGGCGGTTTGGCCCGTCTCGATATTTGAAATTGGCGTGTTTGTTCTCGCAGGATGGGCGGTCTGCCATACCAAACGGCAGCCGCCCATTCTTGTCTATCCGCTCATTCCGCTCTCCTTCGGCGTTCTTATAGGCTCGTATCAGCTGGTCGCTCACCGCACGGTTTACTCCTTTGAAACCACCGAGTCCATTGTTCGCTGGGTGACCTTTTTATGTGTCTTCTTTGTCGCCACGATAGCTTTGCGCGAAGAGCATGACTTGCGCCGATTCCGTGACGCGATTCTCTGGTTTGGCGGAATCACCGCGCTCGTGGCAACGTTGCAGTCTTTCACCGGGGAGGGGAAGATCTTCTGGCTTTTCACAGTCGAGGACTGCGCGAGGGCGATGGGGCCGATCCTGTCCTACAATCACTACGCCGCGTTCATCGAGTTGGTTCTGCCGTTGGGCATTTATCAAGCCCTGCGAAGTAGCGAGCGACCGTACCTTTACGCCGGTCTGGCGGCCGTCCTGTATGCTTCGGTAATCGCATGCACTTCGCGAGCTGGCGCGATCCTCTCCACTGGGGAGATTCTGGTCGTTGTCGCGCTGGTCTGGCAGCGTGGCTTAGTGGCTGGGCGGCAGGCGGGCCTGGCGTTGGCGCGCATCGCTGTTGTTCTCGTTCTGTTCACGCTGATCGTGGGCTGGCAGGCAGTCTGGAACCGGCTGCTGCAACCCGATCCCATGGCTTTCCGCCGCGAGCTCGACATCGCCTCGTTGCACATGATCAAGGACAATCCGTGGACTGGCGTGGGTCTCGGCGCCTGGCCCACGGCTTACCCGAAGTACGCGATCGTCGATGCCGGTTTATATGCTAATCAGGCGCACTGCGATTGGCTGCAATGGACCTGCGAGGGCGGTATCCCCTTTGGCATCGCGATGGTCCTGTTGTTCGTCTGGTCGCTGCGGCTAGGGTACCGGACCATCTGGGGGCTCGGAAGTACTTCCGTATTCATCCACGCTTGTGTCGATTACCCGTTCTCCCGGCCCGCGTTAGGTTCCTTCTTCATAGTGATGCTGGCCATGCTTGCTGCCCATCAGGTCCAGGCGTCGAATTGCGGCGCACCCGTGGATCCAGAACGCCGATAATGGCTGCCACTGATTCGCCGGACCGAGTCAAAGCGCCACCATAGAAGCCGAGCGAGGATTCGGAATCCGCGCAGTGAGATGAACTTGAATCGTTTTATCCGTCCCCGGCAGCATTTGCTGCACGCGGTTGTTCTGGCCATTTCAACTGGACGATTCCCGAACTCGACCCGGCGGATCATATACGACGTCAAAACACCCGGTCTGCCTGGCCGCCCGTGGGATCCTTTGGACGGGTTTGCCGACAGGCCCCACACTCGCGTATCCTCGATGGCAACGCGCGAATTCGCCCCGCTAGTTGGATAGCAATGACGATTGCGATGGGATACGTGTGGAACTGCTTCTGGCTGATGGCGCCTGTTCTGCTGTTCAACGCGCTACTGAGGAACAGACTCCCAATGGCGTATCAGCCCGACGTATTTTGGAGTGACATTCCTGCATGGCTCAAGCAGAGCGAGAATGCCTTTCGAACGGCTGTCTTTGCGCTGCCAATGCTCATGCCGCTTCGAGTCGTCCATGCGAGTCAGACATTTGGACTTCAGCATTACGGCGTCGGCCTGCTTCTATATTTCTGCTCGTGGAGCATGCAGGTGTGGTTTCCGAAAACCCGGTGGAGTGTCAGTCGATGGGGGTTCATGGCACCGTCTTACACGCCGATGGTCTGGCTGTTGGGGATCGCGCTACTCGGAAACGCATTCTTCCCTCCCATTCCATATTCACCCTGGGTCTACATCGCTTTGTCGGGCGCATTTGTGACGTTCCACAATCTGCATGTTTGGATCGTGTATTCGCGCATTCGGGCATTGCGTAACTTCTCCAACCCGCTCGCGCGATAGTCGCGTGTAGCGTTTTGGAGGATGGCTACAAACAGACCAGATCGACCGTAAGAACTGCAGCCATTCGCTTGAAAACTCAAGGCCGGCCTTATCAGGCGACCCGGCCCTTTTCATGTTTACAGGTCACTGATTATCTGGAAACCAAGCGAAATCGATGCCCCTGGATTACTTTGAGGGTGCCCGCGCGGCCAGCCATGCCTCCAGGTCCTTGGGGGCGCTGTGCCACCGCGCGTTTGAAGCAAGATACGCCAGGTCGAAACGACCGCTCAGCCTCGTCAGCCACGCCACTCGAGCAGCCTGGTCCTCTTCGGGCTTGCTCAGTTGCATCATCGTTCTAGGTGGGGCGGCTTGCTTCTCGAAGGCGTTACCCGCGAAGAGCACGCGGTCGGCAACGCTGAGCAGACTCAGGTTGGTCACGCCGTCGGACTGGAACGAAGTGGCTTCCAGCGTGAGCGGTTGACCGGCTGCGTTGTTGCCGAGATCGATGGTTGACCCATCGTGAACCACGGTGGCCGGCACGCCGTTAAGGACGTTCGACGCCGCAACGTAGATGTTGCGGGGGCGGAGTTGCGCGAGTCCTCCGGTCTGGCGAGAGTCCCGATCGAGGATGGCCACATCGAGCGGCAGATCACCGATGAGGGTGCGGACAAACTCAGCTAGTCCCGTCCCGCCGCCCCCAGTCCCGATCAATAGCGCGGACTTCGAGCCGTGGAGTAAGAAGAGCGTCTCCCCGGCGCTATCCCGGATGAGGTAGAAATCCGACTGGATCTTGGAAACCGCGTCGATCCGGGCGTCGAAAGAGACCACGCCCGTTTCCCGCTTGAAATTGCCCGGGATTCGAACGGCGTGATAGGGCTCGCCGGCTTCACCCGCCCGGTAGAGCGTGGACAGTGAATAGACCATTTGCGCGGAGTCGTTCCTGGCCCAATACGCGTCCGGGCCGGCGAAGAACGGTTCTCCCGTGATCTTCCCGGCAAGCAGACCGTCGGCGAGCCCGGCCATATCCGTGATGTACTGACGGTCGGGCGGCCGGCCATTGAGCGGCGCACGGCCACGGGCCCAGGTCCCAGTCTGGTAGAAGTGGGCCGGCAGTACCGCAAGATCGGGATAGGGCCGCGTAACCTCCTCCACATGGCGAGCGCTTTGGGCAAAGCGCGTGAGCGGTCCCATTTGGATATACGGCCACGCCGAGCCAAGCGCATCGCCGCTGATGAACAGCCGGTTGCCCGCGTCAAGATAGGCGGTCGATCCAGACGAATGGGGCGGAATCGCGACCGCAATGATCAGCCGGTTTCCCAGGTCGATCTGACTCACGGCCATCCCATCGCCGTGGTTGGTCGGGCCGCCGCCTTCCCGAATGGGCACATAGTTCGCTGGGGCTTTAGCAGGCCAGTCCAGATCTGGGTAGTAGATCGTCCGGTCCGACATTCGCGCGTTTTCACCGATATGGTCCGGGTGGTTGTGGGTAATGGCCACCAAGAAATCCAGCGGGTGGGCGCGCGCCTGGCCGTCGTTCTCGTGGCTCAGCAAATAGCGCACCACGGTCTTCAGATCGTCCACGCCATCTGTGGCTTTGGCTGGGTTGGCCGTATCGATCAGCAGAGCGCGACTGGAGCCCTCAAGCAGGTACATGGTCGAACCTTGGGACGTGTCCGGATCGGGTATTGAAACGTAAGGCCCAGGGGCCCACGGGAGGTAGTGCTCGATGCGCCAGGTGCGTTGCCCCTCAGGGCTGGTCAACATCAGGAACGCAGTGTACTGCCCCCAAGGGTTCTCTCTCGCGAAGCCGGAGCCCTTAGCCCAGCCGTACGCGTTCTTGGCTTCCGGGACAAACCCCTTTGCTACCCGGTTGTATTCGAGACGTGATGGTTGGTCAGCCGCCAAAAGTGGCGAAAAACACAGTGCCACCACCCCGGCGAGTTGGCCCGCGAGTGGCAGACGCGTATGACGGAGGTATTGCATCAAACTCAAACTCCTCTAATCGACCGATCATCGGATGTTCCAACCAGGCACGGCTCCAGCCTGCGCCCTGATAGCAGTCGATGGCTGATCGCGTTCGCACCAGTTGCCCTTGTTCTCAGGGCAATACCTTAAAGACAGCTCAAACACCGGTTTTGTTACCAGTCGGTGTGAATGGCCCCGATGCGATGATGCGCTTCCCATAGTCGGGTGTCGCTGCCCGGGGATAACTGGCGGTCCATATCCCATGATTGGTTGCCTCAAGGCGAATGCGTTAACTCAACCGGACCGGCCGGCCGGTCTCACCCGCATTGAGACCGGGGTTGTTCCAAGAACGTGGCTGCCTTCGACGGAGAAGGCCCCGCAACCTCGCGGTTACGGGGCCTTCCGAGTTGGTTGATCGTCAGGCTAGAAAGCGAACCTGAGAGCAAGTTGGAGAGTGCGTGCATCGCGGAAGCTATTGGCTTGACCGAAATTGGCGGAACCGGTAGAGATCCCGCTGAGCGGGTTGTCTCCACTGAAACCGTTGTTGATACCCCAGACTTGGGTGTGGTTGAACAAGTTGAAGGCTTCTGCACGGAAGGTAACTTTCGTCCCCTCGGTGATGATGAAGTTCTTCATGATGCTGGCGTCAACATTCCAGAGGCCGGGCAGACGCAGTTCGTTGCGCGTCATCGTGCCGTATTGGCCATCTGCCGGGCGCTGGAAGGCGGCCTTGTTGAGCCACTGGGCGCCGCTCTGTCCGGCGTAAGGATCGCCGACCATATTCGGATACTGGCTGCCGGCGTTCACGCCCATCAAGTTGCCGTTCGACGTGATGTTGACCGGCATACCGGACTGGGCGCGGAACATGCCGCTCATTTCCCATCCGTTGAGGAGCGTCTTCGTGACGGCGTTTGCGTGCTTGAACGTCGGCAGCATATAGACGAAGTCAACCGTGGTGACTTGAGGCTGGTCGTAGCTTGCTGGCGCATAGTTCTGAGCGATGTTGAACGGGTTGTTGATCTGATCTCCATCGTTGTCCACAATGGACATGGTCTTGGAGTAGGTGTAGTTGAAGTTCACGGAGAAGCTGTCGGAGAAGCGGCGGCTCAACCGGAGCATCATGGCGTTGTAACGCGAGTAAGCGAGCGTCTCGACGGCGTTCAGGTTGCCCCAGCCGAGATACGGCATCAACGCGCTGTTGTAGTAGTTGACCGACTTCGACAGGTTCGGGTTCGTTATGAAAGTCCCTGCCGCCAATGAGTTGATCTGGCGCTGGTCCATCAGGTGTACGGAGTGGTTTCCGGAGTAGGAGAGGTCGAAGGTGAACTTGGCCGGCAACTGCTTCTGGACTCCCAGGTACCACGAGTAGATCGTGGGCATCTTGTTGTCTGATGGCCAAATGGTCTGGTTCGGGGGCTGAATTGCGGCATTCGCGCCCGTGACTACGCTGGGATCGATGGTGGCGACATTGCCGTTGACGACGGTGCCCGAGGAAAGGTTCGGCCACGCCGCGCCGGCGCCGAAGCTGAAGTGGTTCTGGGCGAGGCGTTCGTGGAACATACCGAATCCACCTCTGACGGCCGTCTTCCCGTCTCCGAATACGTCGTAGGCAACTCCCACGCGCGGCTCGAAGTAGGTCTTGGCATCGGAGAAGCCCTTGGGAGTCCCCGCGCAGGGATCGCAGACCAGGCCCAATGGGGACAGAACGGACAGGGGATTGCCAACCAGGAAACCGTTGGTCAGGTTGATCGTCGGCTTCGCGCTGACGGTGTACTGCTTGAGATCCACGCTGTACAGTCTCCACGCGCCTTCGTTGCCCGGCGTACCGTTGCGGTAAATGGTGTAAGTCGGGATCATGTGAGGCACGCGAATGCCCAGATCCACTGTCAGGCGCTTGCTGATCTTCCAGCTATCTTGCGCGTAAACGTCTGCTTCCCAAAAGCGGAAGTACGGGAAAACCGCGCCGCTCTGCTGAGAGTAGCTGTTGAAATTGCCCAACATCAGATTGGCTATTCCATTGCCGGTGTCGTTGGCCATCGAGGAACTGGAGCCAAAGTTGATGTTGCCTTCCATGCCCCAGTTGCCGGTCTGCGCCTTGTCGTCTTTATTGATGAATGCGCCGAACTTGAAGGAGTGAGCGCCCTTGATCCAAGTGAAGTTCTCGGTTGCGTTATAGTCTTTGCCCCAGTTGTGCCATCCTGGAGCACCCAGAGAGAAGTTCAATCCGGAGTTGGTGGTTACATCGGGAACCGAGTTCGTGATGTTCGTGCCAGGGTACAACTGTGTCCAAGCGGCGTTGAGGGCGGTGCGGCTGATCGGGTTGGTTCCAACCGTCGAGAGCGACTGAGACTGGTGGTTGTAAGACAGAATCGTCTCGGATGCCAGCGAAGGCGTGAACGTAGTGACGAGGTTCCATGACCAGGAACTGCCTGGCTTAGGACGCATTTGGGGCTGCATCGGGAACGGCTCGCCGGTCCAGATTCCGTTCTGCATCGTCTCCTTCTGGTAATCGTTCACCCAGCGGAAGTACGAATTCATTTTGTTATTGATGGCGTAATCGATGCGGAGCAGGTCCTGGTTCTTAACCAGGTTGTCCGGATTGTTGTAGAAATAGCGCACGTAGCCCGCATTTGCCGCTGGCATGCTTGCATATCCCGGGATGCCCGTGTAGATCTTCAGAATGTTGGCGCTCAGCGGCTGCCACTGTGATTGGGGCACGACGTTGCCTGCATAGGGTGTGCCATTGGTGATATTACCGGCGCCGTCGCGCACGATCGAACCGGGCTGGAACACGGTTCCGTTCTTGAACTGCGGGGCATACTGCATGTTTGTGGGCAGCTGCCATTCGCTGAAATCGCCGTTTAGAATCTTGGAGTCCGGGATATCGGAGTAGCCGCTGCCGGGTAGGTTGCGGCGCGTCATTTCACGGTTGTAGAAGAAGAACAGGCGCTTGTCTTTATTGGTGGAGAGCTTCGGCACTGGGATCCAGCCGCTGAGGTTACCCCCGAACTGGTTGTAACGCAGCTGCGGCTGCAACGAATTGCACAACACGCACTTCGCGTCGAACGCGTTGTTGCGGAGATACTCGTAGGCCGTCCCGTGGAACCTGGTGGAACCAGACTTAGTCTGCACCGCGATCACCATTCCGGAGTTGCGGCCGTACTCGGCGTTGAAGCCGCTCTGGAGTACACGGAACTCGGCAATCGAGTCGATACTGGCCTGGGTGTATTGCGATTGGTTGTCCCCGACGTCAACGTTAGGGGACCCATCCAGGTAGAAGTTGTTTTGAGATCCACGCCCGCCCAGGGAGTGGAACGACGACGTGTCGTTGAAGTTGACGTTGAAGTCGCTCTGGGCTGCGCTGCTCATGCCCGGGACCGTGTTCATCAACGACGTGAAGTTGCGGCCGTTCATGGGCAATTCCGACATCTGCGTCGCCTCTACCACGTAGGCTTTGTCCGCGCTGTTCGTCGTGACCGCAGGCGCTAGCTCGGCGGAAACGGTAACGGCGTCAGTCGTCGCGCCAACGGCGAGTTCGATCTGACCGATGTCCAGTTTCGCGTTGACATCTAGGGTGACCATACGCTCAGCCGTCTTAAAGCCCACCTTCTCGATGCTAATGGAGTACTTGCCGGGCTGAATGCCGATGGCCTGGAATCTGCCCAGGTTGTCGGTGGTGACTTGGTGGATGCTACCCTTGGCGACATCCACGATCTTGACGACGGCTCCCGGAACGGTACCGCCAGTCGCGTCCACGACGTATCCACCGATGTTCTGGGACTGGCCCATCAGGTTTTGGGTTAAAAGCATGAGCAGAAGGGATAACAAGATCCCAAACGCTGTTTTAGCGCCTCTGCTCCTTTGATTAATTTTCATGAATGAACCTCATTTTGAGCTGAAGCAACATGGCCGGGGTTGGTTTATAAGGCATTGACCCACCTTGGCTTTGCTCCCACTGACCGAACGGTAAGGCCCCCAAGTGGTAAAATTCAAGTGCAGGAACCTGGGCTTAACACTGTGGGATCACATGTGAGTAGCACGAAATCCACAGCCGCCCCGGGCGCTGATGACCCTTCCGATACAGAGCCGGACAAGGCCGTAGATGAGCGGACCGCCTTCGTTCTGCGAATCTGTTCCAGTTCGCAATTCCGCCGCGCACCAAAGCTTCGCGACTTCCTCACCTACGTAGTGGAGCAAACTGTACAGAATCAGGGCGACGCTCTAAACGAACAACAGATCGCGCGTGCGGTATTCGCGCGCGGCGCCGACTACAGCCCGAGCGAGGACAACGTAGTCCGAGCCCACGCCCGGCAGTTGCGGGTCAAATTGAGCGAGTACTCCTCGACTTCGGGCAAAGACGAGCCCCTGATTCTGGAGATCCCGAAGGGCAGTTATCTGCCGGTGTTCTCCGCCAGACCGGTCACTCCGGCGGACGCCGCCGCAGAGGCACCCACCCGCTGGCGGGCCTGGCTGTCGCCTCGAATTCTCAAATGGACCGCGCTCGGCGTGCTCCTTGCTTCGATCGGCATAAGTGTCTTGCTAGGGTTGCAGAACCAGGGACTCCGGCGACAGGTGGCTGCTTCCCTCGCTAGCGCGGGAGGCCCTCTGCCCGCGCCCCTCGCCTGGGTCCTCGAACCGGACCTGTCCGTATCGTTAGTGGTCGCCGATAGCGGCTATGGCCTGATGCAGGACTTGGCCGGGCGGCCCGCGTCGCTGGAGGAGTACCTGGACCCGGACTTCTGGCAGGTGACCCGGCCTTCCCCCCTTGCCTCCACAAAAGACGACCGGATGATGCACCGCATCCGTTCCCGCGAACTGACCAGCTACGCCGACGTCCTGCTAGCCGCGCGAATCCTGCGCCTCACGGGGCAGCGCGGAAAGGTGGCGATCCGCTTCGCCCGCGACATCCATCCGCGTGACTTGGACTCGGGGAACTACATCTTCCTGGGTAGTTCGTACGCCAACCCATGGGTGAGTTTGTATGACAAAAGGCGCAATTTCCGTATACAGCTCGACGCGGCTTCCAGGCAAAGTGTCAGCAACAAGACCCCCCGGCCTGGGGAGCGATCTTCCTATTACATGTTCGGGGAAGACGGGGTGCCCGGGGCTACTTACGGGATCGTTGCCTTCTGTCCGTCCGACGGCGTGACCGGGAATGTGCTGCTGATCGAAGGCACTAACATGGAGGGCACCGAGGCCGCGGGCAGCATGATTCTGGACCCGAAATCGGCTCACGATATCCTCTCGCAAGCGGGAATTCCAGAAGGTGGCCGCAATCATCCCTTCTTCGAAATCCTAATCGAAACGAAAGTGCTTGCCGGGGAGCCAAGCCAGACGCGCGTCATCGCATGGCGCAAGTGAGGCCGCTCACTCCGGCATCCTCCCCATGCTGACGCCGAAATTGCGCTAGCGCGCCAGTTCCTGGGCGCGGCGGAACGCACGGGCGGCTTCCGGTTTCTTTCCTTCGGCCTGGAATGCCCGTGCAAGCTCGTACTGGACGGTGGATTCATCCGGGTTCAATTCAGCAGCTCTCTGGAGCAACGGGATGGCTTCCGCCGCCTGAGCCAGTCGGAGTTTTGCTTTCCCCAGATGGAAGTAGGTCGCCCAGGCATCAGGCTTCATCTTCCTGGCCTGTTCGAGGTAGGCGATCGCCTCCGCGCAGCGACCCTGCTGCACGAGCAGGCTGCCCAGGAAGTAGTTCGCATCCTCGTTGCCGGCCTTCCCTTTCAACGCCAGTTGCAGCTCTAGGATCGCCTCGTCGTTTCGGTGTAGGCTGATGTACACCTTACCCAATTCGAGGCGCACGCCCGGATAGCCGGGATCGATCTGGATCACGCGCAGGAAGCTCGCTTCGGCCTGCGGGAACAGCGTGGCCTCGTAGTTGGCTTTGCCAACCAGGAATTCCGTCCGGGCCGGGCCGGCCGTTTCGAACATCGTCTCAAAAACCGCCTTCGCCCGGTCGGCTTCGTGGTCCTTCAGATAGGCGAATCCCAGCAGAAACACAATGTTCTCATCGTGCGGGGTGGCGGCTCGCAGCGTCTCCAACTCGCGAATAGCGGGTTTCAGTTGGCCCGCGTAGGCGCGGCACACCGCGAGCAACTGCCGGGCCTGCAAGTGCGCAGGATTCATCGCGACGACGCGCTCAAAGAGCGGAAGCGCTCGCCGGTGGTCCTCCAGGCGAAGGTAGACGAGGCCGAGATTCAGCAGCAGCGCAGCGTCGCTCGGGCTCAACTGCAGCGCCCGCCGATAGCAGGTGATCGCCTCACGCGCGCGGCTGGTGCGCGAGTAAATGACGCCTAGATTGCTGAGCGCCGCCACGTTGCGAGGTTCGGTCTGGAGCACGGATTGAAATCCGCGTTCCGCGCTCGGGTAGTCCGCAGCGGCGAGAGCGCGTGCAGCGCGGTCGAAGACTTCCTTGACCGGCTCTGCGGCGTAGAGAAACAAGCCGCATAGGCACAGGCAAGTAGCGCGCTTCATACCGTCATAATCGCACGCGACCTCAGGCGTCCAATCCGTGAGAGTGAGTGACGATCAAACAGACCAACTCGTGTTCCGCCTCATTCTGGTAGGAAGGCGATGCCTTTTCCGTGCCGCATATCGTCAAACCAGAAGCACTCTATGGAATTGGGTCCTATGCCGGGCTGCATTTGCTCGGCAAATGGGGATTCAACGATCGAGCCGCCGATGTTGACTTTAATCGCAGTTGCGCAGAACAGGCGAGTGCGATGCCGCGAGCAAAAGAGTGCGATCACAGACCGCGCGACTTGACTGATCTCAGCCGTTCGGGTGCTTGTTGCAGACTTCGCTTCGGAGGCAGCGCCCGAGGTTCTCTTCCGCGACCTCTGACCACTGGTGGTATTCTGCTTCATGGCTGGTCATCCATGCACTTCGAATGCGCTACTGCTGGGAACTTAACGCATCCCGCCTGGAATTAGCTTTCTCATTTCAGATGTGTGCTGAGTGTGGTCCATTACGAATCTATGACTAAAAAAGCGCTCCTTGAGATTGCCCACGAACACGGCACACCGGTCGTGGTGATCGATCACGACGTAATCCGCGCTAACTACGCCGGCTTTCGCAAGCATCTGCCCAAAGTTCAGGCTTACTACGCCGTGAAAGCCAATCCAGCGCCCGAGATCATTCGAACCCTGCACGAGGCCGGCGCGAGTTTCGATGTTGCTTCATTTCCCGAGTTTCTGCAGGTCTACGAGAACATCAAGCACGAGCCCGCCAAACTGCGGCAGGACTATGTCTGGGACAAGATCATCTACGCCAACCCGATCAAACCCCAGGAGACGCTCC
This sequence comes from uncultured Acidobacteriia bacterium, assembly GCA_903909435.1. Lineage (GTDB taxonomy): Bacteria > Acidobacteriota > Terriglobia > Bryobacterales > Bryobacteraceae > CAIVVT01. The sequence goes on along the minus strand of CAIVVT010000092.1, from coordinate 8,299 downwards.
TTGCGCTCGACAAGTACAAACCGCTGATCACCTACGACAACCCCGAGGAGTTGAAGAAGATCAAGCGCTACGCGCCGCATGCGGGGTTGGCTCTGAGGCTGCGGGTCCCCAACACGGGCTCCATGGTAGAACTGAGTTCGAAGTTCGGCTGCGAACCAGGTGAAGCATCGCACCTGATTCAAGAGGCTTTCCGGATGGGGCTAGTGGTGGAAGGGCTGAGTTTCCACGTCGGTAGCCAATGCATAAACGCCGACAATTACGTGCAGGCCCTAAATATCGCGGCGGCTGTGATGGATGAGGCGCGCGGGCACGGCCATGAGTTGAAGATCCTCGATATAGGGGGCGGCTTTCCCGTGCCCTACGAGACACAGGTGGACATCTTCCCGCAGCTCGCGAGCAAGATCAACGCCGAGATCGACCGGCATTTCGCACCAGACATAGAGATTTTGGCCGAGCCGGGACGTTTCCTGGTCGCGACAGCGGCGACGGTGGTCGCCCGCATCATCGGCAAAGCAGTACGGGACGGCAAGCGCTGCTATTACATCAACGACGGCGTATACCACACCTACTCGGGGATACTATTCGACCACTGCCAGTACAGCGTGAACGCGTTCAAGCGAGGAGGGACAGAGATCTGCACGGTCTTCGGACAGACTTGCGATGGGATGGACACTGTCACTCAATCCGCTGAACTGCCCAAACTCGAAATCGATGACTTGGTGTACACCGAGGACATCGGCGCGTACAGCAACGCATCTTCCACCTGGTTTAATGGATTTCCGCCGGCCAAAGTCGTGCACGTAAATCAGTAGCGCTGGGTTCCGCTTACCGAATCCGTGGTTCTCCGGGCACTCACAGCAGTAGCATTCGCCGGCACGCCGTTACTGCCGGCGCAAGGACACTTCGTGGACCTTGAAGCTACCCTCAATTCTGTTATCGATTCGGTCAGAGCGCTGCCGCTCCAGTCGCACTGCGACTGTGTTGACTCCTGGCGGAACAGTGAAGGCGGCAGCAATCGTGTGCCGAGGCGTCGTCCCGCAGACTTCGGGCGTTGCCGCGTCCACTCGACCGGCTGGCTCCTGCGCGTTGTAGATGTGGAATTTGGGGCATTGTTTCGTGGTGATACCATTGCTTTCGACCACGGCTGAGAATCGATACCTGCCAGGAGCCACAGGTGGGAACTGCGACAGGTGGGCAAAGCTGACGTTCTCAGTGCCGGAGAAGACGAACTCGATCCCATCGTTACGAGTGGCCTGAACACTCGGGACCTGCTCGAGTTTCCAATCGAACGGGCTATTTTGAAAGTCCTTTGCGAAATGGCGATTAGCGATTAACTCGGGGTTCAGGTAGTCGCCACGATCGGCGCCCATCCAATCGGCCCAGATCCCGGCAGCTTCGCGCGTGGAACCACGCATCCAAAGTTGCCAAGTCAATTTTCCCGCAAGATCATCATCGGCAAACTTATTCCTGGCCACCCAATTCCAGGAATCCAACAGTTCAGTTTCCGAACCGTGGTTGAGGAGCCACCTCATCCATGAGTTGGCAGCCCGACGTTCCGTGGGGATAGCCGTGCCAAGTAAGGCGGACACTTCCGGTCCCAGCGCGTCGTACAAACCAAATAGCACGCTGTCGAAATCCGGAGTAAGGCTCAGAATACGACTCCCGTTCCTGAACGCCTCTTCCATCTGGTTGACCACCAGATCATGGTTTACCGCATCCATCAAGACGGGGGTGACGTTGGGCCCCAGTTCAACGGCTTTGCGGAAATACGCATCGGCGCGGGTTTCGTCGCCGTGATTGTCTAGAATTTCCCCGCACTGCGCCCAGATGAGCGCATTGGCGGGATCCCGCTTCAGTGCCAGAGTCATTTCCCGAATGCTGGTCGTCTTTGGGTTGTATGACGCCTTGGTTGGCAGTTGGTCGCTACGGCAGAGGCCGAAATCACAGATCCGCGACTCCGGAGTCGGCTTGGCGAAGTCGAGAGTAATGGAAAAAGCTACTGTAATCAATAAAATACAGGTAGCAACGAGTTTCATACCCAATACCTCTCCTGGGGGCCTGCCACACGCTGCATAAAGCCGCGCCAAACCCGTTCCGATGTTTGACAGATGCCATGCGCGAGACGTAAATTAATCACTAGTGGCCCTGCTCTTTTGTATATCAGGAGCGGGGTCGAAATGCCCTAACCAAATAGAGAATAGTGCCAGCGCGATACTAGCCTGACCGTCCCGGACGTCGTTCATGGGCAGCGGAAATCAGGGAGTGGAAGAGGAATAGCCTTGACCGCGCGATGGTTCCAGACCACTTCAGTAATCGTGGTCATTTCTAAATGTGCCCAGCTCGTAAGAGGAGCGCCCTGTCTTGACAGCCCAGGTTCTGCCTACAGAGCACATGCGTGCATGGTATGCCCTTCAGACCAGGGCACGCCATGAGAAAGCTGTTTCCAACTACCTGCGGATCCAAGGCCAAGAGGAGTTTCTTCCGCTTTACAAATCACGGCGCAAATGGAGTGACCGCGTCACTGTGGTTGAGTTGCCACTTTTCGGCGGCTACGTCTTCTGTCGCCTTGCGCGAACTTCTTTGGCGTCGGCTTTGAGTACACCCGGCGTGCTCAAGGTGCTCAGTTATGGGTCGGAACCGATTCCTGTACCGGATTGCGAGATCGATGCTATCCGCAGAGCGACTTCCGGCGCCACGCCCGCTGTACCTTGCGCTTACCTCAAGGTGGGCGTACAGGTACGAATTCGAAGAGGCGCAATGCAGGGGTTGGAAGGGCGCTTGGAGCGCATAAAGAACAGTTTCCGCCTGGTCCTCTCGGTTCACTTGCTCCAGCGCAGCGTCTCGCTCGAGGTAGATCCGGAAACCGTGGAAGTGATTGGTTAGGCACTCCTGGCTGAGAGACGCGACCGAGTAGTTGATCGCTGATACGCAGTGAATAGCTCTGCAAAGTAGTCCAGCAATCTCCCCATTTGGCCATTAACAATAAACAGGGTGCAGGTTCGCATCAACCGATTGCAGACGGCGCGCTCGATTTTCGACTATGTTGGCAGAGTGCTTTGGATAACGCTGTTCCTCCTCACGGGTGCGCTTGGCGCCGGGTTGATCTTGAAGGGCGGCACTTTGCCGCACCAGTGGAATTGGTCGATTCTAGCGGTCGCCATAGCTGGGATTCTCTACTGGGCCAACACGCGTTCACGTGAACGCGCCCCCGTAGACCGTTGGACAACATGGCCGGCGACGGCGTTGCTTGCCTGGGTCGCTTTTCAGCTAGCGCCTCTCCCCGCAGGACTGGTCGCTCTGCTGAGTCCAATGCGTGCCGAGTTGTCACTGGCTGCGGGCGTAACTGGTTGGACCTCGCTCTCCATCGCTCCGGCAGAGACACTCAGCCGACTGCTGGAGTTGGGGGGGGCTGTCCTGACCTTCTTGCTGGCACGTGAGTTATGCTGGCGCTGGAAACGCAGGGCTTGGGCCGTGGTCGCTCCTCTGATCGTTTTTGGTGTGGCCGAAGCGTTCCTTGGCGTTGCCCAGACGTACCTGCTGAGCCCATTTGACGCTCCATTTGCGGCGAACGGCACTTATGTGAATAAGAACCACTACGCAGCGTTGCTCGAAATGGCCCTGCCTCTGGCACTCGCCGCTGGAGTCTCGATCTACCGCGCGGGATTCGTCCCGCATCGCCGGCCCGCTACTCCGGCCATCAAGGCTAGCGCTTTGCTGGGTTGCTGCGCTCTGATGCTGGCGGCCTTGTCGGCCTCCCAGTCGCGTATGGCATTCCTTGGAGCGCTGTGTTCGCTGGCCGCAATGGGAGTCATCTCGGTCACCGCGGTTGAGGCGCGCATGTACCGGCCTGCTCCCCTCGGTCGCCGACTTATTGCGGGAGTTGCGGTTTTCGCCGTTGTCGGCATGCTATTTGTCCTTGTGCCGCCGAAGGAACTGATTGAAAGATATGGTCTATTGGCTGGCAATGGAGCCGAGATCGGCGATGCCCGCCTGGGAATCTGGCGTGAATCGATCCCAATGATCAAAGCCTACCCGATTGTGGGATGCGGACTTGGAACGTTCGAGAGCGGTTTCATGCGGTTTAAGCGAGTCGCGCCGATGTTCAGAGTGGATTTTGCCCATAACGATTACCTTCAGATACTAATCGAGCTAGGCGCGATGGGACTTGTGATCGGATTGGTCCTCGTCTGCAGAATCCTAGGGCGGGCACTCCGGGTCGCGCTTTTCCACAAGGAGCGAGGCGGATGGGAGCTTTCAGTCGGATTGACCGGGGCACTGGTGGCGTTGCTTATTCACAGCGGTGCGGATTTCAATTTGTACATTCCTGCGAACGCAATGGCGCTCGCCTGGATTTGCGGAGCGGCGGTCAGTCCGGGGCTGGACAGCGACTGAATAGGAGACTAGGAACCGGGAACCGCTGGCATGGATTGCGGGTAACAAGTCGGCCAGCCCTTTGGGGCATCAAGAACATCTCTAACCTGCATTAAAACTGCTTATTCTGAACAAGGAACCACAGATTAGCTCGACTGGATGTCACGCTAGGCCGCAGTGGCTGACCACAAAACAGGATTGTTTGCAATAGATTGCAAAGTATTCCAGGGGTAAGCAGCAGAAAAAGGCCCGGTTGCTCTTCTCGGCAATCCCCGTAAGTCATTCGTATGACTCAGATTTGGAGTGGTTTTGCGCTTGTATTAAGCGTGCGAATTCGGCTACAGTTTAAGTGTCTGGTTCTATCTTCGGAGGATGAACAAATTGAAACGAGCAATGATTCTGTTGGCACTCGTCGGACTGCTGGCATTGGGACTGGTGGCCGACGACAAGGTGTGGGCAGCCGTTAGCGGTCGCGAACTCATTTCAGGGGAACTTGTCAAGGGACCCGCTACTATTAAATTTCTCGATGGCACTACAGTAACACTTTCGAAGAACGCCGCTGTGAGCGTCACCAATGGATATCAGCCGACGATCCGCGTGAATATGGGCTCGGTAACCTGGGATCTGCACTCGAAGAAGTCCTTGAGCGTGCAGGTTGCTAAGACCCGCTATATTGCGACGGAGAAACACGGTTCAATCAGCGTGGGTCAATCGGGCGAGTACGCTTCGGACGCAAACTCCTTTGGCACTGGCACCACAGTGTTAATCGTCGTCGGCATCGTGGCTGCGGGAGTCGTCGGCGGCTTGGCTGCCGGCGGCGCGTTTGATCAGGGTTCTATCAGCCCCCACTAGGTGTTACGCGTGCGCTGAACTGAACAACTCAGGAATCTGGCGCACTCAGTCGTTGGCGATTCATTGAACTTGAAATCTCATGGATTAAGAGCGGCCCTTGGCGGAAGTCATGGGCCGCTTTTGTTGCAAGGACTGCCCCCAAAGGGAGTTCCTGGCCGAGTCGCTCTGTCGTGCCGCCCCTAGGATCGCGCGCCTGATTCCAGATTTAGGCCGGCCCCCCCCTAGAACTTCTCCGTGTGCTGTTCATGGCCGGAGACTTCCTTACGCCACAATTCGCGGATTCGATCGTACGTCTCCCGGAAACTCCGGCGCAACTCGCGCGGCGCAAGATAGGTCAGCGCGTGCGCAGCGTCGATAAGGTATGGGGCGACCTGGGAGCGAGCCACGGAATCCGGTACCGGCTTGATCGGGAATGCCGTGAGGATCAGAACCAATACGATTCCAACGACCACCGCCTTCAATGCGCCGAACGCAAACCCGAGCAGCCGGTCGAGCCAGCCCAAGCCAGTCCATTTGAACAGCCTTGCCAGCAAGAGCCCCGCAAGGCCGCCCAGAATCTGGATCAGGATGAAGATCAGCACGAACCCCAAGACGTTGGCGATGGACTTCGAGCTGACGTAGGGCAGGAGCAGGGAAGCCGGCAGGTCGTAGCACCACGACGCGATCACCAACCCGGCGATTGTAGCCACGAGCCCTACTGCAAGCCGGGAGAAGCCCTGAGCGAGGCCCTGGAAAGCGAAGACCGCCAGGAAGATGAGGAAGACGAAATCCAGCCAGTTCACAACGTCAGACTCCTGCCCGTGAGGCGCGTATAGGCATCAAGGTACTTCTGCTGAGTCTTACGCACAATCTCGTCAGGGAGTTCCGGAGCAGGCGGACGTTTGTCCCAGGTTAGAGTCTCGAGGTAGTCGCGGACGAACTGCTTGTCGAAGGACGGCTGGGTGCCGCCTGGCCGATATGAGTCAGCGGGCCAGAACCGGGATGAGTCAGGGGTTAGCACTTCGTCCCCGAGAATCAACTGCTCCCCAAGAAACCCGAACTCGAACTTCGTATCCGCGAGCAGAATCCCCCGGGTCAGCGCGTAAGCCGAAGCAGCGGAATAGATTGCCAGCGTCAGATCGCGCAGACGCTCAGCCAACTCGGCACCAATCAGTTCTGAAGTGCGCGCGAATGTGATGTTCTCGTCGTGGCCTGTTTGGGCCTTAAACGCCGGAGTGAAAACAGGTTCGGGGAGCCTGCTGCCGTCCATCAGCCCGCTGGGGAGGGGGATCCCGCAGACCGACTGATCCGACTTGTACTCCTTCCATCCCGAGCCGGCCAGGTAGCCGCGAGCGACGCACTCGATCTCGACCATCCTGGCGCGGTGGACCAGCATGGATCGGCCTTCGAGCTGGTCCCTATACTTCTGAAGCCCCGTCGGGAACTCGTCCACGTTAGCGGTAATGAGGTGATTGGGGGTCAGGTCGCGCAGAACATCGAACCAAAACAAGGAAATCTTCGTCAGGATTGCGCCCTTGCCAGGAATTGGTGAGCCCAGAACGCAATCGAACGCTGAGATGCGATCGGTGGCGATCATCAGCAGCTTGTCGTCACCGACGGCGTACACGTCGCGGACCTTGCCTCGAGCGACGAGCGGAAGGTCGGGGATAGAGGTTTGAAGAACGGTAAGCATGGGGAGTGAACTTAGAGGGATATCACGCGCCGACGAGGATGACAAGCTGCGGAGTTACCCGATAGGTGCACCCCAGTGCGATTGTGCAAAGATATCAGCAATGAAGAGATTTGGATCCGGTTTGGCGATTTTCGTCCTTTTCGCCTTTTCCGCTGGCGCAATCGACCCGTCCCCCCAGTTCAAGGTGGGAGGCGTGGTGCTCGCCTTGCCTGCTCCTCCGGGCGATATTTTGGAAGTCGGGGACAAGCCAAGAACCACTGTTTTCGAACTGCTCGCGCCGTCGGAGAATCGTCTTGTCAGCGCCTATGCCGCCCCTTCTGTGGTGACGAGACTGCTCGAAGGCAAAGCTGGCGGGAGTTTGGGGACGTACGGATTGGTCGAGGTTCTACGGCGCGCCGAATACGCCGACTGCAGTCCAGAGGCCTTTGAACAGGTGCGGAAAAGCGTTCAGCCTGAGTCCTCCAAGTTTGCCTCCGAAGGCCTTGGGGGCTTGCAGGAGGAAATGAACCTGCGGCTGAAGTCCCTCGATGTTGGGAAGATCGAAATTGGCCATCCTGAGATGCTTGGGCCGCTCTTTGAAAAGCCGGATGCATTGGGTCTTGGCATGCTGATAACCATGAAGCAGGCTGAACATGGCGTCACGATGGCAGGCGGATTCGGGCTAATTCGGGTGAAGCAGCGGCTATTGTTTGTTTATCTATACAAGGCTTACGAGGGACCCAACACAGTGTCCTGGATCGGCACGACGTTGGAAGGCTGGGCCGACGCGATTATGAGAGCCAACAGGTAGGTAGACTGCAATCGCCAGGAGCATAAAACAGAACTCTCCGTTTCCGTTTGCTGCGCGGCCATTCCCGCTGAGATATACTGTAATGGTTGCCGAACGGGCACTACGCGCTCGTATGGACAGGTGGCTGAGCGGTCAAAAGCAACGGGCTGTAAACCCGTCGGGCCTTGCGTCCTACCTAGGTTCAAATCCTAGCCTGTCCACCATTCCCCCGGTCCGGTTTCATCAGGCGAGGACAGGATCGAATTCCTCACTCGCCATGCGCTAGAGTAGTAAACGAAAGCCGACGTAGCTCAGCTGGTAGAGCGCGTCCTTGGTAAGGACGAGGTCACCGGTTCAATCCCGGTCGTCGGCTCCAGAAATTCCAACCGCTATAACCTGCAAGCGGCCCGATTGGGCTGATCCGGATGTGCGGACGAGCGTTAGCTGAATGCACGAGTCTGGATTCGGGTTGATACGGAGGCGAGGAGCGTTTCGATGGCGAAAGAGAAATTTGATCGCAGCAAACCGCACGTCAACATCGGCACGATCGGTCACATTGACCACGGCAAGACGACGCTGACGGCGGCGATCACGAAGGTACTGGCGAAGCACAATCCGAAGAACACGTTCCGGAG
>CAIVVT010000091.1 GCA_903909435.1 uncultured Acidobacteriia bacterium | reverse complement strand
GGCTTTTCCAGATACCAGAACGCGCCCAGTTGATGCACCGTCTCCACGGCCATCTCGACGCTGCCGAAGGCGGTCAGCACAATCGCCGGCGGCCCGTTGCCGGCGCGATGCAGTTCCTCCAGCAATTGGCGCCCGTCCATCACCGGCATGTTCAGATCGGTGATCACGGCATCCGGCCCAAATTCGGCGAGGCGGGCGAGCGCCTCCCGGCCGTTAGCCGCGGTATCGGTCTTGTAGCCCCACAGCGCGAGCATCTGGCTGAGCGCCGAGCGTTGGTTTAGTTCGTCGTCCACAACCAGGACGCGGCCGGGTCCGCCTGGTGCGGCCTGCTGCGGTTCCGGATCGTTGGAATCTGGAGGGAGAGATCGGTTTGGAATTGTCACTGTCGTTGTCCATGGCGCGACCGCTTGCACCGGCCGGCTGCCTCAGCCTTATGTCCCATCTTATATGTGCGGCTCCGGCAGGCGAGGAAATAGGTTTCAATCCGCCGCAGCTGCCGTATACTTGTCGGCGGCGCCGGAATCCCGCCGCCGTACTGGAGAAGCCATGAAGAAGATCCTGATTGTGCTGGCTACCGCCTGGTTGGCAGGCTGTGGAGATTCAGACGCGGGGAGACCGAAGGACGCTACGACCTTTTTCAAGCCGCACTTTGAAAAAGTGTATTCGGCCTGGTCCACGCTGGACGCGTCGAAGCCCGCGATGTTCTACGCCAAGGACGTCGGCTTGACGTTCTACGACCTCGCGCCGCTGAAGTTTTTGGGTTGGGCGGACTACGCGGACGGTTTCAGTAAGCTGGCTGCCGATTGGAGGTCGATTGAGATCAGACTATCGCCGGACTTCCACGCAACCCAGGCCGGCAACATCGCCTGGGCCACTTATACATTCGATTATGTGATCCAGCCCAAAAAGGGCGAGGCGATGAAGGGGCAGGCGCGCGGCACGGACATCCTGGAGAAGCGCGGTGAAGAGTGGCTGATCATCCACGAGCACGTCTCGGCGCCGACGGCATCTGACGCGCCGAAGGAACCCGCTCACAAGGCCAGGGCTGTGCCCCACCACAGGGGCAAGCTCAGGCGACGGTAGCAGGGGGGATTCGGCACAGCGCTTGCCGTAAACGGCGCACCCGCTTGCGTCCACTGACGGGCAACTGCGCCGAACGACCAGCACCGGGACACTCTCTTCCGTTCGTGGCTTGCCTTGGAATGCCGGCCGAACCCTTCGCGTGCAATGCGCGCGGGCGGAGGCGACAATGGTGGATTAGCACTTGTACCGGGGGCTTCCCGCCTCCACTAAGCACTAAACCACCATGAACTTCAAAACCCTCTCCGTCCACGCCGGCCACGATCCACAGGCCTTTCTGGGCGCGGTGATGCCGCCGATTTTTCAGACTTCGACCTTCGCCTTCAAGGGCGTAGGCGAGCCAGGCCCCTACGACTATTCGCGCAGCGGCAACCCGACTCGCAAGGCATTGGAAGATTGTCTGGCGGCACTGGAGGGCGGCGTACGCGGGTTCGCTTTCGCGACCGGCATGGCCGCCGAAACGACCGCCTTGATGCTGCTGAACGCGAGCGACCGGATCATCGTCCATTCGGATCTGTACGGCGGCACCTACAGGCTGCTGACGACGGTGTTCCAATCGAAGGGCATCGAGTCCGAGTTCGTGGACCTGCGGGATCGGGATGCGCTCAAGGCCGCCTTGCGCCAGGGCGCCAAAGCCGTCTGGATCGAGACGCCCACCAACCCGCTGATGAACCTGGTCGATCTGCAGGAGGTCGCGAGCCTGGCCAAGTCCTACGGTGCGCTGACCATCTGCGACAACACATTCCTGTCGCCCTACTTCCAACGGCCGCTGGAATTGGGCGTCGACATCGTGCTGCACTCGACCACGAAGTACATCAACGGCCACTCGGACGTAGTGGGCGGCGCGCTGATCGCGAAGGATCCCGAACTCGCCGAACGGATCGGCTACCTGCAGAATGCGCTCGGCACGTGCGCCGGGCCGTTCGACTGCTTCCTGGTCTTGCGCGGCGTGCGTTCGCTGCCCGTTCGGATGGAAGAGCACAACCGCAACTCGCTGGCGCTGGCTCAGTGGCTCGAAGCGCATCCAAAGGTCGAGCAGGTCTTGCATCCGGGTCTCGAAAGCCACCCCCAACATGCCCTCGCGCTCAAGCAGCAGACGGGCTTCGGCGGGACGTTTTCGTTTCGCGCACAGGCGGACGACGCGGGGATCAAGCGATTGCTGGGCGCGGTGAAACTTTGGACCCTGGCCGAGTCGTTGGGCGGGGTCGAATCGCTGATCGAGCACCCGGCCACGATGACGCACGCATCGGTTCCGGCGGAGGTGCGCAACCAAATGGGCATCACCGGCAACCTGATCCGGCTGTCCGTGGGCCTGGAAGATATTCGCGATCTGATCGCGGACCTGGAGCAGGCGCTCGATCAGGTGTAGCCGCCGGGCACTCGATTACCGCTCAATTCGCGACCGCTCAAGCTATCATGAATTAGCCTGAGTTCAAGACGCTGGAGTCCGCAATGAAGACTAGCCGGGCCGCCATCGATAATTTCCTTCGCCTCCGCCGGATCGCCGTGGTGGGCGTCTCTCGTAATGAAAAGGACTTCAGTCGGATGCTGTGGGCTGAATTCCGCAAACGCGGCTACGATCTGGTGCCCGTGAATCGTAACGCGGAGATGATCGATGGCCTGCCCGCTTACCCCGACCTCGCCTCCATTGAGCCGGCACCCGAGGGCGTTTTGCTGATGGTGCCCGCCGCGGAGAGCTTAGAAGCCGTGCGGCAGGCGGTGCGCATCGGCGTGCAGGGGATCTGGTTTTATCGCGCCATCGGACAAGGCGCGGTGTCGGCCGAGGCCGTGGATCTGGCCCAGAAGCTCGGCTGCGACGTGGTCGCGGGCGAATGCCCGTTCATGTTCTTCCCCAAGACCGGCGCACCGCACACCTGGCATCGCGGCTGGAGGAGCCTGACCGGATCTCTGCCGAAGTAGCCGGGCGCCGAAAGTGCCCCTCCGCATCCCCTTGCGCGCGCGGCGAAGTTGTAGGATCGGAGCATGAAGTGGCCGTGGAAGAAGTCCCCCGAGCAGGAGATTGCGCAAGCCTTTGAGCTTGGGTGTCGGCTAATTCAGGTTTCACTCTATTTGGACCTGACACGCCGGTTCCTGGAAACGATGGAGATGGAGCCCGCTGGGTTGCTTGCCGCCCAGGTGGTGAACTACTTGAAGGGGGACGACATCACAGCGGTGATGAATAGCGTGGCAGAACCCCTAAAGTCACAGATAGCCTTAATCATAGAAGAGGTTCCCGACCATGCAGTATGCGCGATGGCCGACAACTTCAGAACGCGAGAGGTCGTCGTCGCAACTCTAAGGATGAGAACATTCGTCGATTTCATGTTCCGCGGCGACTCTTATATGGGGTCCGAGGAGCAACGGCGCATAGAAGATCTGCTATCACCCTGGGGCCGGGAATTCCCGGATCAAATAACACCGGAGAGGTACCTCCACATGGCAGAGGCTTACCGCAGTGAAGTGGATGCATCCTTTGACGTCGACGTAAACTAGGCCTTTTCAAGGAGAAGAGTCTCTGCGAAAGAGCGCGTGAGCACACACCACTTTCCTGGCATCGCGGCTGGAGGAGCCTGACCGGGTCTCTGCCGAAGTAGCCGGGCGCCGAAAGTGCAGGCCCGCTTCCCCTCGCGCGCGCGGCGAAGTTGTAGGATCGGAGCATGTCTTCCGATACCAGCCGTCGCAGTTTTCTGAGCGTGTCCGCAGCGGCCGCCGCCGCGGCTTCCCTGCCTTCCACTCTCGCGGCCACAACCAACGCCGCACAAGCCCTCAAGCCGTCGCCCATCCTGCTGGGCGTGGCCAGCTACTCGTTCCATAAGCTGGACCGGCAGCACGCGATCGACGGGACCAAAGCGCTCAAAACGCCGTATCTGAATGTGAAGGATGTCCACCTGCCGATGGGCACGCCGGACGAGATCAAAAAAGCCAGCGCGGAGTTTCGCGACGCTGGCTTGACCCTGACTGGCGCAGGCACCATCTACCTGATGAAGGACGAAGACGAGGACATGCGCAAGAGCTTCGAATACTGCAAGCTCGCGGGCATTCCGATGATCGTCGCCGGGCCCACGCTGGAGACCCTGCCGCGCGTCGAGAAGTTCGCCAAAGAATACGACATCAAAATCGCGATCCACAACCACGGTCCGGAAGACAAGCACTTTCCGTCGCCGCTGGACGTGTTGAAGGCCGTCAAGAACATGGATCCGCACATGGGCCTGTGCATGGACGTGGGCCACGCGGCGCGCACCGGAACCGACGTCGTCGAAGCCATCAAAGCGGCCGGGCCGCGGCTGTTCGACATGCACATCAAAGACCTGGCTGACCTGACGGACGCCAAGAGCCAGGTGCCCGTGGGAGACGGGGCCATGCCCATCGTCGGCATCTTCCAGGCGCTGGTCGGGATCAAGTTCAAAGGCCACGTGATGCTCGAATACGAGATCGACCCGGACAACCCGCTGCCCGGCATGATCAAGAGTTTCGCCTACATGCGGGGCGCTCTGGCGGGCATGGGTTACAAGGGGTAGGCGGGGCAGGTGCAAAAGGCAAAACCGTAAGTGTTTACGGTTTCGTTTTTTAAGTGATTGATTCCAAAGGACCTATTTTCGAAAACCGTAAGATCTTACGGTTTTGGCTTTGGCCCCGTCCCGCGATACGGCTGAAAGCGCTGCGAATTGGAACATGAGTGAGGAGTCCTATGACTGACGCTACCAGACGGTCATTCCTGGGAACCGCGGCGCTTGCCCCGGTCCTGATGTCGGCGCGGGACACGGCCCGCGATCCGGTCCGCATCGGACTGATCGGCGCGGGCGGGCGCGGCACTTACCTGCTGGAGGAGATCGCCAAGAGTGGAGAAGCCGCGCGCGTCGTGGCAGTCTGCGACGTGTGGAGCGTGGCGCGCGAAAAGGCTTCCGCGACGGTGTTAAAGGCGTCGGGAAAGGCCCCCGCGCTGACCTCGCGCTATCAGGAGTTGCTGGCCAACAAGGACGTCGAAGCGGTGATCATCGCCGCCCCGGACTTCACCCATTCGAAGATCCTGCTGGAGGCCATTCAAGCGGGCAAGGACGTCTATTGCGAGAAGCCCATGGGCACCGACTTCGCCGAAGCGAAGGCGGCGTATCTGGCGGTCCGCGCCTCGAAGCAGGTGGTGCAGATCGGCACGCAGCGGCGCAGCGATCCCGGCCTGATGGCGGTGGCAAAACTCCTGCGCGAGGGCGTGATCGGCAAGGTGACGCGCGCCGATCTGCAGGTCCATTTTCAAGAGCAGCGCTGGCGCAGGGACTTCCACCAGATCGACCCGGCGCAGATAGATTGGGACGCCTTCGCGTTCGGCAAAGACGTCAAAAAGGACCTGCGCCACTGGCGCGAATGGCAGCTCTTCCGCGAGACCTCCAACGGCATCCCGGGGCTGTGGATGAGCCACCTGATCGACCTCGCGGCGTGGTTCCTGGACGACCCCTATCCCAAGTCGGTCGTCGCGCTGGGCGGGGTCTACCTGTGGCAGGACGGACGCCAGACGCAGGACGTTTTTCAAGCGCTGCTCGAATACCCGAAGCAGTGCCTGATCTCGTTCGCCATGTCGCTCACCAACAGCGGCGGCAACCGCAATCTGTGGTTCGGGACGAAGGGCACGCTGGACGGCGATGCGTTGAAGATCACCGGAGAAGGCAGCACGATGCCGGACCGGCTGCTGGAACCCGTGAAGGTGGAGAAGCTCGAGGTGGAGTCGCACATGGCCAACTTCCTGCGCTGTGTACGCAGCCGCGCGACGCCGCGCGCCGACATTCAGGCGGGCTTCTCCCACGCGGTCGCCGATTGCATGGCGGTGGCGGCGTACGAGACCGGCAAGCGCATCGGGTTCGACGCGCAGAAGCTCGAAATCACGAGTGCGTGAATCGTGTGTTGGGAATTCGCGAATGAAAGACGGTTCCAACGCTCCCGCGAGAATCAGAATCCGAGTTGTGGGGCAGGCTTCAGCCTGCGTGGGGCTTCAGCCCCGCAAGGCGCGCCTGAGACCGGCTAAAGCCGGTCTGCAGACTAAAGTCTGCCCCACGTCGGACCGGCCACTTTCGTCCTTAGTGATGGCCTGCCGGGCCATCCCGACTCACGCGGAGTCACGGCTCCGCTCCAGAAAGGAACTCGATGCGACGTCGTGATTTTCTGGCCACCACGGCCGTCGGGCTGAGCGCGAGCGCCGCGGGCGCCCCGCCGATTACGAAGATCGAGGTCTTTCCGGTCGAGTACGCCGTCACCAGCTTCTTCAAGTTCTTCACCCGTCCGATTCGCCCCGCCGTGTTCGTCAAAATCACGCTCGAAGGCGGCCTGGTCGGCTGGGGGCAGAGCGTGCCTATCCCCACCTGGAGCTACGAGACACCGGAGTCCGTCACGCACACGCTACGCAACTACCTGGCGCCCGTGCTGCTGGGCGCGAACCCAACCGACATCGAGGGCGCACACGCGAAGATGAACAAGGCCATTGCGCCGTCGTTCTCCACCGGCATGCCAATTGCGAAAGCCGGGATCGACATCGCGCTGCACGATCTGGCCGGCAAGCTGGCGGGTAAGAGCCTGCCCGAGTTGTGGGGCCTGAAGCCGCTCACGCGCATCCAGTTGAGCTGGACGGTGAATACGAAAACGGTCCCCGAAGTCGAGGCCTCGGTGAATGAGGGCAAGGCGCGCGGCTACCAGCACTTCAACATCAAAGTCGCGCCCGATCCCGCCTTCGATCTCGAGGTGGCCAAGGCCGTCGCGCACGCCGCGCCCAAGAGCCTGCTGTGGGCCGACGCCAACGGCGGCTACGATCTGCGCAACGCGCATTGGATGGCTCCCCGGCTGGCCGACCTGGGCTACTACGTGTTCGAGCAACCGGTGGCGGCCAACCGGCTGAGCGCCTTCGGCATGTTAAAAAAGCAGGCCGCTCTGCCCATCATCATGGACGAGGGGATCGTGTCGAGCGTCGAACTCGAAGAGTTCCTGACCATGGAACTGTTGGATGGCGTGGCCATCAAGCCCGCCCGCAGTGCGGGTCTGTGGGACGCCCGGCGCCAGGTCGAAATCCTGCAGCGCGAGAAGAAGTGGTTCCTGGGAAGCGGGCTGACGGACCCTGACGTCTCTCTGGCCGCCTCGCTGGCCCTGTTCGGCGCGTATGGACTGAAGTATCCGGCCGCTTTGAATGGGCTGCAATTCCTGCAAGGCTCGTTCCTGAAAAAGCCCTTCGTGCTGGAGGACGGTGCGCTGCGCGTGCCGCAAGGCCCGGGTCTCGGCGTCGATGTGGATGAGGAGAAAGTGAGGGCTGCCAGTCGTGGGTAAGGCATTTCTGTTGGCATTGCTGGCTCTGTCGGTGCAAGCTGGGGAGCCGTTCGTGTGGCACACGGAGGACGGCGCTGCGAAGTACATCGAATTGTTCACCATCGACAGGCCCATCCTGCGCTACAACTACGGGGTTCAGCTGCCCGCCGGCGTGCCGGAGGACCGCGCCCGCTGCTGCTACGTCTACCCGCTGTGGACGCCCGGCGGCGTGTCCATGCTCGACGACTTCCCCAAGGACCACTACCACCACCGGGGACTTTTCTGGGCCTGGCCGGATGTGAGCGTGGGTGGAGAGCCGCTCGACGGCTGGATGATGAAGGGCCTGAAGACCGTCCACAAAAGCCTGCATCCCCAAGTGCTGCCTTTGGGTAGAGGCGCAATTCTGGACGTGGACAACGAATGGGTGGCGGGCGGAAAGGCGATTGCCAGCGTGCACGAGCGGTATATGATCCATGCGTTCAACGGGAAGGGCAGGCCAATCGAGGTAGCCTTGACGCTGACCGCGACGGATGCCCCCATCGTGCTGCGCGGGTCGCATGAAGAAGGCAAGAGCTACGGCGGGCTCAGCGTCCGCTTCGCGCCCCGCACGCAGACCGTGATTCGCACCGAAAAGGGCATTTCGGACAAAGACGAAGACCTGAACGCGCACGCTTGGGCGGAGTTGGAAGCCGTATACGACGGCCGCAAAGCCGCGCTGCGCATCGAAAATGACCCGGCCAACGACGGTGGTTCACCGCAGTGGTGCCTGCGCAGTTACGGCTTTCTCGGCGCCGCTTTCCCCGGCAAAACGAAGCAGCGGGACGCGTTCACCTTGGAGCGGGGCAAGCCGCTGACGCTGCGCTACTCCATCCTCGTGTCGGATCGCTGAGCCGGACGCGAGATTCGCCGAAAGTTCTCCCCTCAGCTCGCTCGCTCCGGTGCAGCGAACTCATTGCCGATGAAGGGTTTGACTCCTCGACTGCGCCCGCCTTTGCGACGCCGCGCATTGCACACCAGGCAGGCTCCGCGGGCCATCACTTTGACCGCGGGCCGGTGGCCGTTGATCGTTTCATTAGGGCTTGCTCAGCGTTGGCAATTGATCTATTCTATTAACACTCTATTTGAGGGTCCGAACCTGGAGTTTACATGCCAAGTCGCTCTTTACTCATACCTTTGGGTGCCATGTTGCTACTCGCTGCAACTGCCTTCAGCCAAAGTCAAAATGCAACTGTAGGTGGCCGCGTCACCGATGCCTCGAATGCGTCGGTGCCGAACGCCACGGTAACTCTCTCACAGACCGAACGGTCTTTGAAGACCGCCGTTAAAACCGATAACGAGGGCCGTTTCGCGTTCCCGAACGTGGCGCCCGGCAATTACGATTTGAGCGTTGCAGCCACGGGCTTCAACGAATACGTGCAACACAACATTCAGCTGCTGGCCAACCAGCCCTTCAACACCGATGTCATCCTGAAGGTCGGCGACGTCGGCACCAAGGTCGAGGTCACGGCCGAAGTGACGCAGTTGAACGTCGAAAACGGCACGGTGCAGGAAGGCATCGCGCCGACGGTGATCAACGAATTGCCACTGCTTGTCGCTGCCGGCACGCCGCGCAACGCAGTCCAGTTCATCAGCTTCCTGCCCGGCGTCAACACCGGGACCAGCCCGCAGGCTTTCAATTCCCGTATCAACGGCGGATTGAAGATGGGCGACGAAGCGCTGATGGACGGTGTCAGTATGCAGGAAGGCACGATGTCGCAAGGCGGCATGGTGTCGTTCTTCGACTTCCCCACCACGCCCGACATGGTCAGCGAAGTAAAGATCCTGACGTCGAGCTATGAACCGGAATACGGCGTCACCACCGGCGGCGTAATCATGGTCACCACCCGCAGTGGAACCGATCAGTTCCACGGCGCCGGGTTTGAGTATCTGCGCAACCGCGACCTCAACGCGCTGCAGTTCACCAACAACCGGGGCCCGGGCGACCAGCGGCCCAAGGACAACGAGAACGAATACGGCTTCGCCATTGGTGGCCCAGTCAAGCTGCCGTTTATCCCGCTCGTGTGGGGCAGCCGGCACAGAACCTATTTCTTCCACGACGAAGAGTACTTGCGCAGTCTCGGCAGCGCAACCCGGAGTTACTATTCGCTTCCGACATCCCAGGAGCGCAGCGGCAACTTCTCCGATTACCCCCTCCCGATCTACGATCCGAATACGACCGCGATCAACAACGGAGTGCTCACCCGCAGCGTGTTCACGAACAACCAGATCCCGGCCAGCCAGCAAAGCCCGATCGCACTGAAGTGGATGGGGTTCCTGCCGGCCACCACCAGCCCTGGCTTACACAACAACTACCTGGCGCCGCCCGTCTCCGACGGCATTCTCTCCAACGTCAATCACTTCCTGTTCAAGATCGACCACAACTGGGGCGACAAAGACCACATCTTCGCGACCATCTGGCGCCAGATCACCCTGCCGAGCGATCAGTGCTCGCTGCCGGTCCAACTCTGCAGTTCGAGCCCCGCTATCCCCGAGGATGCCTGGGTCAACCGCATGAACTGGGACCACATCTTCACCCCAACGCTCATGAGCCACCTGGCCTATGGCTATCTGAACCGCAACGAAGGCTACGGGTCGGTCCCCGGCCAGAGCGCCAGCGCGATTCAAATCCCCAACGCAGTGGCCTATAATGCGTCGCCCAGCGCCAGTTTCTCTGGCTCCAACATTTCCGGCATGCCAAGCTGGGGCAATACGAACGGCCCCGGACCGCTGAACAAGTCAACCCGCCCCTCGCACATCGTCAATGAATTGGTTTCCTGGGTGCATGGGGCGCATACGTTCCGGTTTGGCGGGGAGTACCGCCACCTGGCGCAAGTCTTCCGCTCGGCCGGCAACGAGTCGGGCTCGTTGGGCTTCGCGGAATCCACCACCGGCCTCACCGGCATCCCCAGCGGCAATGCTTACGCCAGTTTGATCGCGGGTGCGGTCGACAACGGCAACCTGAGCGTGCATAACGTCTGGAAATGGGGCGCTGTGCAGAAAGCCTTCTCGCTGAATGCGGGCGACACCTGGAAGGTGAACAGCAAGCTGACCCTGAATTACGGTCTGCGCTGGGACCGGTTCGATCCCACGTTCGAGACCGGCGATCAACTCTCTTTCCTGGGATTCGCACCGAACCCTGGAGCCGGGAACCTGCCGGGCAGCGTCATGTACGCGGGCAGCAAGTGGGGCGCCGCCAGCTTCGGCAAGCGTTACCCCGAGTCTAATTTCAACGGCGGCATCGGTCCCCGTATCGGTGCGGCATATCGCATCGACAACCAGACCGTCGTGCGCGTCGGCTACGGCGTGTTCTATACGCAGGCGTTCTACCCCGGCTGGGGTGGCGGCATGAGTCTGGACGGCTTCAACCCGTCCACCTCGTTCGGCAGTTCGTATAGCGGTCAGGTGCCAGCCTTCAACCTGGATAAGGGCTTCCCGGCTTACACCACCGCGCCTGACATCAGCCTGACGGCCGACAACGGCAAGGGTGGTCCACAATACCGTCCCACCTATGCCAATCACCTGTCTTATACCCAGCAGTGGAACCTGACTGTTGAGCGCAAACTCGGCGCCAGCAGCCTGGTCAGCGTAGCCTGGGTCGGCAATAAGGGCACGCACCTGCCCTCCTCCATGCAGCCGCTGAACTACCTGAATCCGTCGCTCCTCACCAGCATGGGCAGCACGGAACTCAACACGGTGTTCCAGCCTGGTCAAGCCGCGCTCTTCGGCGTGAATGCGCCCTACTCGAATTGGGCTGCTGACCTGACCAGCGCAGGCACCTGCAAACCCACCGTGGCGCAAGCCCTGGTGGCCTTCCCGCAGTACTGCGGCGCCCTCAACGGATTAAACGAAAACCAGGGCACCTCGATGTATCAATCGTTCCAGATGAAGCTCGAAAAGGGCTTCAAGAACGGTTTCTATGCGGGGCTAAACTACACCTATTCGCACTTCACGACCAACGCCGCAGGCAGCACGCAGTCCGGTTCTTCCGGCATCGGCGGCGTCGGCAATGTGATCAGTCAATACCAGGGGAGCCGCAACTACTCGCTCTCTCCGGACGACCTCCCGAATTCGGTCTCGGTCCTTGGGACCTACGACCTGCCTTTGGGAGTCGGAAAGAAATGGATGAGCGGCTCAGGCATCTCCAACAAAGTCTTCGGCGGGTGGGCGCTGTCCACCAGCATGAAGTTCACCTCTGGAATGCCGCTCTACTTCCGCAACTCGTCCGTTTGCGGCGTTCCCGGACAGATTGAGGCCGCGTGCATTCCCGCCATCACCGGGACGGTACTGGCCCAGTCCTTCCCCTCGATCGACGTGAACAAGCCCCTCTACAATGCCTCCGGGTTCGAGCCAGCCTCCAAATTCGTGGGCGGCAACTACCTCGGCACCGGCCCCCGCGTCAGCGATGTCCGGGGTTCCGGCTACAAGGACGTCAATGTGTCGATCGTGAAGCGGCTCGACTTCTACGAGAAGGTGCACATGGAAATCCACGCCGAGATGTTCAACATCCTGAACAACCATTACTTCGCTTGTGATGGCCAGGCGTGGGGCGACTGCAATCCAGCCAACAACGATCCCTCCAGCCCCAGCTTCGGAGTCTGGAACGGTACCGTTTCGCAGCCCAGAAACATTCAGCTTGTGGGCCGCATAACGTTCTAGCATAAAGTCGCGGCGGTCACCCGAACTGCAACCACAGTTCGGGTGACCGCCGCGCAAACCCGCTACACCAAACCCGCCTCAAGTTTCCTCCCCGCTCCCGCTCGAATCTCACTCCGCGTTGGTTCGCGCCCAGGCGACTGATACCCTACTGTCTTGAGGCAAAATCAGATTGATGCTTTTGAAAGCAATGTGCGTCGCCGTCCTGCTAGTGGCGCCTCTTCTGGCGCAAACCGGCGGAGGCCTGCCGGAGCGGATTCGCAGCGCTCCGCTCAGCGCGGATGAACGCGAGGCTGTGGCGGCATCGTTTTCACAAAAGGCTTTCGACCGTCTGGAAACCGTTCTGTCCGGCGCCGTGCGCCCCGACACCCCCAGGGACCGTGCCTCCGCGCTTCGCGCCCTGCTCGGAGCTCTAGAGTTCGCTGGAGGCCGGACCAGTCGCGCGATAGAGGCGTTCCGGCAGGCCGACGCACTCAGCCCGCTGGACGATCGCGACCGCTTTACGCTGGCCATGGCACTGATCGACATCGGGGACCCGGGCGCATCGCGAACACACCTCGCCCGCCTCAACGAACTCCACCCCAAGCAGGGGTTGTATCTGTACTGGCTCGGCCGGCTCGATTACGATCAACGGCTGTACGATGCGGCAGTCGATAAGTTCAAGCGGGTGATTGCGCTGGACCCCAACTCGGCACGCGCTTACGACAACCTCGGACTGACTTACGACATGCTGGGCCGGACCGAAGACGCGCGGGCGGCGTTCACCAAGGCTACCGAACTTAATCGCAAGCTCCCGAAACCCTCCCCGTGGCCTCCCGACAACCTGGGCTACTTCCTGTCGCGCCAGCAGGAATTCGATCCGGCCGAAGAGAATCTGCGGGAGGCGCTGAAATACGATCCAAAATTCGCGCTCGCCCACTACCATCTCGCGCGTGTTCTTGAGAGCAAGAAGCGCAACGACGAGGCCATAGAAGAGTACAAGAGCGCCGCCGCGCTGGACTCGACGCTGGCGTTGCCGCTATATTCTCTCGGCTTGCTGTATCGCAAGGTTGGCAAGGAAGCCGAATCGGCGGCCGCGCTAGCGGAATACAAGCGCCGCAGGGCGCTGTTGGGCGATACGCAATAGGGCCTGCGTTCGAGCCGGCCGCCGTCCAGACGGTCCCCCACTTCGGACGTCAGTCGAGCAGCGCGTTCAGTTCCTTCATCACTTCGAAGGCGTCGGCGACGTACAGCACGTCGGCCTTGCCGCGCGCCCAGCCGCAGTTCGGATCGAGATTGACGGCTCGCCGTTCGTTGATGAAACGCCAGCCGACCACGTGCGGTTCCTCGCCGTGGCAGCACGTCGCCAGGCCCTTCCGGTGGCGCGGCGTCGAGCCGGTCTGGCCCACCTGGTGCAAGTGCGTGAGGAAGGGCAGCACCGCTTCCCCCTCGCTGCTCAGATCGACCAGCGATTTGGACGAACCGAGCGAGCACTTGGACTTGTGGACGAAGGTCTGAATGCGGTCCGCCGCGTCGGCGAAATGCACCTGCCCGTCCTTCTGCTTCTTGGTCCATCCGGCGCCTGCCACGAACAGCAGCGCCGCGTCGGGCCGGATGGTCTGTTCGCCGGCAGCCGTGGAGATGGTGCCCTCCACCGTCGTGCGGGGCGACACGGCCAGCTCGAGCGACTGGGTCTCGATGGTGGCCTGCCGCGGGGTGGCTTCCGTTGCCGTGAATGCGCCCGGTTCGATGACCACGATCCAGGGACTGCCACTGCGTGCGACGGTGCCTTCAATCCGCTGCCGGTAGAACCAGCGCTTCACTTGAATCGAGTCGCCAACGACTTCCAGACCCACGGCGTGCGTATCGATCACACCGCCGAGCCGGGCGGCCGCCATGGGCAAGGCGCGACTCCAGCGCGAAGTGCCGGGAGCTAGCACCAACGTCGCACCCGAGGTGCGGATCAGCATTTCGGCGGCGGCCGAGTCGGTGGAGGAGCGCGGTACCGCGAACTCGTCCGCAGCGATGCACAAAATCCGCTCGGCCGAGCCTTCGGCGGAATTGGCGGCGGCGGAAGCGTCCGCTCCGCTGATGGCCAGATCGTATTTACCCAGCGACGCCGCCAGGCTCAGGCACTCACGGGCGGCGCGTCCCAGCGATCCGTCCGCTTCGGTATGAAGAAGTACGAGTATCTTTTCCATGTGCTTTCCCTGCATCAGCCTTTGATCCATTCCAGCAACTCGCGCGAGATCTCGGCGGCGGGCTTGTCTTTCACCACTTGGGTCTGACGCTGCTGGGCGGGCAGCGTGGCTTGCGGCACCGAGAAGCCCTCGCCGGTGAGGCCGGCGGGCTTGGCGCGCTGCAGCGCGGGCATCATGGCGCGCATGTTCGCCATGCCGGTCTGGGGATGGTTGGGCGGCTCGGGCAGACTGCCCGTGGCCCACGCCAACGCGGCCGGAGGCGCACTGCAGCGCGAAACCTGCAGCAGTCCGCCTTCGACGCGCTCCTTGATTACCAACGCGCCGTCCTCGATCTTTAGCTCATCGACCGCCAGGAAGCAGTCCTCGATGCCGAGCCGTGCGGCCACCATCGGGATGACGCAACCCGAGCCGCGCGTCGCCGATTCCCAGCCACCGAAGAGCAGGAATTGGCTCATGTCGATTCCCGGGATCGCGGAGATCGCCTGGGCGAGCACCTTCGAGACTTCGACCGCATCGGTGAACCCGCCTCCGGGTCCGTCAATCGGGATCAACTCGAAGGGCAGCTTCTGGGCGACGGTCATCATCACCTGCTGCAGCTTGGCTTTCGGCGCCAGGGTGACCACGCGGATCGACGAGCCGGGAAACTGCCTGGCCAGATGCGCGGCCTCGTACAGCGCGTGGGCCGCCCAGGGGTCGAACACGGCGGGCAGCATCATTTCATTCTTCAATGCGGGACCGGCGGGCCCCATCGCGGGCTCCAAGGTCTGGAGCGGGTCGGGCGCGATGCCCCCGCAGACGATGATTTGGTAAGGCATAGAATTCCTCGAATCCATTCTAGTGGGACGGCGCTCCAGAGACGCCCGCTGGCTCCAGCCCGCGCTGGTGTTGCCCGGATGCCAATTCAGCGACGGGCGCTCAGTTCTCGGCCGAGTGCAGCCCTCCCGGAGCGGCGCAGAAGGCCACGTTGCTGACGCCGGGTGCGACTTCCTGCGTGCAGTTCCAGATGCACGCGCCGCAGTGTACGCACTTGTCGCGATCGAACACCGGGGCGCCGTTCTCCCCGGCGTGGATCGCCTCTCCCGAGCAAATCTCGATGCACAGCCGGTTGGTGCAGGCGGCACACAGATCGGGGTCGCGGAAGACGACGTGATCGGGCAGATCGGGCGCAGCCTGCACCTTGCCGCCCATCAACAGGGCATCCTGGTGGGAGACCAGCAATTGGCCATCGAATTCGATGGCGGGCCACCCGGCGGCTTCCATCAGCGCATCGTGCAGCGGCTGCGCGTCCTTCTCGCAGGCCGCCCTGATATCCCGGACCTGCTCCGCCGAAAGCCGGCCGCGATAGAACTCTTCCAGCGGTCGAGCCGGCTTGTCGCGACGTCGATTGTAGCCCAGCGCGCCGGAAGTGAAACCCGCCAGCGCCATGCCCAGGAAACCGCGTAGAATGCCGCGCTGGAACCCATTGCGGGCGCGCTCGGCGATGATCGATTCCTTTTCCAGCCAGGAAGTCCGGCGGCGGCGCACGTAGCGCGCTTCGAGGTTCGCCTTGGTGAACGGCAGCCCTTCGCGCCACAGCTCGTGCACGCCCTCGGCCAGCAGCCTGCCGGTCAGCCAGGCCTCATCCACGCCCGAGCCGGTCAGCACGTTGGTGGAACCGGAGCCTTCGCCGATGCGGGCATAGCCATCGCCGCACAGCCGCGGTTCCCCGCGCCGGCCGCTTTCCAGCAGGCTCTTGGCACCCCAACTGCGCATCCGGCCGCCTTTCAAGTGGCGCCAGATGGCGGGGTGCGTGATGAAGTGCTGCAAGTAGCGATAGCCCGTGCGCACCGGCGAATCGAGCCAGGACGGGACGAAAATGCCTACCGAAGCCACGCGGTCCGGGTGCACGTAGAAGAAACCGAAAATCTCCGGTTCGGGGTAGCCGATGGTGTGGAATACGGTCCCTTCCTCGAGCGTGCAACTCGCGGGCAGATCCACCACCATCTTCATGCCCACAGCCCATTCGTCGCGCTTGTGGCCCAGCGGCATGCCATAGACTTCGTCCAGACGGCGGCCGACCGGACCGACCGGACCGTCGCCGACCACGGTCAACTCCGCGCGGATCTCCGTGCCGTCCGCGGCCAGCACCACACCGGCCACCTTGCCGTTTTCGAACAGCGGATCGGACACCGGCGTGCCGGGCCAGACTTGCGCCGTGCCGGAGAACATCACCTGCTGTCCGCTCCACTGCATGAACTGCCCGAGCGAGAAGATGAAGCCGTCCTGCTTGTGCAGGAAGGGAGGGATATAGGGCGCTTCGTAGGAGTAGTCTTCCCGCGCCAGGCCCTTGATCACTTTGTCGGCCAACCGCATCCAGAGCGGGCGGCGCGAGGCCCCGTGCGGGTCCAGCAGGTAGAGCAGCCGCTCGCTGCCCACCCGCGCGGACAACGGAATCTCGGCCGTGTTCAGATACGGGAAAGTCGATTTGATGGCCCGCGCGCGAGTGACCACGCCGGAGACGCCGAACGCGATATCGTCAGCCCGCTCGTAGCACAGAATCTGCGGCGGCATGCCCGGCACGGCGCGGCTCTCGACCGGCTGGTCCGTCGAGGGGGCCTGCAGGAGTTTTGTCAGAGTCGTCAGGAAACCCGCGGAAGCCGGACCGAATCCGACGCAGACAATATCGGCGTCCAGCGGCTTCGCGTCTACTCCGTTAACGTCGTTACCTGCTTCCGTTTCAATGCTCATTGCGGCGGGTCTCCCGATTCCCTTCCCGGTCGTCTTCCGGCGTGCGGAGCGCGCTCAGACTTACTGCGGATAATCGAGCGCCGCGGGAATCATGACCTTCTGAATCGACCCGGCGGCCCGGTCGCGCGCCAGCATCGAACCGGCCATGCACCCGTCGAGCTTGGTGCGCAGTTTGACGAAGTCGCCCAGCCCCACGGCCTGCACGCACGGACCAGCCTTCGCATCGTGAGTCCCGTCCTCGCGCACGAAATCCGAGCAGAAACCGGAGGCTCCGGGGACCATGCTTTCGATCGCGAAAATCTCGTCCTCGCGGACGCAGGAACTGCAGCCGCCATCCCAGCCCGGATGCCGCAGGTAGCCGTAGGCGAGCGTGGAGCAGATCCTCGAAACCTCGCCCGCGGAACGGGCGGCTTGCATGTGGCACAGGTCGTTTAGGAAGGTAAGCGTGCCTTCCAGACCGTCGGCAACGGCGGGATTCAGAGGTCCCTGTTCGCGCAGCGCCTGCACATCCAGGATCTGCTGGCGCGAGGCGAGCAGCCAGCACAGCGCGTCGGCCATCGGGAAGGTCACACCCTGGCGATTGGAGTGGAACAGCTTCTGCCCATCGGCGTCGCCGGAGTGCAGCAGGTGTTCCAGCGTCCACAGCCACAGGTCCATGGCCGAGGCGATGGTGCATGCGCCGGAGGCCGGCTGGTGCGAAGCCAGGCGCCGCATCTCGGTGATCCAGGAACGGAACTGGGCCAGGAACACCTCGTTCGTCATCGTGATGCTGAGCTGGCGGCGCTGCACTGCCTCGGGCCCCTCGTAGGTGGCTTCGAGCTGCGTGTCCATCCACTTGTAGCCCAGGAATCCGGGGCAGTCTTCCGTGATGCCGTAGCCGCCCATCAAGCTGACCGCTTCGCGCATTACCTGCGACCCGTGGCCGGTGTTCCACAGTTTGCAGGCCGGGCAGAACACGTTGGCCTGGGCGTCGATCACAAGGTACTGCACGACGGGATCGGCCTTGAGCGCCTGGTAGCGGACCTTGTTGCGCAGCGAGCCGGCCTTCGATTCCAGGTCGAGGAATTCCAGCGCCTCGGGGATGCGCTTCTTGAAATACTTCAGGGCCGCCATGGAGCCCTTGATGCCGGCCTCGGCCAGCACCTTGTCCTTCTCTTTTTCGATCGGATCGAGTTGGTCGTAGACGCGTGCGGCAACGAAGCCCAGCGAACAGGACGCTTCTCCCGTGGCCCAGATGTCGAGCAGGCGGTGCGTCACGTCTTCTTTCATCTGCAGCCCGTATTCGTAGCGTGGCGAGCCCGGAGGCACGGTGCCGGAGCCACGGAAGCGGTCGCGATGGTAGCGAATCAGCGGTTCGATGGCCGACAGCAGCTTGGCCGAAGTCATGATGCCGACCGTGACGCGCGTGCGGCGGAAGACGGCCTCGATGATCTCGCCATGGTTGTAGGTGGGGACGATGCGGCCGTCCACGACGCTGTATCCGCCCACGATGCGGGAGGCAGGAACGCGCAGCTGAAGCACGGGATCGGAGGTGGAGGAGAGTTGATGGACGAGCTTCTTGGTCGGCGTGCCGCGGTCGAAAATGCCCGGATCGCCTTCTTCGAGAATCACCATGCAAGAACCCTGAAAGCGTGGGTCGTCGGTATCCACGGCGGCGGTGACGAAGTTGGCGAAGCCCATGTTGGTGATGAAGCGGCCGCGCTTGGTCACCTCGAGCATCGGCTCGCCGCCCTCGGGCCAATCGACGATGCGCACGCGTCCGGAAAGCATGCCGGTCTCGACGCCAACGAAGGGAATCGGTTCGGTCAGGGCGAACGCGCCGCGCCAGGGAGTCTTGCCCGGGGCGGGAGCCGCGAGGCCCATGTAATGGTCTTTCTGTTCCTGCGTGCCGCGCTCGTGGATCGGCGACAGGGCGAGACATCCGGCCAGCGAGCCGGTTGCCGCGCCGGCATCCACCCACGCCAGTTCGTAGGCGATCAGCGCGAGCGCAAGGTTCTTGGGGCCTTCCAGGTAGCCGCCCTCTTCGGGGTCCATGTATGCGGCGGTGATGCCGGAGTTGTCGAATTCAGCGAGCAGGGCGTTCTTCGCGTCGGTCCAGTCGTGCGTCTGGCGTCCGCCGGCAGCCACCAGGCGGGCCACCGGACCGCGCGCGACCGCGCGGGTGGATTGCACCAGCATGGCGAGGTCGAAACGGTCGGAGAAGCGCCACAGAATCTGCCGGACGTCGTCGCCGGGCAGCGTTTTCAGTGGTTCGTAGGTCTTGGCCAATGGGGAAGTCGCCATATAGGATCCTTTTCGAGTCTTTCCGCCAACATGCAATTCGCGGTCCAGATCCTAGTCCTGCGCCAAGTTGCGCATATTAAAGGCAATTGGACCTTTGAATCTTGATTATAGTGGGAAATTCAACCCACGTCTCGCTTCGGCGGAGATTCGAGGGAGGGGCAATTCACCCCAAAACGAGCGCGGAACCGGCGAGAGCTTCGTTCGACTCGCACTGCGGGAGACCGCGCAGAAGGCGTGCCCAGGGACAGATTCAGTGGCTGAAACCAGGCGCTGAGAGGCTGATGCGGGAGCCGCGCTACTCCTGCATGGATGGTTGGTTTTCGGATTCCCGCCAGGCGCTGATCTTCAGGCGGCGGCAAACCCAACACAGCGCTTCTGTGGAAAACGGCGCGACATCGCCCCCGCAAATCACGCACTTGCCGCGTTTCACGGCTTTGTGCGCGACAACCGCGGATGTCTCCGCCGGTTCGGGCCGAACTGCTCCCGCCCCCAAACGCGAATTCCCCGGTTTCTTGCGTTTCATAATTTGATCGCGATCCGACTCTGTTACCAGTCAACTCCAGCCCGCAGCACAAGTCAATTCAAGTTGTTGCTCGTCTGGTTTCGGTTCCACGTGCGGGTACGAGCAACTGGGCCACCCTCGCTCGGCTGTAGGGTAGGATGAGACCCGGCCTCAGATAGCGGTGCGCTCGCATCTGGTACTTGGCGAAGGTCAATAAAATGCGGCAAAACTTGGGGCTTCGCGGGGCGGGGCGTACAATTAAGAGGTTCCGATGTCCCAAATTGCATTTCTATTCCCGGGCCAAGGCTCGCAAGCCACAGGCATGGGCAAGGCTCTGGCCGACACGTATCCGGCCGCCAAGGCCGTTTTTGAAGAAGCGGACGACGCGCTCGGCTTTTCGATCTCGCGGTTGTGTTTCGAAGGCCCGGACGACCAGCTTAAGCTGACAGCAAACACGCAGCCGGCTTTGCTGACCGTTTCGGTCGCCGCATGGCGCGTGCTGAAGGAACTTGGCTACCGCCCGGCGTACGTCGCTGGACATAGCCTGGGCGAGTTCTCGGCCCTGGTAGCCGCGGGTTCGCTGAGCTTCGCCAACGCCGTGCGACTGGTTCGCCACCGCGGCCAATACATGCAGGAGGCAGTGCCGGCCGGCGTCGGCGCGATGGCGGCCATTCTGCGGATGCCGCTGGAGAAATTGGACGGCGTGCTCAAAGAAGCGGCGCAAGGCGAGATAGTCAGCGCAGCCAATTTCAACTCACCGGACCAGGTGGTTATCGCCGGGCACACCGGGGCGGTCAACCGGGCGGTCGAACTGGCGAAGGCAGCCGGTGCCAAGCGGACGGTAATCCTGCCCGTCAGCGCTCCCTTCCACTGCGCGTTGATGGAGCCTGCACAGCTGAGGCTGAAGGTGGACCTCGACGCCATCGAATTCGCCGATCTGGAGATTCCGCTGGTCAACAACTGGCGGGCCGAGATCATTCGCACCGGAGCTGAGGCTCGCCAGGGGCTGTTCCACCAGGTGCCGGGAAGCGTGCTGTGGCTCAACATCATGCGGAATCTGATCGGTGCCGGCGTCGAGCGCTACGTCGAGATTGGAGCCGGCGCGGTACTGTGCGGGTTGCTTAAGAACATCGACGCGACGCGGCGGTCCGCCAGGTTCGGAGAGCCCGCCGATCTCGAGAAGGTTCGTGAATTGCTCGCTTAGGATGGGCGTGGTTGTCGCGCCAAAGTTGCATGCCGTGGCGGTGTGCAAGGTGTTTGCCGGGACTAGGGCGCGGATTCGCGTCGAAGTTCTGGCGATCGGAATGCCCGGTGCGTTGACCCGGGCTTGAGTACAATGACAAGGTCCATGTCTCTTCGCTCTACACTCCTCTTTTCCGGCATCGTGGCCGCGTTCGCGATATTGCCAGCCTGCAAGAAGACGGCACCCGCCAATGTGGCGGCGGCCGTGAATGGCCACGCGATCATGTACGTGGATGTGGATAAGCAGCTCAAGTGGCAGTTCCCCAACCAGCCTGACGCCGTTTCCAGCGATCAGGTGCAGTTCCAGAAGCTGACCGTGCTGCGGGCGCTGATCGACGAAGAACTGTTGCTGCAGCGCGCCGAGAAACTCGGCCTGATCGCCACCGAAGCCGAGGTGGACACTAAGTTCAATGAAATTCGGGCTCCTTACACGAAAGAGGAGTTTCAAAAGCAGTTGAACGACCGGGGCATGACCGTGGACGAACTGAAGGGCAAGCTGCGCCGAGATCTGAGCACCGAGAAACTGCTGAACAAGGAAGTCTTCTCGCGCATCATCATCAGCGATAAAGACATAGGTGACTTCTACAACACCAACAAGGCTGCCTTCAACTACCGCGACAACAACTATCGGGTGGCTCAGATTGTCGTGAGCCCACAGCCCGCGCCCGACGTGAAGAACCTGAAGCGCGACAAGGCTCAAAACGAAGACCAGGCCCGCAAGAAGATCCAGATGCTGGAAGCCCGGCTGAAGCAGGGCGACCCATTTTCGGCGCTGGCGCAGAACTTCTCGGAGGATCCCGAGAGCGCACCAAATGGCGGCGACATGGGCTTCATTCCCCAGTCGTCACTAGAGAAGGTCGACCCGGAAATACGCAAGCTGATCCTGACCCTGCCTTCGGGGCAATTCTCGGCCCCCATTAAGGCCGGCGGCGCGTATCGCATCATCATGGTGGTGCAGCGGGAAGAGGCGGGCCAGAGGGATCTCAACGACCCGAAAGTTCAGCAGAGCATTCGGGAGGAGTTGCGCACCAGGAAAGAACAACTGCTGCGAGGCGCCTATATGGAAGCCTGCCGCAACGAAGTGCAGGTGGTTAACTACCTCGCCATCAAGCTGGCTCCCGGCTTCGAAAGCAAATAGGCGCGAGCCTCCTGCTCCACTGAATTGTCCAACCTGACGTGCTTCGGCTAGCGCCGAGAACGGTCGGGATCAGCTGTTCTCGAAACGAACAGGTCGTTATAATTCAATAATTTAAAACCGCGATTCCGCCCAGACTCAGCCGGCTGGCCGTTCAGCCACCGGCCAGCGACAGGCGAGCTTTGTCGCGCGATTATTGAGGCTGGCGTCATACAGCGGCACTCCGTCTGGGCGGAGGGGCGTGGTGTTGTCGTGCGCGGCGCGGCTGGCTGCCGGCGCTGAACGGCCAGTTGCAGGCTATAGAGGCGGCTTGCCCCCCGCAGGTGCACAAGCTGCGCCGATTCGCATCCGCTTCGATTTGCCGCTCACCGTGTTAACCCCTCAGCCCGAGTGGCGTAACTAGTAGGCAGAGAGGAAATACGAAATCATGCGGACGAAATCCGGCAGTGCTTTGATGGTGGGGACGCTGGCTGCTTGCCTTGGGGTGATGATTCCGACCCCCGGCCGGGCCCAGGCAGTAAGAGACACTGCGACTGCCGCGCCGGCGCGTTCCATCGTGACGATTGAACCGCAGGACGCCGAACGGACGAAGGAAGAACTGGAGCGCCTGTTCCAGCATTACCCGCCCACGATGAAGGGCGTTCTCACGCTGGATCCAACGCTGCTGGGCAACCAGGCGTTTCTTGCCCCGTACCCGGGCCTGGTGGGCTTCCTGGCGGCGCATCCCGAGATTGCGCGAGACCCGACATTCTATGTCGGCGGGCCTCCGCGCCCCCCCCAGGACCACAAGAGCCAAGTTCTGGAGGTCTGGAGGGAGGTTTACCAAACCAGCGGTATCTTCGCGGGCTTCGCACTGGCAACCGGACTCCTGATCTGGCTGATCCGGACGCTGATCGACTATCGACGCTGGGTTCGCCTGGCCAAGGTGCAGACCGACGTCCATACGAAACTGCTGGACCGGTTTACGGCGAACGAAGACTTGCTGGCCTATATCCAATCGCCGGCCGGGGCGAAGTTCCTCGAATCCTCACCGATCAAACTCGACGTCGCCCCGCGCAGTGTGGGCGCGCCTTTGGGACGGATTCTATGGTCGCTGCAAGGCGGAATGGTGCTGATGGCTGGAGGCATCGGATTCCACATTGTGGGCGGACGGGTGCGGGATGAGGCGGCCCAACCGCTGCAGGCGCTGGGGGTGCTGGCGCTTGCGCTCGGCATTGGATTCGTGGTTTCGGCGATCATATCCTATGTGATCTCCCAGCGTCTGGGACTGATCGAACGGCCGCCGGCTCCCCGGCCCGAACAGCCGAACTCCTAGACGCGGATGACGAAGCGCTCTCCTATGTTCCGTGATACGACTTTCAACGATCTCAGCCGCACCGACGCTATGGCCGATGCCGCCACGGAATTCGTAATGGACGAGGACGCTTTCCGGGGGTTTTATGACCGCACGGCACGCGGGCTATGGGCATACCTGGCCCGCGTCACCGGCAATCGGGAACAGGCCGACGACCTGCTACAAGAGACGTTCTATCGTTTCCTGCGCGCGGACGCGAGCCACGAAAGCGAAACGCACCGGCGCAACTCGTTGTATCGCATTGCCACCAATCTGGCGCACGACGCCCGCCGCCGGAAGCTCATCCGCGCCCCGCTGATTTCCGAAGGCGAAGATATCGAGAACGTCTCCACCCACGATCAGGCCGGTGCGACCGAGCGCAGTGCCGACGTCACACGGGCGCTGCAGGGTCTGAAACCGCGCGAACGGGCCATGTTATGGCTGGCCTACGCCGAAGGGGCCTCCCACGACGAGATCGCGGGCGCGCTCGGCATGCGTGTCTCCAGTTTGAAGCCGATGTTGTTTCGCGCACGACAGAAGCTGGCGGCGTTGTTGGGACGCAAGCCGGAGGGGAGCAAAGCATGAACCCTGGTGAATGCCAATTCGAACCTGATGTTCTGACGGCCGTGCTGCACTCCCGCTGGCCCGCGCAGGCGGACGCCGAACTGCGCGCCCACGTCGCGTCGTGCCCGATTTGCTCTGAAGCGGTGACCGTGGCCGTAGCGCTGGACGGATCGCTGGACGAGCTGCGCGCCAGCGCCGAAGTACCCGATGCCAGCCGGGTCTGGTGGCAGTCGCAGCTGCGAGCCAGACGCGAGGCAGTCCGGGCCGCAGGTCGTCCCATCACCGCGGTTCAGGTGGTCGCATTCGCCTGTGCGGTTGGATTGCTGGGAGCGTGCTTCGGGGCGACCTCGACCTGGTTTCAAGCCCTGCTTAAGCACTTCGCTTCGAACGCATCCGGCTTCGACGCGGCGGCATTGGCCACTGCGGTCACCGCACTTTTCGCGGAGCACGGCGCACTGGTTCTGGGACTGATCGCGCTGGTCTTCGTGGTGCCTACCGCCGTCTACGTGGCCCTGGCCCGGGATTAGCCCGCGGCCCGGCTCTACTTCAGAACGGGAGCGGCGAACTGCAGGCCCAGCTGAGCGGCCATGGCGCTCAGACGCTGGCCGGTGGCCGGCAGGCACGACTGCAATTCCAGTGCGTGCGCGGCGACCCAGGGGTCTGCCTCGGGACCGGGCTGAAGCACTCCAGCCTCACCGTGCAACTGTTCCCAGACGGCCTGAGATCTTTGGCTGTACCCCTCCAGCAATGAAGTCGGCTCACCGTCCTTCAGGATACAAGCCAGCACGAAAGCCAGGTCGCGGGCTTCAGCCAGACCGGCGTTCATGCTCTGCACGCCGACGGGTCCCGTCAAGTGGGCCGAATCGCCGGCCAGCCACAGTCGTCCGTGGCCGAAGCCGCTCGCCATGCGCCGTTCAAACCGGACCACACTGCGCCATTTGATCGCCGTAATATTGGCGTCGAACCAGGGGGCGCGCGCCGCGAGCAACTGCTTGAGGCTTGCCTCACTCAGGATGTCGTCATGGGTGCCCTCTGAACTCGGGACCCGATCCTTGCTGCGCTCCGTCGGAAAGTGTCCGAACCCGGAACTCTCCAGCACGTTCTTGATGCCTTCGACGCTTGGATCGCGATGGTCGGGGAGCAGGAAGCTCCAACGGCAGTCGCCGTCCGGCAAAGGCCACAGCACGTTGGCGGTGCCGTCGCCGAAGACCACGCTCATCTCGTGCTTCAACTCAGCGTCCGTGGACAATTCGAACACGGCAAAATACTGCGGCGCTCCGACCTCGGGGAAGTCGTAGCCCAGTGCCCGCCGAACGCGCGAATTGTAGCCATCCGCGCCGACAACGTATTGGAACTCAGTCGTGGCAGACCCGGCGACCACCCATTCCGTGTGCGCGACAATATAGCCCCGGCTTTCTTTCTCGTAGCGATCGATGCTGGCGCGCACCCAGTCCGTACCTTGCTCCAGGCCATCCACTTCATGACGCCACTCCACGTAGACGTCGTGTTTTGCCAGGGCGCGCTCGAGCAACCCCTCGAGTGCCTCCTGGCGAATTACGGCCAGGGACTCCTCCGGATAGTCCACGCCGAGTGCGAGCCGGGCGCGCGGTCCGCTGGCATCGGCCAGCGCCACGCTTTGCACCAGGCAGCTCTGCGCCAGCACCTCGTCGAGCAGCCCTAATTCCTCAAATAAAGGGAGGGTCTGCGGATGCAGGGCCAGCGCGTAACTGTGCGTGCAGGCCCAGACTCCAGTGTCGACAACGCGCACCCCCACGCCTCGCCGGGCAAGCGAAAGCGCCGTAAACAGCCCGACCGGCCCGGCGCCAGCGACTAGTACTTCCGCAGGTTTCTCGCTGAACATGGGGATCATCTCCTTACGTCGAAATGAGTATACACCGGCGCCTCGAATCCTCGACCCACCGATCTGCGTTGAAGCTGCTGGACGGATTTCGAAAGCGGCGCGGGCGCGCCTGCGTTCGCAATGAGTCGACTGGCATGCTCTGGAGAGCCGGAGCGGCGCCGGGAGCCCACCGCATAGTTAGGGTTTCGTTTCGAGCTTGTGGGGAGCCTGCACCTGGCTGTCGGGCTGTTTGCGGACCTGCTCGTAGTAGCGCCGGACGAACTGCTGGTGGCGCAGCGGCACCTCATCGCGGCTGAGATCGCCGCCAGCCTCGCCGTGGGCCGCGCTGCGGTTCAGGTAGGGCGTGTGGAGTTGCGGGTTGCGGGTGTTCTCGACCTCGACCATCATCTCCCCCTGCAGATTCATCGAGCGCTTGCCGATCAACTCGGAGAGCTTGCCCAGCGCCTCCGCGTCTTTCGCCATTTCAGTGTTCTTGGCGCCGTCCTGCTTGCCGATACCGCTGTGCTGCTGGTCGCTGGCGTTCTGAGAGGCGGACTCGGACTGAGACTTCTGCCCGCTCTGGGACGAATCGGATTGCTCTTGGGATTGCTGGCTTTGCGGGTCGCCCTGCTGCGGTTTGCCTGGGCTGGGTGAGCCTTTTTCACTCTGCCGCTGGGCGTCCTGGCGCTGCGCTTCCTGTGCAGAGGCGGCCTGCTGGCTCTCCGCCTCTTTGCTGTTCAGCTTTAGCTTGTCCACCATGCTGGCCAGTGCGTCGCGCATCTTATCGAGCAGGCCGGAGTCCTTCTTCTGCTGGCGCGCATCCTGCTTAGGCTGGTTCTTCGCGTCGTTCGATTTCTGCTGGTTTGCGCCCGTGCTCGCGCCCTGGGCACCCTCGGGCAGGCTGACATTATTGCTGGCGTCCTCCGGTGAGTTGGCCTCGCCAGGCTCGGGCCGCTGGTTCTGTTGATTCGGGTTCGAGACGTTCGAGGGTGCGCCGGAATTGGACTGGCCCGCGACCTCGTAATTCTTCAACACGTCGTCGGGCGGGTTGTTCTCGAGGACGTCCCCGGGTTCGTTCAAGCCGATCTGCATCTGCTGAGGGAACTTCGTATTGGGACGCGCGGACTTCTTCGCTTCCGCGACGGACTGGCCGGTGAAGGTATCGAATATCACGTTGACCACCGAAGTGGAAAGGTCCAGCGTGTGGAGCACGCCGTAGCGCAGTCCGAAGAGCGCCAGAGCGACCAGCGCCATGCCGCCCATCCAACGCGACGAGCGCGGCCAGCACCAAGGCAATGCGACGGCCGGAGTCGCCTCCCGCGCCGCTGCCTCGGCACGCTCGAACAGAAGCTCGGCGAAGGGGGACCGCCCTCCAGTGCCGGCGTTGAAGACATACCAGGCCGTTGAGAGCAGGTCCGCCGTACCGAACGTGGAATCGATGCGCTGCGCCATCCAATACTCGCGCGGCAAGCGCCCCCGCAGCGACCACAGCGCAACGCCAAGGGCGAGCGCGAGCACGATCGGCGGGACGTACCAAGCCACCACGCTCGTGCCCAACAGGAGCAGCAGCGCGGCTGCGGCGAATGCCGCCGTCACGGCCCACAGCGAGCGAGCCAGCAGCAGTTGCCAGATCGCACGGCGGCGCGATTGGCGGATGAGGCCGTCGAGGATTGGGAGTTCGGAGGTCAAGGGCGTGTCTTCATTATCTATCCATTGGAATCCGGCTATTTGACGTTACTGCAACTGCTCGCGTCGTCGTTTTCGACAAAGTGATGCACCGATGGGCGCTGTGGCCGCTGCCGGCAGAAACGCATATTCTCCATCTAGGGGGCCGCTGGGCGCATCTATTGGGTGTCAACGGTAAGCGTCAACGAGCTACAGGAGTGGCTATTCACCCCTCGGCGCGCTGGCACTTTATCGTGGCTGACTTCCAGGCGGAAACGACCATGAGCTCCTTTTTTGACGCGTACTTTGGCGGGCCCCTCAACGTGGGTTCCCCGGCACCCGATTTCCAGGCTGCGGACCAGACGGGCAGGCAGGTGCGGCTCTCCGCGCTGAAAGGCACGCCTGTGGTGCTCGTGTTCTACCCCGGCGACAATACGCCCGGGTGCACGCGCCAGTTGTGCGATTTTCGCGACCGCTGGGGAACTTACAAATCGGCCGGCGTAGCCGTGTTTGGCGTCAACCCGCAGAGTGCCGTCAGTCACGCCAAATTCGCTCAGAAGTTCGGGTTTCCGTTCCCGATTCTGGTGGACCAGGGAGGCGAGATTGCGGGCCTGTACCGGGCCGGAGGCTGGCTGGTGCGGCGAACCGTATATGGAATCGGAGTGGACGGCCGCATCGCGTTTGCACAACGCGGTATGCCCGCCCCGGACCAGGTCCTGGCCACTCTGCGGCCAAGGCCGGTTAAGGGCTGACCCTGCCCGTCAGCGCAACGCACGGCCGCTAATGTGCGGACCGACGATCGGCAGCGGCAGCACGAACTCGTCAATTTCGACGCTGGCGAAACTAGCCGCGCGCAAGAGTGATGCGGTGTCCAGGTTTGGCGTACACCCCGCCAGGCACCGGAAGATTGGCCGCGACAGGCCCTGGCGGCGGCGCACCCTGGACCCCTCGGGACCGGCCACGTGCTCCATGAAAAGGAACTCGCCACCCGGGCGGAGCACGCGGCGGATCTCGGCCAGAACTCGAAGCGGCTCACGCACGGAACACAACGTCAGGGTGCTGACAACGGAATCGAAACTGGCGTCGGCGAATGGCAGCGCCTCGGCCACGGCCTGCCGGAAGTCGAACTCGTGCCCTGAACGCAGCGCGGCTTCCCGGACGTAGGACAGCGAATGCCGGTTCGGATCGACTCCGGTCCAGTGCACTCCAGCCGGTATAAAGTCCAGATTCACCGCCGTTCCGGCGCCGATCTCCAGCATTTTGCCGCGGGCTCCGGCGAAAAGACTCAGTTTGCGCTGACGAGTCAACTGCTCGTACCTCCTGGAAAAAATGGAGAGGAAGAGGCACTGCACAGCGTCGAGCATTTCTCCTAGAATACGGGTAGTTGGGATTCTGCATCTTTTCCGCAAGGATGGGCGAACCAAGTGAATGGCTCCCAGACGATTGCTCGCGTTAGCCGTGGATGCGGGTGGAATGGGTCTGAACTTCCCAGGGTCGCGCTGCTGCTCGCCCTGCTGGCCCTGGCCGCTGGTGCGAGTGCCGCCGGGCACGGCGCGGAGCCGCCGCGAGCGGGTCACCCGGAGATCGCGCAATGGATGCGGGAGCAGCGCGGCGCATATCCCACTCGCAGCAACGTCCTGCACATGGCCGTTCAGCTCTCCGGCCCCGTGGACGCGCAAGCCTCGGCGGGGTTGAGTCAGGCCGGAATCCGCTTGATCGCCACGCTGGCCGCGGGCAGATATCTGGCCGCTGTGGACCTGGCGGGGAGCGCTGCACGTGCGCTAGAGGCTGGCACGCCGCTGCGCGTCAACGGTGTCAGTGCGGTCGAGCCTGTCGCGCCCGGCTTAAAACTCAGCCCCGACCTCAGGGCACAGAGCCCTTACAGTTGGGCGACCCGCGAGGTCTCCGGCGAGATGCTGGTCGAGTTCAATCTGAAGTACGCCGATTCGACCGATGACGCGGCCGCGGAGGCTCTGGTGATCCAGGCGGGAGGCACGGTGGTCGGACGCACGCCCGAGTTCAACCGGATTCGCTGCCAGGCCCCGCCCGGGAAATTGCTCTCCCTGGCGCTGCCACACTGGGTTCTGGCCGTCCAGAGCGTCGATCCCCCGCCAGTTGCCGCAACCGTCAATTACAGCAATCAGATCTCGGGTCAGATGATGAGCGTGGACACGGCTCAGGCGGCCCCGTACTCGCTGACCGGGCAGGGCGTGAAGGTGATGGAATTTGACCTGGGCGATATCGATCAGCACCCCGAGTTACAGGGCCGCATATTCCAAGTGGACACCCAGCCCGTCTCCTCCCACTCGACCCACGTCGCAGGCACCATTGCGGCAGCCGGACTGGATCCAAGGCTCAAAGGGATGGCGCCCGCCGCCGAGATCTATGCCTACTCGTTCCAGTCGGATTCCGGCACGAACCGCTACCTGGAGGCCATATTCAAGAGCGGCGCCGACCTGTCCAATAACTCCTGGGGCAGCTATCTGCAGGTCTACGCCACCTCCGCCGAATGCAATTGGACCGGCACCTATGGGATGAGCGAGAGCGAAATCGACCAGGTGGTCCACCAGTTCTATCTTCCGATTGTCTTTGCCATGGGCAACGACCGCGACCTGGGGCTGTGCAGCGTGCAGGAGCAGGGCGGCTTCTACTCCACGGGCAAGCCGGCAGCAGCCAAGAACACCATCGCGGTCGCCGCATTGGAAGGCAACCGGGCGATCACTCCGTTTTCGAACTACGGGCCCACCGCTGATGGACGCTTGAAGCCAGATATCTCCGCTCTGGGGCGGAACGTGCTTTCGCTTGACCTAAACGGCGGCAGCGCCGTAATGAGCGGAACCTCGATGGCGGCGCCGGCGGTCAC
Organism: uncultured Acidobacteriia bacterium; assembly: GCA_903909435.1. Classification (GTDB taxonomy): domain Bacteria; phylum Acidobacteriota; class Terriglobia; order Bryobacterales; family Bryobacteraceae; genus CAIVVT01. The sequence continues at coordinate 112,136 of CAIVVT010000091.1, read as the reverse complement.
GGGCCTGCTGGCGCTCATGATCCAGCGTTACCGCAGCCAGCATCCCGACTCGCCGTCACCCGCCTTGTTGAAGTCCATCCTGCTGAACACGGCAACCGATCTGGGGAATCCGGGCCCGGACTTCACCTATGGGTACGGACTTCCCGATGCAACGGAGGCCGTTGACTGCATCGATCAAGGCCGCTACTCCACGGGCTCCATCAGTGCGGGAGACTCGAAGGTTTACCACATAGCGGTTCCGGGCAGCGCCTCGGCCTTGCGCGTCATGATGGCTTACTCTGACGCTGAGGGTGTGGCAGGCTCCACGCTTGCGCTAGTGAACGATCTGGACCTGAAGGTCACCGCACCGAATGGGCAGGAGTGGCTGCCCCTTACACTCGATCCCATGAACCCGGCAGCCAACGCCGTGAACGGCAGGAACAGCCGGGATCCGGCGGAGCAAGTCGTCATTCAGAACCCCGTGGCGGGAACCTGGACCGTCACCGTTAGGGGCACTTCGGTGCCGGTCGGACACCAGGATTTCGCGCTCTCCTGGAGCTTCGCGGCAGTGGCGATTGCGCCGCCCTGCGCGCGTTCGGTGGCCGTGGAGCCGGCGGGTTTAACGGCGGATGCCGCGGGCGGCGTCAAAACGCTGGCGATCACGCAATCCTCCAGTTGCCCGCCGCTGCGGGTCACCTACCCCGATGGCTGGGTGCAGGGAACTGCCGAGCCTATCAAGGGCACGCAGGCGATCAAGCTGACTATCGACCCGAATTCCTCTGGCGGACAGCGGAGCACTACGCTGCAATTCCGCGACGGTGTCGCTGACCCGCTGAGCGTGCAGGTGGTCCAAGCCGCGCCGTGCTTCGTGGGACCTGTAACGCCGGGCACCCCATTGAACGGCACTCTCAGCGCAAATGATTGCGTGGGCGCCGTTGGAACCTACCAGCGCAAATACACATTCGACGGCAAGGCGGGCCAGGTAATCGCAGCCACGCTCGACTCGACGGACTTCGATCAGATGCTGGTTCTGCAACTGCCGGACGGCACGCAGATCATGGAGAGCGACGACGCCTACGATTCGAACGTGCGGATTCCCAAGGGCAATCAGGGCTTTGTGCTTCCGTTCGACGGCCAGTACGCCCTGCTGGTCGCCTCGTACTTCACGGGTGAAACGGGTTCCTTCACTTTGGGTCTCACGTTCCCCGATCCGGCCACGCTCGCCGGTTTGATCAGGTGGGTCTTCATAGACTCATGTCCGGCCCGGGTGAGCGGAACGCTCGGGCCCGGCTCGGAGCACAATGGACACCGGGGCGTGCTCTTCCCGGTCGATTCCTATATCTTGTACGGGCGTTTGGGCGACACGATCACTGCCAGCGTGCTGGCTTCCGGTTTCGACCCGGTGCTGTATGCGATGCCGCTGGCTACAGAGAACATACTAGCCACGGCAGACAGCGCCCAGCCCGGCAAACCGGAATCGCTCAGCTATTCGATCCTGGCGCACGGCTTCTACACCGTGCAGGTTTCACCCTACCTGTTCGGACAATCCGGCAGCTACGAACTGTTGCTGTCTGGCTGTCGCACACCGACCTTCCTGACCGGGATTCTGTCCGGCCCCAGGCCTCCCCGCGTGCGGTGACAAGTCGGAATGCCCCTGTTGTCAAGTGCGGTCGAGGCCAGCGCCGGCGAGTAATATGCTGTTCGCTCCAGCGGGATTTAGCGGTAGAATGTGGTCTTAATGTCCGGTAAGTTACAAGGGCAAACGGCCGTTATTACCGGCTCAACGCGCGGCATTGGGCGCGCGATGGCGCTCCGTTTTGCAGCGGAAGGCGCGAATGTGGTGGTCCATGGGACGGACACGGTCCGGGCCCAAGCCACGGCGCAGGCGATCGAGGAGCGCGGCGGACAGGCCGGCATCTGTCTCGGCGACGTCGCCGTGGACAGCTTCGGGGAAGTTCTGGCAGACTACGCGGTCCAGCGCTTCGGCTCCGTTGACATTTTCGTGGCCAACGCCGGCATGGTTTCCTTTGACCCCCTTTTGGAAATGAGCGCCGCGAAGTTCCGGCGTTTTCTCGACGTACACGTGACCGGCGCATTCACGACCTCGCAGGCCGCTGCGCGGCGGATGGTGGAGGCTGGCAACGGCGGGTGCATCCTGCACATGGCCAGCGTTGGCGGCTTGAATGCGATGTTCGGCTTGGCGGCTTATTCCGCTGCGAAGAACGCGGTTATGGCTTTGACCCGTGTGTCCTCGCTTGAATTGGCTGTATATGGGATCAGGGTGAACGCCATCGCTCCCGGTCCGGTTCGAAACGAAATGATGGAGCAGTTGTTGGGTCCGGAGCGGATCCAGGAACGCTGCCGGACAATCCCGGCCGGACGTCTGGCGGAACCGGACGAAGTGGCCGAATTGGCGGTGTTTTTAGCCTCGCCCGCGGCTTCCTATATCACGGGGCAAACGCTCGTCGTCGATGGCGGTTCGTCGGCTGCAGGATTGTACACCCACGAAGTTTTCACGCGTTCCGAGCCACCGGCGAAGTAGCGCCATTGCTGCGCCTCCGCCCGGGAACATGCGAATCTCAAATTAGTTGCCGAGTGCGGTTTGGCTTCATGAGCGGGCGGGTAAGGGCTTGTTCGTGCGCTGAAATGGCTCCATGGAAAGTCCGTCCAGGATTGCACATCGCAGGTACATCCCGCCCTCTCATGCTCGCGGCTCCGACCCGGAGCCGCGAGCGTGAGGGAGTTGTGTGTAATACCAGACTTGACCGCTCTTTCGTTCGCGGCTCTGTGCTGGCGGGCCGGTGCGATCGAAATGACCAGATTGAAGTAGCCGCGCAAAGATACAAAAGACCACCGAGTAGTTCCCTCAATCCATGACACGAGCAAACAGGCAAACCGGAATCCTGCTGATCGATTGTGACGACCGTAAGGGGTTGGTCGCGGCGATCGCCGAATTCCTGTATTCCCACGACGCCAATATTCTGCATGCGGACCAGCACCAGGATGAGGAGCACGGGCTGTTCCTCATGCGGGTGGAGTGGGACTTGCAAGGTTTCGCGCTCGACGACGCCGAGTTTCGGCGCGAGTTTGCCCCCATTGCAGAGCGTTTCGGCATGCGCTGGAGGTTGGAGTACTCGCTCCAACCCTCGCGTGTGGCGATCCTGGTTTCCCAGTACACGCACTGCCTGGTGGATCTGCTGTATATGCACCAGACCGGCGAGCTTGCCTGCGAGTTGCCGCTGGTGATCAGCAACCACCTGGAGGCGCAGCCCATCACGGGCTTCTACGGGGTGAACTTCCACCACATCCCGGTCACTCAGGCCAGCAAACGAGAAGCGGAAAGCGAGCAGATTCGGCTGCTCGAAACGAGCGGTGCCGACGTGATCGTGCTGGCTCGGTATATGCAGGTTCTGTCGCCCGAATTCGTGCAGCGCTTCCCGGGCCGGATCATCAACGTGCACCACTCGTTCCTACCGGCCTTCAGCGGGGCGCGGCCCTACCAGGCGGCGTTCCAACGCGGCGTGAAGCTGATCGGCGCAACCAGCCACTATGTGACCGAAGTGCTGGATGACGGTCCGATCATCGAGCAGGACGTGACCCGCGTCTCGCACCGCGATCAACTGGCGGACCTGGTGCAAAAGGGGCGGGACCTGGAGCGAGTGGTGCTGTCGCGCGCGGTCCGTTGGCACCTGGAGCACCGTATCCTGCGCTACGCCAACAAGACGGTCGTGTTCGACTAGCCCTGATCCCGGCGTGAGCACGCCGGGATTGCTCCGACGCCACTTTACTATGCGCGAGGCAGATCGATGCTGCTTCTGGCACGGCGTGTGGCTTACTGATCGCGGCGCCAGTCGCGGTCGCGCTCGTAGAACCCATCGCGCTGATAGCGGCGATCGCGCCGGTCGTCATAGCGGGCATAGCGCTCAGCCTCGCGTAGGCGTATTTCCACTTTGTCCAGTTCACGGTTGAGACGCTCCCACTCGTGGGGCGTGAGCCGGCCACGGTGCTCCCGCCGTTCCTGGTCGATGTGCCGCGCGACCTTGTCCATTTCCCGCTCCAGGCGGGCGGCGTCGCGCGGTGAGATGCGATTGTGCTCGATGGCCTCGGCGATGCGGCGTTGCATGGAATACTCCCGCTGCTCGACGCTTTGGGCCGAAGCGGCGGTGATTGTCAACGCGAACCCGACTACGGCAAGTGCAGCGAATTTGTGCATGCTCGTGCTCCTTTTAGCAGTTCCTTGACTGGCGGTCTTAGCCGCTGGCGGAGGGCCGCTACCCTCCGCCGCTTGCACTGCTCTGGACGCTGCCTCGCGTGGGTTCATTTCAAGGAAGCTAGGCATCCCGTGAATTCGGGCAGTCCCGTAGTGGACTGGCGGGGGGCTGAAGCGGGGAGTCAACGGTGGATCGTTGCCGCTGATGCGGACTCTGCTCGCCCACAGTCGTTCGCCGGGCACAGAGCCGCGAACGACAGAGAGCGGCTGAGTCCACGATTGGCATTGGCTCGTCGGGGTCGTAGCACTGAAGTGGATCTTCCCGGGGTATTCCCGAACTATCGAGAGCGGCGCCGGTTAGCTGACTTGACAGCGCTCTGTCGTTTGCTGATCGGTGCTGGGGAGGGGCGGATGCAAGCGGCCCTAGTGTTTCAGGATTGAGGCGCGGTAGTTCTGGTTTAAGACTACTACCCAGATCGACTACAGGTGCAAGAGAATAACCGCCGGCCAGATTTCTGATGTGCATCATAGAAATCCGGTCAGCGGCTATCAATTTGCGATTGAGCTTTTGGGGCGCTGGCGAAATTATCTGCAGCTTATTGGTTTAAGGTGAATATCACCTCGATCGGCGCGATAACCTCAACCGGATCGCCGTTCAGCAAAGTCGGGCGATAGCGCCACTCTTTGACGGCTTCAGTGGCCGCCGCCACCAGCATCGGGTGGCCGGAAACGAGGGTCAGGTTCTGGATGGTTCCGTCACGGGCGATGATGGCCGTGAAGCGTACAGTCCCGGAGGTGCGCGTCTGCCGGGCCAACGGAGGATACAGCGGGATCACCTTGTGGATGATCATCGCCTCCTGAACACGCCCGCCAACGCTCAGTCGAGGGATCGGCGCTGTCACCTCAGGCGCTCTGACCGCGACTACAAGCACCGGCGGCGCTTCCAAGAGACGTGGGGACGGTGTGTTGACGCCGCCGGGGACTCCGTTCTCCAGGCCGCCGGGGACGCCCGAACCGTTGCCGCCGATAGGTGGCAACTCTTCGCCGTCCAGCACCATGATTTTGTCCGGTGTCCGCGCCGGCTGCGAAAGGTGAAAGCCGTCAAAAACCCGGCGCGCAACAGGTTGCGACTGCGGGATTCGCTCCGCGGGAGGGGCCGGCGGCGGGGGTGCCGGCGGCGGAGTCGGAGCAACCATCATTAACTGCAGTGTCGTTTTCGGCAGCAGGTCCGTATTTAACAACGGAACAACGCTGAGAACGGCCACCAAGCCGAGCTGCATACCCGAGGAAACAAGCACTGTCCAGCCCTTGTTAGCCCGACCCGCTCCTTCAAGTAATACTTGTTCAAACATTGCCGGATCCTCCTTTGTATCTGCTGCGGTACTGCCCGTCTTCTGCCTGCATTCACTTGGACACTATTCGCAAAAACTAGTTCCCGGGAGTTGTAAAAAGGCTTCTGGCTCTGTCTGACGCGAATTGACTCGGGCCGCGACGGAGGAGCGTGCCGGTTCGCAACGGTCAGGCCGCGCGTGAAACGCCGGGACTGACGGCCCCCGCTGCTTGTGTAGACTGATTGGGAGTTTGCCGTCGTGAAGGCGGTTTCAGCAGGAGGTATTCCGTCCCATGGCTCTCCGATCCCGCCCTCGTGCTGCGAAGCTGCTCGGCGCGTTGAGCGTTTTCGCCGCTTGTATCGCCTTCGCCCAAACCAAGTCGAGCAGTGCGCCGTTCACGGGATTCACCTGGCCGTCGGAACATCCCCGCGACGTGCCGTTCCAGCGGTCGCGCGATATCACGGGAATCGAATTCACCGGCCGCAACATCCGCTACGCCAACGCCGACACGTGGTATCCGTCCTGGGCCTCGGATGGCAATCTCTATTCGCCCTGGACCGATGGCGAAGTCAACGGCGTGAACTCGACCTCTAATGGGCCCAAAGCGACGACTGGCTACGCCACCATCTCGGGCGACGACCCGCTGCACCTCACGTTCAGTAACCCCGGACTCGTCTCCGCCGCGCCCCAACCATATCAGGGCCGCTATCCCTGTGGCAGCCTGCTGCACAACGGCATCTGGTATTACGGCACGTATTGCCTGATGGACACCGATGGCGACCCGGGCAAAGGCCTCAACTGGGACATCCTCGGACCTTTCGTCGGCTTCCGCGTCTCAACCGACTACGGCAAGACCTGGACGGAGACGCCGCGCACGCCGGCCCGCCCGCTCTTCAGCGAACCGGCGAAGGTCGGCGGCACGGTCCGGTTTGGCGTGCCGCATTTCGTGGACTTCGGCCGCAACATGGAGCATTCGCCCGACGGCAAAGCTTATCTGGTCGCGCACGGCTCGCGGGAGCCAGATCCGCAACCGCGTCCAGCCAATGCGAGTTGGATCACCGGCGACCAGATCTATCTGGCCCGTGTGACGCCTTCCATCGAGAACATCAACGACGCCGCGAAATACGAATTTTATGCCGGCCGGGACAAGGCGGGCAGGGCCATGTGGACACGCGATTTCGCCGCGATGCAGCCGCTGGTCGATTGGAACAACAACTGCGGTAACGTGACCATCACCTACAACGCGCCCCTGCGCAAGTATCTGATGTCGGTCACGGACGGCGGCACGACGATCTCGAAATTCAATACCTATGTTCTGGAGGCCGACGGGATTGCGGGACCGTGGCGGCTGGTGGTCTACATGCGGAACTTTGGAGAGCAAGGGTACTTCGTCAACATCCCGTCGAAGTTCATCAGCAGCGATGGCAAGACCGCGTGGCTATGCTACGCCGCGAATTTCACAAACGGCTACCTGCACACCAACTATCGCGAGAATCCCCGGGGCAGCGGCTATGGGATGACGCTTCAGGAGATCAAGCTGCAGGTACAGCCGCAACGGCGCTGAATGCGCTGGATGGTGATTGCGGGGCGCTTGGCCTGACTCGACCGGACGATCCTGAGGGTTGGGTCGAAAGCACAGCCCGCGCCGCTGCTAGCGGTCGCTCGCCGCGACCGACGACTCTTATCAGACTCGACTGCCCGATGTCTTTCGCGGCTACGGTGCGCTGATGTCGTCGCGCGAGGTGGATGTGCACTGCCGCTGCGACATCACCCCTCGTCTTTCCAGTTCAGCTTCGCATCGTTGCGGCGGACGTAGTTGGCGTCGAGCGCGACCGGATCCTGCAACTCGGTAAGTGCGAGCCGGCCAATCACACCGGCCAGCGCGCGAGGAGTTGCGGTGACGCTTCGGCCACCGAGTGCTTCGAGGTACGAGGCGGGATTGGGCGTCAACAATTCGGCTTCTGCGGGCAGGCCGGCGAGCCAGTCCGGCAGGGTCTGGGCCGTCGAGGTTCCGACTTCCGCGAGGCCGGAATCGTACAGCGCACCGAAGATTTCGTCTCGGCGGGCGTCGAAGAATGGAGCGCGCCAGTCCGCGGTTCCGAACGACGCCATAGCCTTCAGATTGGAGACGGCCGCCGCCTGAACGCCAGCCGACTCGGCCATGCCCTTCGCCGCAGCCAGTCCGACGCGCACCCCGGTAAACGAGCCCGGCCCGGAGCCGGCGGCGAAGCCCGCCACCTGATCGAAGCGCCAGCCGTGACGCTCCATCAGTTCGGCGATACTCGAGAAGAGCACGCGGCCGAAGCCGTCCGTACTGACCAGGGCCACCTCCTCAACGACCTCGCCGTCCTCGACCAGCGCGATGCTTCCAAACTCGCCGGTCGTGTCCATCGCGACAATACGCTGGCCCTGGCTCACTTCGCCGCCTTCCTGATCGGGAACACTACGTCGAGCGCATACAGTTTGCCGGCGGCGTTCAGCGCCTCGATGCGCACGTTGAGCACACCACTTTCATTGACCAGCATTTCAGCTGGAATGTGCCAAGTGCCGGAGCTGCCGGTGCCAATGACTCGCGCCCCCGCCCCGTCGAGCACCACCTCACCCGTCGCCATGTAGAGCATACGCCGCGTGCCCTTGGTCTCGCGCCTCAGCTTGATCTCGAAGGGAACGTTCTCACCGGCCGTGAGAGCGGTCTCGTCGGGCTTTGGGCTGACCAGGGTGAAGGGCATTTTGGCGATGCTCGTCTCCACTTGCTGCAGTTGGTTGGGAACATCCTCGTCCCGCGAGTCGAACTTGTAGCTCTTCAACATGCCGGCCTTGTGGCCGTCGCGTGAGAGGTGCAGGATCCAGTCGTGCGAGGGGTCGGGCGGCTGGCCCGTGAACTCCTCGCCTTTCCAGTCCTTCTTCTCCTTGGTTCGTTCGCCGGTGGCCGGATCGATCCAGTACACGTCGTAGTTGTGCTTCTCGACGACAACGCTGAGCGGGCCGGGCTTGTCGATGTAGACCAGGTATTCTACGTCCGGCAGCGCCACCGCGCGCCCGCCGTCGATCTCGAAATACGGCTCCAGTTCCCAATAGCGCGTGTTAGCCAGGGTCTCGGCCCAGGTCTGCATGGCTTTCGTTTCCGCGGAGTTTTCGGCGAGGATTCGAGAGACGGGCCACTGGCCGTTCATGGTTGAATCCCACAGAGCCTTGCGGAATGCCGCTCCCGTCGCTCCAGCCGGGGCGATGCCGACGTTGACCAGCGGCAGCGCGTATTTCTGGTGCTCGATGGAACCGACCGCGGGGTCGGGCGAGTTCTCGACGATGTGCGAAACCCACTTGTCGCCCAGCAGCGCGGACGAAGTGGTCTGCGCGCCCGAGGTCCCCGGGTGCTTGTACGGATCGAACCGGCGCAACGCCATGCCGAGCTCCTTGACGATGTTGCGGCCGGCAGCGGAGCCTTCGAACTCGCCGGCGATCTCCCAACTCACATTGAAGGCGTCGTAGCGTGCAATCACGTAGCGCAGGTAGCGCTCGCGCTCGGCCCAACTGGGGAAGACGCGGGCCAGCGTTGCGGCGTCGGGCGCGAGCACGAGGTCGGTGGCCAGACCGCTTTTGTAGATCGCGCTCAGGCGTGCGTCCATCGCCGCGAAGTACTGCAGGTTCGGTTTGTCCGGAGCCGTGAAGGGCTGGGCACCGGGCGGCATAACCATTGCGCGGAGGTGCGTGAATTTCTGACTCGCCCGGGCTGCCAGCAGACGATCGAATTCTCCAGCGCCCAACGTGAACAGGTCCGCGTGATCATCCCCCATCCAGAGGTGCGGCTTGAGAGTCTCCGGATGAACCCAGAAGTGCAGATTGGCAGGTCGAATGAAGCCGTTTTGTGCGTTTTCGGAGACTGTGAACTTGCCCTCCCTGCCTTCGGCCTCCGACACGTTTCCGGTGATGCGATAGGTCCAAACGCCGGCGTCGTCCGGTGTGAAACGGATGACCATGCGGTTGCCGCCGTCCCAATATGCGGGCAGCCTGCGGGTATGATACCTGGGAGCCGGCGAGCGGAACTCGCCCCATAATTCCACGCTGGCGACGGGGTTGGGGTGAGCCTTCAGCGCCTGGTCGCTCAATTCGAGCGTCACCTCGCACGGTGTCCACTCCTGCACCGCCTGGCAGGAGCCCTGCGCACGCGCCAAAGCGGCCAGGAGCATCAACAGAAATGGAGCGGTGAAGCGCATACGACCAGTGTACAGTCGGCCCAAGTTGAGGCCGACGGCGACGGCGCGCCGAGGTGCTGCACGAAGCAAGCCGCCGGGATTGCGCCTTTGAAGACAGAGCTGAAGCGGCACCTGGCGCGCGCCACGCCGGCAGGCGATCAGGCCGCTTCTTCCGCTACCTTGGCGGACTCCTCACCGCGCTCGCTGCCCAGGCGCCTGCGGCGGGCCACCGTACCGGCCAGAGCTATCAGCAGGACGCCGCCACCGAACCAGAGCTGCCAGTGGATTAGTACGCCGGTCTTGATCACGAAGGGTAGTGGGAGACCGAGGTCCGCCGCAATCCGCCAAGCCGCCATGACCATCGCGCCAAACCCCAAGCGGACGAGGTTCAGGGCCAGAGAGCGCAGCATCCGCTTGTGCGAACGAGAGCGGGAATCTGCAGCAGGCTGGTCCGTGGGCGGTGCCGGTTCCGACTGGATGGAGGGGCGCAAATCAGGAGCGGCGGAGTGGGCGACCGTCATCCGCGGATACGACGGACGGTAGATAATGCGAACGACCATTGCCGCGGGAAACCCTCCGATTCCCATTCCGCCAGGACAAGCAGACCCCAGGAGACGTCTCCATTCTATCTGGTTTAGTTCATAAAGAGATCGGGCGTACCGATACTGATTCCAGCGCTCGGTCGGAGTCAGTAGAGCGAGTTTCGACGAGCATCCCGCCTGGCTAGTGCAGTTTCGAGAGCAACCACTTGACGACCTTTCCCTTGTAAGCCCATTGGTCCATGTGCTGCTCCCACACCCCCATGCCGTGGATTCCATTTGTGACGGTGATCAGTTCGCACTTGCCGCCTGCCGCTTTCAGTGCGTCGCAGAAGCGCGTCGATTGCTCGTACGGGACCAACTGGTCTTTGTCGCCGTGCACCAATAGGAACGGCGGCAGTCCCTTGCGAAGCATGTAGTAAGGCGAGACCTTGCGCAGTTTCTCGATGCCGTCGGAGTCCATCTTGCGTACCCCCGTGAGCCCCGCGACTCCGGTGTTGACGGTCTCTCCGGAGTGCTCAAAGGTCAGGTCGTGCGGTCCGTAAAACGACACGACAGCCACCGGCGCGAGTTCTTTGGGCGCGACGATCGCGGCGTAGTCAACCAGATATGCGCCGGCCGACTCGCCCAGCAGTGCGATGTGCTTGCGATCCACTTTGTACTCAGGGGCGTGGCTGTGAACCCAGGCCAGGGCGCTGATTATGTCGTCCACTGGGGCAGGCAGTTGAGACGCTGGCGCGAGCCGGTAGTCGATGGTGAACCAGACGAACTTCGCGTCCGTCAGCGGCGCGAAGATCGGCGTGATGTAGGTGGTCTTATTGCCCGCCGTGAACCCGCCGCCGTGGACCAGAATCACCGCTGGGAATGGACCGGGGCCTTCCGGAATCGAGGCGTCGAGAAGCAGCGCCTGGCCGTCCCGGTTGACGTACTCGACATTCTTCTTCATTTCCGCCGCCTGGAGGGCGAAGACCGATAGAGCTAGAGCCAGAATCCATCGCATAACGCGAGTCTACCCGCATCCGCAACCTGGTGCCGGGGAGGCGGCACGAGCCGTCGACTTCGCCTCTACGAGCATCCGGAATTGCGAGCCCGAGTGTCCGCGTCAGGTCGGAGCAACAGGTTGGTATATCCTGAACACGGGAGGACGATCTGATGCCGCGAGCGACGTGTTTTATGTTGATCCTGATCTGTTTTGGCGCCTCCGCGCAAGTGCAGGACTACGAGGGCTACAAAGACCCCGCGCTGTTCACGCGCATGCCCCATTACTTCCTCACTACCAAGGACTCGGTCGTCGAAACTCCGTTTGACTCTTTCGAATTCAGGGTGAAGAACGGGACACAGAAAGTGGAGGGACGCCACCTGCACTACACCTACGATTTCGACGAGTCGGCTGGGACTGCGGCTGGATTCCTGCAGATCGTTCGCAACTACCAGGCCGCCGCGAAGCGCATCGGCGGCGAGGTTCTGATGGAGGACGTGCGCGCGACCACCATCCGTGTGGCCAAGAACGGGCAGGAAACCTGGGTGGCCGTAGAAGCGTTCAATGAGGGCCGGGAATACGAACTGAACATCATCGAGCGGCAGTTGATGAAGCAGGACGTGGTGGCCGATGCGGCGGCCCTGAAAAGCGGTTTGAAGGAAAACGGTCACGTCGAAGTGCCAGGCATCTTCTTTGATTTTGGGAAGTCGGAAGTCAAGCCGGAATCAGAACCCGCGTTGAACGAACTGACCGCGCTGCTGCAGGCCAATGCGGCCATGCGAGTCTGGGTGGTCGGGCACACGGACAACGTCGGAGCCGTGGAAAGCAACATGGCGCTTTCGGGTGCCCGGGCCGCCGCAGTGGTGAAAGCGCTGGTGCAGCGCGGAATCGCTCCGAACCGGTTGGCGCCGCATGGTGCGGGGCCTTACGCGCCAGTAGCCTCGAACGCAGCGGACGAGGGTCGCGCCCGGAATCGCCGTGTGGAACTGGTGGCGCAGCCGTAGCGTCACGCTGAGAAATCCCGCGAGCGGGGATCTGCTTTGATTGGGATCTGACCGTGCTGCAGTGAGTCATGCCGCACTCGCTGGCCCCGCGGCAACAGCCATGTTCAGGTCCCGATATTCTGGTATGTTCCGAAGGCTTCGAAAGCTGGTGTCCCAGGTGAAACTCATCTCTGTCATTGTTCCCGCGGCTCTGATCGGGTTGGCGGGTGCGCTTTGCGCGCAACCCGCTCCGGGTGGCAAACCCTCCCGCGTAATCGCCGTTGATTTTTCGAAAGTGCGCGGACCGCACAGCACGGTCTGGAAGGAGTGCATCGGGGCTGGCCGCGCCAATGAAGGTTTGCGAGCCGACTGGCAGGAGCAACTCGCTCTGGTGCAGCGCGAGATTGGTTTCCGCTACATCCGCATGCACGGTCTGCTGCACGACGATATGGGGGTCTACAAAGAGGACGCCAAAGGTACTCCGATTTACAACTGGCAGTACATCGACAAGCTCTACGACTACCTGCTGAAGGCCGGTCTAAAGCCGTTCGTCGAACTCGCCTTCATGCCGCGCGACCTGGCGAGCGCGGAGAAGACGATCTTCTGGTGGCGAGGCAACATCACACCGCCCAAGTCCTACGACAAATGGAGCGCACTAGTCTCGAATCTGGTGCGTCATTTCCGCGAACGCTACGGCGATGCCGAAGTGAAGACCTGGTATTTCGAAGTTTGGAACGAACCCGACATCGCGCCGTTTTGGAGCTCCGATCTGGCTGAGTATTTAAAGCTCTATAAATCGGCGGCCGAGGCGGTGAAGAGCGTTTCGAGAGAGTATCGCGTGGGCGGACCGGCGTCCGCCGTACCCTATCGATTCGAAGAAGAGCTACTGAAATACTGTGTACGCGAGCACTTGCCGCTCGACTTCATTGCCACGCACGCATACGGCGTAAAGGAAGGCTACTTCGACGAAACGGGCAACCGCGGCACAGTGCTCGACACAGACCGCACGGCAGTGCGGGCGCGCATGGTGCATTCCCGCGAGTTGATTCGCAAGTCTCCTCTGCCGGATCTGGAGCTGCACTTTACCGAGTGGAGTTCGGCCTACACGCCCACCGACTACGTGCACGACCAGTATCATCAGGCCGCCTTCATACTCGACAAGATCAAGGGTGCGCAGGAGTCAGTCGATTCGATGTCGTACTGGGTGTTCACGGACATCTTCGAGGAGAACGGCCCGCGCATGACGCCGTTCCACGGCGGCTTTGGGCTGCTGAATTACCAGGGGATCCGCAAGCCTGCCTACTTCGCCTACGAGTTTCTAAGCAAGCTGGGGCCGGATGAGTTGGTCAACGCCGACGAGTCATCGTGGGTCTGCCGCAACACCGCCGGCGACGTCCAGGCGCTGCTGTGGGACTTCACGCCGATCGCCCCGCCCGCGAATGTGAACGACCAGTTGTTTTACAAGCAGGAGCAACCTGCGAGACCGGCCGCAGCGGCGTCCTTGCATATCGCCAATCTGCCCGCCGGTATTTACATGCTGCAAGTGGACCAGACCGGCTACCGCGCGAACGATGCGTACACGTTGTATCTGGACATGGGCGCACCGAGTCAGCTTACGCCGGCGCAGGTGGATGCGATCCAGCAGGGGGCGAGTGGGGCTCCGGTTGCGCAGCGTGTGCTCAAACACCCCGGCGGGGCATTCAGTAAAGAGATCCCACTGCGCGAGAACGACGTCGTGCTGGTTCAACTCAAGAGACTGTGATCGGTTTGAACCGTGTCAACCTGTTCCACCGGAAGTGAAAGCGTGAAAGAAGGATCAGTATGATTTGCCGGCCAACTCTCTGCCTGCTGCCGCTGTTTATCGCGGCGACGCAACTCGCAAGCGGAGCTCCCGTCACCTCGCCTTCGACGTCCAAGAGCGTCGAACTCAAGCTTGAGCCCGGCGAATACTGGTGGGGCGGAATGAGCGTGGACGGCCCGCAGATGCCCTATGGGGCGGGCAACTTCTCTCGCGACTTGGATGGAAACGATGGCACGAATCAGGCCCAGCCGCTGCTGATCTCGAGCCATGGGCGTTACGTCTGGAGCGAGCAGCCATTCGCGTACAAGTTTGGCGGCGGCGCACTGACCGTCACATCGAAGTACGGACCCGTCGCGACCGGCCGGCAGGGCCGCACGCTCAGGGAAGCCTTTGCTTTCGTCAGCAAGAAGTACTTCCCCGCTAACGGGAAGCACCCCGATCCGCTCATGTTCACGCATCCGCAATACAATACGTGGATCGAGTTGATGTACGACCAGAACGAAGCCGACGTGTTGAAGTATGCGCAGGCCATCGTCGATCAGGGCTACCCGCCAGGAGTGTTGATGATCGACGACAACTGGCAGGAGGATTACGGCACCTGGGAATTCTCCGCGCGCCGCTTCAAGGATCCCACAGCCATGATGGCGCGACTGCATCAGTTGGGGTTCAAAGTGATGCTATGGGTGGTGCCGTTCGTAAGCCCGGATTCGGCGGTCTATCGTGACCTGTCCAAACGCGGACTGCTGCTGCGCGAGTCGACCGGGACTGCTCAGGAGCCCGCACTCATCCGCTGGTGGAATGGCGCGAGTGCCGTGCTCGACCTCAGCAATCCGAAAAGCGAGGAGTGGTTCGATGGCCGGCTCAGGCACCTCTCCGAGACCTATGGGGTGGACGGCTACAAGTTCGACGCGGGTGACGCTAGTTTCTACACCGGCAGGATTGCGTCTTTCAAATCCGAATTGTCCAACGATCACACGTCGCTCTGGGCAGGAGTTGGGCTGCGATATCCGCTGAATGAGTTTCGCGCTACCTGGAAAATGGCCGGACTCCCGCTGGCGCAGCGCCTGCGCGACAAACGCCACAGTTGGGAAGACCTGCAGCAACTGATTCCGGGCATCCTGGCGCAGGGCCTGATGGGCTACGCGTTCACGTGTCCCGACATGATTGGCGGAGGCGAGTTCGATTCGTTTCTGAATCATGCAACGGTTGACCAGGAACTGGTCGTCCGCTCCGCACAGGTCAGTGCGTTGATGCCGATGATGCAGTTCTCCGTGGCGCCCTGGCGCGTGCTTGACGAACGCCATGCGGCGATTGCCAAACGTATGGCCCTGCTGCACGCGCAATTCGGACCGGAAATCCTGCGTCTGGCCGAGGTGTCCGCCCACTCGGGTGAGCCAATCGTGCGGCCGCTCGCCTACGCCTACCCTGGCACCGGATACGAGCGGATCGAGGACGAATTCCTGCTCGGCTCAGATGTCCTGGTCGCTCCCGTACTCACGAAGAATGCACACTCGCGGAGAATCGTATTTCCAAAGGGGACATGGAAGGGCGACGACGAGTCCACGGTTGTGGGTCCTAAGACCGTCGAGGTCGCGGTACCGCTCGAGCGGCTGCCCTGGTACCGCAGGGTCCAGTAGAGCGGCTGTTCGCAGGATCGGCTCGTTCAGCCCGAAGCTGCTCACTTCTGAATCAGCGGGAACTGCGGGCTCCGGATCTCACAAGAACCTCGCTCCAGCCTGAGGGCCGTGGTCAGGTCTTGGTAGATCGGCACGCCGTTAAGAGAGTCTACGCACACCGCTTGTCCCAGCGCTAACGCGGTTCGGGAGAAAACGGGTAGGCCGTGCGCACGGCAAGCACCATGTCGTGAGGCTCGCCTTCGTGCGATCCGCTATAGAAGCCGACCGTGGCGTTCAGACGGATGAAAAAGGCGTCACCCGCGCGGGCCGGGTATCGACCCTCGTTGCCGTCAACACCGCCTCCCGCGACCATATCCCCGTGCCCCTGGAGGATGAAGTAGATCTCCTCCTCCATGTCGTGGTGGTGCGGAATGTTGGTGCCGCCGGGTGCGAAGTCCATGATGAACAGGCTGACCATTTTCTGTGCCGCGGCCAGCTTGTCGCGTTTGCTTTCGGTGGTGCCCATCAATAGCTTGAACTGCACGGTGTCTCCATGGTGGGCGAGCGGCTGCGATGACACGTCTTCGACATTCGCCAATTGGAGTGAAGGCAATTGCCCGGCCAAGCGCTCGTTCCCAAGACTGCAGCCTACGACGAGGAGCCGGAGAGCGTGCGTGGAAGAGTTCGCCACACCGTGCCTGACGTCGGGCGGAAGGTACATGAAATCGTTCTTCTTCAACGGCTCCTGGCGCTCGCCGTAGATCAGGGTTCCACTTCCTTCCAGGACGAAGTAGATCTGCTCTTCCATTGGGTGACTGACGAGCGCGCTGGCGCCGCCGGGTTCCACCGTCAACTCGCCGTAGCGGACGAAACCTTTCAGCTGCTTCGCCTGTGCGTCGCCGGGGCCGAAAAGGGGTTTGTACGAAGCCAGACGCGCGTTGACGGTCAGGTCGTCCGGTTGTGCCTGGACATCGGCGAGCCGCCGTCGCAGAAAGGTCGGATCGGCGGCGAATAGCGGTACTGCCATGAGCAGCTCAAGCGCGAGTCTATTCATAGGTGACACAGTCGCACCACTTGCCTTCCTCGTCGTAATGCGGCCAGGGTCCGCCGGTGCGGAAGCCCGACACGATGAAGTCGTCGAACATGGGCGTGGGTTCGAAATAGCCCGGGCGGCGCAGGTGCGCCTTCACGACATCGTCGTTCAGTTCCAAGCCGAGCCCTGGAGACTCGGGCACTGTGACATAGCCCGCGTCGATGATCGGCTTTGCAACGCCGGTTACCATGTCCTGCCACCACGGCATGTCCAGTGCGTGGTTCTCCATGGCCAGCAAATTCTGAAACGTCGCCGCGCAGTGATAGCCGGCGAATGCGCCAACCGGCGAACCCGCGTGGTGCATAGCAACTTGCACCCCCGCCGTAGCGGCTGCATCGGCGATGCGCTTGGTCTCGAGCAACCCGCCCGAGGTTTCGATGTCGGGGTGGATGGCGTCCACTGCGGCGTTGTCGATCAGGCGGTCGAAGCCGTCCTTCAGGCCGAAGATGTCCTCGCCGGTGAGCACGGGCGTGGTCGTGTTGTTTCGGATCTCTTTGAGACTCTGCCAGTTGGTCCAGGTCACCAGGTCCTCGGCCCAGGCGAGCTGATACTTCTCGAAAGCGCGCGCGTAGCGGATGCCGTCCTTCACGTTGAGCGGGCCGAAGTGGTCCGCGGCGAGCGGCGTGCCCGCGCCAATCACGTCGCGAATGGCCTGGATGTACTCGCACAGGTAACCGAGGCCCTTCTCGGTGGCGACGCCCCGTTCGTTCACCGCGCCCGGCCGGTCGGCAACCAGGCTGGTGTGGAGGTCCATCTTAAAGAACGTCAGCCCCATCTGCTTGCGCTTCAACATGCGTTCAGCGTAGATCTTCGGATCTTTGTGATCGGTCGTGTCGGCATAGATGCGGATCTTGTCGCGGACTTTCGATCCCACCAATCGGTACGCCGGCACGCCGTAGACCTTTCCGGCGATATCGTGCAACGCCATATCCACCGCGCTGAATCCGCCTCCCATGCGGGCGTGGCCGGCGAACTGGCGGATGCGCTGCAGGTTGGTCTCGATGTCCAGCGGATTATGGCCGACCAGATGCGCCTTGAGGATCAGCGCGATGCCCTCCACGCCAGCATCGCGGACTTCGCCCAGTCCGTAGACGCCTTGGTTTGTGTAGAGCTTGATGATCGGATAGTCGTAGTTGGTGGCGACACGGCAGGCGCGCATGTCGGTGATCTTGAGCGTGCTCGGGGACGAGAGCTTGTTGACCGGCGCCTGCGAGTTGGTCGAACACGCCGTCGCCTTAAACAAAGGCCCGAGCATCGCTGTGGCAGCGGCTCTGCGGAAGGCGGAGCGCCGCGTGAGGGCGGCACGGGGGAACAGGCCGGAGTTGGAATCATCGGATCGGGACATGCTGCTGAGCCTCCTGCGCTCGGACAAAGGGTTCCGGGTAGAGTCTATGCCATTTCAGACCCGCAGGCATCAACCGGACGTGGGGACGCCGGGGTCATACTTCGGCGGCAATCGCATCGCTTGATCAGAAAACTCAGGAGGAGATAGCTTGAATCATGAGAAGTTTTGTAGCCGTAACTCTGCTGCTAGCGACCGTGTCAATTCCCCAGTTTGCCGCGAAGCGATCGCGGCCGATTGAGAGCATCTACATCGGCTCGGTCGTGGACGGTCTGGACAACGCCCGCTTCCGGAGTTTGCTGAAGGCTGAACTGGAGCGCACTGGATTGCGGGTGACGGAGACCCGCGAAACGGCGGACGCGGAACTCAGCGGCAAGGTCATCGGTTGGTCCGAAACTGGGGGCGTTTTTCACGCGCTTCTCGCAGACCGGGACGGCAAGCGTTTGTGGGAGGCGAGCGTGCCTCGCGCTATCCGCACACACAAGATAAGCTGTGAACCCCGGGATACTGCCACCGCGCTCGCTCAGAAACTGGCGAAAGCCGTCCACTCGGCCAGGTTGCGCTCCGAAACAGGAGAGTAGTGCTGCCACCAATCTGAAACTTGGCGGTCACGAGTTACAGATTGCGCAAAACGAACGACACGACGTGGTAGCCGTCGATGTACTTGAAGGGCGTCTCGCCCAGCGTGTAGTGCCCGCACGGCAGCACGACTTCTTTGTGGTCGAGCCCGTGCTCGCGCGCGAGTCGCATGGTTTCCAGCGACAGGTCGGCCGGAAAGGTCGTGTCGTACTTCGTGTAAAGAAACAGCGACTTCTTTGGATGCTGGGCGAACTTGTCGAAGTATGCCGTAGGGCTGATGCACATCCACAGGTTGCGTAGGGTGGGCAGGTCGATGACGTCTTCCAGCCCCTGCCGAACATGGATGGTGGACAGGCCGCGCCAGGCAACGTCGGCGAAATACGTGGAGCAATGATTGAACGCGTTCACGCGAAAGCGCGGATCGTGCGCGCTGGCCAGGAACGCATAGCAGGAGCCCAGGGAGGTGCCGACAATCGCGATTTCCTCCGCCCCCTGCTGCTCCAGCCAATCCGCCGTGCAGCGGATGTCGAGCACCGCCTGACGCGTGGCGTCGATCGTGCGGCCGATGTTGGAACTGACAGCGTAGTCGGCGCGTTCGAGTTCGGCGGGCATGCGGAAATCGTGGTATGGCAGGCTTAGGCGGATGGCCGAGTGGCCGAACTTTTGGAACAGACGAGCCAGCGCGTTGTGGGCATTGCCAGGCGCGTTCCAATGCGGTAGCACGATCACGCTCTTCTTGGTGCTCTTACCGCGGAACCACTGCCCGTGGACCACGTTGTTCTCGGAGAACGGGCTCCGTACCTGCGACGAGAAACGCAGCATGTCTCCCCGCAGAACGAAGTCCCTCGGCGTGGTGTGCTGGTAGAACTCCGCGCTGTGTTGGATGGCCTGCTCACTGAGTTGGAGCAGGTACTCCTGCGCTCCGTGTCCATTGCGCGAACCGACGCCCGAGAGCGGCCACGCGGAGGACCATTCATCGCCCCATTCGAAAGGCCGGACCACGCGATTCGTCGATCGGAAGCAGAGGCTTTTTTCCCAGTGGTTCATCCACCGGCTGTAGATAGTTTCAAGCAGCATCAATCAGGACTGTACTTCCAGGGTATCATCGCCTCGTTGCGCTGCCGTGAATACGTTGTTACGACTAACCAAGGAACTGGCTGTGGCGGGCGCCCCGGGGCACCACCTCCAGGCCGTATAGGTTGACGTGATCGAAGGCCCACAGCGTGACGGCCCGGTAACCTCGTTCGCGCGCGGAGTCGGCTTCATTCCTCCAGGCATAGCTAGGGCGGAATACCGGCGTTATGCAACTGACGCGATCCATCGGCCAACCCAGCGCCGCAGGCAGTTTCTGGCACTGCCGGACGAGGTTCAGATCCTTGTTCCAGGCGCCAAAGTCCAATTCCTCCAGCTTGAACCGGTCGAAGCCTGATCCGCCGGGCCGGGACCATTCCGGCGGCAGGTTGACGAAGCGATTCAGTCTGCCGCCGAGACTGTGGATGCCCTCCGGCACCGGGTAGTTCACGTCGTCCGCGAACAGAATCTCGAACTGCGTGCCAGCTACCGCGGACTTCACCTCCGCAGTGATCGATCCACAATAGTCGCGTAAGCGGTTGCGCAGAAAAGTGGCGTCGGTTGAGGCGTTGAGCGCGGGGTCGTCACTGGGCGTCATGAAGGCTGCCAGCGGCCGTTTCAGCAAGGCTTCCGCGGCGTGTTTCGTCCCGGCATCGTAGTAGCCCATTCCGCCGGTGTAAAGCAGGCTCGAGGTGCCATTGTCCGAGACGATCAGGATTGGCGTAGGGCTGGCGGCCGACGGCGTCAATCGCACACAATACGGCGACGATCCGATCGCAGCCCCCACGTATGCGTTAGGCCCTGCATTCACTGCCGCCACCAGCGCATTCGCGACGTCGGCGCTCGACTCGCCCTGCGGATTGTTCTCGACGTGCGCGTAGCTGACGCCGTTCACCGTGATGATGTGGATCTGGCCATTGCCTGCGGCGTAGAATGCGAACTCCGCGGTCGGCGGGGGCTGCACGAAGTACCACCAGGTGAACTCCCCGCACTGCAACACCGGCGCCAGCCCGGCGTTTGACATCGCCTGCGCCAGCCAGGTATAGACGCGCGTTTGGTAGTCCAGCATCGGCTCGGAGAACGCACAGTGCGTCGAATGCAGGCTGGCGAAACCCACGTCGGTCGCCACCGCTTGCCCGTCCGCGAACTGCGCCGCGAAGCCGTCTGGCGGGTTCACGAGTTCCATCGAGCACGCGGTCGTCGACTCCAACCCCGCATTCGCGCAGCAGCGGTAAAAGTCTTCATGCCAGGCGCGCGCGCCCGCATTCAACGGCGGCTCTTGCGCAGGGTCCACCTGCCAGTCCCCGAGGGTCCCAATCTGCAGCGAGCCGATGACCGTCGCGCCCCCCGTCGAACCTGCGG
The DNA here is from genome assembly GCA_903909435.1 of uncultured Acidobacteriia bacterium. Taxonomy (GTDB): domain Bacteria; phylum Acidobacteriota; class Terriglobia; order Bryobacterales; family Bryobacteraceae; genus CAIVVT01. The sequence goes on along the minus strand of CAIVVT010000091.1, from coordinate 91,058 downwards.
CGACATTCACTCTGACCGCCAGTGCATAACTCTTCGACGGGTCCGTCGTCGCGTTCTGGATGGTTACCGAATCCACGGAAGCCGAAGCCGAAAGCACGCCGGCGGTGTTCGCGTTTATTGTGATCGCCAGAGCTTGCGCAGCCGTCGCGAGCGTTGCGCCAGCCCCCACCGTGACGCTGTAAGGCACGCTGCCCGCGGTCAGCACGATTTGGTCGCCCACCGCAAAATCACCGCTCAATTGGACCAGCGCCGCGCCGAGTGAAGCGTCCTCGACCGCGGTTCCCGTCGAACCCGGTTTGCCCGCCACCCACGCCCGAAGCGTGTAGCGATAGGCCTGGCCGGAGGAGCGATTGTAGATCCGGATCTGATCGTCATCAGACTCGGCCCACACCCCGACGTACAGCGCATTGATGGAGTTCGCGAAGTGCAGCGCCATTGTCTGCGCGGTGTCCGGCGCCAGCACCGTCTTGCCGCACACCTGCCCGCCAATACTCAGAAAGATCTGGTCGCCTTCGACGAACGAGCCCGCGAAACGTACCCCAGCTGTTTTCGTCTGGCCGCCCACGCACACGCGCTGGTTCCACCAGAAGACACCGATGTACTGGTTGATCGGGCCGCGCAGTCCCAGCTTGTCAAACAGCCACAGAATACGCGCCGGGGGTAGCTTGTAGGTGTGGTCGGTGGAGTAGTCGAGAGCCGCCGACAGGTCCGATTGTGCGGGCAGCGTGGGGATATCGGTGACCGGCACGCAGACGATCAGATGGTCGAAGAGCAGCGTGCCGCTGGCGACCGTCAACGTCAGCGTGTGCTGGCCCGCCGCGAGTCCGCCGAAAAGCAGTTTGCGCACCGTCACGGCGCCTCCGCCACCGCTTGTAATGACGGCAGAGGTGCGAGCGCCCGCGTCGAGCTCCGCATTCACCGTCCCACCCGTTGCATTCAATTCGGTCGCCAGCCAAAGATCATGCGGGTAGGCGCTGCTGTATCGGACACTTAGCTTCGCGCCCACCTGCCCGGCCCTTCCCAACCCTCCCAGATAGAAGCCGTCAACCAGGCTCCAGGCACCTTCGAATTGGCACCCGCTGTCGGTCGCCCCGATCCAGTAACTGCACGGCCCGGGCACTTGGAGTTGCCGCACCGCCTCAGCTCCCGTCACGGTCCAGTTCGTGAATGCGGCGTGCCACTCCTGACTCGTATAAGCCTGCGCATCGGCGAGCCGCGGCGCGAAAGTCAGCCACATTTTGCGGATCTGCCGGGCTCGCGCCTCGCCCAGTTTCGCCGCGAAGTCGTAGTTCACCCGCAGCGTCGCGGTTGAGTCGCCGCCGCTCAGGTGCAGAACCTGTTGCGACGTCTTCAGCGTGTCCGTCTTGTGCACCGCCAGCAGTCGCACGAAGTTGGCGTCGAAACCGCCGCGCGTGGTCGTAATCGTCAGCTTCGCGCCGTCGCTCACGGCCCGCAGGCCAAACGGCGCCTGGACCGCGTCGTAGTCCGCCGCATTGATTTGTCGGGCCAATTCGCGAGCCACGGTGGACGCCTTGACGGGAAACAGATGCAGTGTGGCGTTATCGCTGGCCGAGACAGCCACGGCCGGCCCCAGGTCGGTCCTCGCCGTCAGGGTCACCTCGCCCGCGCTCCCCCCGGCGGAGGCCACGATATCCGGGTCGCCGCCGCCCGCGTTGATCGCGTCCAGCAGGTGCCGGACCAGCGTCGCCGCCGTGTCCGTGTCTCCAAGCGTGTAGCTGTAGCTGCGCTCTGCAATCGTCACTGTGTAGGTCTTGTGCGGAGCGTCGATGTAGAACTGCAGCGTGCCCTGGGCTGAACCGGGGACCGTGTAGTCGAAGTTGATGTTCAGGTACCACAGCGTCAGGCGGTCCCAGGCCTGGAGCGCGGGGGCGACGATCTCGAACGTCCCGCTGGCCGGGGCATCGGGATTGGCGATCACTTGGGAATAGTCGTTGAGCCGCACCTGCTTCGATGTCCCGTCGCTGAATTGAACGTCGAGATACGGCCAGTCGATGGTGGCGTACTTCGTCGAATTCAGCGGCATCAGGTTCTGATAGCTCGCATCGAATTGCAGCGTCAGACCGGAGAAATTCGTATCGGGCAGGTACTTCAGCGACGGGTGGTTGAAGTAGTCGTCGGCGTCCCACAGCACGAGCACAGTGAAGTCCGATGGGTCGCGGAATACACCAGTGACTTCAAACCCGTCGGGACGCGCGTTGTGCAGGGCCGCGCCCGCGCCCAGGTGGTCGAAGCCACGCAGGTACATGGTCCGGTCGGGTTGAAGTTTGTATAGGACATCAGGCATAAGCGGGCTGTGCTCCAGGGCTGGGGACGGATTCTGCGGCATCCGGCGGACGTCCCCGCTGCGAGTCCCAGCCTAAGCTCGAGCGCAAGGCCTTTAAGACGGCAAGAGCGCCTAACTCATTGCAAAGCGGTGGTTTATTTTTTCATTCCGCGTGTCACCGGCACTTGGATCAGCCTGCCGTTTGGCCGCTTTACGTGCCTTGCGCCCCACCGGGCCGCCTGCGTGCGGGATTTTGGCCCGCCGGTTTTCTTGTAAACTCAATACGCTGTGCGAGACCGTTTCAGCGTATTCATCCAAGTTCTCCCGGCAGGAATTTCGTCAATGCTCCCCAACACCCCAACCCGCTTATCCCTTCTCTCCACTACGACCCTGCTGGCGCTGCTGCTCTCCGGCGCGAGTTGCACATCCGACAAAGCACCGCGCACGATTCGCGCAGCCCAAAGCGGTGCCGCCGATGTCCTCGGCAGCGACAACGTCGCGCTGCAGAAGGCGGCCAATCTGCTGCGCCCAGGTGACACGCTACTGATCGGCGAAGGCGTTTACACGATGAACGACAGCCTCCTGATCCCCTCCGGCATCACCGTTCGCGGCATTGCCGGCAAGACGATTCTACGCAAGAGCGCCGGAGTTGAAAGCGCGCTTGCCGACGACGGCGACTACGGCGAGACCGGCCTGCGCGTCGTGGAGCCGGAGAAGTTCAAGCCCGGCATGGGCATCGCCATCAAGGACGACAAGCTCGCCAGCGGCTGGGACATCAGCATCGCCAGCGTGACCGGGGTCGAGGGCAATCTGCTGCGCGTCACCCCCATGACCGCGCGCGATTACGACCACGAATTGCAGCACGCCCGCGTGAACAACAACTTCCCGATCCTGTGCGTGATTGAAGGTCACGACGTGGTGCTCGAAGATCTCACCGTGGACGGAAACAAGGCGCAGAACACCTACCTCGACGGATGCCGGGGCGGCGCCATTTATCTGTACCGGGTGAAGGACATCACGGTACGCAATTGCGTAGCCCACGACTACAACGGCGACGGCATCTCGTTCCAGATCACGTCCAACGTGAAGGTGCTCAACTGCGAGTCCTACGGCCACACGGGTTACGGCGTCCACCCGGGCACGGGTAGCGAGCGGCCCACCATCGAGAACTGCCGTCTGCACGACAACGGGCAGGTGGGTTTGTTCCTGTGCTGGCGCGTGCGCCACGGCAGGATCGCGCACAACACCATCGAATCCAACGGCAAGTACGGCATCTCCATCGGGCACAAGGACACCGACAACGAGTTTGAGGACAACACCGTGACGCACAACGGATTCACGGGCGTGCTGTTCCGCAACGAGACCTTTGCGAACAGCGGCCACCGCAACACCTTCCGCTCCAACCGCATCCTCGACAACGGCGACGCCAAGGAAGGCTACGGCTTCTACATCGCCCCGCACGTGGGCGACATCGTGATCGAGGGCAACAAGATCGCCGAGACGCGCGACAAGGACAAAACGCAGCGCTTTGGGGTCTACAAACTGGCCGGTGCCGGCAACGTCACCCTGAAGGACAACGAGACCCACGGGCACGAGGCCGACTATCGCGAAGCCGCTGTGCCGGCGCGTTAAACCGCGCTATTTGCTTTCGGCCGCCCAGTATCCGCGCTTGGCCTTGACGGTCAGCTTGCGGCCCTTTACCTCGACTCCGATGGCGCGGTACTTGCCGTCCATCGCGGAGTTCCTGGGAACGTACGCCAGGGTGTAATACTCGCGCCCTTCCGCGACCGCTTTCTGGATGCCCTCCAGGATGTCGTTGCTGTTGAAGTAGGCGCTTCCGCCGGTCGCGGCCGCGATTTCCATCAAGGCCGCCCCCGCTTCGGACTGCAGGCTCGACATGACGCTCATCACGCGGGGCGCGACGTTCGCGCCGACGCTGCCCATCGAGGCGTCGAAGAACGAAGGCGTGTACAGGCCGCGCGAGTCGATTGTGTTGATGATGACGTTGTGCCGCGCGGCCACCTTGACCACGCCGTCGAACTCCGAAGACAGGCGGTCCTGGGTTCGTAGCGCGTACCGGCTCAGTTCTGGGAAGTACACCAGCAGCAGTTCCCAGATTTCCCGCCCGGCCGAGATTTGAAATCCGTCCGAAAACAGCAGCACCGTGCGGTGCTCGTTGCCCTTGGATAACTGCGTTACCAAAGACCGCAATTGCCCTAGCAACGTCACGCTGCGCATGCGGTCCTCTGAGGCCAGAGCTTCGGCTTCAACCGGCAGGCCGCGCATCCGGATGAGTCCCATGTCGCGTTCGATTGGGACGGGAGAATCGACCTGCGCGCGGACCTCGTTCAGCTCGTTCATATAGCGTCTGAGCGTGCTCTCCCAACTGGAGGTCTGGCTGCCCAGGGCCATTCTCGAGAAGTTCTTGTCATCGAGCGATGAGATCACCTCCGCGGGGTTCTGCGTCAGGTTCCGCACCACGCTCATCGACTGCCCGATAGCCATCACCGCGTACTGGGAGTCCCCGGCGCGCTGTGATTGGAAGAACTTCTGCAGCGCCTCGCGCACCGCGTGCAGATTGCCAAACTGCGCGTGCACCGTGTCGATGCAGATCAGGTAAGTGTGCCGGACGGCAGGGAAGCCCGGGTTCGCCAGTGCAGCCTCGGGATGATCCGCTGGAATCGGCGCGCCCGGCTTGGACTCCACCTCGGCCGCGGCATCGCCCGAACTCTCGACTTGAAACGCGGTGATCGTCTGCTCCGCGCCGTCCTCCAGCACGCGAAAATCGGCTTGCTTCAGCCCGCGCACGTGGTGGCCTTCCATGTCCAGGACCATCACGGGAACCACCACCTGCCGGACGTCCACGCGGATCGTCGCCACCTCCTCGCCCCCGCGCTGAGAGGCCTCCACCGACGCCTTGGTCAGTTGCTCGAGTTTGCCCTTCAGAACGGCATTCCCGGGATCCAGTCGCAGAGCCGTGCGAAGCTCATCCAGTGCCCCTTTTGCGTCGCCTAGTTTCCCCAGCGCCATGGCCAGGTTTCCATGACCCTGGGGGTCTTGCGGGGACAGCCGGACCGCCTCCCGGAATTCGACCGCAGCTTCTGCCGCCAGGCCGCGATGATACAGCACGACCCCCAGCGCATAGTGCGGGGAAGCCGTCCCACCGGGTAGCTTCACGGCCTCGCGCAGTTGTGTTTCGGCGCCGACGGAATCGCCCGTCGCATCCAGAGCCAGCCCCAGATGCAGCCGCGCGGCTGGCAATCCCGGGTCGAGCCGCACCGCCTCACTCAGCGGAGCCACCGCGGCCGCGTCCTTCCTTTCCAAGCGCAGGCTCACCCCCTGCGCCAACAGTTCGTAAGCGTCGCGGCTCGCAGGCTGGGCCGCCACGACGCCCGCGTTGCGCCGCTCGGATTCCGGGTCGCCGCCGGCATCGACACCGTACAGCCTGTACCCGGTCAGACGGTGCGCCGCCTGGGAAAAGACCGTTGACTTGCGGACGTGCGTGGTCACCAGTACGGGCAGCAGCAACGTCGCGTCGATGGTGGCGAAGCTAACCGGCGCCGTGACCAGTTCGATCCTCAATTCGCCCAAGCCCGCCTCGATCAGGCTGCCGAGGGGTTCCACGATGACCTTCGCCGGCCAGCCGGTCTTCGCATCTACCCAGACCACGCCCTGCATCGGCTCCGGCGTGCCACCCTCCTTCGCTACCAGGCCGCTGTCGAGCGCGCTGCCGGGGAGATTGGCGTAGACCAGCACGACGAGCTCCGCCGCGCTGCTGCCCTGCCTGCCAACCGCGCGGAACTTGCTCGCCCCCCTGTTTTCGGGCAGCAGAAACTCGAGCAGATTCATGAAACGGCGCAGCACGAAATAGCCGGTTCCGCCGGGCGGCGCGATCTTGTTCTCGTTCGCAGCGAGCCTGGTTTCGTGCAGCCTCCGCAGCTCTGAACCGGTGGCCTGGCCCGTAGGTAAGTGGATTACGTGACGGAACTCTTCGTGCCGGGCATCCGCATCCGTGCCGTCGTGTTCCAACCGCAGCAAGGAGATTTCTTCTTGCGCGAACACGTCCACGAAACTGCTCATGGATGTATCCAGAGCCTGTCCCATCGAGTCCAGCGTCGATTTGAGCAGCTGCGGACTGCGATCAAACCGCACGCCCCGCAGGCTGGGGAGACGCTGCAGCAATTGTTCGTCGGTGCAATCGATCAGCGGCTGCGGTGGCGGCTGGCTCTGCTCCGCGCCGGGAAACGAGGCGGACGAGGCCAGCAACACCGTGGCGGCGAACAGAAAGCTAAGGGTACCGCGCATGGCCGGGCTTCGCGGTCATCCTACCATGCGGCTCCCCGCGGCGGCCTCGACCGCAGAGCGCCGGGGCGCTAAGTGAAGCTCCCGTCGTAGGAGAAAATCGGGGCAAAGGGGAGCGTGATCGCGCCGATCACCGCCGCCTCTCCCGCGAGTGAGGACGGACGCAGCACCAGATTTCGGAAATTCAGGAACAGCGGCCCTTCCGGGAACTGGTCGCGGATGGCTGCGGAAACCAGGGGCCAGGCCTCCGTAACCGGTCCGTCGATCACCACGGCGTCGGCGTCGAGCGCCCACACCGCATTGGCAATCCCGACGCCAAGGTAGCGCGCGGTAGTGGTCACCGCGGCGCGCGCGGCGGCATCGCCCTCCATGGCGAACTGGCAGATTTGCCGCATCTGCTGCGCGCAATTGGTCACGTTGGGTGGACGCGGCTTGGCGCCAGCCAGGCTGTTGTAGCGATCGCAGGTGGCCAGATCGGAAGCAAGCACCTCCAGGCAGCCCGAACGGTTGTGCCGCTCCGGCCCGTTCTGGTCCGCAATGACCATCTGGCCGATTTCACCGGCTGCCATGTGCGGGCCGCGGTGCACCTTGCCGTCCAGGACTATCGCCATGCCCACGCCTTCGCCGACCAGCAGGAACAGCAGGCAATGCGCGCCCTGGACATCGGTGTTGCCATGGGCGTACTCCGCCACGGCGGCGGCGCGCACGTTGTTCTCCACGAAGACTGGCAAGCCGGTGAGACGGGCCAGATAGTCGCCGATTTCGATGTGAACCCAAATCGGATTGCTGCCGAGTTCGGCGACGCCGCGCCGGCTGTCCACCAGTCCGCGCGTACTGACGCCGATCCCTACGGGAGGCTCGCTGAGACCCGCCGTGAGCACCGCCACGGCGGCGGCGATCCGATCCATCGTTTCCGGGGGACTTTGCGGTGTTTTGAACCGCTCCGTGCGGAGAATGCGCCCGCTGACCGTGCCGAGGGCGACTTGAGTTTCCCAGTTCTGAATGTCGACGCCGATGGCGTGAAAACGCTCCTCGTTCAGTTCCAGCCGGGCGCCGGGGCGGCCGCCGGTGCCGGGGCCGCTGCCCAGGTCCACCAGCAGTCCCTGCTCCATGAGTTCGGCGATGATGCGGGAGACCGAGGCTTCGGAGAGGCTGGTGCGGCGGGCGAGTTCAGCACGGGAAAGCTGGCGGTGACGCCGCAACAGCCGCAGCACCGCGGCTCGGTTGGCAGCCCGGACCTGGCCAACGCGCAGCACACGGCGCGAGTGAGGGACACGTTCCATTGCCGGACTTTCTTACAACCTACAAGAAAGAAATCCCAGCTTAGGACGTTTGTGGTGCATCTTCAACAGAAAACGGCTTGACTTCACACCAAAAAGACCGAATAATCCATTTCACGGGGTAGTCGCAGTGGACTTGGGGATTGTGTGGTCTGTCACGATTCCTTTCAGGTTGTTATAAAGTCCTGGCCGGCTTCCTCGATCCGCAGGGTCCGGAGGTTTTACGGTCGTGATGCCCAGATTCCAGCCTGCTTTCTCTCAGTTAGTTAGAAAGTGCCTCGTTGTCCTGATCGCGCTCGCCTGTGCGCTGCCGCTGGCGGCACAATCGGGTCTCGGTGCCGTCCATGGCACCGTCACCGACCAGAGCCACGCGATCATACCGGGCGCAAAAGTCACACTCCTGAACACGGCGACCGGAGTCGCGCAGAGCGTTAAATCGACCGAGGTTGGCGCGTTTTATTTTGGTTCCGTCCGTCAGGGTTCCTACACGGTCACGGTTGAGCTCGCGAACTTCAAGAAGTGGACGGGTTCGCTGTTGCTGGAGGTTGGGCAATCCGCGGTCGTGGATGTGGCGATGGAAGTCGGCAGCGTCGCGAACACGGTTGAAGTCCACGACGCGGCGCCGATCATCGAGACGGAAAAGGGTTCCCTGGCCGACGTCAAGGACGCGACGAGAATCCACGATCTTCCGCTGAATGGACGGCAGGTCACGAACCTGTTCAACCTGACGGCCGGCGTGGAAGGCGGAGGCGCTCCGCACACGAACGGCATGAAGGTGGGCTCCACGGACATGTCGCTCGACGGCATCTCGCTGGTCGACCGGTTCGGAGGCGGCATTTCACGCGTGCAGCCGGGCCTCGACATCATCCAGGAATTCCGCTTTGAGACGGCCGGATCGGACGCGGCGTTCTCGCGGCCTTCCACGGTTTCGATGGTCACCAAGAGCGGCACCAACCAGTGGCACGGCAACGCATTCGAGACGTTCCGCAACAACTACGGCGGACTGGTAGCGAGGGCGCGTCAGGACAGCTTCACCACCCCGCCCAAGTACATCCGCAACGAGTATGGCGGCACGGCGAGTGGTCCCGTCATCAAGAACAAGATCTTCTGGTTGTATTCCTATGAGGCAATGAAGCTGCGGCAGCAGGTCTACTCCCAGACACAAGTGCCTGGCGACGCGCTGTGGAATGGCGACTTTAGCGGCTTCACGGACACGAGCGGCGCTCAATATACAATTTACGACCCGCTATCGACCGCGGCTGACGGCACCCGTACCCCCTTTGTGGGCAACAAGATTCAGGGCAGCCGCATCGCGCCCATCACCGGAGTGATGCGCAGCATTACGCCGCACCCGACCGACACTTCGGTGAACCCGTATCTGACCCCCAACTACAAGGTCTACTATCCGAGCACGCAGGACACCAATACCCAGACGATGAAGTATGACGAGGTGTTTTCGGAGAAAGACAATCTCTCGGTCCGGTATACGCACTCGAATCAGAACATCGTGCAGGCCGGCGGCCGGTACGGCTTCCCGCCGCTCGGCTGCTCCAACTGCTACGGCACCCGTTTGACGAAGGCTGGACTCACATCGGGCGTGATCCGGGAAGTCCATGTTTTCAAACCGACCTTCCTGAATGAATTCACCGCCTCCGTCAACCGCTCGCCGAACCACCAGGGCGGGCTCTCGGACGGTACCGACTGGGCAGACAAACTCGGCTTGCCGAATCCCTTCGGCGCGAAGGGCTGGCCGAGCATCTATACCAGTGACTCGCAGTTCATGTATTACGGCGGCTGGGACGCCGACAACTTCAAAGATCAGAACATGACCCAGTTCCAGTTGGAAGACAACGTCACCTGGATCAAGGGCAAGCACACGATGCAGTTCGGCTTCCGCGGCCGCACCGAGCAGAACAACGTCCGCGAGATGCAGCAGGCGCAGGGAAGCCACAGTTTCTACGGCGATTGGACTCAGTTGTACGATCCCACCAGCCAGTCGGCCGTCCCGTTCACCGGCAGCGGATTCGCGAGTTTGGAACTCGGACTCCCCACCTACCTGAGCAACCAATACAATCGCGGCTACTTCTACTTCCAGCAGAAGGAGTTCGGCCTGTACTTCCAGGACAGCTGGAAAGTAAACAGCCGCTTGACGCTGAATTACGGGCTGCGCTGGGACAAGTGGACGCCGTACAAGGAGAAATACGACCGGCTGGTCAACCTGGACCTGAACAGCATAACCGCGACGAACATGCAGGTGGTCACGCCGTACGACACCACCATGGAGTCGATCCCTGGAATCCCGCCGGCGGTGCTGGGCGCATGGGCCGCCCGCGGCACCACGTGGACCACGGCCAATAAGGCCGGCATCCCGGGCGGACTAACCCCCAGCGTAAACAGTAACTTCGGGCCCCGGCTAGGCGCTGCCTACCGGCTCAGCGATAAGTTCGTATTACGCGCGTCATATGGCATGTACTACTGGACGATGCCGCTATCTCAGATTCTGCAGAGTTCGCGCACCAACCCGCCCTTGAACCTGGCCTTCGAGAACAATGTGGCAACGAAGATGAACACGAATTACGTGTACGCCATGTCCAGCGCTCCGGCGGCGACCGATTTCGTTGGCAAAGCGACGGTGACGGCTTCCAGCGCCCCAACGGGAGCGCGGCTGTTCACCCCGTTCGACTTCCGGAACTGGGGCGACGACAGGATGCAGCAGTACACCGTCGTCATCGAGCGTTCGGTCGGAAAGAACTCGTCCGTGCGGGCCAGCTACATTGGCAACCATGGCAGCGGCCTGGAGCAGCGTTGGGCCTACAACGACCCGATCTCGTTGTTCAACTACCGGGCGAGCACGGGGCTGATCGGCAGTTCCAACGCGGATACACGGCGCTTCAATCCGAATTGGAGCGGCCAGGCGGTCCGTCACAACGGCTATTCCAACACTCAATCCGTCCAGTTCGAGTTCGACCACCGCTACTCGAATGGCCTGACGTTCCAGGGTTTCTACACCTGGGCGCACGCTATGAGTACGACGGATGCAGGCGGAAGCAGTTCCGGGGACGGCAGCATCGCCGCGAACGGATCCGGCTATTCGTTCCTGGTTCCGCAAAATGGTGAAATCCTGGGCAATCCCAGCCTGACCGACACGCAGCGCCTGGCGCTCGGTTATACCAATTCCGGCGACGTTCCGCCGCAGCACATTCGCTGGAACGGCGTCTACGAATTGCCGGTCGGCAAAGGCAAGAAGTTCGCCAACAGCGCAAACAGCGTGTTGAACCAGATAATCGGCGGCTGGTCGATAGGGTTCATCGGTGAATGGCACAGCGGCACCTGGATGGGTGTAAACTCCGGCTACTACCTCTTCGGCGATCCGACACTCAGCAAGGATCAGCGCGTCATCACCAACATCTTCGGCCAACAGCAGGAGGTGTACTTCAAGGGCTACTTCGACTCTTCGCAAGCACAGGGTTCCAATGCAGCCGCAGTGCAGGCACTGGTGCCGGTGAACTTCTCCCAGCGGGTCCTCACGAGGGTTGGGAACAACAACAATCTGATCCCACAGACTCTGGCGAATGGGACCGTCGTGAATACCAACGTAAACTCCGGGATGATCAACTGGAACGCCCGCAACTTCTACCAGGGGCCGGGCGGATGGAACGAAGACCTCTCCATCTACAAGACCTTCGCGTACAGGGAGAGGTACAAGCTCCGTCTGACGGGCGACTTCTTCAACGCGTTTAACCATCCCAACAACAACAACCCGAACACGACCACGGGTCTGATCAATCTTGGCGTGCAGTCCAACGCTGCCAGGATCATCCAGCTTTCCGCGAAGTTCGAGTTCTGACCTTCCATTTCGGCGGCCCGGCTCAAGCGAGCCGGGCCGACGGTCTTTGTTACCATCGGTTCCACAGTGCTCCCGTCCAACCCGTTTCAGTTCTCCATAAAATCACTAGCTAGTTCATTGGCAGTAGTGGTCGCGCTTTGCTCACTTGCGTGCCGCTCAGGCGCACCCACAGCGAAGGAGCCCGCCGGTAAGGCATCTACGCCGTATCGCCTGACCGACCATTTCAATCCGGCAAGCGTGACCACGAAATCCTCCGCCCCGTCATCGGTACTCGCGGCCCAGCCCGTGATCTGGCGCTTCACGGAGCAGAAAGTCACGTGGCAGCCGTTGCGCGGCCGCATGGGTTTCAAGAAGCCGGGGCTGCTGGTGGTTAAAGGCGACGGCAATACCCCCGTGATCGCCGCCCCGAACAGCCCGGCGATCGACTGGAGCAAGTACGAGGCGATCCGGATCCGCATGATCTCCGAGGGGGGCACCGAGATCAAGGTCAAGCTGGGCGCCGATGAAATGCGCCAGAAACTCGCTCCGGCCATGGAGTGGATGGTCTACCAATTCGCCATACCGAGCGTGCCGTCGGGGTTCATTCGACCGCTGGCGATCATGCCCACCGACGATCTGTTTGCCGCTGCGGCGTTCGACTTCATCGAGCTGGTTCCTCGCAAGGAGACGCTGGGAGCGGCGGCAGGCGTGACGACCATCGGCAAGCTCGACGAATACCGCAGCACACTGTTCGCACGCGCACCAGCCTCCATCGCCTTCGACATCCCCGTGCCAGCGGGCAGCCCCGTACTGCATTTCGGCCTGGGTATTTCGGGCAAAACTCCGGTCACGTTCCGGGTGCTGGCGGGAGCGGTGAAGACCGAGCTGTTCTCAAGGCAGGTCAGCGACCCGGATCGCTGGGACGACGCGGAAGCCGACCTTTCGGCGTATGCCGGCACCACCGCGCACATCGTCCTGGAGAGCGCTTCGGACTCCGGCGGCGCAGTCGGATTCTGGGCGAATCCGCTGGTCGCCAGCCGCACGCTGCCCCGCCCGCCCAACGTCGTGCTGTACGTGGTTTGCACACTTCGCCCGGACCACACCACGCTGTACGGCTACGGACGCGATACGACGCCCTACCTGAAGCAGCTTGGCGCTTCGTCGGTGGTGTTCGACGACGCCGTCGCGCAGGGTTAGTGGACCAAAGTCTCGGTCCCGTCGATCCTGACCTCGTTGCAAGCCTTTACGCACGGCATGGTGAACGAGTCCGACACGATTCCGCGCGGAGCAGCCACGATGGCGGAACAGTTGCGGGCCGCAGGCTACGTCACGGCGAGCATCGTAGCGAACCCCTTCGCGGGTCGCGCCAGCGGTCTCGAACGGGGCTTCGACTACGTGATGGAATACCCGGTGGTCCAGCGCCAAAGGACCGACGCAGTCGATCGCGGGACCGATTCGGCCGCCATCAACCGCGCCATCATGCCTTGGCTGGAAAGGCACCGCGACGAGCCGCTGTTCCTGTTCGTTCTGTCCACCGATCCACACGCGCCCTACCGGCCGCCGGCCGAGTTCGAGCAGCGTTTCGCCAACCCGGACGAGACCGAGCAGTTCAACCGGGACTATGCGAAGCTGCGCGACATTCGCGCCTACGGCGGCGGCGCCACAGTCAACCGCGCGGAGATTCGCGCCAAGGGTGTCGATCCCGATCAGTTCCTGAGACGCGCGGTGGACCGCTACGACGGCGAGGTCGCGCACAACGATCGCAGCCTCGCAACGCTCACCGGTAAGCTGAAAGACTTGGGGGTGCTCGACAACACTCTGGTGGTCGTCGCTTCCGATCACGGCGAGGAGTTCTGGGAGCACGGCCTGGGAGCGCACGGCCATTCGCTTTACAGCGAGCTGATCCACGTCGTGCTGATGATGTGGAATCCCAAGCTGATTCCGCACGGCCGGCGCGTGCCCGACACGGTTCAGCTGATCGACATTTTCCCGACTGTCCTGGATGTGCTGGGGTTGAAACCGCCGGAAGGAATCGAGGGGCGCAGCCTGGCGCCGTTACTAGCGGGAGCAAAGCTAGGGGCTTTGCCGGCGATGTCAACGAAACTCGCTCTGCCGGCGGCGAAGCCGGGCGGCGCAGTGCCTGAAAACCTGACCGACACCATCGCCCGAGTGGAGCCGGAGTGGAAGCTGATCTATCGGGTGCAGCCCGCGCGCGCCCATCTGAAGCAGCTTGAACTGTACGACCGCCGCACAGATCGCGCGGATCGCAGCGACGTCGTCGCGCAGCATCCGGAGGTGGCCGAGCGAATGAAATCGGAAGTCCTGAAGTGGATGGAGCGGGAGAACGCGGTGAAGCTGCGGATCGGGCCGGGTGGGGCCAAGCCGCTCGACAACGCAACGCTGGAACGGCTGCGCAGCCTGGGCTATCTAGGCGGCAAGCCGGAGCAAAAGCATTAACAAGAGCCATCGGCAGGTCCCGGGCCTTCAATTCCAGGCGGCTGAATTCATGGTCGCCGCTGTCGAGGAAGGCTGGCTGACGACCCGACCAATTTGCCGGACTCCGCCATCAATTCGACTGTTCGATCAGCGTGCCGAAGCGTTTGCCGATGGCCAGCGCCGGATCGAGCGGGACGTCTACAGGCTTGCATCCGGCGGGAATGTGAATTATCGGTTTAGGCGTGATGCTCTTCCCTGCGAAGTTCGGCAGCCACGCGCGCTCGGCTTCCAACATCTCCGCGCACATCTCGCGAATCTCGCCCAGCGTGCAGACTGCGCTGGTGAGCGGATCGAGGGCAACCGCTTGAACCAGCAACTCAGGATCCGAACGTAGCGCCGCTTCGGCGGCGAGCAGCTGCGAGTTGATGTTGGTCATGCAGAGCGCCGCGCACTGGATGGGCAGCTCGCCTACAAAGGTCGGATGCAGACCCGTGTCTGCGGCGAAGGTGGGCACTTCGACGCAAGCCCCGGCGGGCAGGTTGGTGATGTAACCGTCGTTGCGGACGTTGCCCATGAAGCGGAAGGGCCGACCGGTGGCGACCGCCTCCACGATGTAGGAGCAATACTCGACGCTGCGATGCTCTACCAGCGTGCTTTCGAAGGCCAGCGGGTCGTGCCGCTCGTACTTGCCTGCAATGGCCCGGCACCAGTTGTAATAGGCGCCGCTTTCGCCGCCGAAGCTTGGTTCGTCGCAATACATGCCGAGCGACCTTGCGTTCTTGCGGAACCACGGCACGTACTCACTCAGATGCCCTGTGCTCTCGGTCATGAAGTAACCGAAGTGGCGGAACACCTCGCCACGCACCTTCTCGTTCTTGTAATACTCCGGACGTTCGAAAAGCTCGCGCAGTTGGGGATAGAGATCGCGCCCTGCGTGTTCCAGCCGCAGGAACCAGTCCATGTGGTTGATGCCGCCGCAGGTGTAGGTGATCTCGTCCTTCGGCACGTCGCAGTAGCGTGAAATCAAGTCGAGCGTGGTCTGTACGCCGTGGCACAGTCCGACGAATGGCACACGGCTGGCCTTGCCGAGCGCGAGGCCATTGGCCGCCATCGGGTTGGCATACTGCAGCAGAATCGCGCCCGGTTTGGCTAACTCTTCCATGTCGCGTGCCATATCGACCAGCACGGGAATGGTGCGCAGTCCGCGGAAGATTCCCCCCGGGCCCAGCGAATCGGCGATACACTGATCCACGCCGTACTTGAGCGGAAGCTTGTAGTCCTGCTCGAAGGCGTCCACGCCGCCAATCTGAATCATGCTGACCACGAAATCGGCGTCGCGGATGGCCTCACGCCGATCGGTGGTGGCCCAGGCCGAGCCGCGCAGCCCGTTGTCGGCGAGCATCCGCCGCGCGAAGGCTTCCATGCGACGCAGCTTGGGTTCGGTCGGACTCATCAGCGCGAACTCGGTGCCGGCCAGCGCCGGGGTGGCAAGCAAGTCGTTGAGCAGCGTCTTGCAGAACACGATGCTGCCCGCGCCAATCATTGCGATCTTCATGGCTTACCTCGCGTGTTTGCTCTTGGTCAAGTTCTCGAACAGAAACAACCCGAGTTTCGTGGAAACGACGAAATCGAGGTCGCCGTCAGCGTCGATGTCGGCCACTGGGATGTGCATGCCGGCTCCGGCGCGGGTGCCGTAGTCGATCACGTGGCGAGTCCATTCGACGTCTTTGCCATTCGCCGCCTTGTTGTACTCGTACCAGTAGATGCCCAGCGGCTCCCGCGCGCCAGGGTCATGGTCATGCGCCATGTAGCGTTTGCCGGTGAGCAGTTCCGGCTTGCCGTCGCCATTCAGATCTACGAGTTCAAGCGCGTGCGACTGCGACCAGGTGTCGTCGATCAGGTGCTTGATCCATTTGCCGTCGGCCGTCTGCTCCTGCCAGAAGATGCCGTAGTCGTGCGCCATGGGATAGACGAGATCGGGGCGGCCGTCGCCGTTGACGTCCAGCACGTGAACGAACCCAACCGAACCCAGATTGAAGTCGGGGTGCCATTTCCACTCGCCGTTGCGCGGATCCGGCGGCGCTTCGAACCAGCCTTCGGGCGTGATGATGTCGGGGCGTCCATCGCGGTTGACATCGCCCGCGCCGATCCCGTGGCCGATCGCCTTTGGGCTGACCACGTGCTTCACGAAGCCACCGTTAACGTGCTCGTACCAGGCGATGGGAGCGTTGGCGCCGCCGAACTGCGGCAGGATCGCGTCCTGCTTGCCCGTGCCCAGGATATCGACCAGGAAAGCGAACTCGATGAAGTAGCCCTGCTCGATCTCGTGCTCTTTCCACATCGCGCCGGTCTTGCCCGGGTTCTCCATCCACACCAGCCGCCCGGAGAAGCCCTTGGCGGTGACGATGTCCACCTTACCGTCGCCGTTCACGTCGAGTGCCAGATCGGACAAGTCATCTATATACGGAGGCCGGTTCTCGATTTCCCGGAAGCGGTGCGGCGTCCAGCGCGGCGCCTCGTACCAGTACTCCCCGGCGACGATGTCGAGCTTGCCGTCTCCGTTGATGTCGGCGAGGGCACAGGTCTCACTGGCCCCCAGGTCGATGGTGTGTTTCTCAAATGGAATCTCGGGCGGGCGACTGGCCGCGATGAGCGCCAGTCCATTCAGAGCGAGAACGAAGGGATACGTCTGCATGGGAATCCTAGAGTTTCGGCAGCTCCCAGCCCTTGCGGCGCGGGCGGTTGGTCGCGAGCATGTTCGCTTCCCTGTCGCCGACCACCTGCTCTTTCTTGGGGTCCCAATGGAGCTTGCGGTTCAGGCGCCGTGCCAGATTCGCCAGGTGGCACACCGTCACCGAGCGGTGCCCGATCTCGACGTCGGCGTTGGGCCGCTTGCGGGTCGGGATGCACTCCAGCCAGTAGCCCATGTGGTACTGCGCCTGCCACAGCGCCCGCTCGTCGTGCCACTTCTGAATCTCTTCGGCCGGCGGCAGGTCAAGCGCCACGCCGGGAGCGTCGATCTTGAAGTTGTTGCGCCAGATGTCGATCTTGCCCTGCTCGCCGACGAAGCGCGCGCCGCCCTGCAGGTCTTCGTTCTGCTTGCCGTAGGGCAGTTCCAGCCGCACCTCGACGCCGTTGGCGTAACGGAAGGCAACACCGCCGGCGGGCTCGCTCAGCGGCCAGATTTCAACCGGGCCGGTGCCGTCCATCCCCAGAGCCATCTGCACGATGTCCAGACCATGCGCGCCCCAGTTGGTGGTCTCGCCGCCGCCGTAGTCCTGAAAGCCGCCCCAGCCCTTGTGCAGTTTGGCGTTGTAGGGCCGCATCGGTGCCTGACCAGTCCAGACCTCCCAGTCGAGCTTCTCTGGCGTAGGTTCTTCAGGAAACGCGGTGAACGGTTTCGAATCGGGGTAATTGAGGCACTGCACGAGCTTGATCTTGCCGAGCCCGCCGGTCCGCACCAGCTTGCAGGCGATCTGGTCCATCTCCATGGAACGCTGCTGGGTACCGACCTGAAAGACGGTCTTGTGCTTGCGCGCGAACTTCACCAGCGCGGTTCCCTCCCCGGGGTAGAGCGTCAGCGGCTTCTCCGCGTACACATCCTTGCCCGCCTGACAGGCGTGGATGCTGGGGATGACGCGATCGAAGTCCTGCGTCGCGATGATGACGGCGTCGATGTCCTTGCGGTCCAGGATCCGGCGGTAGTCCTGGTACACGTCCCAGGTGGTCTTGCGCTTCGCCACGGCCGCTTCGGCGAGCGGCAGGTTGCAGTCGCAGAGCGCCACAATCTGGCCTGGCTTGGGCAACTGGTCGATCAACAGATTGGCCCGGAACCCGACGCCGATCACACCGACCGTGATGCGGTCGTTGGCGCCTAGTATGCCCGGAGTCAGGATCAACGGCAGTGCGCTGGTCTTCAGGAAAGTGCGTCGGGTTGGGTTCATGATGCTCGTTATTCTATCGGGGTCCGGCTTCCAGGGTTCCATGGAGAGACGGATCGACGAAGCTGACAGTCTTGATGGCCGTTAAAGACATCGCTTCGCTTTTAGCTTGATTGGTCATGCGAATCTTAACACCAGGGATGGCGTCTACGCTCAGCTTGTGCGCTTGCCGCTTTCCGGGCGAGTCGAAGGATGCGGCAGCGAGGCTGGAAACGAAAAGAGATCCCCCGGCACCACCAGGGGATCTCGCTTGTTTGACCGCTCTTGGCTGACGTCTACCGATTGTCTTGGAGCGACGCGAGCGTGGGGGCGGACGCAATGCGGCGATAGACCCTGATTTCGAAGTTCTCTTCCCGCAGTTCGGCTACGAGTTTCTTGAGCAGAGTCGGAGGGGCGGGAGCAGACAGGACGATTTCGGTGGCGACCCACTGGCCGCCGAGTTCTTTCCGGGCACTCGCGACATCCTCCGGACGCAGCAGCAGCGTTTCAACCGATTCCCGTTCGGCGGCCGTCAGAGCGTGAAGGTACGTTGGCAGCAGCGGGCGTATGCCGGCCGAGCGCAGGGCATAGTACGTCTTGAAGTCGGCGACGACGGTGGTGTTTTGCGGCACGGCCTGACGAACGAATGCCTCGACTCGCGCGGGGTCCCGTTGCGAGAAGTTGGACACCGCTCCGAGCATTCTGAGCGGCAGCCCAGCCAATGCCGCAAGTACGATCAAAGCGCCGACCGAGTAGCGAGCTACGGGCAGCCGTTCCGCGCTGTGGGCCAGTGCGATGACCAGCGGTATGAAGACCATCCAACCGTAGTAGATCGGGAACTTGCCGGCCATATGCAACGCGGCGGGAAGCAGGATCAGTGCCGCGATGGCGAATCCGGCGATGCGGCGCGTGGCGCTCTGTAACATGGAGCGTCCCGACCAAAGCAGGATCAGCAGTGCGATCGCCACAAGCACCCGGCTCTTGTCTGTGACGTAGTCCGAAGGCAGGGAGAGCAACTTCTCAACGATGGACTGCCGCATCTGGCCGATGGCTGAAGTCGAGGCGCGGAAGCCCTCCCAGGCCCCGTTCAGCATGTAGAAAGAGCGCAGGCACACGGCCCCGATCCCGATTCCCGCAGTCAGGGTTGCCGCGCGGATCGCGGCGGGGCGGCCGCCGAACACACTCACGATGACACCCAGGACAAGCCCGGCCGGGATGAGCTGAAGGCCGGCGAACGGAATCAGCAGTCCGACGGGTACCAGCCACAGCGGACGCTGCCAGAGGTTGAGCACCAGCGCCGCGAGCACCATGCCCAGGGCGTCGTAGCGGCCGGAGCGGTAAGAGAACACCATCGCGTGGCCGCACAACAGCAGCGTGACGGCGATCAGGCGCCACGTAAGACTTGTGACCGTTTGAGAGTTGCGCATCCAACGCCAGATCAGCAGTACGACGGCGGCGAAGATCACCAGGTTGAGTGAACGCTCGGCCAGGATGCTGATGCCGAAGACTCGCAGCCACACGCTGAGCAATCCCGAGTAAAGGGGCACGTTGCCAGCCCAGAATTGCGTGGAGTCCTGGGCGAACCAGGCGGTGGAGGTGAAGCCCTCGCCGCTGGCCAGGCTCACGGCGGGATCGGCAAACTGAACTTCGTCCACCCACACGGACGGGTATCTCGAGAGAGTCAGCCCGTTGACGAGCAGAAAGGCGGCTAGGAGAAGCAGCAGGATGCGGATCTCGCGTGTCATTGGGCCACCCCCGGGATGGTGACTCCGCCGTGGGTGGCGAGGAACAGTGCGACTGCGGCAACCGCGCCGCAGATGTAGGTGACGCGATCTCCGAAGGCAAACATAATCGGGTCCTCATTCATCGCTCCGCGGTGCGAGAGGATCCAGGCCCGGCTCATCCAGTAGAGGTGTAGCGGCACCAGGATCCACAACCAGGCGGGCTGCTGGTACAAAACCCGAACGCGGTCACCAGTGACGTAAAGGCCCAGCACCAGGCTCGACATGTACGCCGCGGTGACGCCGAACACGTTCACTTGAACCAGATCCCAGGTGAAGTAGCCGCGCCCGGACGTCGCTTGAACCTGACGGCGTGCAAGGTTCGACAGTTCGGCTGAGCGCTTCAGGAAGGCCAGGCTGAGGAACTGGAAAACGGAGAAGGCCAGCAGCCACATGGAGCAGAGGACACTCGTGGCCGCGCCGCCCGCCAGCATGCGCAGCGTATAGAGGATGGCCAGCGCGAAGACGTCTGTCAGCAACTTGCGCTTCAGGTAGAAGGTGTAGACGAAAGTGAGAGCGAGGTAGCCGAGCACCACTCCAAACGTCGCTTGGCCCAGGAAGAAGGCCAGGCTGAGCCCGGCGAGCAGCACAGCCGGGGCAACCCACAGCCCGACCTGCACCGGCAGGTCGCCGGCGGCGAAAGGACGCTTACGCTTGATGGGGTGCTTGCGGTCCGAGGCGAGGTCCGCCAGATCGTTGATGATGTAGACCGACGAGGCAGTCAGGCTGAAGGCTGCGAAGGCGATGCAGGCGCGCAGAACCAGGCTCACGTCGAAAAATTTGTGCCCGGCGAACAGAGGCACGAAGACGAGCACGTTCTTGACCCAATGCTTCGGGCGAAGGGCACGGATCAGAGCGTGGAGCTTGCTAGCCCGTTCCGCGAAGACGAGTTCGAACGACTGCGGGTGGTTGGCAGCGGCGCCCGTGGCGATCTTACCCCGGGCGTGTTTCCAAACGGCTTCGTCGGCGGAACTGTCGCCGGCGTAGTCGAAGCCGCCTTCACCGAACTCGCCGATCAGCCTGTGTGCCTTGACCCGTCCGGTCAGGCTGACCGTGGCATCGCTGGCCATCACTTCGTCGAACAATTGAAGGTGCTCCGCCACGTCTCCGGCGAGCTTGCCGTTGGCGCCCGTGGTCAGGATCATGCGGCGTCCTTCCGCACGCTGCTGGCGCAGCCAGGCCAGCAGGTCGGGACGGTAGGGGAGGATGGCGGGATCGAGCTCCGCGCACTCGGCCACGCGCTGCTTCAGGTAAGCGCGGCCTTGCAGCAGCCAAAGAGGCAGCAGGAAGACGATCCACCAGCGGCGCTTCACCGCATCGAGGAGCGATTCGAACAACAGATCGGTCCGGATGAGGGTACCGTCGAGGTCCACACAGAGAGGTACTTGCCGCAGGGTCGTAGCACTTGTCATTGAGAGTTCCTTAGGGGTCTAACGCTGCCAGAACGAGAGGGTTTGTTTCCGGACCAGGCTGCCGGCGACGTGCGGCTCCGTGATTCTCACTTCTGCGCCGATTCGGACGTTGTGAATCGAATCCTGAGCAACGTAGGAGTCTGAAATCTCTAACTCCGGCCCGAGGTAAGTGGCTTCCGCGATCACGCTGCGCGTTACCTCAGTTCCGCCGGCGATCACGCAGCGGGGTCCAATCACCGCGTGGGGGCCCAGGTTGCAGTTCGCGCCAAGCCAGGATTCCTCGCCGATGTAGCACGGGGCTTGGAGTTTGACCGAGGCGGGTAACTTCGCGGCGCGAGCTACCCAGATACCGGGACGAATCTCCTTGCCGGTGAAGAACAGTCCTGGGAACGCGCCCTCCAGCGCAGCGCGGTTGGATTGGAGGATGGCGTCCGGGGTGGAGCAGGAGAGCGAAGGATGTTCGAGAAACACCTTGCTCGCCTGGACATTGGACTTGCGCAGCGCCTCGCGCCACTCGCAGCCTTCGTCGATCCGGCTGGAGAATGCATGCAAGTCACTCGGGTTGACTAGAATCCAGCCCGTCCATTGAGCCAGCCCTTCGTTTTCTTCGAAGTACACCGTTGCACACGCGCCATCCAGGCTTCCCTCGTTTCCAGGGAACGGGAGAAACGGCAGGCGGCACGCGTCGCCCACTAGCACGAGACCAGCGGAATCAGGTTCGTCGCAGGCTACCACATGGTGCCAGGATGGCTCCGTTTCGGTGAACATGTATTCCACCTGGACGCCCCAGCGCGAGCCATCGCCCAGCAGTTTGCCCACTTCGTAATTCTGTTCTTGAACCAGCAGCTTCAGGCTGGTCACCCCGCGGCCGACGAGTTGTTCTACGGCGTGCTGCATGTAGGGGCGGTCAAGCACCTGCCCCAGTTGCAGGGCCGGGGATCCGGAGACGATCAGGATGCACTTCATTGGGAAATCACCTCTGAAATTTTGCCGGTCAACGGGAGTGCGCGCGTGGCGCGTTCCCGCATGACCCGGGCGAGGAAAATCACGTTGCCAACCAGGTAGCGTCGCCACATGCGGCCCGGTTCCTGGTAGAGACGGTAGGCCCACTCCAGTCCCATCTCACGCAGCCACTGCGGGGCGCGGGGGATACGACCGGAGTAAAAGTCGAACAGGCCGCCCACACCGGCCGCCGCTTTCACGGTCAGTTCGCCGGCATGAGCGTGAATCCACTTCTCTTGTCTGGGTGCGCCGAGGGCGACCAGCACCACGGCAACGCCGGAGGCGTTGATCGTCTCCACGATCCCCGCTTCCTCGGATGCGTTGAAGTAGCCATGCCGTGCGCCTGCCACGCGAAGGCCAGGATGATTCGCGCCGATCCACGCAGCGACTTGCTCGGGAACGCCGGGTCTTCCACCCAGCAGGAAGAGGCTCTCACCGGTCTGTTCCAACTTCGCGCAGAGCCTGGGAA
Organism: uncultured Acidobacteriia bacterium; assembly: GCA_903909435.1. Taxonomy (GTDB): domain Bacteria; phylum Acidobacteriota; class Terriglobia; order Bryobacterales; family Bryobacteraceae; genus CAIVVT01. The sequence goes on along the minus strand of CAIVVT010000091.1, from coordinate 68,346 downwards.
ACAGATCGGTGCCGTTCACGTTTTCACGAATCTCCGACTTCAGGATTCTGCCTGCGATGCGCAGTCCGATGCCATCGCCGAGCCGCAGATCGCTGCCGGAGAGCACGCTGCAGTAGTCAGTGTCCACCGCCGCCTTGTTCACGCAATCCACGTTCAGGAAGGAGACCTGACGGGCTCGGCCGTCCGCTCGCGGAGTGAGCATCAGGCGGATCGCCTCGTCCATCTTGACGTTGTCCACAGGCAGGCCGAGGATGTGGGCGACGCGCGGGCACTCCCCGGAGGGCGCTCCGTAGAAGGAAGCCAGCAGCGCGCGAATCAGAACACCGAGGGACACACGGGCCGAGCGCTGCGCTACAAACTCGAGATCGGATCCGGTCTGATCTCCGTAGGCGATGTTGGTGCGCTGCCGCACCCACCAGGGACTCACCAGTCCGGGCTGCGCGGAAGCCAGGCGGCGGTGCGATTCCTGTCTCAGGTCCAGATCCTGCGCTTTGCGGGGTTCAGGACCAACCCAGGCGCATTCGCCGCGGGCTATGGCGATCAACCTCGGCAGCCCGCCGATCACGCGCACGGGGTGCCCGCAGCGATCGACGAACACGAGATCCTCAAATGTCTCGCCATTGCGTCCAGCCTTCACGCTGCGCCGGACGCGGGCTCCCAGTAAAAAGGCGAGGGCGAACAACGGGGCGCAGATGCCGATGACGGCGAAAGCGGCGATGCGGCCAGCTTCGCAGGATCCAAACTGCGCGAACGAGTGCTGCCACCTTAGGTACCGGGCTTGGAGTGTCGCAAATGCGGGGCGTTCGATGCAGGAACTGACCATGGCTGTTAGTAGGCTCCCTTTCCTGTAAGCACGGCAGGGACCGTTGCGGCGAGCAGCTTCACGTCGAGAGCGATGCTGCGCTGTTCGATGTACTCGATATCCATGGAGCACTGCCTGGGGAAGGCGATGTTGCTCCTGCCGGCCACCTGCCAGATGCAGGTCAGGCCGGGGACCACGTCCAGGCGGCGGCGATCGGCCACGCTATAGCGCTGCACTTCCTTGGGTAGTGGCGGGCGGGGTCCCACCAGGGACATCTGGCCGACGAAGACGCACCACAGTTGCGGGAGCTCATCCACGCTGAAGCGGCGCATGAAACGGCCGACTCGCGTGATCCGTGGGTCGTTCTTCATTTTGAATGTGATGCCGTCGCCGTGCTGATTCTGACGTTCGATGGCGGCGCGGACTTGCTCGGCGTTCACCACCATCGAGCGGAATTTGGGGAAGCGGAACGTCCGGCCATATTGCCCGACGCGCCACTGCCAAAACAGTACCGGGCCGCGATCCTCAAGCGTGATGAGTGCTGCGAGCACTGCGAAGAGCGGGGCCAGCAGCAGCATGGCCGCACCTGAAACCAGAACGTCCATCGCCCGCTTGATGCCGGGGAAGGCGCTGCGGTTCAGTCTCCAGCGGAAACGCATCCAATAGTCGCCGATACGGAGGATGGCTGGTTTGTTCCAGGCGGGTCGTCGTGAGGGAGTCATAGATTCGTCGTAATTCCTTGTTCGATTGAGTGAATGCAACAGGCGTGCCAATCTGCGGAAACGCGGAGAATCTTCGCTCTATCAATGGGTTACAGGAGCAGGCGGGGACGCGGGGAGGAACGGGACCGGAGCGTGGAACAGAACAGGAGCCACACCGTGTTGCATGAAACGGAACACCCGGGACAACCGGCATAGTTTGAGACAGCAGTGTGCGGTGCCGCCGGATTAGCGGGTACCCGGCAACAGGGCGTCCAGGGGATCTGCCTTGCCCGCCCGCGGCGGCTCAGCCGGGATTCGGTTTTGTGGGTTGTGTGTGCCCGGCAGAAACGCAAGAAACGGCTGAGGTTCAGCCGTCTCTTTTTTCAAGATTATGAAAAATATGGGGTTATTTTCGCAAACGGCTGAGCTCAGCGGTTTATGGCCATCTCGGCAGGCTGTCGAACCGGACGCAACTCAGCACCGCGGCAACGGCATTGGGCCAGGGCCAGTGCCTATCGGAACGGACAATTGATTTGTGCCTGTCCATCCCAATTGATGAACTCCTAACCGGGCGCAGCAGCGCCGAGCCGCGAGTGACAGACAAGAACCAATGCACTCGGGTGCGTCCGGGGCTGGTCCGATCGGAACGGAGGGAATTCAACTGCTCAGGGATTAGCGGCGCCTGGCCTTGCGGAGGAGGTTCACCGCATTGCGAAGGACCGGCATCCGGTCGTACCACTGCCCATTGATGTCGCTGCGCGAGCTGCGCTGCGTAGCCAGAGTCGGCGCGGCGATGAAGTTCCGCACGTCTGGATTCTGGGCACGGAACATACACAGCGCGCCGTCGTAGTGCTGGGGCCCACCGTCGGGATGCCCGTTGGGGCGCGACATGACGAGTTCTAGGAACTCAACCAGGCGCTTCAGGATCGTATGGTTCACGGCGTAAAGGTGCGTGGTCATTAGTGGCTCGTCCCAAGGCACCAAAAGTGATTCCGTAGGCTCAAGCGGCTGGACGTGGCCGAGGTGCGCGATGTCCCAGTCCTCGCCTGCCAGTCGCTCCGCGACTTCGGCCTGACGCTCGATCAGTGCTGGCGTGAAACAGCAGTCGTCCTCAATGAAGAGTACTGACCGCTGGCCGCGCGCCAGGGCATCCTTCAGAACCGTGTAGTGGCTCAGGAAGCAGCCCCGGGCGCCGATGCCGGGCCAATCGCCGATCTCCGCCGGCCGCACGGCCGGGAAGAACTCAGTGTGCCCCGGCTTCAGCGCGAGGCCGAGGCGTGACAGTTCGGCCCGCATTTCGCGGCGCCGGTCCGCGCGCGAGGGGAGGTTGATGATGGCGATGCGTTCGAAACAGCTCGCCAGGGTGGCAGGTGAGGAGACGGTTGCGCTCATATGGATGCTCCTTCGAAGGTGGCGGACTGGGGCAGCGGCAGGACCACCTGAGTTCTGGGCCGGCCCAGTTTGCGACCCAGTGCGATGAGCGGCTTCTCCACCCAACGGTAGCTGCAGTAGGCGGCCACAAAGGCGAGCAGCACGTTCACCGGGAAGTGGTGGAAGGCGTAGACCGGCTTCGGCGCCAGGAACAACTGCTGCCAGATGTACAGGCTATAGGAGAGCACCCCGATCCATCGCATCGGCGCGGTTTCGAGGAAGCGCCCCCATATGGTGGACGGGGCGAGCGTTGTGGAGGCCACCATAGCGGCAATCAGAACCCTGACCAGCACGGTGGACATCGGCGGATTGCCGTACAGGCACGCCAGCATCAGCATGGCGATCACGGTGATGGTCAGACCGGAGACGGCGCGGGTAGCGGCGGCGCGGATCTGCGGTACGTGCAACAGCAGCGCGGCCATGCAGCCGTAAGCGATGCCGCTCACCCGCACGTCGGTCCGGTAGGGTGTCACGCAGCCGGGGAAGACGGCGTCGAACAGCTGGAAGCGATGGTCAAGCATGCGCCAGGCTTCGAGTGCGACCAGCACGAAGGGCAGCACGACGCGCAGGCGCTTCGGGCCCAGGAAGGCGAACATGACGGGGAAGATCAGGTAGAAGTGCTCTTCCACCGCCAGTGACCAGAAGTGGCCGGTCTTCCACGACCAGTAGTCCTTGGCCAGGTAGTTCCTGTAGAACAGGAGGCAGGCGGTCCAGTCCTGCCGGGACACTGTGACCAGGCCCACCGCAGCCAGCAGGGCCAGGGCGGAGAGGTAGGTCATGTAAGGCGGCAGAATGCGGAACGCGCGCCGGCGGTAGAACCCTTTCCAATCGATTCCTCCCTTCTTGTCATGCTCGGCCAGCAGGCGCGAGCAAATCAGAAAGCCGCTTAAGGCGAAGAAGACATCGACGCCCGCGGCGCCTTGTTCCATCCAGCGCAGCCAGGGGTGCGCGGCGGCGAATGGAATGATCGCGTGGCTGGACATTACGGCGAGGATCGCAATGGCGCGCCAGCCGTCGAGAGTGGGGATGTAGTCTTTTTTCGGTTTCATAATCATGCTTTGACGAGGCGAATCAGGGCGATTTCGGGTTCCGCCCCAATGCGAATGGGGGCGCCGACCGTGCCCAGGCCGGTGTTGACGTAAGCGGAAGTGCGGCCGTGGGTATAGAGCCCACGGACAAAAGGTGTGTAAAATCGCGCCGGTGTGATGGATTGATGGAGGATCTCCACCGTAACCTGGCCGCCATGCGTGTGACCGGAGAGCATCACATCAAAGCCCAGTTCGGCTGCGACGGGCAAAACGTCCGGGCTGTGCGAGAGCAGCAGGTTCGGCGTCTCCGGGTTCACCAACGCCCCGACGCCGCGCAAGTACGGGAAACCCTTGCGCTGGTAGTCTACGCCGGCGATGTTGAACGCCGCCCGGCCGAAGCGGAGTTGGCGGGCGGAGCCGCGTAAGAACTCGATGCCGGCCTTCCGGCCTAACAGCTCGGCCAGGTCTTCGGCCTTCGCGTAGACTTCATGGTTGCCCAGACAGCCCAGCGTTCCAGCGACGCTGCGCAGACGGCGGAGTTCCTGGATGCAGTCCTCCAGCGGATCGGCGGCCGAGGAGATCAAGTCGCCCGTCACCACGGCAATGTGCGCCCGGGTCTCGTTGGCCAGGCTGACCGCCCGCGACAGATCGCCGCGGCTGAAGAACGGGCTTAGGTGAATGTCGCTCAACTGGACGATCCGCAGCCCTTCCAGATCGGGGTGGAGTTCCGCCACCGGAATGCTCATTTCAGTGACTTTCGGGGTTCTGTTGGCGACGTACATGCCGTAGCCGGTCGCTGCCAGTGGAGCCGCCAGCGCCGTCGCTCCCGCGCCCGTCAGAAGCCTCCGCCGGCTGGGGTCGAAGGCGCGGGCAGGAGCGCGGAAGCGTAGAAACACCGCTATTCCCGCCGAGATTCCTACCCAGAAGAGGGCGATGGCGCTGCTCCAGACGGAGACGGTTGAAGGCGAATGCTGGTGCAGCTCGGCGGGCAGGCCCAGGTCGAGCGAGACGGCGAGCCATGCGAGTGTGCCCAGCGAGAGCAGCCGCTCCAACCACCGGGGTTGGAAGAAGTGCCGGGCCGCGGCTCGTGTTGCGAGGGTGCCTACGGCCAGTAAAACACTGCCCAGTGCGGCCTGCGGAAGATTGACGTAGAACGGCATCGCCCAAACACATTGCAGTTGCCGTGCCGAACGACAAGCCGTTCAATTGCAGACAGTTGCGGAGTCTTCGCGCGGCGCAGGGGTGTTCCGCTTCGTGTGTCCCGCGTGCGGCAGGTGTTCCGCAACGTGACGGTGGTTCCGAACTGTTCTGTTTGGAATTCCTTGTCGCGCCAACGGTTTAGAGAATGGCGAGCCGTTTGCAATCTAAAGCGCGTGACTCGACTGCTACTTTTACTGCTGTTGGTTCTGCCGCTGGCCGCCGCGGACTTCCAACCCAGCCGCACATCGGCACCTATTACGCCTACCGACGCCCTGCGCGCCTTCGAAGGCGACCCGGAGACCGATTACCGTCTGGGCGAAGGCGACGAGATCTCGATCGATGTTTGGGGCCGGGAGGATCTGACCTCGCGCCACATCGTGGGGCCCGACGGGCAGATCACGCTGCCGCTGGTCGGGGCCGTGAAGGCGGCAGGCCTGACCCGCTCGGAACTGGGCAAACTGGCTGGCGAGCGCTGGTCTCCTTACTACGAGGCGCTGGCGGTAACCGTTAAAGTACTGAAGTACGACTCGAACAAGATCCTGGTCCTGGGGCGTGTCGCCCGGCCGGGCGTGCTGCCGTATGAAGGCGGAATCACAGTATTGGAGGCAGTGGCCCGCGCTGGCGGCCTGCCGGTAGGCGGACAGGGCGTGGACAAAGCAGCCCTAAACCGCTGCGTGGTGTTCCGGGACAAAGACAAGATTGCCTGGATCGACCTGCGCAGCGTCATCAACGGGAGCAACATGGCCAACAACATCCGTCTGCGGCGCAACGATACGCTCTACATACCCGATGCGGACGACCAGGTGGTTTACGTGATGGGTGAAGTGCTGCGGCCCGGCACCGTGCGCCTGACTCCGGAGATGACCTTCCTGGACGCGCTGGCCCAGGCGGGCGGGCCGACTCAGGATGCCAAGGCCTCGAAGATCCATCTGGTCCGTCAATCCGAGGGGATCGAGACGGAATACGCGATGAACGACCTGCTGCTGCTCGGCCGCAAACCAAACGTCGGCCTCCAAAACGGGGACATCGTCTTTGTGCCGCGCAGCGGCATGGCAAAGGTCGGCTACGTGCTACAGAAGCTCAGCCCGGCAACTTCTTACGGTCTCTTCGGAAAGGCCATGGCGAACTGATTATGGTTACCGACATCAGAACTCGAACCAACGACGCGGAAACGGAATCCTCAGGTTCCGGGCGGGCGCCCGATCCAATCGGTGCGCTCCGCCGATGGTGGATCTGGAGCCTGCTGGTGTTCGTGCTGGTGGCCGGCGGCGGCATCGCGTGGGCCTGGAACAAGGGCAAGCCGAAATACCGGACCGAGGGTGTCCTATATGTCTCGCCGCGCTTCGTACGCAATCTCGATCTCGATTCGGAAAACGACTTCCAGTCCAATTCTCAATACCGTGAGTTCGTGCAACAGCAGGTGCGCACTATAAACCGTCACGACATCATGCTCGACGTTGTATCGGAACCGACGCCTGCGGCTGCGGCTTGGCGCAAGCCCAAAGAGACGCTGCGCCGCGCGGCACAGCGCTTGGGCGAGTCCTTGCAGATTTCCCCGGTACCCGACACATACCAGGTGACCATCGGCCTGGAGTCCGAAGAGCGGAACGGCTTGGCCGAGATGATCAACTCCACGATGGAGCACTTCGTGGCAACCATGCGCAAGGAGATGATTTACGACCGCGAGAATCGCCTGAAAAACCTGGAAGCCGAACGGGAGCGGGTGAAGCAGGCCACCGACGAACTGATCGAGCAGCGCACCCAGATCGCCCAACTTCTCGGTACCACGATGTTCGCGGGCGGCGCCAAAAACAGCTTCGAGTCTCAGGCTGGCGACAGCAACACCGCGTTGATGGAAGCCCGGCGGCAGCGCATCATGGCCGAGGCAGTGATTGGAAAGGGCGACACCACGGGCGCCACGGACGCCGGCTTGCGCGCCGCCGCACTGGACCAGGCCCTGAAGGAATCCGGCCTCAGTGGACTCCGTTCCGCGCTCAGCCAGAAGAAGGCCGACCTGGTCTTGCGCATGGGCGGACTCTCCGCTCAGCACCCGGGCCGGATTGCCCTGGAGCGGGACATCGCGGCCATCGACCGTGAAATTGAGGCCGCCACCGGACAGGCGCAAGAGAAGAGCCTCGAGGCGATTCAGGCCGTCCAGCGCGGGAAACTGGCCCAGAGCACGCTGCTCGAGAGCAAACTGGAAGCGGAGCAACAGAAGTTGCAGAAGAACGCCGCTACCTACTCCAGGGCCTATTCGCGCAGCATCGAACTGGGCGACGAGATCGACCGGCAGCGCAAGCGCCTGAATGCAACCGAAGACCGTATCGCGTTCCTTCAACTCGAGAACAAAGCCCCTGGCTTCGTCCGGGTATTCTCAACGGCCTTGCCCCCCGATATGCCCTTCGGCGGTGGCCGCAAGAAGCTGTTCCTGATGGTGCTGGGCGCCGCCTTTGTCCTCGGCCTGGCCGTCGCCATCGGGCTGGACATGCTGGACCCGCGGGTTCGCTCCACGAAGGAAATGACGGCCATCCTGAAGCTCCCCGTCACCCACTGGACTCCGCAATGCAAGGGATTGCTGGAAGATGAGGATTCTCCGCAGGTCATTCGCCTGGCCGTGACGCTGCGGCGTCATCTCGACGAATTCAAGGGGCGCTGTATCGTGATCACGGGATTGCGCCACGGTGCGGGATCGAGCAGCATGGCCCTGGCGCTGGCCCGCGCGCTCGATTCGCTGGGCGTCAGGACGCTGGTGGCCGAGGCGAACGTCATCACACCCGACGAACGCTATCTCGGCATGAAGAAGCGCCCTGGGTTGTGCGACCTGGTGAGCGGCGACGCCCGATTTGAGGATTGCGTCGAGCCTGGAAACAGCTCAATGCCCGACCGCATCGGCGTGGGAGTTGGAGCGACGGAGAAGGCGATGCTGGCCGGACGCTCGTTGACTGAAGCGCTGGCGCAGTCTACACACGATCTCATTCTGGTCGATGCACCGCCTCTGTCGCTGTCCCTGGCCGCGGAAGAGATGGTACGGCAGATCGGCGCAACGCTGCTGGTGGTCAGTGCGGGTGAGGATAAGCGCGGCGAGGTCAAGGACGCCATGGCTATTATCGACAGGCTGCAGCCGCGCACCTTTGGCGCGGTCCTGAACCGGGCGGCGGCGTAGGAACAACCCCCCATGCAGGCCATCGCAATCCTTCCGATGATCGCCGGGCTGATCTGGCTCATCCGGCGCAATCACCGCGATGCCTTTTTCGATATCTACGTTTTCGCGTTGCTGCTGCTGCCCGCCTGGTGCCGTTGGAGCATCCCCGGTCTGCCGGATCCTACGCTCTATGAAGCGGCGGTGCTGCCAGTAGCCGGCGCCTTCGTGCTGCGCGGGCTCAAACTGCGAGGCCCCAAGAAGTGGCCGTTTTCGCCGATGGACGGACTAGTGGGCGGACTGATCCTGCTGATCTGCTTTTCGGAGTATCAGAACTCCGGGTACAACGAGGCGCAGAACCTCATGTTCGACATGTTCTCGGCGGGATTCTTCCCCTACATGCTCGGTAAAGGAATCCTCGACTCGCCCGAGATGCGCGTGAAGTTCTTGCGCCGCTTCACTGGCTACCTGGCCATCGTCGTCTTTTTCTTCTTCTACGAATTCCGGTTCTGGTACAACCCCTACCGCGTGATCTTCGATCCGTTCTTCCCCGGACAAGGCTGGATCACCACGGAGCGGTTTGGCTTGGCACGCTGCGCCGGTCCTTACAGCCACGCCCTGCTGGCCGGCGCGATCTTCATGATCGGGGCCCATTTCCAGGTCTGGCTGCACAGAAGCGATTCGTGGGAACCCTACTTCCAACGGCTGAGGAGCAAACAGTTCAGCAAGGCCCGCATCATGAGTTTCTTCGTGGGACTCGGACTGCTGCTCACTCTGGCACGCGGACCGCAGATCGGTGCGGTGATCGCATTCGGCTTCGTATGGATCGGAATGGGCAAACAGCCTGCCAAACGCCTGCTGATTGCCGCGGTACTGGTGGTGGTGATCGGCGTTCCGCTGGTGATTCAGGGGATCTCCTACGCCTCGGTCGGACGGGCCAACGCGGCGGATGCGTCCCAGGAGACTGCCGCCTATCGCAAGGAATTGCTCGACCACTACGTGGACGTCGCGCTGCAGCACGCCTTGCTCGGATGGGGACGCAACGGCTGGCCTAAAGACGCTGGGATGCCGTCCATCGACAACTACTACCTGCTGCTGGCACTGATGCACGGAGTGTTGGCGTCCGGCCTGTTCATCCTGATTCTGGTCCTGATGATGGTCCGGTCGCTGCGGGATGGCCTGCGCAAACGGCGGGCGCTGGGTAAGCTGCCGTCGTTGAGTTTCACGCTTGCCGGGATCTTCGCCGGGCTTCTCTTCGCCTGGTTTACGGTGTTTCTGGGAGAGACGGCGATGCCGATCGTATTCCTTTTGATTGGTTTTGCCGAGCGCTATCTCAACGATGGCGGTGACGGCACGCTCATTGCCGCGGAACCCGCGGCAAAAACGGCCGAACTGAAGCCGCAGCGCTTCGAGGTAGTTCTTACATGAAGATTTTGCTCGTTCCGGCGGCATTGCTCGGACTGCTCCTACTTGGTTTAAGTTCATCCGCCGTCAGCGGACCGTCTTTTGCGGTGTCGCCGGCGCCCGCACGCCAACAGGTGCGCGGCATCGGGGTGAACCTGGGATCGCCGACTTCCTGGGGCGCGGAGCAGTTGCTGGCCAACGTCCTGCCCAATCCGGGTTTCGAGGGCAATCTGGACGGCGCATTGATCCGCGTCGCCTCGGTGCAGGGCCGGTTCATTACAGACGACGCCCAGTACCTTGGGCGGGCCGCTGGATTTTGGAATGGCGGCCGCTACTCCGTGCGTTCCGGCGCATTGGCCGGCGTCGAAGGCCGGATTGTCACCTCGGACGCACCGGGCAGCTACCAGCGGCTCGAATTGGACATCGACGCCGCCCGTATCGTGCCGGGCGATATCATCGCCATCCACCGCACGGGCACCGATGGGTTGCCGGCAGAGTGGTGGTATCAGAATGCCGTATCCGGTCAGGTGCAATCCGACCCCGCCTCGCGCAGACCGGGAGGCGGCGGGCGACAGTCGTTGCGGCTCGCGCCGGCCACGGACAATCCGGCTGGGGTGATCTCCTATCTGGACGCACTCCCCGGACGCGCGGGAAAGCTCCTCCCGTTGACGGGCAAATGGAGGATCGGCGTCTGGGCGCGCGCCACCGGGCCCACCCCCTCGCTGCGCGTTTCCGTCCTGCGCCAGGGCAGCCCGATGCTCTTCCAAGCCAGCGTCCAGCCCACTTCCACCTGGACGTTCTACGAATGGGACTTCTCCCCGGCTGACAACGGACCCGCGGGACTGCTGGAGTTTCACTTGGACACGGCTGGTGCGGGGAATCAGGTTTGGGTCGACGACGTGAGTCTGAGCCCGGCCAGCGCCGACGATACGGGCTTCCGCCCCGAGGTGGTGGATACGCTGCAAGCCCTGCGACCCGGCTATCTGCGCGACTGGCAGGGGCAACTCGGCGATACCTTCGACAACAGGATCGCCACTCCCGATGCGAGGCTGTGCGCACGCTACCGTCCCGGCGTGAACACGGAGCTGTACTACGCCTATTCTCTGCCCGAATTCCTGGCGCTGTGCAATAAGGTTGGCGCTTCGCCCTGGGTTCTCGCACCCACAACCTGGAGCGATGACGAGTGGACCCGGGCGGGCCGCCTGCTGGGCGATGCCGCCCGCCGCTACGGCTTCCCGGAGATCGTTGTCGAGTTTGGCAACGAGAACTGGAACCAACTCTTCCGCGCGGCGGGGATTCTCGATCCTACGGCGCTGGCCGCGGTTTCCCGTCGCGCCTTCGAACTGATGCGCTCGGCCTCGGGCGGCGCGCCGCTGTCTTTTGCCGTCGGCGGCTGGTACGGCAATAACTCATTCCTGGCGCAAGCCGCGCCGGGCCTGCCCGCCGGCACGGTCCAGGCGGTTGCACCGTACTACGCGTTCACGCTACCCGCTGGGAAGACCCCGCTCGCCCTGCTTCCGCAGCTGTTCCCGGACGACCGCCCGGCGTTCGCCCAGATCGCCAAACAGGCGGCGACCTACGGCGGCGAACCCGCAACTTACGAGATGAACGCCCACTCGCTAGGCGGCGACGCGACACCTGCGGACGTGAACACGGTGGTGACCAGCGCAGCCTCCGGGACTGCCTTGATTTACAGAGTCCTGCACTCGCTCGACGCAGGCTTCTCGCGCCAGTGCATGTTCTCGCTGGCAGGTTTTGACACCTTCCGCTGGACGGATGGACAACCGGTGCGGCTTTTCGGCCTGACCCGGGACCTGGCGACGGCCCGCCGATTCCGCCCGACCGGACTGGCGGTTTCCCTCGCCAACGAAGCCCTGGTAGGCGAGTATCACCGCGTGATGGCGAGTTCCGCCGCATCCCAGGGGATTATGGCGGCGGCTTTCCGTGACGGGGCGCGCTGGTCGGTCGTGGTCGCCTCGGCGCTGCCCCAGGAATCGCAGATCACGGTTACGCTCCCTCCAGGCAGCAAACTCCCGTCGGTCGTCAAGACGATCATGTCGCCATCCCCGCTCTCAAACAATGAGGATGCGCCGGCTCTGACCGTGGACCAGTCCATGGCCGTGCCGCGACTGGGCGCGCTCGTCATCCGCGTTCCGGCATACGGGCTCGTCGTGGCCTTACCCTGATGTTTCGTTTGAAGCGCATGCTCCGTCACGATACGGAACAGGTGTGCGTATAGGCCCGCACGGAGTGCTTTGTTTGCAGACGTTTACAAAGGTTCTGAAAGTGCATTATCAGTGGCGATCAATATGAACACCTCAGACAACGCACTCCGTGCCCGACTCTTCCGGAACGTTGGCGCCGAAGCCAGCGCCCGTGTCCTTTACCTGGCCACGCGCTTCTTTATCCCGCCCTTTGTACTGGCCCACATCGGGATGGAAGCCTACGGCCTCTACAGCACCATGTTCATCCTGGTGGCTTACGCCGGCGTCTCGACCATCGGATTCTCCAACGCCTACATCAAGTACGTCGCCGAGTTCTCAGCTTCCGGCGAGCACCAGCGCGTCAACCGGCTGTTGTCTGCGGGACTGTTCATCACCGCTCCGCTTTGCACCATCGTATTCGCCGGATTGATGGGCGTCTGGCCGGCCGTTTCAGGCTGGCTGCGAGTCCCCCCGCGGATGGCGAATGATGCCCGCTTCCTGGCCATCACCATCGTCGGATCCTTCCTGCTTTGCCTGGCGGTCTCCGTGTTTCGCGATGCCCTGTGCGGACTGCAGAAAATCGCCGCCGTCCAGAAGATCTGGATCACGTCTTTCGTCGTCGAGACACTTGTCATCGTCTACCTGGTGACTGCGGGTTGGGGCGTGCGCGGCATGGGCGTAGCCTTCCTGGTGCGGACCGTCGTGGACATCGGCGGCAGCGCGCTGCTGGCACGCCGGGAGATCCGCTGGCTCAGCATCCGCCCGAGCTTTGTGGACCGCGCGTCGCTCAAGCTGCTCTTCGGCTTCGGGGGCATCGTGCAATTCAATAGTCTGCTTTCGATCTTCCTGAATTCCGTGGAACGGGCCTTGGCCGCACCGCTGGCTGGACTGGGTGCGGCTGGCCTGATGGACATCGCCAAGAAGCTGCCCGGAACGGCCACGGCCATCCCGAGCTCGTTCGCTTCGTCTCTGCTGCCGTCGATCTCCGATCTCTCAGGACGCTTGCCCGAGGGTAAGGAGCGCCGCGATCGCATCGCCACGCTTTACCTGTGCGGCGCGCGCTACATGAACGTAGTCTCCGGGACCCTGTTCGCCTTCATCGTCTGCGCCGCCCTGCCGCTGCTGGTCTTCTGGGTTAAGGAAGTGCCTGCGGAAGCTCCCCTGCTGATGATCATCTTCGCCGTGGCCAGCCAGGTCCACCTGCTCACCGGACCTGGTACTTCGGTACTGAAGGGCATCGGCAGGCCGTACAGCGATTTCCACTACACCCTGGCCAATTTCGCAGCCCTGGCGATCACCGTGCCGCTGGCCCGCGTCATCGTCGGCCACTGGAACGTGCTGGGGATCGCCTCGGCCGTGGCCGCCGCCACACTACTGTCCGCCTCCTGGTACCTGATCTTCGCCAACCGGACCATGGGAGTAAACCTGCGGTCCTACTGGAACGAGGTCCTGCTTCCCGGCTTGGTGCCTTATGCGGTTGCGGCCGCCATCTCCGCCCCGCTCTACTGGATCGCTCCGCAGGGCCGCTGGTTCGCCGGCTTCTGCGACGCGCTGGCCGGCATCGCGTATCTCGCCGCCCTGGCCCCCGTCTGGCTATGGTTCTGCGGCAAACGCGAGGAAAAAGACTTCGCTTTGTCGCTCTGGAGCCGCCTGATGAAATCGTGGCCGATGGAAATCGTCAATCCTTGGGGGTTACGCCGGATTCAATCAGTGGAAGAATAGCTGTAAACCATGCCGAGTTCCAACGCTGATCTCATCCTGCTTGTTGACGACGACGAAAACGTCCGCGTGCTGGTGGAGCGTTGGTTACAAAAAGACGGCTACGATGTTCTGCCTCTGGAGGACGGTGAGAGTTGCCTGCGCGCCCTATCTGAAGAAGAACCGGCCGCCGTCTGCCTGGACTTGAATTTGCCCGGCCTGAGCGGTCTGGAGACGCTGGAGCAGATTCGCGAACGCCACCCGGTGCTCCCCGTGATCGTCCTGACCGCGGACGACACGGCGGAGACCGCGGTGCGAGCCATGAAACTGGGGGCGCACGACTATCTCACCAAGCCGCTGAATTCCACGAAGCTGCTCACCACGCTGCGCAACTCCGTGGAACACGGCAGGCTTTCGATGAAAGTCTCGCAACTGGAACGCGAAGTGGACGGGCGCGGCTACCCCGGCATCGTCGGCTCTTCGCCCGCGATGAAGACGGTATTTCGCCAGTTGGACCGGCTCAGCGTGAGCGACGTGACGGTCCTGATCCACGGCGAAAGCGGGACGGGCAAGGAGTTGATCGCCAAAGCGATCCACCAGTTCAGCGGGCGGCAGCGCGGCCCGTTCGTCGCGGTGAACTCCGCCGCGATTCCCGAGAGCCTGCTGGAATCCGAACTGTTCGGCCACGAAAAAGGGTCCTTCACCGGCGCCGTCAACCGGCGCATCGGCAAGTTCGAAGAAGCCAACAGGGGCACCATTTTCCTGGACGAGATCGGCGAACTCGCTCCGGCAGTACAGGCCAAGCTGCTGCGAGTACTCCAGGAGCACCGCTTTCAACGCGTCGGTGGCGCGATGCTGATCGAGTCGGATTTCCGCCTGGTCAGCGCGACGCACCGCAATCTCGCCGAGGAAGTGAAGGCCGGGCGGTTCCGCGAGGATCTGTTCTTCCGGCTGGCCGTGTTCGAACTGGACTTGCCCCCGTTGCGGCGGCGCAAAGAAGATATTCCGGCCTTGGTACACACATTCATACGACAGAATCGCGAATCCTCCGGTGGACGCGTAGCCGGCATCTCGCCGCAGGCCTTGGGGATCCTGCTGCAGCACGGCTGGCCGGGAAATATTCGCGAACTGCAGAACGTAGTTCAGCGCGCGATGGTGGTGGCCGACGGCGAGGAGATTACGCCAAAGGACCTGCCGCAGAGGCTTCTGGATGGCGTCGCAGCGTCCCCGAACGTGGAGTTGGAAGTAGCCGCTGATGCGGGCGGCACGCTGGAGGACGTATCCCGGCGGTTGCTGGTGGCGGCATTGCAAAAACACGACGGCAACGCCTCGGCCACGATGCGGGAACTGAAGATCGGCCGTACGCGGTTCTACCGCATGTTGAGGAAGTTCGACCTGGAAGGCCGGATTGACGAGATCCGCCATACCGGGAAACCGCCGGCGTAAGTCGCCCAGGCTTGCCACAAGGAGACACCAAGCAGTATGTACGGGATGGTGAACAGGTCCATTGAGCGGATGGTCGTGGCTGATCACGGTGAAGATTTCTGGGAGCGCGTCAAGCGCGATGCCGGAGTCGATGTGGAGGTCTTCATCAGCCACGAAGGGTATTCGGATCAGCTGACCTACGCCCTGCTGGGTGCGTTGAGTGAGATCGAAGGCACGCCTTTGTCCGAGGTCCTGGTGCGATTTGGAATCCACTGGGCGGTGGTTACCGCTCAGGAGGGATACCCGGACCTGATGGCGGCGGGAGGCAGGGACTTGCGCGAGTTCCTGATCAACCTACCGGAGTTCCACTCGCGGGTCAGCATGGTGCTGCCGCACCTCCAGCCGCCGGAGTTCGCCTGCAGCGATGTGGCGGAGCGGTCCCTGCGGCTGCACTACCGTTCAGGCCGCGCAGGCCTGGCTCCGTTTGTATTGGGCCTCGTCAAAGGACTCGGGCAGATCTACGAGACGGCAGTGGAAGTGGAGCCTGTCGCCAGCAAGGCCGCCGGAGCAGATCATGATGAATTCCTCGTCCGCTGGTGAACCAGGAATGTTGCCTGGGGCGCCTGTCACGCTGTTCCTGAGCCCGGAGCAGATTGCCGGCCTGTTCCCGTTTCACATCCTACTGGATCGCGAACTTGCCGTGGTGCAAGCAGGAGCTTCGATTCAGAAACTGCTGCCGGATCTGGAGCCGGGCGTGCGCCTGGAGGATTTCTTCCAGATCGACCGGCCCATGGTCGGGTTCAAATTCGAGGCAATCAGCAGCCATCCAAACACCGTATTCATCCTGCGCGGCAAGTCCAGGGAACTTCGGCTGCGAGGACAGATGGTGCCGATCGCAAGCGCGAACCAACTCGCGTTCCTGTGCTCGCCCTGGCTTCCCGACACCGGCTCGCTCAAGACGACCGGTCTGACCCTCGCCGACTTCGCGCCGCACGATCCAATCCCCGAATTGATTCAGGTAGTGCAGACGCACCGTCTGGGCATGGAAGATCTGAAGCGTCTGGCCGAACGACTGTCGGCTCGCGGCGAAGCGCTTAAGCAAGCCAACCTGCAGCAAGCCGTCCAGGCCGAGGATCTTCGCAAGTTGGCGCTGATCGCGGCGCACACGGACAACGCTGTCGTGATTGCCGATGCCAATCAGAAGATCGAGTGGGTGAACGAGGCCTTCACGCGAATGACGGGGTACTCGCTGGAAGAGGTCCAGGGCAAGAAGCCCGGGTCGTTTCTGCGCGGCTCCGAAAGCGACTCCGGGCAGATGCAGAATATGGACGAACTCCTGGCCGAAGGCGAGGCTTTCCATTGCGAGATGTTGAACTATCGCAAAGACGGCCAGAAGTACTGGGCGTCCATTGAGATGCACTGCGTTCGTGATGATGCGGGAGAGATCACGAATTACATCGCGATCGAGAGTGACATCACGGAGCGCAGGGAGATCGCACTGCGTCAGAAGTTGGGATACGAAGTCGCCGGAATCCTCGCCCAAGCCACGGATGCCGACAATGCACTGCACCTGACTCTGCAAACGATCTGCAGGACGCTGAACTTCCCCTTCGGTTCAGTTTGGTGGCTGAACGCCGGCGACCGGAGACTCCACGCCAGAAAAGTCTGGTCGGTACCGGAGCGCAGGAATGGCCCGCTCGAGACCCTCTCACGTTCCATCAGCTACCCTCCCGGGCTGGGTCTTCCCGGCAAGGTCTGGGAGAATCGGAAAGCAATCTGGGTGTCGGCCAGCCAGGGCGATCCCTCCTACCCCCGCTCGGACGCGGCGGTCGCGGAAGGGCTGGAAAGCGCATTTGCCTTCCCCCTCTATGTCTCGGGCGAGATTCGCGGAGTGGTGGAGTTCTTCAGCAAGAGCCACGACGCCCCCGTGAGCGGCCTGCTTAGCTTCCTTACGGCCCTGGGCAGCACGATCGGGGAGTTTGTGGATCGGGCGGAGTCCGAAAAGGCGCGTGAACACCTGGTTGGCCTGCTCAACTCGACGATCGAATCCACGACCGATGGGATCCTCGTCGCCCGGCTCGACCAATCGATTGAGATCTTCAATACCCGCTTCCTCGAGATGTGGCGCCTTAGACCCGATGCTCCACTCGGGAACGCCATTGGGATGAGGAACGCCGTACAGGACCAGCTGTGCGATCCGGAAGCATTCCTCGCCCAGATCCAGTGGATGTACGGCCATCCCGAGGAATCCGGGCATGACGTGCTCCACTTCCGCGACGGGCGCGTTTACGAACGCTACACGCAGCCACAGCGGATGGGCGACAAGATCATCGGGCGAGTCTGGAGCCACCGCGATGTCACGGAGGAGTGGAAGAGCGACGAGGCGCTGCGACTGAGCGAGGAGCGTTACCGGGTGATCTCCGCCACGGCTTCGGACGGTATCCTCAGCGTGGACCGCTACAACAGAATCGTCGTCGCCAATCACGCCGCCGAGCAGATCTTCGGGTTCGAACCCGGGGGGCTGCTCAACTCTCCGCTGCGCGGGCTCATGGGGGACAAATACAGGGCCATGGGACCGATGCAGTTGGCCCGCCTGGTGCGGGATTCCACCGCGCGCAAGAGCCGGCGGGCGAGCGAGGTTACCGGTAGACGCAAGGATGGCAGCGAGTTCCCGCTGGAGGCGTCATTCGGTCAGACGCGACTCGGCTCCGAGCGGCTGCTGACGGGCGTAGTGCGCGACGTGACCGAGAGAAGACGGGCTGAGCAGCAGTTGCAGGCGGCCATGCTCGCGGCGGAGGAAGCCAACCAGGCGAAGTCCGACTTCCTGGCGAATATGAGCCACGAGATCCGCACCCCGCTCAATTCCATCATCGGTTTGGTGGAGTTGCTCAAGTCCTCTTCGGTCAACCCCGAGCAGCGGGAAATGCTGCAGACCGTCTGGGCCAGCTCCGAGTCCCTGCTCTACCTGCTGAACGACATCCTGGACATGTCGAAGATCGAGGCCGGCCAGATCCTGATCGATCGATCCGACTTCGATCCGGTGAACCTCTGCGAGCAGGTGCTGGAGATCAAGCGACTGGCGGCATCGCGCAAGAACCTGAGGCTTTACCTGATGGTGGATCCGCCCGTGGTTCCGACGGTGCTGGGTGACGCGAATCGGATCCGGCAAATCCTGTTGAACCTGGTGAGCAACGCCCTCAAGTTCACTGAAGCCGGCCATGTCATTGTGCGGCTGCGGCATGCGGCCCGTCCGGACGGAGAAATCAATCTGGTGTTTGAGGTCGAGGACACGGGCATCGGGATTCCGCTCTCGGAGCGCGAACGGATCTTCGAGAAGTTCTATCGCGTGGATACGGCCACCAGCAGCCGGGTCGGTGGCGCGGGTCTCGGATTGCCGATCTCCCGGCTGTTGGCACAGGCCATGGGTGGAACCCTCACCGTCGACGGGGAGTACGCTCCGGGCTCCCGTTTGCAGCTCGAGCTGAACCTGGCCGTCGCGACAGGCCGGGCGTTGCGCACGGCGAGCACGCAGCGCGCGCCCGGGCTGCTGATTTGCAGGCCGGACCTCTCCCGGATTGTCGGAGCAGTCGTGCTCGGGGCGGGGCTGGACGCACGTATCTTCAGCGGCGCCGCCGAAGCGACCAGCGCTGTTGACGACGACGCCCCACTCGATGCGGTGGTTGTCGATGGGCGGCTCTGCTGGGGCGCCGACGAGGTCACTCGCTTCTTCCGCCTGTTGTCCTTGCGCCGGAATGTCAAGAAGGTTCTGCTGCGCCCGGTGGAGGACGGCGGCGACGATGTGTGGAAAGACCGTCCGTTCACCTCGACGCTGGACTTCCCGTTGACCCCCTCCAGGATCCGGACTGCAATCGGCTTGGATCAGGGCGCGAAGGTTGACGCGGCCCAGGAGTTGGTGGCTGCGTCCTGCCGGGCTTCCGTGCTGCTGGTGGAAGACAACCCGGACAGCCAGATTTACGCCCGCCGGGTCCTGGAAAGGGCGGGCCACAGCGTGGTGCTTGCCTCTACCGGAGGCGAGGCCGTGCGGTTCGCCGCCGCACAGACGTTCGACGTGATCCTGATGGACGTGCTGCTGCCCGACCTGAATGGATTCGAGGCCACACGCCAGATCCGCGCAGCCGAGAGCCAGGCCGGACTTCCCCGTACGCCCATCGTCGCCCTGACCGCACATGCCCTGCAGGAGTACCGGCAGCAGGCCTTCGCCGCTGACATGGACGACTACGTCACCAAGCCGGTCCGGATGCAGTCGCTGCTGGAGGCTGTGAGCCGCTGGGCCAAGCCGCCGGAATCCATGCAGCCGGCGGCGATTCTGGTGGACGAGGACCTTGCGGACCTGGTGCCATCCTACCTGGAGCGGGTGCGGCAGATGCTCGACGCCGTCCCCCAACTAGTCTCGGTCGGCAACTACAAGGAGATCGCATCCATCGGCCACAACCTGAAGGGCTCGGGGGGAGCCTATGGCTTTGATGAAATTACCCGCTCGGGCAAGGTGATCGAATTCGCCGCCAAAGCAGGCGACCTGGCGACCTCGGCCGGCGCGGCAGCCGAACTTGCCCGACACGTTGCGGCAGTGCGGTGGGAGATCAGGCGCTAACGGTCCCCTCGGGAACCGTGTCAAACAGAGAGTTGGTCCATTCGGCGCGCAGGCGATACCATTCAGAGCGCGTGTTCAGCGTCGCGCGCTGGCGCGCGGCCCAAGCCGCGTTGGCAAGTTTGTTGCGGTCGGCGTGCAGCATGCCGATGCGCTCCGCCAGCGCGGCCACGTCGTCGAGCGGGATCAGGAAGCCGTCTTCACCGTCAACCACCGTGCCCTGGCTCGCCGGTGTGCGGAAGGCCAGCACCGGCAGACCCGCAGCCATCCCGTCGAAAAATGCGCGGCCGAAATCGGTGGTGCGGTGAGGCATCGCCAGCAGGTCGCCCTGGCGCAGCGCCGCATCCAGCTCGGGGCCCGCCGGAAGAGCGCCGGGGAAAGCTACGCGGTCGGCCACGCCAAGAGCGACCGCCAACGCCAGCAGTTGACTCGTTTCAGGCCCGCTTCCGTAGAGCGTTGCGCGCACGTGCGCACTGCGCCGGGCCAGCAGTGCGATCGCGCGAATCAGAAAATCCAGTCCCTTCAGGTGCGAGTGCCGGCAGGCGGCAACCAGGTGCAGCGGGCGGCCGGCTCGCAGCGAGTCTAGGCGCAGTTCCAGATCCTCGCTGGAGATCACCTGATCGAGTTCGTGGCCGGGCTGGCGGATCGCGAAGGACCGGTTGGCGCTGAGGCGGTAACGCTCGACCGCCGCCGGAGTATGGAGGAAAGTGAGCGAGGCGGTGGTGGCGCAATCCCGCACGTGCCGGTCGATCGAGCGCAGTCCGCGTTCACGGCGCCAGCGCTCAAAGCCTTTCGAAGGCCGGACCCATTCCCAGCTGAGCATGTCGTAGAAGTCCTCGGCGATGACGAAAAGCGTCTTCTTGCCCAGGCGGTTGGCCAGGTGGTGCGCATAGGACAGGCCGGCATATGGGGGAAAAAAGTTGGAGGTGTGGACGACGTCGGCCTGCTGCACTTCGTCGCGCAGCACCGCCCGGATCTTCAGCCAGCGATAGGCATGCAGCCGGGAGGTGACCGGTGGAAAGCCGCGGAATGTGATCCCGGAGGACTCCGGCAGTTCCACCGTGTTCGGTCCCCAGGTCTTGAAACCCTCGCCAGCCGGCAGTTCCGGCGCCACCACGCGGACAGGACCGTTGGCCTGTACCAGCCCGATCAGGTCGCGCGCCCACAGGCCGTCCACCACGGCGCTGCCTTGCGCGTTGCGGGTGAACGGGATGTGCGTGACCAACAGATAGCGGTTTGAGCTCTTCATGCGGCGTTCTTCCAGGCGGTCGGTGGAACAAGGCTCCGATACACGGCCAGCCCCTCCTGTACTCGGCTCTCCCAGGTGTGCGACTGCATTACGTGACGGCGGGCATTGCTACCCCGGCGGCGCCATTCCTCGGGGTTTTCAAACATATCCAGCAACGCATTCTCGATGCCGCGGATCACCGCCTCGGGACCGGTCGCGGGCACCAGACGGCCGGTTTCGCCGGTAACGATGCCAGCGGGACCGCCGTGATCCACCGCAATCACCGGGCGTCCCGAACTCATCGCTTCGAATAGTACCGCACCGCCGGACTCGCGAACGCAAGGCAGACAGAGGACGTGCGACCATTTCATCGCCTCAGCCACGCGATCGGCGGGCTGGGCGCCGACGAAGCGGACGCAATCCGGGATGTCGGCGGCCGCTTTTTGCCATTCTTCCCGCATGGGACCGTCGCCCACCACGCTGAGTTCCACCGGTTTCTTGCCGCGGATGCGGCGCAGCGCCTCGAACAGCAGCGGCAGGGCCTTGGCGGGAATCAGGCGGCCGACAAAGAGCACCCGCAGCGGATGGGCGTCGTCAGGATTCTGCGGCCAGGCGGCCGGCTCAAACAGGCTGGGATCCGCGGCGATCTCCTGCATGCGCCGCGTGGAGGACTGTTCGCGCCGGGTGAGTTGCCCCTCGGTGGCGGCGTTCGCGGTAAGCGTGACGTCCGGGGCGCGGCGGGGAGCGAACAGCGCCCGCAGGGGACGGCCGAGTTCGCGGGCCTTGTAGACCCAGGCGCTGTCGGCGCGCATGAATTCGGGGAAGCCGGCGGGAGTTTGAAGACCACCGTTGAGCGGGCCGCGCACGACCGGTATCGGCAGCTTGGTTAGCACGGTAAAGGCCGAGGGGGAGACCGGGGTGACTACGTGGGCGACATCCCATTCGGCATGGCGGTGGCGTACGGTGCGCAGCACCTGGCGGTCGTAGACGAAGAAGTCGAGGGACGAGAGCAGGAACACCGAGTGCTCGCTGCGCGGGAAGATCCGCCGCGCTAGCGAGTACAGCTTGCCGGCGAACCACTCCGTGTCGATGTAGATGATCTCGGTATTGGCGAACGGCGCGCCCGCGCTCTCCAGCGCCGGACGGTTCCGGATGTGGGTGACCAGCGTGACCTTGGCCTCGCGAGCCAGCCGCGAGTACCACTCCCAGCCGATCTGCGAGACGCTGCCCGCTCCGGGTGCACACTGATAGGCGCTCAGCAGGACGCGCATCATGCGGCACTCCTGACCGGTAGGGGCCGCGCGGGCACGCCCGCCACGACCGCACCGTTCGGGACATCGCGCGTGACCACCGCATTGGCTCCCACGACGGCATTGTCTCCGATGGTTACGCCCGAAAGCACGGTGACTCCGCGGCCGATCCAGACATTCCGGCCGATGCGGACCGGAGCGGCCGTGTGGCCCGCGTCGCGTAGCGCCAGGTGCGAATTGAAGTTGTGATTCGCATCCCGGATGCTGGTGTACTCGCCAATCATCGAGCCCGGGCCGATTTCGATGGAATCGAAGGCTACCAGGTGGACCCCGCGCGAGATGACGGCCCGGTCGCCGATGTGGATGGTTCCCTCTCCGCGCGTCTCCAGGTAGAGGTCGCGGTATAGGTACAAACCATCGCCGATGTGGATGTTGCCCGTCCCGTGCAGTTCCGGAGCGCCCAGCACTACGGTCGAGCGGGGTACCGGGTGGCACACGCCGGCTTGAAGTTGGGCGAAAGCCAGCAAGCGGCGCAGTCCCGAGAGGGACCGGGCGATGCGCGACGCGGCGAGGAATGGGATTAGCAGCAGGGTTTTCATTTGTACTCGATCAACTCCCTTTGCCGGTTTCGGGACAGGTCCCACCAGAAGCAGATCTGGCCCGCCAGGATCGGCAGCTGTTGGAGGTGAGAATGGAATCCGTAGAGGATCAGCGTGGCGCGGTCGGTGGACTTCCAGCGGGAACGATAGGCGCTGCGCAGCGCCAGTGCGGCCAGCAAGAGCAGATTCCAGGGGAACGCGGCGGGAACGGCCAGGGGCAGCGCCAGCAGAGCTAGCAGCACTGCGGAACGCACCGCATTGCCGCGCGCTTCGCCAGCCCACAGACGGACGGCTGCGTGCCGTGTCTTCCAGGCCATTTGAGCGTAGGCGTAGCCGGCGCGGGAGGCACGGCTCCAGTATTGCTTCCAGTGGGAGATGGCCAGATCGTGCTGCGTCATGGGTGCGTCTACATGCAGGATCAGTCGTCCCGCGGCTCTCAGCCGGGCGCACAACTCGGGCTCCTCGCCAGCGATCAAGGATTCGTCGAAACCGCCACATTGCTCGAGCGAGGAGCGGCGCATCAGCGCATCACCACCGCAGAATTCGGTCAGGCCGGGTGCGTACACCCAGTCGAGATCCAGTACGCGGTGAAAGAAATTGGCCGTGGGACGGAGTTCGCGGCGGTGGCCCCAGACGGCAGCGATGCGCTCGTCGGAGCTGGCCTGGCGTATTGCTTCGGAGGCGAAACCGGGGTGCAGGATCGTGTCGCCGTCGAGGAACAGAATCCACTCGCCAGCGGCCGCGCGCCAACCGGTGTTCCGGCCTTGCGCCGCAGTCGGCTTGCGCGAGTTCACGCTGAGGGTTCTGGCCCCCATGTCACTAGCCACTTGCAGGCTATTGTCGGTGGAATCCGAGTCCACGTAAATCACTTCGTGGCCGCCTTGCACCGGCTGCATGGCCCGGACGGAAGCGAGGCAACGCACCAGGCGCTCACCTTCGTTGCGCCCGATGACCACAACGGTCA
Organism: uncultured Acidobacteriia bacterium; assembly: GCA_903909435.1. GTDB lineage: Bacteria > Acidobacteriota > Terriglobia > Bryobacterales > Bryobacteraceae > CAIVVT01. The sequence goes on along the minus strand of CAIVVT010000091.1, from coordinate 44,664 downwards.
GAGCCGGTTTTATGCCAGACATTCCTGGATCAACCTCCGGTACTCGGCCACGCCGCACTCGGGGGAGTAGCGCGTGCGGAGCGCCCGCGAGCCCTCGGCAACGACTTTCTGGATTACGTTTGACGGCATTCGCTGTATGTCTTGCAACTTGTGGGCCAAGTCCAGCGCGTCGTTGGCGCGGAACCGGAACCCGTTACGGCCATCGCGGACAATGTCGCCAGCCCCGCCCGAATCCGGCACGAGCACTGGCAGGCCCGCGGCCATTGCTTCCAGGATCACGAGTCCGAAGGGCTCTTCCGGGCACAAATGCAGGAACAGGTCGGACTGCGCCATGCGCGCGGGAACATCGCTGCGGAAGCCCATAAAGGTGACGTTGGGGTGCGTGGCCATTCCGCGTGCGCGCAGCAGGCCCTCTTCCTGGCCGGTCCCGTAGATTTCGAACTGCAGCGAACGGAGCGTAGGTTGGAGGTCCAGCGCGTCAAACAGCAGATCCAGGCGCTTGATCGGATCGAGGCGCGAGACGATGACCACCTTACGAATCTCGCCGCCTCTGGACGCGGGACGGCAAGGAACCTCCCGCAGACGCTCGGCCGAGAGGAAGTTCTCGATTACGGTGATTTCCTGGGGTAGGCAGCCGTTGGCGACCAGGCGTGATTTGACATAGTCCGAGATAGCTACCTGTTTCGCATTGAGACGGGTGAGCCAGCGCTTGCGCCCGTAACTGAGGCGTTCGTCGGCGCCGCCGTGTACGATCTGGAGGTTGGCGCAGTCCGTTCTGTAGACGCCCGCCCAGAATGAGGCGGCCAGCGTATGCAGCACGCGTGTGCCGACCATGGCGAGCCTACGGTTCTCCGCAAAGAACGGGCGGATCTGGCGCAGGAAGGGGAGCGGACCCTGGAAGATCATGGTCTTGAAACCGCGCCGCTGCGCTTCCTCGTGGATCGGGCCGGGCGGGGCGATGAGCACGGAGTCGAACTCGTCCCGCAAGCCTTCCACCGTGGCGAGAGCCATACGTTCGGTGCCGTAGAGATTGCCGCTGTGCAGGCAGTAAAGCAAGGTTGTCATGTCAGTCCTCCCCCGGAGTTGTCGTTAGCGGGCCACGGCTAGGAAATTGGCCGTGGTGAAGGTTTCGTGAAACTCGCTGTATTCGGGAATCGAGGTCAATCCCCGATGCACGATGCGGTAGATGGTGTAATTCGGCGAGAGCAGGTGATAAAGGTCTTTGAAGAAGGTGCGCGATTCGACGTCAGGAGCGCCGAACTCGAACTGAATAAATCGGATCTTGCGGGCGTTGAGCATGCGCTCGGCCCCGCGCAAGGCCGGCATTTCGTGGCCTTCGACGTCGAGCTTCAGGAAGTCGATCCGGTCGAGTCCTTCGCTTTCACAGAAGTCGTCGAGGCGGCGCAACTGCACGCGGTCCACTTCATTCTGAGTGATGCCCCAGTGGGACATGTCGCGGCGTGCCAGGGAAGCTTCGGCCGAACCGCCGGCGTGGCTGTAAAGTTCGGCCTCGAAATCGTGGTCGCTGAGCCCGAAGGGCAGCAGCCGCGCGCGATGGTCGTCGCCGACGTTCTTGGCGAGTTTGGCGAAGGTGCGCGGAGAGGGTTCAAAGCAGAAGATCCGCAGACGGTTGCCGAGCAGGCGCAGGGCACTGGTGGCGTATTGACCGACGTTAGCGCCACCGTCCAGCAGCACGAACGGCTGACTCGCATCGGTCTTGGAGGCGCACCAGTTCAGGACCCATTCCTCGCCGCTCTTCTCGACAGAGCCGCCGGGTCCGATGTTCATGCCCCAGAGAGCGAGGCGATGGATGTTCTTCCAGACTGGTTGGAACAGGGGGGTGCGCAGCGCGGGCTGCAGGAAAACGGAACGGAGCAGGTTAGAGGCAGTTGAGTGGGTTTGCATGGCACTGTTACTAGTGCACTCCTGATGCCAACCCTGCGGGTCACTTTAAGCTATTGATTCTAAATGGATAATTGCAAAGCAACCAACAACTCGGCTGTTTCGCTCGCTGAATTCGGAATGACTGCGGGCTGCGGGGCGTCTTGGAACGAAACACCCTGTGTGTATCCCTTTCGTGCAATGATCCGGGCGGGGATTCCGACGGCGATAGAACCGGCGGGAACGTCGCGGATCACCACGGCATTCGCGCCGATGACGACGTCGTCGCCGATGTGGATCGGACCGAGCACTTTGGCGCCGGTGCCAATGTCCACGCGATTGCCGATGACCGGCGAACCGGGCTCGTCGCGCCGCCGCAATCCGATGGTGACGCCATTGCGGATGACGCAGTCGTCGCCGAACACGGCATCGCCGCTGACGATGACTCCCCCGAAATGGTCGATGCGAAAGCGGCGCCCGACCACCGCTTCGCACGGTAGATCGATGCCCGCCATCACCTGCGTCACGGTCTTCAGAAGGCGGTAGGCGAACGACAGCGGCTTGCGGAGCAGAGCGGGCCGCACACCGTAGCGCCAGCGGCCGAAACGGTAAGTCACCATGGCCCAGAACCCCTGGGCGCTCAGCTTGCCTTCGTAAGTCCGCAGATCTTCTCGAATGTTCTCAAACATGCTCTTCTCGCTTACCAGGGCCGCGCGGGGCACTCGCGGCCTCCATCTGTTTCGTTCCAGGCACGCCGGAACAGTTCTACCACGGCGTGCGATTCAGCGGCCTTGGCCTGGGCATCCTCTCCGCCGCGGAGGCGGTTGCGGAGCATACGCAGGCGGTGCCAGAGAGTCTCGGCCAACATCACCGGCCGCGCCTGCAGGGGGTGATGCTTCCTGTAGTAGATTAGCGCGCTGCGCATGCGCCAGAGGGTGAGTTGCGAGCCGCTGGAGGAGAGGCTCAGGCGACGCAAAGTCTTAGAGGACTCGCCGCCGATGTGGGTCACGACAAGTTCCGGCCAGTAGGCGACGCGATATCCCGCCGCCTTCATCCTGTAGCACAGGTCAACCTCCTCGTAGTAGAGGAAGAAGCGCTCGTCGAAGTAACCCACTGCTTCGAGTGCGGCGCGGCGGATCATCGAGAATGCGCCGGGAACCCAGTCGGTATCGACCTCTTCCTGCGGATCGGCCCAGCTGCGGTCCACCCGGCCAAACAGGCGCGACCCGGGGAAGCGCGAGGCCAGGCCAGTCAGGTTGATGAGGTCGTTCAGCAGCGAGGGGAATAGCCTGGCGGAAGGCTGCCAACTGCCGTCCCGGCCTACGAGCAAAGCGCCCGACAGTCCGACCTCGGGTTCGCGGTCCATCCGCTCCACCGCCCGAGCCAGCGTACCGGGGCGCAGGAAAGCGTCGGAATTCAGCAGCGCCACGTAGCGGCCCCGGGCCTGCGCGAATGCGGCATTGTTGGCCGCCGCGAAGCCGAGATTGGTGGTGCTGGCGATAACGCGAACGCAGGGGAAGTCCTGCCGCACCATCTCCACCGAGCCGTCCCGCGACGCGTTGTCTACGACAATCGTCTCAAGGGACACGCCGCCCTGCGACAGAACGGTCTGGAGACACTCGCGCAGCAGCTCGCGCGTATTGAAAGACACGATGACGACGGTCACTTGCGGGTTAGTCGCGTTCATGCGGCAGATTCCTCCTGGGAACGGGCAGTGCGGACCCACGAGGCCGACTTCGCCGAAGCGGCGATCGTGCGCGGCAGCAGGGCCAGCTTCCATATCACGTAGGCGGGCGCTTGCAGCAGCGTCCGCAGGTCGCGGCCCGGCGTATGGCCGGCGCCGATAATTACAGCCAGATGGATGGCCAGGGTAAACAAGCCCGCCAAGCCGGCTAAGCGCGAATAGGGGATGGCGGCGGCGGCCAGAATGAGCAGGATGTGGAACGCCAGGGGCAGCAGCAGTAGGTCGCCCAGGACCTCTGCGAAGCGCCATTCGCCGCGCAGGGCTCGGGAAAAGAGCCATTGCCAACGGTCGCGCAGCACTCTCAGCCGGCCGCCTTCCCAGCGTGCGCGTTGCGTGGCGCGTCCCTGGCCGCCTGCGGGCATGATGCCGAAGACGCCCGTAGTTTCGAGGAAATGGACGTTCACGCCTGCGCGCTGGAGTTCGATGTGGTATTCGAGGTCCTCAACCACGGAGTGGGCGGTGTAGGGCACTCGCTGTACCACTTCGCGGCTCAGGGCGAAACCGTTGCCGAGAATCCCGGAGGAAAGCCCGAGCCGGCCGCGTCCCCGGGGACGAACGAAGTTGAAGCCGCGCAGGGCCAGAGCCATCAGGCGCGTACTGGACGAGTCGCCCGGGTTCGAAACCAGGTAGGGGCACTGCAAGGCCTGGAGGCCGTCGGCGAAGGCGCCACAGACCTCGACGATCAGATTCGGCTCGGCAGTCGTATCGGCGTCCACAATCAGGAAACCGGCAAAGTCCAAAGGCAGCAGCAGGCTCAGCGCGTGTTGCAGCGCGTAGCCTTTGCCGCGCTTGGAATCGTCATGGCGCACGATCACTAGCGCGCGGAGGTCCGACGCTACCAGTGCCGTGCCGTCCGTGCAGTTGTCGGCGACAACGTAGAGCGTGGCCAATTCCTCGAAGCGCTCACAGGCCGACAGGCATTGAATCGTCCTCGCGATGCTGTGCTCTTCGTTGTGCGCCGGGACGATGACGGCGATGCGCTGCAACGGTTTGCCTGATTGGATGCGCGTCCGGCGAGGAAGCATGGCGCCCGCTGTCAACAGGGCCAGTTCCAGTGTCCCTGGAAGGGAAGCGACTGCGGCCAGAGCGCCTGCGGTAGAAATGACGTGTTCGAGAATCATGGCATTACCTCTGGTTGAGTTCCACTTGCAGGCGGCGCGTGAACACCTCGGCCAACCGGCGCACGTTGTCGTGCAGGTTGTACTTCAGGCGGATCTTCTCGCGGGCAGCTAGTGTCACTGCCGAGCGGAGTTCCGATCCATCCAACAGCAATTCGATTGCCGCGCTGAGGGCTTGCGCGTCGGAGGGCGGGACCAACAGTCCTTCCCTACCCGACTCGATCAGTTCGGGGATTCCGTTTACCGTGGTGCTGATGCAAGGGACTCCCATCGCCATGGCCTCCATCAGCACTACCGGGATTCCTTCGGCGAAGCTCGGCAGCACGAACAGGCTCGACTCCGCCATGAGCGTCCGGACCTTGGCCGGATCAACAGCCCCGATGAAGCGGCAGGACTCGCCCAGCGCCAGGTCGCTCGCGAGCTGTTCCAAACGTGGGCGATCCGGTCCGTCGCCCGCAATGACGAGAGACGCCGCGCGATTCCGTCCGCGCAACAGCGCGAGAGCCTGCAGGAGAATTGCCTGGCCCTTGGCCGGAACCAGCCGTCCCAGGCACAGGATTGTCGAACCGGCGGCAGCCGCGGACGTTCCTCCTTGCGAGTAGTCAGAATCCACGCCTAGAGGGGCAATCTCCAATTTGGACCATTCGTTGACCGGGCTCAGCTTCATCAACTGGCTGCGGCAGTAACTGCCGATACAGCAGAGGAAGGACGCCTCGACGATCTTCTCGGCCAAATGGTATTCACCTACCTCGTAGAACTCGTCTGGACCGTGGACGGTGAGCGAGAACGGCAAGTGGAAGATGCGCTTGACGAACAGTGCCACTGTCGCCGCAGGGGTCGCGAAGTGGACGTGCAGGTGGTCGAGCGAATTGCGCCTCATCCAGTCCCCGACGACGATCGATTCCAGAAGGTAGAAAACTCGCCGAATCCAGGATTTCGCGTCCCAGCCGGCCAGGCGGAAGGTCAAAGCGACCGCGGAAAGCAGCCCGAGCGGATGTCTCAAGGCGGCGCGGGAAACCGCTAAGAGAATAGCGAACGCGGGTTGGCGCTTGACGCAAAACGTGCGAAGCGCCTCCTCGCGCTCCTCCTCGTTGAGCGCATCCGGGCCACGGTCGGGAGCATTGATCGAAGCTGTTTCGATTTCCAGTCCCAAGCTCCGCAGTCCCCGCACTTCCCGCAGGATGAAGGTGTGCGAGATCGAGGGGTAGCGGCTGATGAGGTAGGCGAGTCTGGGCATTCTGGAGTCGGTAGTGCACGTCGAGAGCCAGTCTAAGGCATTGAAAACACGTAGGCCGGTCGTCTCGGTTCAGGAGGAGAACAATACAGGTGTTTCGTTCCGTGCCGGCGGCGCGAAACAAGATCCCTGGTCAGCCTCGGCTCGGGCCGCGCCCGGTAGCCGTCCGGCAGCATGAACGCGGCTTTCGGGGCGGGTACCCTCCACCCCATCCGCATTAGGGACTGGGAACGCAGGATGGCCATCGCAGAATCGGCGCTACCGGTGACGCGACAGGTAAACGCGTGCTGTGTGCCCGCTCAGATACCTGCGTACCAGTGATAGCCGGCTTCTGGCGATCCGGAGCCCAGGCCCTTGCCAAAGCGCTTCAGGTCATCCGTCACAGTCAGGTGAGTAATGAATTTCACGTTTTTGTAGCCGAGTTGACGCGGAACCCGCATACGGAGGGGACCGCCATTTCCCACAGCTAGCTCACTGCCATTCAACCCGTAGGCGAGGAGCGTTTGCGGGTGCAGCGCGTCGGCCATGTCGATGCTGTCCCACCAGTCGGGTTCGATGGAGAAGTAGACCACGTAGCGGCCCTGCGGCAGGACGCCTACGACGTCCAGGACGTGGGCCAGGGGCACGCCGGTCCACTCGGCGATGTAGGACCAGCCCTCCTCGCACGCGAGGTGCGTGATCTGGCTGCGGGAGGGATAGCGCTTGAGCTCGGCTAGCGACAACGTTGCAGGACGGGCGACCTGGCCGTCCACGGCGAGCCGCCAATCGGCGAACCCTCCGGCTTGCAGGCGCTTGAAGGTCTCGCTCAGCGGGGCCGTAGGGTTTGCAAACGGCGGTTTCGAGATCTGGCTGCTAGGGAACTCCCGGGCCAGCGAATGTCTCGTCAGCAGCCGCTGCGAAGCATAGGTCAGCGTCTCGCCCGGGCCGTACATGCCGCCGTGATCCGGCGGGATCAGTCCGTAGCGATCCGCGAGGCGCGCGGCCACCGCCAGACCGGATGCTCCCGCCGTGGCGGCAAGCCCGGTGCGGATCAATTTACGGCGCGAGAGATTGCTCATAGGTCCCCCTTGCTTTCGCCCGCGCGTCCCGTGACCATGGCGCGCATGCGGTTCCTGAATCCGGTCAGATAAACCATCGCGACGTGAACCAGGAGGAAGAGCAGGAGCAGCAGAGTGCCGAAGAAATGAATCGTGCGCGCGGATTGCTGCCCTCCGAAGATCTTGACGGCGGCGGGAAAAGCCGAGGCGAAAGCGGGCGACATGTCGAGTCCGGTCCAGATCATCAAGGGGAAAAGAACGAAGATCACGCCCAGGTAAGCGAGCCGCTGGAGCACGTTGTACGACCGGGCTTCGGATTCGGGGGGTGTTTTGAAGCACAGGTGGCCGGCGATCGCTTTCGAGAGCGCTCCCCAAGTCAGGTCGGAGCCCGCCGGGAAAAGATGCTTACTGAAGTGCCGGGTGAACAGCCCTACCAGGAAGTACAGCAGTCCGGTGAATACCGCGGCCCAGGCAGATTGGAAATGCAGCGAGCGGCTCCAGCCATTCTGGTCCGGCAGCACGTAGCCGTAGCCGGTAGGAACAGCGGCTCTGGATGCGGGAATCGGCAGATGGAACAAGGCTGGAGTTAACGCGTTCCCCGCTTCTCCCCAATAGAAGCGCGGATGCGAGATGAGGATCTCCACACCGCTGACGAGCAGGGCGAAGCAGCACGCGGCAGTAAGCCAGTGTGTAACGCGTACGAGCGCCGTGTGGCGGGGAGCGTCCGTGGCGGTCGAGGCGGAAGCGGCGAGACTCGGAACCCAGGTGGAATCTGCCATTCAGGAATAGTAGCGCAAACGCCGCCAGGCTTTGCGTTCCTCCGCTTCTGCACTGGGCCGCGGGGCGAGGGGGAACACCGGCTCTTCGATGTGGAAGCTGGTGCGGGTAGGAGTTCCACCACTCGGTGCGCCGTCACCTGCTAGCGATTTGCCAGCCCAGCCCAGTCGCTTGGCCGCAGGCCTCAGCAGAGCGCGATGGGAGCGCCAAACGGCTGATTTTCAGCGGATTATTTTTTCAAGTTATTGAATCTAAAGGCGCGCTTATTGCAATATGGCTGATTTAAGCGCAAAGGCAGTTCTGGCACGGGCCACTCGCGCCTCATGCCAAGATATAGGGATGCTCAAATTCATTGGCCTTGCGCTGCTTAGCTTAATCGCGCTCAGCGCCGTCTCGCTGCTGCCGCCCGAACAGGATCGGAACCTGGCGCGGGAGATCTACCAGCAGATGGTTGAGAGCAAGTCGGGATATTCCACCGGAGAGACCAGCAGTATCGCGAGGGTCATGGCGGAGCGGCTCAAGTCCGCCGGCTTCCCCGACTCCGACTTCAGGGTGGGCGGCGCCAAGGACACCAAGTACAACCTGGTGGTGCGCTATCACGGGACTGGGAAGCGCAAGCCGATTCTGCTGCTGGCGCACACCGATGTGGTGGAAGCGAAGCGCGAGGACTGGAGCATGGATCCGTTCCAGTTCATCGAGAAAGAGGGTTATTTCTACGGGCGCGGAACCGCGGACGACAAGGCACAGGCGGCGATCTGGGTCGCCAACCTGATCCGCTACAAGCGCGAGGGCTTCAACCCGGATCGCGATCTGATTGTCGCCCTGACTGCAGACGAAGAGGGTGGCGGCCCCTACAACGGCGTTGACTGGCTGTTGAAGAACAAACGCGGGTTGATCGAAGCCGAGTACGCCCTAAACGAAGGCGGGCGCGGGGAGAGCCTCGACGGCAAGCGCATTGCCAACGACATCGGGCTGGCGGAGAAGACGTACGCCGATTTCCGGCTGGAAGTGCGCAACAAGGGCGGCCACAGTTCGCGACCCGTGGCGGACAATGCCATCTACCACCTGGCCGGCGCGCTCTACCGGCTATCGAGTTTCGCCTTCCCGATGCAGTTGAACGAGGCCACACGAGCCTATTTCGGCCAAATGGCGAAGATCGAGAAGGGCCAGCTTGCCGCCGACCTGGCGCAGGCCGCCGAGGGCTCGCAGGAAGCGATGAAGCGCATCGCCGCGCAGTCGCCGGGCATGAACTCGATGCTGCGGACCACCTGCGTCGCCACGCAATTGGAAGGCGGTCATGCGCCCAACGCCCTGCCGCAACTAGCCGCCGCCAACGTCAACTGCCGCATCTTTCCGGACGACACGGTGGAGCAGGTGCTCGCCGCACTCAAGCAGGTGGTGGCTGACGAACAGGTTGCCGTGACCGTCAAGGTGAACGAAGGCAAAGCCCCGCCCTCGCCCATGCGGCCGGACATCATGAAGGCGTTCAGCCAGATTACTGACTCCATGTGGCCGGGAGTGATTGCACTGCCGAGCATGGCGACCGGCGCATCGGATGGCCGGTACCTGCGCGCCGCGGGCATCCCGACCTATGGTGTGCAGGGGTTCTTCCTGGACCGCAACGACGTCCGTGCACACGGCCGCGACGAGCGGATGGGGGTCGAAGCGTTCTACGAGGGGCAGACGTTCCTGTACGAACTCGTGAAGAAGTTATCCACGCCGGGCGAGTAGTACAGAACCGATCCGCCGCGGCCGTGTTTGGTTCCGTCTGCGCGGTTCAGGGATGCAGGGCGGCGCGAAACTGGGCCAGCATCCGCTCACGGTCCGGTTCCACACCGGTGAACAAGCGGAAGGCTTCTGCCGCTTGAAAGACCGCCATGCCTCCGCCATCCAGAGTCAAGCAACCGCGTTGCCGCGCGGCGAGCAGCAATTCCGTTTCCAACGGGAAATACACGAGCTCGGCCACCCATAACTCCGAGCGCAGGAGCTCCGGCGCAAGCGCCATGCCGGGGTGGCCGATCATGCCGACCGGCGTGGCGTGGATGACGCCGTTTACTTCGTGAATTACGCTGGCGGGGTCGGCAACGGCGGAGATACTCGCACCGCCGAATTGCGCGGTGTACTGCCGGGATAGTCGTTCCGCGCGCCCGTAATCCTGATCGAATATAGAGATGCACTGCGCACCCATCCGCAGCGCCGCGTAGCACACGGCACTGCCGCCTCCGCCCGCACCCAGCAACAGTACGTTGTCCGCGCAAACGCCCGGCAATTCCCGGTGAAAGTTCTCGCTGAAACCGAGCCAGTCGGTGTTGTGGCCTGTGCGCTTGCCTGCCCGGAACGTAACTGCATTCACGGCCCCAATGGCCTCCGCTTCAGGCGACAGTGTGTTCAGCAGCGGGACTACTGCCTGCTTGCAGGGATGAGTGATGTTCACGCCCGCGAATCCCAGCATCTCGGCCGCATCCAGGAGCTTCGGCAACTGACTGGCGGACCTGCCGTTGATCTGCAGGTCCACCAGTTGGTAATGGAGGTGGATGCCGAGTTCACGGGCCTCCCGTTCGTGGATCGCAGGAGATCCGGACGAAGCAATTCAGCTGCCGATCAGCCCAACTAGCATGCGCATGGGAGATTTTAGAGTTTAGCATCCGGTGCGAATGAGATAATCGGCGGGATGCGTTGGGTTGTGCTGGCCTTGCTGCTGGCAGTCACGTCGATCAACTACCTGGACCGCCTGTTGATGAGCGTGCTGGCACCGGTGTTGCGGGATCAGTTCCACTTCACCACGCGCCTTTACGGGAACGTCAGCGCAGCATTTCAGATCTGCTACGCGCTCGGCTTCCTCGTCTCGGGGGCGCTGATCGACCGCTACGGCGTGAAACGAGGCCTTGCTGTGGGCGCGGCCATCTGGTCCGTCGTATCCGCGATGCACGCAACGGTTTCGGGCGCTGCTGAGTTTGGAGCGTGGCGCGCCTTATTGGGGCTCTCAGAGGCGGTGAATTTTCCGGCCTGCAACAAGACCGTGGCGGAGTGGTTCCCGCCGGAGCAGCGTGCGCTGGCGACGGGTCTCTTCAATGCGGGACCAAACGTCGCGTCCGTCGTCGGCCCGCCTCTGTTCGTCGGTTTGGCGGCCTGGCTGGGCTGGCGCGTCTGCTTCGTATCTGTATCGGGGTTGGGGTTCGTCTGGGTAGTGGTTTGGTTGAAGTGCTACCGCACGCCGCAGAGTCCCGATGTGATCCGCAATTCAGCCGGTACGATCGGCATCGTCCAGATGCTTCGCTTTCGCCAGACGCGCGGCTATGCACTCTCGAAGGTGCTGGTTGATCCAGTATGGTATTTCCTCTTGTTCTGGCTGCCGCTGTACCTCAGAGACCGTCGCGGTTTGGAGATGAGCCAGATCGGATGGGCGCTCCCCTGCATATACTTTGCCTCCGGGGTAGGTAGCGTTTCTGCCGGCTGGCTCTCCGGCTTCCTCCTGAAGCGGGGTAGGAGTCTGCAAACCGCGCGGATGACGACATTGCTGATCTGTGCCGTGGTCTCACCCGTGGCGTTGGCCAGCGCGCTGCAAGGAACACTCAACCAGACGATCTGTCTGCTCAGTACTGCGGCGGCCGCGCACCAGGCCTTCAGCTCCATCTCGTTTACCATCCCCGGAGATGTCTTTCCTTCGGCGGCGCTCGGCACGGTCCTGGGGTTGGCGGCTTCGCGGGAGCGATCAGTAGCGTGCTGTTCTCCGCACTGGCCCCCGGATACCTGATCCCGATTCTGGGTTACGCTCCAGTGCTGATTGTGTTGAGTTTTGGCTACCTCGCGGCTGTGGGCGTCATCCACCTGCACTTCAGGGACTTCCAGCCCGCCGCAGGGGTTCACGCCTTCCCGGCATGATCCGGATTTCACGAAGCCAGGCAGGCACCTATTCACTACTCGCTTCAACGCAGTCTTAACTGAGGCCATCACAATGTTCGCGCTTGTTCACACGCATCGCGCACTTACTGACGTGCTTTCCTCTATGTTTCCGCTCTCAAGACACAGTGCAACCCCGAAACGAGGTCAAGGTTACCCGGAGGTTAGCTCGCCCCGAGGGGAGCAAGATGGTGCCACCGCCCGCATCGCCGCGAGTGTCGATGGTCTGCGGCTGAGCTGAACGGTCTTGTCCCGGTTGCGCCTGTTTGCACTGTATTGCCTCTCGCTGTTGTCGGGATGCGGGTACAACAATGAGGCGCAGAACGCGAGTGAGAGCGAGAGGTTCATGCAGCGGTCCTGCACTCAACTAGGGATCGCCCTAGGACGCTGACTGCAAAACGGGGTGAGTGCTGGAGGGGGGAAATGCAGGTCTTAGAGGAGCATGTGATGCTCTATGCCCTGCAGTTCGATGATGTCTTGAACGCGGTCCAGGGGCCGCGTTCAAGAGCACAATCTAGAGGACCTGAGGTGAAGCTCGATTAGGACGAGTCATTGGAGGGTGTTCGCCCTCACCCCCCATGCAGTCCACCGCAACGACCGCCGACGCGATCCGAGCACGTCTGAACCCGCCTCGGATGCTATTCGTTCGCGACCTTCGCTGCCTTCTTGCCGGCGGCTTTCTTAGTCGCTGCTTTCTTTCCGGTTGACTTCTTCGAAACCGCGGAAACCGGAGCCGGCTTAGCCGCCTTTGTCGCCGCCCAGCGTTTCCTCGCGGCTTCGGCGATCGCCTGCCTACCAGCTTCGCTAAGCTGCCGCTTTGGTTTGGAGCCTTCTGCCGCTGGCGTGGAAGGGGCGGAGTCGCCCTTGATTTTCGCCCACCGGCGCAGCTGAGCTGCCTTCATCTTGAGCTTGGTCGCCTCGGAGAACTTCCCGCGCTTACCCGTGCGTGCTGGTTCGGCAGCGATCTCCGTGGGGTTTCCCGTGAGGAAACTCCGAAGCTCGGCAATCTGCCCGTCCAGCCGATTCTTTTGCGCCTCGAATCCCTCGATAGCTGCAATGATGATCTCGTTTGTCAGTCGTTGTGTCGTCATGAAATGGTTGTCTTACTATCCAAGGTAACTCATTTAGGGTATTGAAACCAGTTACTGCCATTTGACGTTCGCCAACCATCTCGAAGCTCAACTCGAGCAAGCAAGCAGTTGTGAGTACGCCGACAGGTCGCTATTCAATGTTTTAAGGGGGTGTCCGAGAGAGGCGTGTTAGCCTTGTGTCTCATGCGAATTCTCATAGCTCTTCTTCTCTGCGGCGGCAGCATGCTCGCCTCCGAGCCAAAGGTTGAAACCGGCGACCTCAACGGCGCCAGGTTCCGCATTGACATCCCGGCGAACTGGACCGGCGGGCTAGTCATGTACTGTCACGGCTACTCCACAGAGCCCACGACCTATAAGTCCGAAGGGACGCTGGGCGAGCGCCTGCTACCTTTCCTCAATGCCGGGTACGCGGTCGCACAATCCGGCTACTCGGCTCACGGTTGGGCGGTCCAGGAAGCTATCGATGACACACAGGCGCTGCGTCGCTACTTCGTAGCCAGGTGCGGCCGGCCCAAGGAGACGTTCATCACCGGCCACTCCATGGGCGGTTTCACCACCATGGCTCTCATCGAAAAGTACCCCAAAGACTACGACGCCGCGTTGCCACTTTGCGGGGCTCTCGCCCCGGCGACCTGGTACAAACTGCGCACCACATTCGATGGGCGGGTGCTGTTTGACTACTACTACCCGGGTGTCCTGCCTTCGCCCGTCGATGTGCCCAAGGGGTTTGAGCGGTCGAAAGAACTGGAGTCGAAGGTTCTCGTCGCGTTGGAGTCTAAACCGGTTCAAGCTGACGCATTGCGTCGATATACTCTCGTGCATACCAACCAGGAACTGGCCAGCAACCTCGTTTTTTGGACCTATCAGTTGATGGACATCCAACAGCGCTCTGGTGGAAATCCCTTCGACAACCGGAACACGATCTACACAAATCTCCCGGAGAGTAACGCGGTGAACGACGGCGTGGCGCGCTACGCCGCGGACCGCCGAGCCGCAGAATACCAGAAGACCTTCTATGTTCCCACCGGCAGGCTTACGCGACCGATGTTGGCCGTGCACACGACCTATGACCCATTGGTACCGGCCTGGATTCCTAGCATGTACGGCGTGCTCGCTCAGGATGCGGGCAGCGCGGAGATGTTCGTTCTGCAGTATGTAAAGCATGATGGACATTGCCAGATCATGCCTGACGAGATAGACCGGGCATTCCATCAACTCAAGCGCTGGAAGGACGTCGGAGAGAGGCCATCGAACGGACTGCAACAGTGATCATCAGCCCCAGCCGGGTTCGATCAAATTGTCATTCCAACGGTCCGGCGAGGTTGGGCAACCTGCCGGGTTGAAGTGGAGTAGAGGTCTCAAACACTTCGAGGGTCCTCCGGCAGTGACGAGTACTAGGCTGTCGCATGGCACCCGCTTTGGCACAAGCCCCACCCACGTTGGCGTGGTTCGTCTCAGCAGTAACTCGAATCGATAAGACGGCTTACAGAAGTAGACTTGCTCAACTGATTACCAGCCAGGCGAGTTTGATACTGTGGAGCCGGAGAGTGAAGATGCAGCCGTTCCGGATCCACGTATTCTTGTGCGATCAACAGAAGCCCGAGGGTGTGCCGTGTTGTTCCGCGCGGGGCTCGGTCCAGACCTTGGAAGCACTGAGGCGCGAGGTTCATGCGTGCGGATTGGACAATGAGGTACAGGTCACGTCGTGCGGTTCGCTAGGACTGTGCGAGCACGGGCCGAACATGGTGGTTTACCCCGAAGGCACTTGGTACTCCGGCGTGACTGCGGCTGACGTTCCCGAGATCGTCCGTTCGCACTTTCAGCAGGGCGCGCCAGTTCAGAGACTGGTACGGACCGATGTCGATGGGTTGAGCGCCGAGATACAGGCTAGTCGCGAGAAGATGCTGGCGGCGCGCCGCGCGAGGGATGCCGCCGGTGTTCTGCCTGACGATTTGAACGATCGCATCCGCGGTTTTCAGGAGAGCCGCACTGTCGTTACCGCGCTGGAACTCGACCTCTTTACCGCAGTGGGAGTTGGCGCCAGCGCTGCCGAGGTGGCCGGGCGCATCCACACCGACCCGCGCGCCACTGAGATGCTGCTTCATGCGCTGAGTGCGCTGCGTCTGCTGGTCAAACGTGAGGGCATCTTCCATAACTCGCCTGAGGCCGCGCGCTACCTTACCGACGGCTCGCGCGACAACGCCCGCCCTGCTCTGCTGCATACCGCGCACCTGTGGCACCGCTGGTCCACGCTCACAGATTGCGTCCGCACCGGCACGTCGGTTACCCGTGATGAGACAGCACCGGGGAGCGAAGACTGGACCGAAGCGTTCATCGCCGCCATGCACCGCAACGCCAGCGAACGCGCACCACTTGTCGTGCGCACAGTGGGCACATCGAACGTCACCCGCATGTTGGACGTGGGCGGCGGATCGGGAGCCTACTCCATAGCATTCGCCCTGGCTAACTCGGAGCTGCACGCGGACATCTTGGATCAGGCCAGCGTTGAGCCGATCACGATGCGCCACATACGCGCTGCCGGGGTCGAGGACCGCGTCCGGGTTCGTGCAGGTGACCTGCGTTCAGACCCACTTGGCAAAGGCTACGACCTGGTGTTTATCTCCGCAATCTGCCACATGCTGAGCGTCGAGGAAAATCTCGATCTGCTGCGGCGCTGCCACGCTGCGGTTGCCCCGAGCGGCCGGGTGGTCATTCAGGACTTTATCCTGGAATCGGACAAAACTGCTCCGCGCTTCGCCGCACTTTTCGCGCTCAACATGCTGGTGGGCACGCCAGGGGGCAGCAATTACAGCGCATTGGAATATACGTCCTGGCTCGGCGAGTCGGGATTCCGCGAAGTCCGCCACGTCAAACTGCCGGGTGTTACCGGGCTGATGATCGGGTCACGGCAGTAAGCTGCCTCGCAGTCTTCGCTCTGGCATGGCGATGGGGTGAGACCGGTTGCGTCCTCACACCAACGTCCGCGCCGGCAGATCAGTCGCCTTGCGGGCTGCTCCGCCTGCCAGCGCCGGCACCGAGTCACGCATCGCGATATCCTGCTGTAACCGATGAAATCGATCCTCACCCCACTCGACTTCCTGGCGCGCAGCGCATTGGTCTACCCGGACCGCGTCGCCGTCGTTGATGGCGAACGACGACTGACCTACGACGAATTCAACCAGCGTGTGCACCAACTGGCGTCGGCGCTTCGGCGCCAAGGTGTGCAGCCAGGCGACCGGGTGGCCGTGCTTGCGCCGAACAGCCTGGCGGCACTGGAACCGCACTTCGGGGTGCTGCTGGCCGGTGCGGTCCTGGTGATGTTGAACACCCGCCTGCAAGCGCGCGAGTTGGAGTGGCTATTGAACCACTGCGAGGCCAAAGTGCTGATCGTCGATCCGCAGTTGCTGCCAGTGGTAAGCCAGGCGCTGAGCAACGTCCCGGCCCTCAAGGTCGTCACGAGCGATTACGAAGGACTGCTTACCCAAGGGGAGTTTCCGTTCACCGATCCATCCCCAATCACCGATGAAGACGCCGTGATCGCCATCAATTACACCAGCGGAACCACCGGGGTTCCCAAGGGGGTGATGTACACTCACCGGGGCGGCTACATAAATGCGCTGGGCGAGTTGATGGAGCACGGTCTCGGGCCTGATTCGGTGTACTTGTGGACACTGCCTCTGTTTCACTGCAACGGCTGGTGCTTCCCCTGGGCAGTAACCGCCGTTGGCGCGAGGCATGTCTGTTTGCGCCAGGTGGAGCCGGCCAGAATTGTCGAGTTGATCCGCCAGGAAGGCGTGACGCATCTGTGCGGCGCTCCTGTGGTGGTTAGCACGCTGACCCAGTACTGTGCGGCAAACGGCATTTGCTTCGAGAACGGGCTGAAGATCGTGACCGCGGGCGCCCCGCCTTCGCCCGCCGTGCTGCGCGCCGCCGAAGAGATCGGCATCGAAATCGCACATGCTTATGGGCTCACGGAGACCTACGGCCCCCACACGGTGTGCGCCTGGCGCAGGGAATGGAACGCGCTTCCGCCGTACGATCGCGCCCAGATCAAGGCGCGCCAGGGGGTCCCCTACCTGATCGCTGGCACGGACTTGCGCGTTGTCGATTCGTCCATGCGCGATGTGCCTTGCGACGGGTTGACCATGGGAGAAGTGATCATGCGTGGCAACAACGTGATGCTGGGCTATTACAACAACCCCGAGGCCACGGCGAAGGCCTTCGAAGGCGGCTGGTTCCATTCCGGGGATCTGGCGGTGAGACATGGTGACGGTTATATCGAGCTACGCGACCGCGCTAAGGACATCGTCATCTCCGGCGGCGAGAACATCTCCTCCATTGAAGTGGAGAAGGTGCTGCACGAGCATCCCGCAGTATTGGAGGCCGCGGTGGTCGCGGCTCCGGATGAAAAGTGGGGCGAGGTACCCCAGGCCTGGGTCTCTTTGAAGCCTGGAGAACACGCCACCGCCGAAGAGCTAATCGAGTTCTGCCGCGCCCGCCTCGCGCATTTCAAGTGTCCGAAATACGTGGAGTTCGGGCCGCTGCCGCACACGGCCACCGGCAAACTTCGCAAAAATGAGTTGCGGGCCAGGATGGCTGCGCAGAATAACAGTTCAAACGCTTAGGAGGAAGGCATGGGCGTTCAGCACATAGGCTTCGCTTTGGAGAGCAATGTCGCGGTGGTCACGCTGAATCGGCCCGAGCGGCGCAATGCGCTCTCGCTCGCACTGATGCAGGAGCTGATTACCTGCCTGCGGGAGACGGGCGCTCGTCGCGATGTGCGCGTCGTCATTCTAGCTGCGGCCGGCAAAGTGTTCTGCTCCGGACACGATCTGTCCGAGATGCCGGGCCGGGATATCGACGAGTACCGACGGCTGTTCGCGGTGTGCACGGAACTCATGGGTTTGATTCAGTCCATCCGGCAACCGGTGATCGCGGAAGTGCAGGGCACCGCTACCGCGGCGGGGTGCCAGCTGGTGGCGACCTGCGATCTCGCCATCGCATCGGAAGAGAGCTCATTCGCCACTCCCGGCGTGAAGATCGGCCTGTTCTGTACGACGCCGATGGTGGCCCTCAGCCGCGCCGTTGGCCGCAAGCGCGCGCTCGAGATGCTACTAACTGGCGCGCCGGTGGATGCGAGCACCGCCGCTGATTGGGGTCTCATAAACCGCGTCGTCCCGGCATCCCGCTTGCGGGAGGAGACTCGCAAGCTGGCCGCGCAGATCGCCCAGGCTAGCGAGCTGGTCGTGGCTCTCGGCAAGCAGGCTTACTACACCCAAATTGATCTGGATCAGACCAAGGCGTATGCCTACGCCAAGGATGTCATGAGTATGAATGCGCTGGCCGCCGATGCGCAGGAGGGCATCGCCGCGTTCCTTGGGAAGCGGCCGCCCTGTTGGGTAGGTAAGTGAGGAACGATCTGGCGATCACCCGCCGCTCCAGTTTCACCTGTCGAACGGATGCGCGAGAAGCAAGATACCGCCACGGACCTGCCTTGGTTCAAAGGCGAGTGTCCGGACAAGGCGCGAAGCTGCCCGATCCCGACGATCCGGACCAGCAGTTCCGCGAGTCGCTCTTGGCGAGGCGCGGACGCCTGAGCGGCCAGAAACGGGTCTACCGCAGGCCAGCCAGATAGCGCAGGCTCTGCCGGATTTGCGGCACAGCATCCACCGCCTCCTCCTCCAGGTAATAGTGCTTTACTCCGCAGTTCTGCGCGGCTAGCAAGGCCGAGCTGACATCCACGAGGCCGGTGCCGAGCGGCACACTGTCGTCTTCCTGGACGTCAGCCGGTGATCCGCCCAGCTCGGTGCCCTTGCGAATGTCCTTGATGTGCATCAGCGGGAAGCGGCCTGGATAGCGCTGGAGCAGCTTCACGGGATCCTGGTAGCCGTAAACGATCCAGAAGATGTCCATCTCGAAATTGATGTATTTCGGATTGGTCAGCTTGACGAGCGTGTCGAAGATAGTGCCATCCGGCGAGCGGTCGAACTCGGTGCCATGCGTGTGGTAGCAGAGCCGAAGATCCGCCGCAACAAGGCGCTCGCCCCAGCCGTTTAGGGTGGCTGCAGCGGACTCGCAGTCCTTGGGGGTCACATGCTTGGCGCTGTGCGGGATGGTGGAGCAAACGATGTACTCCGCGCCCAGCGTATGCGCTTGCCCGGCCACGGCATCGAGGTCCTTACCAAGCGCATCGTAGGCCGCTCCAAATGAAGTGGCGCGCAGGCCAGCCTCCTTCAGCAGGGCTTGGAACTGGCCGGCACTGCGCCCGTAAAGCTCGCCCACCTCGACTTCACGGAAGCCGAGTTCCCGGATTAGTTTCAAAGTTCCGGGCAGGTCCTTCTCAGCTAGATAGCGCAGGCTGTATATGTTGGTGCCGATCGGCGCACGAAAGGCCGGCTTGGCGAGTGCGGGCAGCGCCGCAGCCGCCGTGGCGAGAAACACGCGGCGCGGGATCATGCCTGCAGCTTCCAGGGACTGCGATACTCGCGATTGAGCAGCGGGCGCACGGCCTCCTGCTCAACAGTCTTGCGCTTGTCGTCCCAATCCAGTCGCAGTTTGGTGCGCAGGGAGAGGTTGCCCAGAATCGAAGTGATCGAAGAGCGGACACAAGTCTCGATGTCACTGTTGGGCCGCTTACGTGTGCGGACACAATCAACGAAGTTCGCCCAGTGCAGAGGATGTGGATCCGCGACACGCTGCATCTCAAACGGGGCGAGGTCCGAGCCCTTTTCGGGAGCGACGCGGATCAGTGCACGATCCACGTAGAGCGTGCCGCGCGAGCCGAAGAAGTTAATGCCCATCAGGCGGCTGGTGGTCTGTTCGGTGTTGTTCGAGCGATGCTCCCAGGATCCCAGGAAGCCGGGGTACTCGTAGCCGACCTGCATGGTGTCAGGCGTTTCAGTGTCGTCCTCGAACCAAAACTTACCGCCGAGCGCGGCGACCCCGCGGGGCATCGGATCACCGAAGGCCATTTGAACAATGTCCAGCATGTGGATTCCGGAATCGGTGATCTGACCGCCTGCGTAATCCCAGAAGTAGCGGAAGTAGGAATAGGCATCTGGATAGACGCCGAAGCGGTTGGGGTTGAAAGGCCGCGCGGGGGCAGGACCCAGCCATAGGTCCCAATCGAGACCAGGCGGTGGGGCTTGTTCCGGTGGGTTGCCGATGCCTTTGGGAGATTGGTTACTGTAGATCCAGCTGCGCACGAATGCTATTTTGCCTAGTTCTCCGCTGCGGACCAACTCGCACGCCTTCTGGAAATGCGCGCCCGAGCGCTGCCACGTCCCGGCCTGGACAACGCGATTGTACTTCCTGGCGGCTTCGACCATCACCAGGCCCTCGCTGATAGCGACGCAGGCCGGCTTCTCGACGTACACGTCCTTGCCCGCCTTGCAGGCTTCGACCGTGATGTAGGGGTGCCAGTGGTCGGGGGTGGAGATGCACACCGCATCGATCGACGGATCGGCCAGAATCTGGCGGAAATCGCGAACTTCCTTGGGCTGGTGGCCGGCACGGCGGGCTTGAGCGACGGCCCTTTCCAGATTTGGTTGAAAGACGTCGCAGATCGCGCTGACCGCCACGCCGGGCTGGTTCATAGCAGCCTTGAGATTCTCCGATCCCATGACGCCGACTCCGATGAAGGCGGTCGAGATGCGGTCGCTGGCCGCAGTCGAGGAGGCGGCAAAGGCAGAGGCGGCTGTCGCTGCGGTTGCGGAGCGCAGGAAAGCACGGCGCGCGAGATGGCTGGTTGGCATTACCGAGATGCTATCGCACACAGCAGGTGAACAGGTTTGTCAGGGCGCTGGAGACCGGCGTATTGGGGTGTAAGAGCGCTATGAGCGGGCTTCTGGCCCGGCCGCGAAAACCGGCCGCCTTGCGTTGACGCAAAGCGATATGCTGCCTATGGACGAGAAAATGGAGCTAAAGAAAACACTCATCGCCGCCGCCGTTCTTGCAACGCTGGCAACACTTGGCCCCGCGGCTGAGCGTATGGGGAAGACCGACGTTCGAGTTCAACGCCACGAGGCTGTTGCGAGCTTGCATGAGCGGGAATCGCGCATCGCGTGGTGGCGCGAGTCGAAGTTCGGCATGTTCATTCATTGGGGCATCTACTCCCTGCCGGCGGGCGAATGGAACGGCCGTTCCTACCCGGGTATTGGCGAGTGGATCATGTACAAGGCGCGCATCCCACTCGCGGATTACGAGCAGCTTGCCCGGCAGTTCAATCCGGTGAAGTTCGACGCCGAAGCCTGGGCGCAACTCGCTCAGGACGCCGGCATGAAGTACCTCGTCATCACCTCAAAACACCACGATGGTTTCGCCATGTTTGGCTCCAAGGCAGACGCATTCAACATTGTGGATGCGACCCCGTTCCGGCGGGACCCGATGAAGGAACTGGCTACCGCCTGTGCGAAACGCGGCATCAGGTTCGGGTTCTACTACTCCCAGGCGCAGGACTGGCACTCGCCGGGCGGCGCCATTTGGGAAGGTCCGCACGAAACCGATCCTGTGTGGAAGCAGCCGCAATGGGACCCCAGGCAGGAAGGCAGCTTCGAGACGTATTTCAACTCCAAAGCGATTCCACAGGTCCGGGAGATTCTCAGTAACTACGGTCCGATCTCGATCGTCTGGTTCGACACGCCATTAGACGTGATGAATGCGGAGCGCGCCGCCCGGCTTGAGAAAGTCGTCCACGAACTGCAGCCCGGCTGTCTGGTCAGCGGACGCCTCGGTGGGACAAGCCAAAGCGATTACGATTCCGAAGGCGACAACGTAATTCCCGACCTGGCGCGCGCCGGTGCCTGGGAAACCCCGGCCACACTCAACGACACCTGGGGCTTCAAGAAAGACGATCACAACTGGAAGAAGCCGGAGGACCTCACTTTCAAGCTCGTGGACATCGTCAGCAAGGGCGGCAACTACTTGTTAAACGTCGGCCCGGACGGTGACGGCGTCATCCCCCAACCCAGCCAGGACATGCTGCGCGTGGTGGGACGATGGCTGAAAGTGAATGGCGAGGCCATCTACGGCGCGGGCCGCAGCCCATTTGGCGAAGAATTTGGTGCGTTCAGCAAGACACAAAAAGGGGATGACGGCAAACCCTTATTCAAGCCCAGCATGGCGTGGCGCTGCACTACCAAACCCGGTCGGATCTACATCCACGTATTTCAGTGGCCGGCCGGCCCCCTCGCATTGCCGGGCCTCAAGCACAAAGTTCTCAAGGCGGCGTTTTTGGCCGATCCTGAAAGAACGGTCTCATTCAAGCAGACCGCCTCCGGAGTCGTCGTATCGCTGCCCGGGCCCGCACCGGACCCGATCGCTTCGGTGGTGCGGATCGACATCTCGAACGACATCTTGAAGTCGAAGTAAAGTGCCTCGGCGCCCTTGGCGATAGGTTCGTTTCAGCAGCCCGTTCTCCGTCCGCTACGAGGACTCCATGCCTGCGCGACGAAACCTGGTACTTTCCGTTTAGGTGGGTGCGGCCGAACGTATGGACGTGCGTTACGTCTCGCCCGGTGAAGGACGATCCGCTAATTCTCAGCGGGCCGTCGTTGCAACTTACTGAATCCAAGAACGCGAAGTGCGTGAATTGGCCAAATTGCAGGGGGTATTGCGTCTCTGGACAACAGGTGAGGGCATCGGCATTGAACCGATTGAAACGAATGGTGAGCCCGGATGGAATCGAACCATCAACCTACTGATTAAGAGTCAGTTGCTCTGCCAGTTGAGCTACGGGCCCGAACGCGGTGGGACGATCACCAGTCTAGCAAACGCGACCCTCTAGCGGCAATGCGATGCCACGCCGCGATGGCGCAGGGATTGCGCAGCGGTGTCCTGCCTGGCAAAGTTGCCAAAACCCAAAGTGTTGGCCCAGGCGATTGTCTGGTTGCGCATCCACTGCGGCGTCCTAGCCAAGAACACCGGCTGAACTGGGACTTTTGGCTCTTCCCAGATTCCTGAATTCAGGGTAAAGTATGCTAAACCGATTGCCGCTAACGATAGAAGCGGTGACAGCCGATGACGGAATGATGGGAGATCCGCAATGCCGATGTGTCCCGTTTGCCAGGACTCCAGGATGGTGGAAAGGCGCCGCACGCTCCGCCAAAGGTTTCGATATGCCCGCATCCACGAATGTCCGGCGTGTGAGGGCCGGCGCGTACAAGCCCATACTGACGTTCACCCGCTCCTGTCCCTAACTGCGCGCTGCCCAAAATGCAGCACTCAGGAACTGCGCGTTCGCAAACGGCTCGACCCTTACGACCCTGTGTATCGCAATCCGATCAGTCTCATGCAGCGGTACCTGGGGGCGAGGCTGATGTACTGCGTGGACTGCCGCCTGCAGTTCTACGATCTCCGCCCACGGCGAAAGATAAGGCGGGGCTGAGCGCTGTTTCCCAGCCTGTTGCAGACTCAAGGCCCGGTTTCGCTGATCCCCGGGTTGGGAACCTGCTCTCGCCCGGGCTAGTATCCCGTCCCGGCCTCGCCCACTCTCGATGGCGGAGGAATGCGCGCCGCGGCCAACTGCGCGATATCGATCAGCCGCGGAGTGACTTCGGAACCAACGGTAGCCAGTGCGTCGCTCAACATGCTGTTGCAAAACGGGCACGCAGCGACAATCGCGCCGGCTCCGGTGGCCATCAGTTGACTCACCCGCTCGTGGCTGATCCGGGTGCCCTTCTCTTCGCCTAGGAACGTCAGGCCTCCGCCGGCGCCGCAACAGAATCCGCGTTCTCTGGACTTGGGAGACTCGACTAGCTGGCCGGAAGCGCTGGCGACTGCACGCGGTTCATCGTAGACGCCCTGGTAGCGGCCGAGGTAGCAGGGATCGTGGTAAACCAGCGTATCGTCACTGGCACAATCCGGTAGCGCGGAGTTGTGACGGGCCAGGAACACGGAGTGGTGTTCGATCTCATATGCCGTTCCGAACTCCTTCCACTCCTGGCCGATGGTGCGGACGCAGTGGGGGCAGATGGAGATTAGTTTCTTCGCCTGCACTGCTCTCAGTTGGCCGATATTGAACTCGGCGAGTTGCTGAAAGGCAAGATCGTTGCCCAGCCTGCGGGCCGCGTCGCCCGCGCACTTTTCCTTCTTCAACACGCCAAAGGTCACTCCGCGATATCGCATCACCTGCGCCAGCGCGATGACGATCTCGCGGCCCGTCGGATCGTACGCGCCCATGCAGCCGAGCCACAGCAGGTACTCCTGGCTCCCGTCATACAGCGGCAATTCAGCCTTCCTGATGAATTTGTCGCGCTCGAACTGCGACATGCCCAACGGATTGCCGCTACGCTCCAGCCTCAGGAACAGCTCCCCGCCGTACTCGTCCTCCCAGGCTCCCGTATTCACGGCTCCGCGCCGCAGACCGACGATCAGTGGCAGGTGCTCGACCCCAACCGGACATTGGTACTCGCAGGCTCCGCAGGTGGTGCATTGGAACACGGCCTCTTCCGCCAGGTGAATTCCAAGCAGCGGCTGCGCGGAGTTGTCGCTGTTCGCATTCAGGTAAGATCTGAACCCCAAAGCGATCTCTTTAGGATTCAAGAGCTTACCTGTGTTGTAGGCCGGGCAGTGCTCCTGGCAGCGTCCGCATTCTACGCACGAGTACGCCTGCAAAGCGGTCAGGCGCGTGATGTCTTTCCCCGTCACCAGCCCGAAGTCCTCCTCCCCGATCAGGCGCGGGATGCGGGAAAAGCCTCCACGCGAAAGGAACACGGATGCGGGGCTCAGAACAAGGTGCAGGTGCTTGGTGTGCGGAACCAGAGGCAGGAAGATCAGCAGAGCCAGAGTGTGCGTCCACCATACGATGCGGCCCGCGGTCCCGTCGGTAGCCAGGCTCAGGTGATAGTCGCCCAGGTAGGTGAGCATCAGCGTGAGAATGAGCAGCGCGATGAATCCCGACTCCAGACTGACCTTCTCCCCCAGCCACTTGGGCCGCAGAACCAATCGCCGGTAGGCCAGCAGAACAATGGAAGCCGCGACAACCCAGGCGAACAGGCTGGCGCAGAAGAAATACAGCGGGCCGAAACTGCCGGAGCGCGGATCGATCCAGTGGATGCCTAAGCCGAGCAAAACGTGGTTCAGGGAGACGATCGAGAACGCGCAAAATCCCCAGAAGACAAGAGCGTGCGCGAGGCCGGGAATCGGCCGCTGGCTGATGACTTTCGACTGACCGGCGACCTGCCAGAAGAACTCGAGCACACGCGGCAGGAGGGGAGCGAGTTGGAAATCCGCGTCTGGCTTCGAGCGCCAGATGGTGCGGAGAACGCGCAGAAAGCGCCACAGGAAGAGGCCCGCCGATAGGACGAGCAGTCCTGCGAAAAGGGCGATTTCCCATGCGGGGCGCTCCACAAGTGGCATGACGCACTCAATGTATCACGCGCCCTCCTGGAATCTCAGTGACGCTAACGAGTTCATCCCGTTTGCCCCGTACGGCTCAGGCTTCACCAGGTCGGGCGCATCCAGACCGTCTGAGTGCGTCGCGAACGGCGGCGTTCCAGAGCCAGTTGAATCCGCCACCCCGATAGCACCGCCAGCACAGCGAACAGCAGTACCGACGTCCAGACCACGACTTCGGCGCGTCTGGGAACCGATCGCTGAACTGGCACGTTGATGCCCTCGCCTGAAACGAGCCGCACCCGCAGGCGGACCACCGCGTTGTCGCGTCCGTCCATGCGATTGTCGAGCACGATGGAGTAGGCGCCGGGCTCCGTGACCAGCCAGGAGAAGCCTCCCGAATAAGCGTAGCCGGTCGAAGCCAGAATGCTGTGCGGACGCTCGTCCAGCCAGAGTCGGACATCACCGCGCTTCAGCAGCACGGCCCGCACGCCCGAGCGGCCCTGCTCGACGTGGTACGAGCAGAGCACTCGGGTGCCCTTCACGCTAACGTCGAACTCCAGCGGGCGCACCTTGGCCGGGCTGATTTCGACATCCTCATCGATCAGCAGGTCGGAGCGGCCCGCGGCGGGAATGGTTGCGATGGATGCCGCCAGCGCGAAGGCCGCGAGCGTCCTGTATAGCGTCATTTGATCTCGTGCACGAGCCTGCCGCCGAGGAACGTCTTGAGGACGCGCGTCTTTGGGATTTGCAGCTCCGGGATCTCCATGATATCGCGGTCGAGTACGATAAAATCCGCCAGCTTGCCGGGCTCCAGCGAGCCCTTCGCCTGCTCCTCGAAGGCCGCGTGTGCCCCGGAAAGAGTCCAACTTTCCAGTGCCTCGGCCCGCGTCATGCGCTGGGATGGGGTCCAGCCGCCGGGTGGGTTGCCCTCCACATCCTGGCGGGTGATTGCCGCGTACAAGCCCAGCATCGGGTTGGGTTCCTCCACGGGGAAGTCGCTGCCGTTCGCCACCGGGATGCCGAGTTTCAGGAACGTCTGCCAGGCGTAGGCGCCGGCCACGCGGTCGGGACCGACGCGCTGGGCTATCCATCGCATGTCCGAGGTCGCGTGGGTGGACTGCATCGACGGCAGGATCGAGTAGTCCTTGAATCTTTGAAAGTCGAGGAGCGAGATCACCTGCGCGTGCTCGATCCGGAACCGCTTGTCGTTCGGCCCGCCCAGCGCTGCGGCGTAGCCGTCGAGCACAGTGCGATTGGCGCGGTCCCCGATGGCGTGCGTGCACACCTGGAAGCCGTGCGCGGCCGCGTCGCGAGCGACTTTCTCGATCTCTTCTTTCGTTGTAAAGAGCAGGCCGGAATTGCCGGGATCGTCGCTATAGGGCTGCCACAGCGCCGCGCCGCGCGAGCCTAGCGCCCCATCGGCGAAAAGCTTGATGGATCGCACCGTCAACTGATCGCCGGTCTCGGGTCCCTGCTTCAAGTACTCGCGCCACAGCGGGCCGACACCCCCGATCATGGCGTACACCCGGATCGGCAACTGCTTGCCCGCGATCAGGGCGCGATAGGCGTCGACGTCCAACTGGGAGACTCCCGCGTCGTGCACGGTCGTCAATCCCAATCGCGCGCACTCCCGTGTGGCGAGTTCCAGCCGGCGCTGCACCTGAGCGGCGGTTGGCGCGGGGATCTTCGAGGCCACCAGTGACATTGCCTTGTCGACGAAGACTCCGGTCGGCTCCCCACGCTCATCCTTCACGATCCGGCCGCCCGCCGGTTCGGGCGTCTGTGCGGTAACTCCGGCGAGTTTCAATGCAACCGAATTGGCCCAGCCCGCATGGCCGTCCACACGGCGCAGGAAGACCGGATTTGCCGGCGCTGCCGCGTCCAAATCGCGGGCAAATGGGAACGGCCCTCCCCAGTTGGTCTGGTCCCAGTTCCTTCCTACGACCCACTCGCCGGGCTTGCTTTGCGCAACTTGTTTGCGGACATACTCCGCCACTTCGGCGACGGTTTTCACATGCCGCAGATCGGACGATTCGAGCAGCGCGCCAAGACCCTCCAGGTGTCCATGCGAGTCGATCAGGCCCGGCACAACGGTCGCTCCGTGCAGATCGAGCCGCTGGGTGGACGGTCCCGCATAGGCCGATACATCGTCTCGAGCCGCGAGAATCCGGCCTGCTTTCACGGCCAGCGCGCGCACCTTCGGTTGAGCCTTGTTAACTGTGTAAATTGTTGCGTTTTCAATGACCAGATCCGCGTGCTGCTCCGGCGGCAAACTTGCTGACATGCAGAGAACAAACAGGCCGGGCAAGGCTACAATAGGCAGCATGGATGACAGTATGGCACAAGGGTACGGCGCGCCCGTTCCCGTAGGGCGGGTGAGCGGAAGTCCTGTATGGCAGACCGTCGCGGCAACGCTTGCCGCGCTTGCGCTGTCGCTGCTGTTCCTCTCTTCAGGCTTGTGGAAACTGATCGATCCAATCTCCTGGTCCGAGCGTCTGGTGCAGGCTTTGGTCCCCCGCCAACTGGCGCTCGCTGGCGCACTGGCCGTGGGCATGGCCGAGACGCTGGGCGCCATTCTGGTCATCGTGCCGCGCTGGCGGCGCTGTGGCGCCTGGATCTGCGGCGGTTTGCTGCTCGTCTTCATGGCCTACTTCGCCATCAACTACAAGGCCTTGATCGGCAGCGATTGCAGTTGCTTTCCTTGGTTAAAGCGTGTGGTCGGACCGGGTTTCTTCCTCAGTGACGCCGGCATGCTGCTCTTGGCTTTGGTGGCCGGACTCTGGGCCAAGCCATCCCAGAGCTTGAAGCAGGCGTCGGCGATTCTCGCCGCCATCGCGGTCTTCGCCGGAGCACTCTACGCCTACCAGGCAACGCGCGGCGGTGGCGTGGTCGCACCGCCCACCGTGACCGTCGACGGCAAGCCGTTCCCGCTGCGCGAAGGCAAGCTGTTCGTTTTCTTCTTCGATCCCGAGTGCGCGCACTGCTACGCGGCATCCAAGGACTTCGCTACCTATCACTGGAAGGACGGCATTCAAAGGGTAGCCGCGCCGACTGTCAATCCGCAGTGGGGCGCGATCTTCCTGAAGCGCACCGGGTTCAATGCGAACCTGACCAAGGACCAGCAGATCCTGCGGGAAGCGTTTAAGTTCACCGATCCCCCGTATGCCGTCACGCTGGACAACGGCAGGCTGGTGAAAGCCCTGCGCTTCTTCGACGAGACGGAGCCCCGCGCAACCCTCAAAGCCATGGGCTGGATCGAATAGCGCGCCCCGCACAAGTCGCGCTTTCCCCTCGCGGTTCAGTTTGAGATCTGAGTCCAAGCCCAATTCCTGCTGAAGTCGTTTCGACCTGCTCTTCCCGGAACAAGAACCGGGGGACTTGCGTACTCCTGTGTGACGGGGAATTGGTTCGGCGAGCGGATCAACTAACAAGGGAGGCGGCTATGTTCTGCACAATCTGCGGCAAAGAGATGAAGAGTGGAGACCGGTTCTGCCCCAGTTGCGGGGGAGCCGCTCCGGACGCCCCGCAGCACGGCCCCTACACCCGGTCCCGGCTCGTGCGGGTAAACCAAGGCAAGAAGATCGCTGGCGTTTGCGCCGGTATCGCCAGGCACAACGAGTGGGACGTGACCATGGTTCGGGTGGCGTTCCTGGCGGCCATCGTGCTGCATGGACTGGGCCTGTTGGCCTACCTGATCGCCTGGATCGCGATGCCGCGCGAAGAGTACGTGTACTACCCTGCCTCGCGCTGACCCGCGGCATGATTTCCTTTTCTGACTCATCACCATTGCTAGACCTTTCGCCGATCCGCCCGGGATGTTTGTCAGCGACCGGCAAACTTCCGCTGAGACGGTCATAGCGTAAGGCTGGGGGCGCCGCGGCCGGCGCGCGGCTCGCCCCCATTTTTTGGAGCACCGCTGTGGGGCCGACTTCAGTCTGCGCGGGACTTCAGTCCCGCTTGTTCGGCGTGCGCAGCAGGGACCGACTGAAGTCTGCCCCACCACTCGGCTTCAACTCGTTTCACCGCATGACTCCGAAGCGTACCCGGGAGGCTACGCCGGGTACTCTTGTGGTGGAGATCCTGCCGGCAAGCTTGGTATCGTGTAGTTTCTCTAGTCTGGCCGGACCATGCACGCGATCCACATCCTCGATTCGCATACCGCGGGTGAACCGACGCGCCTGGTTCTGGATGGCGGGCCCGATCTGGGCAGCGGCTCGATTGCGGAGCGATTGGCCGTTTTCCGCTCCCTTCACGACCGTTTCCGGTCCGCAGTGGTGAATGAGCCGCGCGGTTCGGACGCCCTGGTCGGTGCCCTGCTCTGCAGGCCCGTCGATCCAACTTGCATCGCTGGCGTAATCTACTTCAACAACGTCGGCTACCTCGGCATGTGCGGTCACGGGACCATCGGTCTGGTCGCCAGTCTGGCGTGGTTGGGACGAATTCAACCCGGCCATCATCGCATCGAAACGCCCGCCGGTATCGTTACGGCGCAACTGCACGCTGACGGCGAGGTCACGGTCGGCAACGTTCCCAGCTATCGCCTGACTCGCAATGCGCAAGTGGACGTTCCCGGCTACGGCCAGGTGCGCGGCGACGTGGCCTGGGGCGGAAACTGGTTCTTCCTGACGCACGACCACCGTTTCCCGATTGACATGGCCCACCTGGATGAGTTGACCGCCTACGCCTGGGCGATCAGAACCGCCTTGCCTGGACAGGGTATCTGCGGGCGGGATGGAGCCGAGATCGACCATATCGAGCTATTCTCGCCGGTGCTTGAGGCCGGCGGCGCGACGGCTTCGGTGGACCGGATCGATGGAAGCAATTTCGTACTCTGCCCCGGCAAGGCCTACGACCGCTCGCCCTGCGGCACCGGCACCAGCGCCAATATGGCCTGCCTGTGGGCCGACGGCGTGCTAAAGCCGGGAGCGTTGTGGCGACAGGCGAGCGTGACCGGCGGCGTCTTCACCGGTCACATCGAGGAGCGCGACCGGCAACTCTGGCCGTTCATTCGTGGCTCTGCCTACGTCACCTCCGAGGCCCGACTGCATCTCGACGAGCGGGATCCATTGTGCTGGGGGATTCGGCTTTGAGTGGTTCGGGTGCCGCCCCGGCCTGCTTCGATGTCGTCATCGCAGGCGCCGGGATCGTGGGAGTCGCGTGCGCCTGGCAGCTGACCAGGGCCGGTTTGCGTGTAGCGATCGCCGACTCGGCATTCGTGGGCGGCGGGGCCACGGCAGCGGGGATGGGCCACATCGTGGTGCTCGACGATTCGGACGCGCAATTCCGCCTGACGGCCTGGTCCCGGCAGTTGTGGCGGGATCTGCGGCCCGAATTGCCGGCGAGCGCGGAGTACGTCGAATGCGGAACGCTGTGGGTGGCGTCCGGCGGGGAGGAGATGGCCGAAGCGAGCCGTAAACGGGAATACGCCGCCAGTCGCGGGGTGGCAGCCACGCTGCTGGACGCCGGGGAGTTGGCGGCCCTGGAGCCGCACCTGCGCCCCGGGTTGGCCGGCGCACTGCTGGTGCCCCACGACGGCGTGGTTTACGCGCCCGCAGCGGCGCGCTGGATGCTGGCTCAGGCAACCGCGCACGGGGCCACCTACCGGCAGGGGCAGCGAGTCGAGTCCTTCGGTGCGGGCAGCGCTCGATTGAGCGACGGAACGCGCTGGAGCGCGGCGGCGTTGGTGAACGCGGCGGGGGTAGACGCCCCGCGCTTGACGCCGGGACTGCCGGTCCAGTCGCGCAAAGGCCATCTCGCCATCACGGACCGGGAGCCCGGATTCATCGCGCACCAGATCGTTGAGCTCGGCTACTCTAAGAGCGCCCATTCCAGCACCGCCGACAGCGTGGCTTTCAACCTGTGCCCCCGGCCGACCGGTCAGATTCTGGTGGGCTCTTCGCGCCAGTTCGGCGTCACCAATGCCGTCGTGGAGCGGCCCGTTCTGGAAGCGATGTTGAAACGCGCCTTGGCCTACATGCCGGACCTGGGCAATTTGAGTGCCGTCCGCTGCTGGACCGGGTTTCGAGCCGCGACGCCCGACAATCTGCCGCTGATTGGACCCCATCCCAGCCTGCCCGGCGTGTGGATCGCGGCCGGGCACGAAGGCTTAGGCATTACGACCTCACTCGGCACCGCGCACCTGCTGACCGCGCTGATTCTGGGAAATTCGTGCGCGATCCCCGCCCATCCGTATCTGCCCGCGCGTCTCTCAACGGAGGTGGGCCGGGCGTGAACAAGACCGTCCGCATCGTCTTGAACGGTCAGGAGCGGGAAGTGGCCGCCGGTTCCATGCTCGCCTCCGCCCTGCTCACCCTGGGTGTGCGCGGATTCCGGCGTTCGGTGAAAGGTGAACTGCGCGGGCCGCTGTGCGGCATGGGTGTCTGCCAGGAGTGCCGGGTGACCGTGGATGGGCGCCCGCACAGCAAGTGCTGTATGATCGTCTGCCGCGATCACATGAAGGTTGAAACGGAATGACCCGGCGCGACTGCGAGGTGCTGGTGCTGGGCGCTGGACCGGCCGGTATCGCGGCCGCCTGCTGTGCCGGCGAATCGGGGCGTCAAGTCATCCTGACGGATGAGAACCCGGCCTGTGGCGGACAGATCTGGCGGGCGCAGCGGGGCGCAATGCACACTCGCGCGGACGTTCAGCACGCAGCCGATCTCTGGCTGACCCGATTGGGGCGCTGCGGGGCATCCGTCCTGTCAGGAGCCACCGCTTTCGATGCAGACGCGGCGCTGCATTTCGTTCGTTTCGAGACGGATCGGGGCGTGGAGGAGATCCACTATAGCGCGCTGATCCTCGCCACTGGAGCGCGCGAACGCCTGTTGCCCTTTCCCGGGTGGACGCGTTCCGGAGTCTACGCGGCGGGCGGCCTGCAGGCGCTGGTGAAGGGCGGATTCCGTATCGATGGGCAGCGGATTCTCGTCGCCGGAACGGGGCCACTCCTGTTGGCCGCCGCCGGAATGCTCGGCGCGCATGGCGGCGAGGTGCTGATGATCCTGGAGCAGGCTGGCTGGCGCAGCCTGACCCGCTTCGGCCTCCATCTGGCTGGCTTCCCGGACAAACTCCTGCAGGCGGCGACGCTGATGGTGCAGGCAGGCGTCGTGCCGTATCGCCCCGGCTGGTGGGTTTGTGAGGCCGGCGGAAACGGCCCGTTGGAATGGGTGGCCATCACGGACGGGAAGCGCACGGTGCGGGTCGATTGCGACATGCTGGCGCTCGGTTATGGGCTGGTCCCGAACTCCGAGTTGGCGCGCTTGATGGGTTGCCGCACCACTGGCAGTTCCGCAGCGCCGGGTGCGCACTTCGTCGATGTGGATGCCCGGCAGAAGACGAGTTTGGATGGCGTTTTCGCCTGCGGCGAGATCACGGGCATCGGCGGCGCGGAACTGAGTCTCGCCGAGGGGAGCGTCGCCGGGTACGCCGCCTGCGGCCACTGGCACGAGGTCGACCGGGTCGCGCCACTGCGCAATTGCTTGGCGCGGCAGGTGCACGCGATGGACTCCGCGTTCGCACTGCGGGATGAGTTAAGAGCGGCGGTCACCCCGGACACATTGGTTTGCCGCTGCGAGGACGTGCCCGCCGCCGAGTTGGCGGGATTCGGTTCTTGGCGGGAGGCTAAGCTGGGCTCCCGCTGCGGCATGGGCCCTTGCCAGGGACGGACTTGCGGCCCGGCGGTGGAGTTCGTGTGGGGCTGGAGCGCGGAGAGTGTCAGGCCGCCCATTACGCCCGTTCGGCTCGGGTCGATGTCGGATCAGCCATAGTCCCGCCGGCGCGGCACAGGCCGTGAGCCGGGGCGAATGCGGCCGGGGTTTGAATGCGATCTAATGATCCTGGGCATGGCGCCTGGCGTAGCTGATCGTGAAACGAGGGGAATGAAGATGAATTGGCAAGGCGTTATTCCGGCGATTACAACGCCGTTCAAAGCCGACTTGAGTGTCGATCACGAGTTTCTGGCCCGCCACGCCGGGTGGCTGGTCGAGAACGGTTGTACGGGAGTGGTGGCGTTGGGCTCATTGGGAGAGGGCGCGGCGCTCCGTGTCGAGGAACGGCGGGCGGTCCTCGACACCTGCGTAGCCACGCTCTCCGGCCGGGCCAGCGTCGTTTCGGGCGTGGCCGCAACCTCGACGCGCGAAGCGGTGGAACAGGCCCTTGCCGCAGAAGCCGCCGGTTGCGACGCCTTGATGGTGCTGCCGCCCTATGTGTACTGTGGCGATTGGCGCGAGATGCGGGCGCACGTGGGCGCCGTAATCGAGGCCACTCCCCTGCCCTGCATCTTGTACAACAATCCCATCGCCTACAAAGTCGACTTCCTGCCGGGGCAGGTCGCGGAGTTGTGCCGGAAGTACGCCAATCTGGAGGCCATCAAGGAATCCAGCGCCGACGTACGGCGAGTAATGGCGTTGCGCGCCATCCTGGGCGAGCGACTGCGGATTCTGTGCGGCGTGGACGACCTGATTGTCGAGGCCGTCTCCGCGGGCGCGTGCGGCTGGATCGCCGGGTTGGTGAACGCCTTTCCCAAAGAGTCGGTAGAACTGTTTGAGTCGGCGCTTGGCGGCGACTGCGCCCGCGCTTTTGAGATCTATCGCTGGTTTCTTCCGCTTTTAAGGCTTGATACCGTCCCGAAATTCGTGCAACTTATAAAACAGGTACAGGAAGAAATCGGCATGGGGAGTGGGCGCGTTCGTCCTCCCCGGCTCAGTCTGGAAGGCTCGGAGTTGGTAGCGCTGCGAGTGGAACTCCAATCAGCGCTCGCTACACGAATCTGACAGCGCGTAGGATAGGCTGTTGCTGCGTCTGGATGCGTTCGGTAGATTGCCTGGCGTGAGTCGGCCGTAAGTCTGCGGCGGTGCATTCAATGGAAGAAAAAGTCGGCATCCTGCTCGTCGATGATGACGAAGCTGTGCGTGGGCTGGCCCGCGTAATTCTGGAACATCAGGGGTGGCAGGTCGTCGAAGCCGGGAGCCTGAGAGAAGCTACTGGCTTGCTTCGCGATTGCGTTGTTCGTCCCCATATCGCACTTGTGGACCTCTTACTCCCCGATGGAGTCGGTACCGATCTCGCGGAGGATCTCCGCCGCGCTCGCACGCGGTCGAGGACGGTCTACATCACGGGCGATCCGGCCTGGCTGCGCAGGCTGAACGCCGGCAACGAATCCGTGCTCGCGAAGCCCTTCACGCCAACAGAATTGGTCGCGGCGGTACGCGTCGCTCTCGACGCGCAGCGGCCGGTCGTCGTATTTGTGGAGCCGGGGCGGGTCTACCGGCATCTGCTCGTCTCTGCTTTGGAGCACACGGCGATCGCGGTTGTGATGGCTGCGTCTTTCTCTGAGGGGCTGCTGCTGGCGCACGAACGGAATGCCGCGGTCCTGTTCACGCATGACCCCGGCCGCGAAGAGGCGCTGGCGGAGTTGGCTTGCCTGCGCCAGTGCCTGCCTACCCTGGAGGTTATCGCGTTAGACGCGGATCAGCCGGACGGCGGCCCGAGATGGTACGATGACCGGCTGCTTAGGTCTTATTCTGTGCAGGAGTTGATCGCCGCGCTGCGGCGAGCGCTGCTGCGCCAGCAGAATTGGACGGCCGACACACTCATCGGCAGCGAAGCGCATTAGCGGGGTGCCTGCTGTCACGGCCGGATTCAGCTATTGGCGGCCTGACACAGGCCCATAGGCCATCCATCCAACACCTGGCGACTCGGCTTTCGGTCAACCCTTGGGGGGCGTCGCCGGCACGGCCGGCTGTTCGAAGCGCACCTGCCTGCGGGGAGCAACACCCGCGCGCCGCAGCCCCAATTGCACGCTCACCCGCTCCAGCAGTTTGTGCAAGTCCGAAAGCAGCACGGGCTTGCCCAGAAAATCGTCCATCCCCGCGTTCTTGCACGCCTCGCGGTCGGACTCAAGCACGTTGGCGGTCATCGCCACGATGTAGGGCCGGGTCTCCTCGGGGTACTCCTGCACGACGATGCGGCTGGCTTCGAGCCCGTCCATTACGGGCATCTGCATGTCCATCAGAATCAGGTCGTAAGCCTGGCGGCGGACGGCATCCAGGGACTCCTGGCCATTGGACACGACGTCCGGATGGTAACCCAGCTTTTCGAGCAGCCTGGTTGCGACCTTCTGGTTGATCGGATTGTCCTCCGCCAGCAGGATGCGCATAGGAATCCGTGACCCGAGCGCCGAATCGATCCCGGCCAGGCGGGCCGGCTTCGGAACCAGGCTGGGATCCACCGCCTCCGCGGGCAGCGTGAACCAGAAAGTCGCGCCGGCTCCGGCGTTGTTGCGCACCCCGATGGTGCCGCCCATCAACTCGACCAGACGGCGGCTGATGGCCAACCCGAGCCCCGTGCCCCCGAACCGGCGGGTGGTCGAAGAGTCAGCCTGGGTGAATGCCAGGAACAGGTTCGACTGGTGGTCGGCGGGAACGCCGATTCCGGTATCGCGAACCTCAAAGCGCAACACGGGCGGGTTGCCGTCCGCATGCGGGTAGACGTGGACTTCCACCTCGCCATGCCGCGTGAACTTGATCCCGTTGCCCACCAGGTTCACCAGCACTTGCCGGACGCGCGTGATGTCCCCGCGAATGGCTTCGGGCACCTCTTCAAAGGCGCAGACAAGCTGAATCCCTTTGGGTTTTGCCAGCGGAGACAGGATGTCGAAGACTTCCTTGACGCATTGGTCGATACGGAAAGGCAGGCTCTCGAGCTGCAGCGCCCCGCTCTCCACTTTCGAATAGTCCAGGATGTCGTTGATCACGGCCAGCAGGTGCGTTCCACTGGCCCGCACGACGTCCACGCATTCGCGCTGTTCGGTCGAGAGCGGCGTCTCCATCAGCAGGCTGGTCATGCCCATCACGGAGTTCATCGGCGTGCGCATTTCGTGGCTCATGTTGGCCAGAAACTCGCTCTTGGTGCGCGCCAGGATTTCGGAGCGGGCCTCGGCGCGCCTGCGTTCGTTGACCTCCTCCCGCAGTTCGGCGGTGCGTTCCTCGACTTTCGTGGCGAGTTGCTCTTCGCGACGCTTCAAATGACGCATGCGCACGAAGTAGAATGCGGTCGCGAGCAGCACCATCAGCGCGCCGCTGGTGGCCCGCGCCAGCATGGTCTCGTACCAGTGCGCGGCCACTGAGAGGTGCACGCCCGGACTCGCGGCGCCCCACATGCCCGGCACGCCGGCCTGCACGACAAACTCATAAGTTCCAGGCGGCAGGTTCGTGTAAAACGCCTCGCGCCGGGTGTCGGCTTCCACCCATTTCGCGTCGTAGCCCTGCAGACGATAACGGAAGCGCAGGCGATCGGGGGAAGCGAAGCTGGCCGCCGTGTAACGGAAACCCACATCCCGCTCGGCCGGGCTCAATTCGACGAGCGGGACGTTGATCGCCCGCGACTGGTGCCCAACCACCATTTGTTCAATCGTCGCGTTCAGAATGGACGCGGGGCGCAGCGGCTTGCTGGGATCCAGCTTCACCAGCCCGCGCATCGTGGCGAACCACAGCGAGCCGTCCTTCATGCGCCAGACAGCTGGCGTCTGGCCGCCGTTGCACTCGCGCGAACGCATTCCCTCACCCAGGCCGATTTCGTCAAACACGAGTCGCGTCGCGGCGCCGGCGGCGTGCTGTTCCAGCGCGTTGAGACCGATCGAATAGATCCCTCGCGCCCCGCCCAGCCACAGCTTGCCCAGGCCGTCATCGGCCAGAGAAACGATCTGCGTCTCGGGCAGCCCGTCCGCCGCCTCCATGCGGCTGATCTGGCCGCCGCGAATCCTCAGCAACCCCAGTCCGTACAATCCCGCCCAAATCGTACCCTGGGAATCGCGTATCAGCGCCGGGACATTTTGCCCTTCCGTTCCGGGCACGGGAACGAATCGGCCACCCGTCAGTTTCCACAGCCCGGCATCGGTGGCCACCAGGGTCCGCCCAACCTCGTCGAACAAGATCGCACTCACCAGGCAGCTGCTCCAGGGCGGCCCGCTCTGGAGCGACGGCACCTCCCACTGCGTGCCGCGCAGCCGGTACAGACCGTGCGCAGCCCCTAGCCAGAGCGTGCCATCGGAATCCTCGGCGAGCGAAGCCGGATTGCCTGGATTACCCGGGATCTTCAGCTTTTGCACCAGCACGCCGTCGCGAAAGCGGTGCAGCGTGTCGTTGTCGGTGGCGACCCACACGGAGCCGTCGCGGCTCTCCAGCATGGTGTAGGGGAACATGCCGCCGAGCACCTGCGGCGCAGTGATCGCGCGCCAACGCCCGCCCCGCAGCAGGTTCAGCCCCCCGCCATCCAGTCCGGCCCAGACCGTCCCATCGCGCGTCTGCAGCACCGACAGGGCGACGTCCCAGCTCATCCCCTCCGGCCTCCCGTAGGGAGTGACGCCGCCATCGGTCATGTGCAGCGCGCCAAATGCCGGCATCCCCAGCCACAGCCCGCCTTCGCTGTCCTCCAGCAATCCCGAGATCCGCGGTTCGGGCAGGCTGGGAGAGTCCTGGTACACCCGCACGCGCTTCCCGTCGATCCCGATCAGCCCGGACTTGTCGCTGCCGATCCACAGCGTTCCGGTGCGATCCTGCATCATGCACAGCACGCCCAGTTTGCCCGCCTGATGCAGCCCCGGAATGGGGTTCGTATTCCAGACGCCGTTGGTGAGCCGCAGCAGCGCGCCTTCGACTGTGGCCGCCCACAGCGCGCCGGGGCGATCGACGAAAATCAGGCGGACCGGGCCGGTCTCTTCAGGACCGATGTTGCGCACGCTGCCGGAGGCGGACACCCGCACTACACCAATGTCGCCGGCCGCATAGACATCGCCGCCAGGCGCTGGCTGCAGCGTGTGCGGCCGGTTCCCGGCCAGCAGTCCGGGCGGACCTACCGGGCGAAAGTTGCCGTGCTCCAGACGGAACAGTCCGTGATTGCGAGCCGCCGCCCAGAGTTGCCCCGCGCTCTCGATGAAATCGATGATCGGTCCGTCCGGCAGCCCTTTGGAGGATCCGAAGGCCTCGAATTCCCCGTGAAAATAGCGTGCCGCACCGCGCGGCGTGCCGATCCACAGCGCACCGTCGGCAGTCGCCAGCAGGCTGAGCACCTCGTTGTGGGGCAGGTTGCCGTTGTTGTGATCGAAGACCGTGAAGCGGACCCCGTCGAAGCGCGCCAGTCCGCTAAAGGTGCCAAACCAGACGTAGCCGTCTTTGGTCTGCGCCAGGGCGCTGACACTGGAAGAAGGCAGGCCGTTGTCGGAATCCCACTTCGTCAGGTGGAACTGCGAGAAGTCCCGGTTCAGATCGTGCGCTTGCATCGAACCGGCCATGCCGCCCAGCCCGAATAGGCTGGCGGCGGCAACCACGCCGATCTGTAAAATGCTGCGTAAGCGCATCGAGAATAGTGAGTATCGTCGTTTCTATTAAATCAGATTGAGCCCGGTTAATTGAGTTGATCGACTTCAACTCATCGCGCGCCAGGCTTGCCCCAACTGCGAACGGAGTGCTGGTCCACTTTGGACTTGGTGGAAACAGTATATCGTCCGGTGGACTGGAACCGGCACCACTTCGGAGCCACATACCTGGTAAGTTCCGTCCAGAACCTGGCCTGGGACTTCAAACACGAAGTCCATTGGACGGCCGGCCGTCGCAGTCGCACTCTACTTAAGCAGGGACTCCAACCTGGAGTTGCGTATTCCCAACCCATTTACGCCGCGAAGAAACCGCTGCGTCCTCCCGGTTGAAGCCGGCTCGCGGACCTGTGCCAGTGTTTGGGCACCCCCGTCAATTCAACCAACGTGGACGGGATTCCAGTTGCAGCAGCAGATCGCGGCTGCTGCCCAACCCGAGACCAGCCAGGAACTGAAAGCGAAGTTGCTCCGCGCGCATGGATCCACAGCGGCCGAAGAACACGTCGCGCAGCGACCCCAGCTGTTCGCACCACTCGTCGGGGGTCGCCGAGCCGCCCGCTTCGCTCGGTCCGCGCGCGTTCCTCGCGATCACCAGCCCGGCATCGAACCACAGCCGGAAACTCGCCTCCAGTTCGCGCAGCACGTCGAAATAGAACGGAGCCTCGGGCTGGAGTACGCTGGTTTCCGC
The DNA here is from genome assembly GCA_903909435.1 of uncultured Acidobacteriia bacterium. GTDB lineage: Bacteria > Acidobacteriota > Terriglobia > Bryobacterales > Bryobacteraceae > CAIVVT01. Next base: position 5,492 of record CAIVVT010000091.1, on the reverse strand, counting down.
CAGCAGGCTGTGCTCCAGCAGCGTTGCGGTCGCGGCGAAATTCGCGTGCAGCGTCGGCCGGGCGGCCAGAGCGCCCGTGATCAACTCCAGCGGCTCCAGGGCATGACAGAACGGCAAACCGCAGCAGCGGGCGATGCGACCCTGCACCAGGGCGGGCAGCGTGTGATGGCCCAGCCATGTGGCGTCCACACCGGGCGGATACATCGCTTCTCCCGCAAACTCCGCCAGCCGCGCGGGTTCCTCCAGTAGTCCGGCCCAGTTCTCCAACCCCGCTTGACGGCAATTGGCGGCCAACCGGTGCGCCTCTTCCAGTAGTCGTTGCGGCGTCAGACCGGGCTGAACCCGGGCGTATAACTCGTTCAGCGCCACGCACCAGGCCTCGACGGGCTCTGGCGACTGGCCGGAGAATTTCAAATGGTTCTGCAGCTGCCGCCGCCGCAGTTCGAGAATCGCGGTGAGTTGATCGATTCGGGCGCCCAGCGGAGCATCGCTGCTGGTCTTCAGCAGGCGGCGGTAGCGCTTCTCGTTCTCCTCCATCCAGGGCGCGCGCCCGGGCAGCACCTTATCCACGTCGATGCCCGCACTGGCCGCCAGCCGCCCGAGGTCCGCCAGGAACCAGGGCGAGTTGGCCAGCGCCGCCTGTAGACCGCGATAACCCGGCTTGCAGTCACTGACGCCCGCCCGAATCGCCTCGGAAACGGCCAGCAACTGGCGGTTCAGCATCCATGTGGCGCCGGTCGGCCGCTCGCCCAGGTCGTAGCGCAGCCGGGCCAACAGGGCGATCAATTCCTCGACCACGCGGTCGAACCAGCCCGTGCTCTGTTCCCCCGCGTAACCTGAGACGGCGAAGCGCAGCGTGACCGCATGCTCGGCGGCGCGCGTCGAGAAGACCCAGCCCACGGAGTGCTCCAGACGGGTTGTGATGTCTTCCCACTCTTGCGGTTCGGTCCGGCCGGTGGCGCGCTGTTCGAGGCCCAGGCACGCTACCAGGGTGTCGAGGCAAACCTTGACCGTTTTGGCCGTCGGTTCTTGCTCACCTCGCCGGGAGCGCGGCATTTTAGACCTCGTGTGCGACCTTCGCCTTGTCAGCCTCGGGCAGCACTTCGTTCATGGAGCCCTGACGGTAGCCTTGCATGTCCAGGGTCACGTACTTGAAGCCGAGGCTTTTCAAACTACTGGAGATCATATCGAACATTTCGATGGAAAGCGCCTTCGAAAGCTCCTCGCGAGCGATTTCCACCCGCACCACCTCGCCCGAGTGGTAGCGCACCCTGAATTGACGGAAGCCCAGCGCCTTCAGAGCTTCCTCGGCGGTCTCCACCTGCAGGATGTTCTCCACCGTCACCTGGGTGCCATAAGCGATGCGGGAACTCAGACAGGCCGCCGCCGGACGGTCCCAGGTGGGCAGCCCGGCCAGCCGGGACAACTCGCGAATCTCCGCCTTGCTCAAACCCGCCTCGACCAGCGGCGCTTTCACCTCGTGAATCTTGGCCGCTTTCTGGCCGGGCCGGTAGTCGCCGAGGTCGTCCGTGTTCACCCCGTAAACGATGATCTGACCGGGGAAGCGCGCGGCCAGTTCCTCCATGCGCCGGAATAGTTCGTCCTTGCAGTAGAAGCAGCGGTCCGGGTTGTTGGCAGCGTACTCCGGATTCTCGAACTCGAGCGTCTGGATAATCTCGTGCCGGATGCCGAAGTCATGCGTCAGGGCCGCGGCGTCCCGCATGTGCGAGCGCGGTACCGACGGCGAGTCGGCCGTGACGGCGACGGCGTTATCGCCCAGAGCTTGCTTGGCGGCCCAGGCGAGGTAGGCGGAGTCGGTGCCGCCCGAGTAGGCCACCAGCACGCGGCCCATGCCGCGCAGGAGGCCGATCAGTTTCTCCTGCTTGCTTTCGAGCGCCGCGGAGTCCAGCGCGTGCGTCCCCAGTGTCACTAGTCCGGCCATGCCGTCATTATATCGGGTCCAGTCCGGTTTGAATCCCTGGCTGCGATACCTGGATGGGCTCGCCCGCATTGCGGCGCACGCTGCAGCGTCCGGCATGGACACCCTTGTCCCCCTCAGCGGGCCTGCCGGCGTGCGCCCCTAATCCGCACTGAACTATCCTGGATACATGGGCGGGATGAATGGGAACCCAATCCGGGAGCATGAACGATGACCTTGAACCCCTACGCGGACTTGGTGGCGGGCCGCGACCCGCACGCGGTGATTGCAGAGACGTCAACCAGGCTGGCAGCCCTCGCAAAAAGCATGGGACCTGAGAAGATCACCGTGAATCCCGCCAAGGGCAAATGGTCCGCACGCGACATCCTGTGCCATCTGGCCGACACCGAAATAGCCTTCGCCTTCCGGCTGCGGCAGACGCTGGCGGAGCATCACCACGTGGTGCAGCCCTTCGATCAGGACCTGTGGGCGAAATCGTATCCGGGCATTCCCGCCGAGGCCGCACTCGCCGCGTTCACCGCCCTGCGGGCGTGGAACCTGGCGCTGCTGGCAACGGTGCCGGCCGAGGCGTGTGCCAAGCCAGTAAGCCATCCCGAACGCGGGACGATGACTTTCGGGACGCTGGTGGAGACCATGGCCGGCCACGACAACAACCACCTGCGGCAACTGGAAGCGATCGCCGAATAACGCGCGGCTGCTCTCCGTGGCGGGGCGGCTCGGAGCGCCGCCCCGCCAATAGGGGGATTACGCCCGGCGAATCGTGTACCTGGTGCCGGCGCGCGTCGCGATCACGAACACGTCGCCGTCCCGCTCGACTTTCGTTTCCGGCGACACTTGCAGGTCCCCCTCCCACGGTTTGTAGAGCCGCAGCGCCACGCCTTTTTCGCTCAGCACGCTGAGCCCCGTGACCGCCTGGCCGTCCCATTCCGCGCTCACCAGAAACGCTCCGGCGGCGCGCAGGTCCTGGAAGCGCGCCTTGCCCAGATTCGTCGTGTTCGGGAACAGCCGCAGCGTGCGCGAGTAGCTTTGCAGCATGCACTCGTTGAGCACCGCGGGCAGCGAAAGGTTCTCGGTCCACACGCCCATGCGCATCATGAAGTCGAAGTCCGTGGACTCCGCGTAGCGCCCGCCGGTCTGCCGCACACGGTCGTTGGAGATGCCGTTGGCCAGTTGGCAGTAGCGGACCTCGTTCTTAAAATCGGCTACGTCGAGCTGCCCGAGCCGCGCCTTGATCATCGGCAGGTAAACCAGGTCGTTTCCACCCTCCAAACGCACCGTCCTGGCGCTGTTTCTCGCCAGTTCCAGATACTTCTCGCCGATCCCGAGGCCTACCTGCTCGCCGGGAAAGACGGGCGCGAGCGTCACGGGGACGTTGTAGATCCACTCCGCCGGCGCCCCCGGAACGTCCAGCCAGACTTTGCCGTACGGTCCATCCACCGTCGGGTAGTCCGCCAGGTTCTTACGGATCTCGTTCCAGTCATCGCGCTCCGCTTTGTCCATGCCGAGCAGCGCCGCGGCCTCGTGACTGGCGTTCAAGACGAACTGCGAAAGCGCCACGTCGATGATGCAGTCCTTGTTGAGCCGCATGTCCACGGTGAAGCCCCAGTTCTCCGGCGAGACCGTGGGGATGATGTGGTACTTCCCATCGTCGAGCTTCTTCACGTAGGCCGCCAGGAAGCGCGAGGCCGAGCGCAGCATGGGGTATGCGCGTTTGAGAAAATCCAGGTCCTGCGTGTAGAGGTAATGCCACCACAGGCTCTGCACGGTCCACGGCGTTTCGCAAACTTCGTAGCCCCAGGGCGGTGCGGGATACGGGTTCACCTTGCTCGGCACGGGATAGGCGGAGTGGAAGTAGAACGCTCCCGGCAAACCGAACTTCTCCCGGGCATAACTCTCGCCTAGCGCGGTCAGCTTCTCGCACAGCTCGACGTAGGGCAGGTGCTGCTCCACGTGGTTGGACGAGAACACGCCCCACCACACCTGCTGGGTGTTGTAGTTCATGTGATAGTCGCCGTGCCAGGCTGTCCCGATCTTGCCGCTCGACCAGTTGCCGAACAGCCCCGGAGCGAGTTTGCCTTCGCGCAGGCAGCAGGCCAGCACGTACTGGTTGTGATACCAGATGCGCTCGAGTTCGCGATCCTGGAATTCGACCGCGGATTTCGACCAGAACTCCGCCCAACTTTTGGCCGAAGCGCGCTGCAGTTGCCGCGTGGGCAGGACCGACAAACGCCCGATCTCCGCTTGCGCGGCGGCGCGATTGTCCTTCGCATCCCGGGGCGTCTGGAGCACGACGTCCAGGCGGAAATGGTTCAGGTCGTAGCGGCCTTCGAGGGCGAACGAAGAGTCCTCGGGCGAAAGGGGCGCAGCGTTCGCGGCCCGGCCGGCCGGCGTGTTTCTGGCGAACGCCGCGCTGATCACGGCGGCGGCCGAGTCGTCCGTCTTGGCGGCGTCGTGCGCGGCTGCGGTGGGCGCGGTGGCGGGCAACCGCTGGAAGCTCGCAAACGAGCCGGGGGAGATCCTCAGCTCCGGGTCGGGCAGCCGCGCGTCCGGGTCGTCGTTCGGCACATACACAACCGAGGTGATGGGGACCGGCGTTCCTGGCACCACGGTCTCCGCCCACGCGCAGATGTAATTCGTGTTGTGGTTGACAAAGCACAGCAGGCGGAACCCGCTCGTTTTGCCCTTCAGGTCGTCGTGCACGAACTCAGCGCTGTACAGGCCGTTTGAGGGATCAAGCGACTGTTTGACCAGCCGCACGTGGCGCGAGTCCCAATGAATCCAGACGATGCCGCAGGGCCACGGCCGGGGCCACGGCTTACTGTACGAGGCGCTCACTTTCTGGGTGTATTCGCGGAAGAAATCGATGTTCTGTTCCAGGTAAATCATGTGCGGTTTGTTCTGGCGTTTGGCCTCATCGCCGGCGCGCTTCCACAGCTTCAGCAGTTCGTCGAAGTGGAGCACGTGCTGGTAGTGGTCCTCGCTGACGCGAATGTCCCAGGAGTCCTCTTTGCCGAGGTGCAGCCCGAGAGCGTCAGGGCGTAGCGTGACGCACACGCCGACGTCGCCGTTGCCGAGCAGCGCGCCTTCAAAGAAATTTGGCGTAGGCACAGTATTCACGATCGCGTGGCGCCGAGCGATGGCCACGGAATCCAGCGGCGCGGCGACCGTTTTTTGAGCGGTCAAAACAGGTGCGGCGGCGACGGTCACAGCGGTGCTGCTCAGAAACTTGCGACGATTCATGGCAACGATTCTATACCTCGGGGCAATGTGCACAAGAAAGCCCAAACCGTCAGATTTGACGGTTTGCCGAAATCGCCAGCCGCGAATCAATCACTTGCAGACACCAACCGTCAAAACCAGCGGTTTGGGTTGATCGAGTTTCGCAAAACACTGCGACGGGCTGATGCTGCCGTGTGGGGCAGGATGCCATCCCAATGTCACTTAGTTTTCTAAGCTTTCGGCGCAACCAAAACATTCCATTGGCGTTATGTTTTGACTATGGATGCATCGGCGATCTTTCACTTGTTCGTTGATTTTGCGCCAGCCGAGTTGT